>CAZBWN010000001.1:0-4809 GCA_964495905.1 uncultured Candidatus Peribacteria bacterium
TCGTACTAATAAGCAATATTTTTTTCATATGTGTGTTTTTGTTTCTGTATAGTTTATATATTCCACTTGAAATGTCAACTTAAAATCGCTTATGAAAGGTGATTTTTTGTAATTTTTTGAAAAAAATATACAATAGAGTATACCTTTAGCACATACTCTCTATCATGCAAGAAATACTCAAGCTCGGTGGCACCACTTGGATATATGTACAAGAACCTACCAAAGAAACCATCAATACACTCGCTCAAGAGTATGATTTTCATGAAGTCATCGTGGATGATCTTTTGGAAATCAATGCACAATCAAAGATTGATAGCAACAGCAAACATTTTTTTCTTGCACTTACCTTTACTAAATATCTAGAAAGCGAAAAAAGATATCTGTTCAATGAACTGGATGTCATCATAGGTAATAATTTTATCGTCACGACTATCCATTTCGAATCATTGAGTTTCAAAAATCTTTTTGATGTTATGAAAAAGGAAGTTTTAGAGGCTGATGAAGCATATAAGGCATCTCCCTACTATATCCTCTATAGGATCATAGATACTTTTTATGATAAAACTGTAAAATCTCTCGCTATCTCTTCTAAGAGATTGTTGCATATCCAAGAGGATATGGCTGATAAAAAGGTAGAAAAGGATGTCGTGGAAGACTTGATGACTGAAAATCTCAATAAGATTTTCATCAAACATAACTTTCTTTCGCAAGAGGATGTACTTTTGGACCTTATTGCTCATGTGAATTCGTTTCATGATAAGCAACTCAAGGTGTATTATAATAGTCTAAAGGTGAAACTTGCTAAGATCATCAGTACTATCAATGTCCTATCAGAAAAGAATGAATCATTGATGGCGGCATATAATACGTTTGTAGGTATCAAAAATAACGATAATGTAACGAGATTGACCTTCGTAAATGCGATTTTCATGCCATTGACGTTGATCGCAGGGATTGGAGGAATGTCCGAACGAAGCATGATGACCGGTGGTCCAGATAATCGGAAGGTTGCATATCCTATTTTTCTCTTGCTCTGTATCATGGTAGCATATGTCACCGTACTTATTTTACGTAAGTATTTCATAAAGAAGTAGCCTTTTACCAAAAAATACCATCATTTGATAACCCATGGTTTGCAGACATATATCAAAAATGATTATTGTAAATACTAAAATAGGTATTTCTATTTTTTACTTATAAAAATATATTTCTCAGGGCGACTATTTTGATTTGTATCGCTTTTCGGGGTATACTTATACTACAAAAGAACATTGAAACATTGAAACATTGAAAGGTTGAAATATTTAAAAAAAATCCATCATCTTTCCATTTCTCCACCTTTCCATTTTTCAATTTTAAATCCGTTTATTTATCTTCTTATTATCATCATCATGGAAAATTTTTCTACAAGATTATCAATAGAATCACTTCGCAATGTAAATGCGCTTGTTCAAAAGATCGAAGGAGTATGCAAAAACATCGAACAAAGCCTTGCAATGTGTCTTGAACTTAATTCAGCTTCTGTAGCTGATTACAGCGTGACTACTGCTAACAAGGTAGAATCTGAGTTTGTAGATAGAGTTGTCCTCAATATCGATAAAATCAAGAATCATCTGAGAGATCTCAAAAATGCGTTACATAAAAAAGTGATCAATGATATGGGTTCAATCACTACTATCATTGGGTCTCTTCAAGAGACATCTGATACTTTGCAAGGATTTTTGCTTTCAAATACCTTCTTCAATACTACGTTTCAGATGCCAGTGATGGAGATCCAATCCGCTATTGATCAGATTTTGCAAGAAGTGTCATTAGTTCAACATATGAATGCTTAAATTGTAGGACTGTCTTCCTAATATATGTGTATAAAAGATTCCCTTGGTATTTCCCTGGGATTTTTTTTTATTACCTCACCCCCTCTTTTTCTTGCTTTTTCGACGTCATTCCGGACTTGATCCGGAATCCAGTTTACTTAGTGTGGATTCCCGCTTTCGCGGGAATGACGCTGGAACATTCTTTTCATTATCCATTGAAAATACTTGACAAAAGAGTATAAATATGTGTAATTTAACCGTAGAGAGGACATGCAAGAAACTACCCAACCATTTCTTTTTGATAGAGATAACCTCAAACAGGTTTTTGGTGATTGGAGACGTAAGGAGTTGTTAGAAAAACATGGATACAAGACGTTGACTGATCTCTATCATACCCTGATCGCTCAAAAATCTCAATGAGCGGAGTATATCTTAGGTCTGCCTGGAACGGGTAAGACCACTTTTGCCGTACATTGTCTGTGAGCGCAGGTGATAGAGACGAAAGAGGATATCAACAATCTGCTGACGTTGAATTTTGATAAAATGGTGTTTATAACCTGTGATATAGAAGAAGAGATCGCTCAAAATGCTAGGAAAATAACTTTGCTCCATACCAGTTCTACGAGAGTCGGATTACAAAGAAAACAAAGGGATGAAGCAATCCATGAAGGGGAGTCAGAAACGAGTTTTGGAAGGGTTGCGGGGAGCGTTGCTAGAGTAAGTACTGATGATTCCATCACCATTTCCAGGCTCAAAACCGATTATGCAGAGAAGTCTCATATCATAGTCTATAAAAGCAATACCCCAGATAATCGAGATGAAAAAAAAGATATCCAGGTAAAAAATCTTAGTGATAAGAAAAAATATAATGAAGAATGAGTGGTCGCTGCAAGCGGTAAATGGACTCCTGCACAGGTTGTGCATATCAATCATCAGCTCAAACACGTGGTATCTCTTGCGCAAGAAAAATGACTTGCGTCATTTGCGGTGATCGGACAAAATTCTTGAGATGAATACGATCTCGGGCTGACACAACACGAAAGGATCAAAATCATGAATCTGGAGCTTGATGGAAAATTGCAGTTCATCACTACAAGCACGCCTAAATTCATCAAAAATAATCAAGGGAAAGTCATCAAAATCGTCCCAGAAAAAAGTACGGCTATCTTGGGGAAAGAGAGATTACCTGCAGGATTCACTGAGGGGACGTATGAAGAATTATTGACGCAATATCCGGATTTCATCAAGCATAAAAATGCGTATGCGGTCAAAGCATTCGCAGGATATAATTTCGTAAATATCGGTACTGTTCCTATGGAGTGATCTGAGGCAAGCATCAGCGCTACCTTTATCAGAAGATGTTTAGTGGAGTGAAATATAGAAGCTATCAAGCCGTATCTCAGTCCTGCAATTTTTTCTGTTCTGACTTTACCGTATAATCTTGAAGTTTTGCAGAGACGTTATTCACTTATCCAGGAGCGTGATCAAATGGTATCAGAAAATAAAGAGGAGCTTATAAAAAAATATAAATCTGTGGATCCTATTAGTAAACAACCGTTAGTCACTAAGAAATGAGAACCTGCGATATTAAATAAGAAACATGCAACTAGTTGTAAGAATAGGAGAGATCAAGCGAAGATCATGACCTATCTTCAGGGCATTGATCAGATGATGAGGGAGTCGGAGAGGGTGATTGTGAAGAAGTATGGTAAGTTGATATATGCGGAGGAGAATAAATTGCAGTTTTAATAAATATTATTTTATTTTATTTTATTTGGCCTAAAGGCTAAAAAAGTGTGCTACTTTTCTTTAATTTCTGTTATAACATCGTTGAATAATAAAGTTTTTCAATCTTTCTTTTTTCATTCATCTATGGTTATGAATTTGCGTTTTTAATAAACCAATTAATCACTCTAATTCGTTCGTATTATCAATAATATTTGGATCCATTATATTTTGAAACATATTTGATCTAGCGTTTAATATATGGCTTCTAGATTGCCTTAATTTTCTATGTGTATACCATCGTTTTCTTCTTCATCCACCATCTCAATAACTCCTCTCATTTAAATATAATTGCCATTTTTTTAACCAAACATCAAACGATTTGGTAAATTTTTTTCTATCTCTTATTATTGTGAATGTAGTTATCCATAGCAGTTCCTTTCCGCATTCATTGATAGTGTTTTTTCAAATATAGTTTCTTATTTGTCTGTTTATATGTACCAAACATCTTTGTATTATGGCTTCTGGATATATTTTTCTTATTGCTCATATTATTTGTATTCATCAATCAATTGAGAATGATTGTATATTATACCTATTCAAGTCTCTTAATTCTCCTAGATCATATGTTATAGTATCCAATGATTCTTCCTGTGTAATACGAATTTTAAGTATTTTTTTTAGTTTATATTCATAGTAAATAATTACACAAATATCATCGATATATGTTCAATTAATCATCACATATTTTACGTCTTTGTAGATGATATCTATATCGGTTATATGCGAGTTATCAATTAGTTTTCTTATATAGTTTTGTAATTTTCTTTTGATGTGTTTAGTTTGTTTTGATATTTGCCTGTAAGAGTATCATTCTTTGATATATTCTTTATATGTTTTCTGAGATTTTATCTTTGGTTGCTTTTGATCTTTTTTAACAAAACAATAATTGCATTTTTTGCATTTATATTTTTGCTTTAACTTATCATTTTTACCATTAAGTTTTATATGTCTTGAATAACATTTGGGACATTTTTTTGGTCATAAGAAGTTGATAAACATCTAAAAACCACACGATACTGTTTTTTTGGCTTAAATAAAGCTATTTTTTAATATACCCAGCACACTTTTCTGTCCTTTTAGCCTTTTATTTTAATTTTTTCAAACCCTCCACCACTCACGTGGTTCCCCTCCCTTATCAGGGAGGCCTATTACTTGTAACGAGGGTCTCCTGATAAGGAGAAGGGGCCCGCCGAGGCGGGTAGAGGTT
>CAZBWN010000002.1:0-3599 GCA_964495905.1 uncultured Candidatus Peribacteria bacterium
TCGTACTAATAAGCAATATTTTTTTCATATGTGTGTTTTTGTTTCTGTATAGTTTATATATTCCACTTGAAATGTCAACTTAAAATCGCTTATGAAAGGCGATTTTTTGTAATTTTTTGAAAAAAATATACAATAGAGTATGCCTTTATTATATACACTGGAGTATGCAGGAAATACTTAAACTCGGTACTACCACTTGGACGTATGTACAAGAACCTACCAAAGAAACCATCACTAAGCTCGCTGAAGAGTATGATTTTCATGAAGTCATCGTGGATGATCTTTTGGAAATCAATGCTCAATCAAAGATTGATAGTAATAGCAAGCATTTTTTTCTTGCACTTACCTTTACTAAATATCTAGAAAGCGAAAAAAGATATCTGCTCAATGAATTGGATGTTATCATAGGCGAACATTTTGTAGTTACGACTATTCCTTTGGAATCTAAAAGTTTCAAAAACCTTTTTGAAACTATGAAAAACGAAGTCATAGAAGCTGATGAGGCATATAAAACATCTCCGTATTATATCCTTTATAGGATCATAGATACTTTTTATGATAAGACTGTAAAATCTCTCGCTATCTCTTCTAAAAGATTACTGGATATCCAAGAGGATATGGCTGATAAAAAAGTAGAAAAAGATGTTGTAGAAGATCTGATGACTGAAAACCTTAATAAGATTTTCATCAAACATAACTTTCTTTCACAAGAGGATGTTCTTTTGGATCTTATATCTCATGTTAATTCATTTCATGACAAACAGCTTAAGGTCTATTATAATAGTCTGAAGGTCAAACTTACTAAGATCATCAGCACTATCAATGTCCTATCAGAAAAGAATGAATCATTGATGGCGGCATATAATACGTTTGTAGGTATCAAAAATAACGATAATGTAACGAGATTGACCTTTGTAAATGCGATTTTCATGCCTTTGACCTTGATTGCAGGGATCGGCGGGATGTCGGAACGAAGCATGATAACTTGAGGTCCAGACAATTGGAAAATAGCTTATCCGATGTTTATCTTGCTATGTGTTCTGGTAGCCTATATCACCGTACTTATTTTACGTAAGTATTTCATAAAAAAGTAGCCTTTTACCAAAAAATACCATCATTTGATAACCTATAGTTTGCAGAAATATACCAAAAATGATTATTGTAAATACTAAAATAGGTATTTCTATTTTTTACTTATAAAAATATATTTCTCTGATCTTATATTTTGATTTGTATTGCTTTTCGGGGTATACTTAACTTAATGAAGAATTAATAATGAATAATGAAAAATGATGGAAACTATTTATTTATCTTCTTATTATCTAATATCATGGAAAACTTCTCTACAAGATTATCAACAGAATCACTTCGCAATGTAAATGCACTTGTTCAAAAGATCGAAGGAGTATGCAAAAACATCGAGCAAAGCCTTGCAATGTGTCTTGAACTCAATTCAGCTTCTGTGGCTGATTATAGCGTGACTACTGCTAACAAGGTAGAATCTGAATTTGTAGATAGAGTTGTCCTCAATATCGATAAGATCAAGAATCATTTGAGAGATCTCAAAAATGCGTTAAATACAAAAGTAATCAATGATATGGGTTCAATCACTACTATCATTGGGTCTCTTCAAGAGACATCTGATACTTTACAAGGATTTTTGCTTTCAAATAACTTCTTCAATACTACGTTTCAAATGCCAGTGATGGAAATCCAATCAGCTATTGATCAGATTTTGCAAGAAGTAGCACTAGTTCAACATATGAATTCTTAAATTAGGCTGTCTTTACAGATATATATTGAAAAACTCCCTTGGTATTTCCCTGGGATTTTTTTTTATTTGTTACCTCACCCCCTTCCCCTCTCCACTCCGTAGAGAGGGGGGCAAAGTTCCCTCTCCATGAAATGGGGGGGGTTAGGGTGGGGTAACAGAATAAATGGATATTTTCACTATCTGTTGAAAATACTTGACAAAAGAGTATAAATATGTGTAATTTAACTGTATAAAGCATATGCAGAATACTACCAAACCATTTCTTTTTGATAGAGATAACCTCAAACAGGTTTTTGGTGATCGAAGACGTAAGGAGTTGTTGGAAAAGTATGGATATAAGACGTTGACTGAACTTTATCGTACGTTGATTGATCAGAAATCTCAATGAGCGGAATATATCGTAGGTTTGCCTGGAACGGGTAAGACCACTTTTGCCGTACGTTGTTTGTGAGCGCAGGTTATAGAGACGAAAGAGGATATCCATAATCTCTTGATGCTTAATTTTGATACAATGGTATTTATAACGTGTGATATAGAAGAACAGATCGCTCAAAATGCTGGAAATATAACTTTGCTGCATACCAGTTCTACGAGAGTCGGATTGCAAAGGAAACAAAGAGATGAAGCTATCCATGAAGGGGAGTCAGAAACCTCTTTTGGAAGAGTTGCGGGAAGTGTTGCTAGGGTGAGTACTGATGATTCCATCACCATTTCCAGGCTCAAAACCGATTATGCGGAGAAGTCTCATATCGTGGTCTATAGAAGCAATACCCCAGATAATCGAGATGAAAAAAAAGATATTCAGGTGAAAAATCTCAGTGATAAGAAAAAATATAGTGAAGATGGAGTAGTCGCTGCAAGCGGTAAATGGACTCCTGCACAGGTTGTGCATATCAATGATCAGCTCAAACACGTAGTATCGCTTTCGCAAGAAAAATGACTTGCGTCATTTGCGGTCATCGGGCAAAATTCTTGAGATGAATATGATCTCGGACTGACACAGCATGAAAGGATCAAAATCATGAATTTAGAACTTGGTGACGCACTGCAGTTCATCACTACAAGCACGCCTAAATTCATCAAAAATAATCAAGGAAAAATCATCAAGATCGTACCAGAAAAAAGTACGGCAATATTGGGAAAAGAAAGATTACCTGCAGGATTCACTGGGGGAACATATGAAGAATTACTGATGCAATATCCAGATTTCATCAAACATAAAAATGCGTATGCAGTCAAGGCATTCGCAGGATATAATCTGATAAATATCGGTACTATCTCTATGGAGTGATCTGAGGCAAGCATCAGCGCTACCTTTATCAGGAGATGTTTAGTGGAGTGAAATATAGAAGCTATCAAGCCCTATCTCAGTCCTGCAATTTTTTCTGTCCTGACTTCACCATACAATCTGCAAGTGTTGCAGAGACGTTATTCACTTATTCAAGAACGTGATCAAGTGGTATCAGCCAAAAAAGATGAGCTTATAAAAAAATATAAATGTGTGGATCCTATTAGTAAACAACCGTTAGTCACTAAGAAATGAGATCCTGCGATATTAAATAAAAAACATGCAAATAGTTGTAAGAATAGGAGGGATCAAGCGAAGATCATGACGTATCTTCAGGGTGTTGATCAGATGATGAGAGAGAATGAGAGGGATATTGTGAAGAAGTATGGTAAGTTGATTTATGCGGAGGAGAATAAACTTAATTTTTCTATTTAAAGGACGCTTCGCTGGACATACTTTTTTCTATCGCCTTGCCGGCTGGGCGTTACTTTTTTCCTTCCAGGTGAAAAAAGTAACCAAAAAAACCCTCGGCACCAT
>CAZBWN010000003.1:0-32680 GCA_964495905.1 uncultured Candidatus Peribacteria bacterium
ATGGCTAGGATTATTAGTGAAGACATTGAGAAGATCACTGGATTGGATGCTTAGATTTCGTGTCGTACCATTTCCTTGGAGATCATTACAGAACCATGGAGTGTTTCCGCTTGTAGTAGGAAATGCTGATTGAAGCACTCTAGATGAAGCAGAATATCCTGTAAGACCGAAGTTTACGGAGTCACCGACTTCACAATATCCTGAAGCATTTGCTATAATTTCCAGTGTGATGTCTGCACATAAAGCCCCTGTACATCATGTAAGAACAGCTCCTGTATCATATAAGATATCATCAGATGTAGATATATCACCTGCATTAAATTTTGCCCATACGGTTTTCAAACCTGTACCAGCAGAAAGCGTCCATGCATAGGTTGTTGCAAAAGATACGGGAGATGATCGTGTAGCGTTGTCATTAGAAAATGACATATCCGTGATTCAAACTCCTGAGATATTAAGAGTGACTGCAACATTCGTGGTAGAAGCAGCATCATTATTGATGACAAATGATCATGTCGATCCAAGAGTGATTGCAAAATCAGTGAAATGATTGGTTGTAATTGATGCATAGGGTTGCCCATTATGATCAAAAACAGCTGTTATTCCTTGAAGATTCCAAGTTCGCCCATTATCTTCTGAATAATATATCTTTATGGGGTCTCATACAATCCTACCAGGAGCAGGAACTAATAAGGTAGCTACTCATCCTGCCAGCTTAAGTGCTTCAGTATTGCTACCGACCTTAAACGCTGATATTACGAGTTTGCCATTTACGCTAGCGACTGATTTAGCGACAGGAACTGATATGACACCGCTATAATTAGTCACATTATCCGATTTTTTAAATTGGATGCCTGCAGGTAATGAGAGCTCGATATTCTGATTTTTTGTAGTGAATGCTACAGGTATGTTACCATCAGTATTAGCCAGAGAAAAAGATTTGAATCAACTGAGACCAGCACCTGATTGTATATATCATTTGTTGGTAAATTCACTTACCAAATCACCCTCGACAAGAGAATTTGGTATCATGATGATATCACTCTCTCCGTACAATGCAGTAAGAAATCATGCTATTGCTCAGTTATAATTTATAAAATCCCCACCGACGAGGATTTCCCCATCGTTTTTGATTACTATAGATTTGACACCTGCATCAAATCAATTTCAGATATTGAAAGAAGGGTCCATAGTACCGCCCGTATTCAAACGGATAATTCTAGGAGAAGATGCTCAGCTATACGTCACAAAAACACCACCGACGAGAATTTTCCCATTGGTCTGCATTGCAAGAGCAGCGACAGAGCTATTAAATCAAGCAGTAACTCAGGTTCCTATGCTGAAAGTATAATCTATACTACCATTAGTGTTTAGACGGATAATTCTATTCCTATTCGCTGTTCAGCTATACGCTGTAAAAGCTCATCCGACGAGAATTTTCCCCCCTGTCTCAATCATAAGAGCAGCAACAGCACTATTACATCAAGCACTAGTTCAAGTTCCTATATTGAAAGTATAATCTATACTACCATTAGAATTTAGACGGATAATCCTATTTCTATTTGTTGCTCAACTATATGTTGTAAATGTCCCACCGACGATGATTTTCCCATCACTTTGGACGGCTAAGGATTGGACAATATTATTAAATCAATTTCAGATATTGAAAGTAGCATCCTTGGTTCCATCGGTATTTAAACGAACGATTCTATTTCCAGATGATCAATTATAATCTGTAAAAGATCAACCGACGATGATTTTTCCATCACTTTGGGTTGCTAGAGCATAGACAAGATTATTAAATCAGCTTCACATATTGAAACCAGGATCAATAGCACCATTACTATTTAAGCGGACAATCCTATTTGCTGATGTTCAGTTATAATTTGTAAATCGTCCTCCGATGATGATTTTGTTGTCGGTTTGAAGTGTTAAGGCGATGATATTATTATTAAATCAGCTTCAGACAGTAAAACCAGCATCCTTGGTTCCATCAGTATTTAGACGGGTGATCCTATTTATTGCTGTTCAACTATATGATATAAAAGTCCCTCCGACGACAATTTTGCCATCAGTTTGTTGTGCTAGGCTAGTGATATAAGAGCTAAATCAGTTTCACATATTGAAAGTAGTATCTGTAGTCGCATCAGTATTTAAACTAGTGACATAATTGGCTGATGCTCAATTATATGATTGGAATCATCCACCGACAACAATTTTGCCATTGCCTTGAAGTGCTAGAACATTAGCACCCTGATCAAATCAGGTTCCGACATTAAAAGAAGGATCAATAATCCCCCCAGTATTTACACGTACAATCCTATTTGCCGTTGTTCAATTATATGATGAAAAAGATCCAACCGCAATGATTTTATCATCACCTTGAATTATTAGCGCATTGACGATATTGCTAAATCAGATTCAGTCAACGAAAGAGGTATCAATACTACCATTAGTATTTAGACGAGTAATATAGTTTGTTGTTGTTCAGCTATATGATGTAAAATCTCCTCCAACCAATATTTTATTGTCACTTTGTACTGCTAGAGTATTGATGATGCCATTAAATCAATTTCCGATAATAAAAGAATTATCTACCGTTCCATCAGCATTTAAACGTATAATATTATTTGCTGTAGTTCAACTATAGGACAAGAACATTCCACCGACGATGATTTTCCCATCGTTTTGTATTGCAAGAGCAGAAATGCTATCATTAAATCAATTTCAGATATTAAAACTATTATCAATAGTACCATCAGCATTTAGACGTGCAATCTTATTCGCCGTTGTTCAATCATATGCTGTAAAATCTCATCAGACAATAATCTTGCCTCCGCTTTGAATTGCCATAACATTAACAATACCATTAAATCAATTTCAGATATTGAAACCAGTATCAATAGTCCCGTTAGTGTTTAGACGTGTAATTCTATTCGTAGGTGTTGCATTGTATGTCGTAAACATTCCACCGACGAGAATTTTTCCATCGCTTTGGATTTTTATATTTCGGACGCCATTATTAAATCATGCTCATCAATTATTGAAAGAATAATCCTTAGTTCCATCGGCATATAAACGAGTGATTGCATTTACCGGCAATCATTTGTATTTTGTAAAAAATCCCCCGACAACAATCCTGCCATCATTTTGGGTTGCTAAGGCAACGACACCATTATCAAAGCCCACGGGCATTTTTATATCAAAACTAGGGTCTATATCCGCCTGATTGGCAAATGTATGAGCATAGAGCAAAACTCAGATTGTTGCCATACTGAGAGTGAAAAATTTGAGCAGTTTTTTTTTCATTTTCATTTTAAATTTCAAATTAGGATATAAATGATTAGGACAAAATATTAATCTATAAACTAATTGTACTCAGAATTTTTTTCCTGTCAAATTTCGGAGGACTTTTTTTTGGCTATGATTAAGAGATTGTTATCTGACATAAAAATATATCTAAGGCATCCAATTGATTTTATATATATTATAGATATAGTGAATGTCCTTTGTGAAAAAGGACAAAAAAATATTTATTTTTTTAAATGATTATTTATGAACAAAAAACTTTTTATACCAGTTGCTATGCTTAGTATTGCAGTAGTGCTTTCTACATTGACAGGATGCGGTAAAATTGATTCCGAAAAAAATGGAACAATAATTACAGGAAATCAAAACACAAATGTACAAGCAAAAGAGTTTGTAATGACTTCATTTACTGAAATCATTGATGGAAAATATTTTCCTCAATATTCTATCAAAGAGATCACCGTCAAAAAATGAGACCTTGTGAGAATCAAGGTTACCGTAACAAAAGGGATGCATGATTTAAATATTGATGAATTCAATGTACACTCTGAAACTCCTTTAGATGAAGAAACAGTTATAGAATTCACCGCTGATAAAGCAGGTACATTCATTTATTATTGTTCTAAACCAGGACATAGAGAAAATGGACATTGGGGAACATTGACAGTGACTGAATAGGAAATAATATAAAAAATAAAAAAAAATCATGGCATGATCGCTATGGTTTTTTTTATAGATGCTATCTTGTAATTATATTTTTGATGATGAATGGCGTTGCTTCATAAATATAATCAACGATATCTTTTATATATTCGTCCAGATCCATATCTGGACCATTTATTTCCATATATTCCGTATCATCCAAAACATTTTCAGTCTTGTCATATGCTATCTCATTGAACAATACCGCTTCAAATCATAGTCCACGGACACTATCTCTATGATGCTCCGCCATACAGATGATAAGATCATATTGAGACAATATTTCAGTGCTGATTTTGGTCTGGTGATGTCCGGATGCATCACATCAGTACAATGCGAGCCTTTCTAGTGTCTGAGGAAACGGTGACTCTGGACTAGCTTTAGTTCCCGCAGAAGCTACTGATATATTTGGTATATTGTTATCGCTGATATATTTTTTGCTGAGATATTCTGCAGACATGCTACGGAAAATATTTCAGGTACAGACATAAAGGATATTCATAATACATAATGTATTTAAAATCTCGGAAAGCGGGGGATTCGAACCCCCGGTACCTTGCGGCACACACCCTTTCCAAGGGTGCGCGATCGACCACTCTGCCAGCTTTCCAATTCCAATTAATAAAGAGTAGCTCTTTTTGTTTGGAGATTATCTTATATGATAATGAATCTTAATTACCAGAACAATAAGTTATTTTGGCAAATCTTTTTATACGCTTGTTGATTGTATTCCATTTTCATCTTTGGTGATGAAGAATCTTTTTACTCAGGAATTATCGGTTTTTTTAGCATAGAGAGCATCTTCAAGACTCATATTATTGAATATACAATCTAATGTTCTAACGCATCAAGCACTAGTTATTATAGCTATTTTATATCCATATTTTCCCGTTAATATCATATCTATAAACTTTTTCATTCTTTCTATTTGCATGGCGAATGGTTCTCCATTTTCAAATCATTTTAAACGCATGGGCACTCGTTCTGTCTTAGGTATTTCTTTATAATTAATCACAAAATCTTTGTCTGTAGAGAGGAAGGCTTCGCGTAATCTTTCATCGTATAATATATCATAGGTATCTCCAAATATTATTTCTGCGGTTTGTTTTGTTCTTATCATGTCGGAGCAAAAAATACTATCGAATGTTTCATTTTGCAGTGTTTCTTTTGTGATACTTGCTTGCTGTTTTCCTTTCTCAGTGAGTTCTAATAAAAAATCTATGTCTTTATTGTGTGTCTCATGTATTGCATTTCCTGTGGATTCTCCATGGCGAATGAAGACGAGTTCAAATTTCATAAAGAATAAATGAAAAAAATAAATCTCTTATTTTACAGTGACGCTTTTTGCGAGGTTTCTTGGTTTATCAATGTCTTTCTCCAAAATATCTGCTACATGATACGCTAACAATTGTCCTACAACAGCAGTCAAAAAAGGATATATCTCATCAATAGTTGAAGGTATTTGGATGTTGGTATCAGCGTTGTGGATATCTTTATCGGAGATCGTAATCACTTTTCCATCTCTTGCTTTGATCTCTTGGATGGAAGAGATATTTTTTTCAAACATCAGATCATTGGGAGCGAAAAGCACGCAGGGGATATTTTTATCTATCAATGCCAACGGTCAGTGTTTAAGTTCTCAACTAGGATAGCTCTCTGAATGGAGATACGTGATTTCCTTTAATTTCAGACTGCTTTCTCTCGCGATAGGGAGTTGATAATGTCTTCCCAAAAAGAAAAAATTCTTATATTCTGAAATCTTTTCGGCGATTTTTCTGATACCCACAGTATCAGCCAAGATATCTTCCATCATGACAGGCACCTTGCTGAGCTCAATCATGACTTTGTCATACTTCGCTTTGCTCAGTCCTCTTTTTTTGCCGAGATACAATGCAAGCAACAGGATAGAAGTGATCTGTGCCGTGAATGCTTTGGTGGAAGCGACTCAGATTTCTACTCCTCCTCTCGTAAATAGTCCATAGTCCGTGAGACGTGAAATAGTGGATCCTACGACATTAACAATGCCAAAAGTAGCTCCTCCTTGCTGTTTGATCAGTTTCAAGACTTCAATACTATCTGCGGTTTCACCTGATTGTGAAATGAATACGTAGAGCGTATCCTTATTCACCTTGATATTTTTGTACTCATATTCACTGGCGATTTCACAGCTAGCATCAATGCCCGCGAGATTTTCCATCCAGTAGGTTCAGAGGCATCATGCATTATAACTCGTCCCGCATCCTACGAAGATTATTTTTTTGAACTGTTCATCCTGCATGCCATGGAACGCTTCCGCATTCAAAAAATTCTTGTTGAAATCCACTCTTCACTTGAATATCCTTCTGATGATATTCGGTTGTTCAAAAATTTCTTTGAGCATGAAATGCTTATAGTCTCACTTAGAGGATTCCAAGGCTTGGATATCCATATCTTCTATTTTCTTTTCTGTCGGTACACCGTTTGATTTGATCTGATAGTCGTTTCCTTTGAGATGGACGATATCACCATCATCGAGATAAATGAGTTTATCTGCGTATCCTGCGAGCGCTTGTTTATCAGAAGAAAAGAAATATTCATGCTTTTCATTGTAAGCGAAGAGGAGCGGACTTCCTATTTTGACTGCAATGATTTCGTTGGGTGTATAGGTGGATACGATAAGTAATGCATACGCTCATCTGATCATTCCAAGCACTTTTTCCACCGTCTCCATAAAATTCCCTGTCCGATTATCTTCCAGCAAGTTTGCAATGACTTCACTATCAGTTTCTCCATAAAAAACATATCATTTAGCGATCAGATCTTGTTTGAGTTTATAGTAGTTTTCTATGATCCCGTTGTGTACGAGATAGAAATGTCTGTTTTGGTCATGGTGAGGATGCGTGTTCTCTTCTGTAATCCCTCCATGAGTGGCTCGACGGGTATGTGCGATTCAGATTGAGAATTTTTGATCCTCAGAAATCTCTTTTGCTACTTTATTTGCAAGATGAGATACTTTTCCTACGGCTCTGATGAGCTTGAAGTTTCATTGATCATTTCCGACCAACAATCCTGCAGAATCATATCCGCGGTATTCCAATCTTTCGAGTCCATGCACCAAAATCTTATGTGCATCGCTATCTTTGCCTTTATAACCGAATATTCCACACATAGGAATCTAATGAAAAATTAAAAATTAATAATGAAAAATGTAGGAATTTTTTTTTGATTATTTCTTGATGCTGTCAAAAATCATATGTGATCGTGATCTTGGAAGTATGCGATATATCATGAGGATGAGTTTATTTTTTCGTCATGGAATGCAGATCAATTGTTTTCTTCTCATAGAGGCGAGGCTTGCACGCACTACATCTTCTACTCTCATGGTGGAATTCGGCTTGGCTGGATATCATCATCTCTTAGCAAAATTGGTGGCGGTGAAACCTGGGCAAAGTGTCTGTACATAGATACCATGTTTCTTATATATCCGATAGAGATTCTGCGAAAAACTATTCAAAAATATCTTGCTTGCTGCATAGACAGGATTATTTCCTAGTGCAAGCAATCATGCTAATGAAGAGACGTGGATGATATTTCCATGTCCTCTTTTTTTCATGATTTTGAGCGCTTGATAGGAAAGTCTCATAGCTGCTACATCATGGACCGTTACCATATCTTCCCATTTTTGGATATCTTCATCGAGGAAATCACTGTTGATACCATATCCTGCACAGTTGACCAAAATCTCTACATCTTTTATCTTTCTGATTTCTGCTTCAAGTTGTTTGATCTGAGTCTTATCAGACAAATCCAAAAGCATTGTAGAAATCTTCACCGGAAAAAGCACGGTAAGATATTTTACAAAAGTAGCCATCTGGTTTTTATCTTTGGCAACAAGGAGCAAATCATATCATTGTTCTGCAAATTCTCTTGCAAATCCAGCTCATATCCCACTTGATCATCACGTGATAATTGCGGTTCATTTTCACTTTATCATTACTACTTATTAAACAGATAAATAAGGATTATTCATATTAAGATCAATGTTCATCATACGACACTTCCGATATTCAAATGTACGGTTCTGTAAAACAAATAGGTGAACAGTATTACAAAAAGCGGGTAAGATATTTCAATCAATGATGCGACAGTCGCATTTTTGCTTTTAATAGCGAAGAGAATCAATGCATTAGCAACCAAAAATAAGACAGTCACGAGTATAAAAAGCGATAGCGTATTCTTATCCTGAAAATATTTTTTGAAGTCCGTATAATATCTACCAAAATAAAATACCAATCCAAAGAAGATCGTATTAAAGATTGAGGAAGCGAAACAGAGGATGACAATAGGCATTTGAATGAGTAATTTATCCAAAACTGCATAAAGAATCCCTCGAGTGATGGCCACAATCAGTGAATAGACTATTCGCATGATTACACGACAATATTTAAAATTTTCCCTTTCACGTAAATCACTTTTTTAGGTTCTCCGGTGATTCGTACGATTATTTTTTCATCAGCTTTTGCGAGGTTCATAGCATCGATTTCTTCTGCATCTTTACTGAGAGTGATGGTTCCTCTGACTTTACCATTTATCTGTACTGCCATAGTCACGGTATCAGCTACGAGATATTTTTCATCGTAGGTCGGCCATGTAGTTTGAGTGAATACAGAGTATTCATTTCCAAGTCCTTCTCGTAATTCTTCTGCGAGATGGGGAGCGAAAGGTGAAACTAATATTATCAGATCTTCAAATGTTTTTTTGCTGATAGTGGTACATTCTCCCAGATGGTTTACAAGGATCATAAGCTGTGAAACCCCTGTATTGAATTTGAATGCATCGATATCTTCAGTTAATTTTTTGATAGATTGGTTCAGAAGTATTTGTGTCGGATTAGATTCTTCCCCTTCGCTGATTTTCTCTTTCAAAGCGATGATTTTTTCTAGGAATTTTTTTATTCCTTTGATACCATTGGTACTCCATGCGATAGATTGATCGAAGGGTCCCATGAACATTTCATAGGTTCTCAAGACATCAGTTCCAAACTCATTGATTATAGTATCAGGATTGACGACATTTCATCGTCTTTTGGACATCTTACGTCCATCTTCTCCCATGATGAGTCCCACATAATGATATTCTTGGAACGGTTCTTCATGCGTGATAGATCAGATATCAAAGAGGAATTTCTGTCGAAATCTTCCATAGATCATATGTCTTGTGATGTGTTCTGCACCTCCGACATAGACATCTACGCTGCCTCGGTATTTTTCTTTATCTTTTCCTACTAATTCCTTATCGTTATTCACATCCATATATCTGAGCCGATATCGTGAACTTCCTGCTCGTCCTGGCATGGTATTCGTTTCACGTTTTCCTTTTCTTCCATCAGGCAAGGTGACATTTACTCGATCGGTAATATTCGCGAGCGGTCATTCTACCGTTCCTGTCGGAGCATAATTTTCTACATCAGGCAATTCCAACGGAAGATCTTTTTCGGTAAGGGCAACGATTTCTCCGTCCTCAGTCCGTACGATAGGAAACGGTTCTCCTCGATATCTCTGTCTGCTGAACACTCGTTCTTGCATCTTATAATTCACTTTGACTCCTCCTATTCATTTGTTTTCTAGTCGTGATTGCATGGAAGTGATCGCTTCATCGCTTGATAATCCGCTGAATTCAGATGAATTCATAAGTATTCATTTTTCTGTATACGCGAATCCTCCGGTATGAAAATATTTCCAGGACATTTCATCATCAACGATATTTATGGTTTCAGCGACCTTTTCATAAGGGATCCAATGTGCTTCATGTGAAGCCTTATTGAAGTGTTCATCTTCAGTTATTTCAATGCGTTCATCTCAAACAAGATCGAATACGAGTGTATTTACATGGATTTTTCTATTTACATCTTTGTGTGCAGCAAAGAAATTTGCTTGGATTTCAAAAGGTACTTTCTCGATAAATTTGATATTAGTATATCCTGTCTCTTCTGTAACTTCTCTTATTGCCGCTTGGATTTCAGACTCACCATCTTCTATTCCACCGATTATGAAATTTTTTGGTGCGAGATTTCATCGGTGTTCTCCTTTGAGGAAATGAATAAGAACAGTCTTATCTTTTGTATTACGAAGGATGACATGCACAGTATTTCTTTCTGTATTTTTTTTATCTTTTCTTGGAGGATTCTTGAGATCAAAACTATCAGGCATGATGCTTTGCGTGATAGGCAAGTCATATTTTTTCGCAAATTCAAAGTCTCTTTCATCATGCGCTGGCACTGCCATCACAACTCCTGTACCATAATTTGCTAAGACATAATCAGCCACGAAGACAGGGACTTTTTGTCCATTGAAGGGATTGATTGCATATGCTCCACAGAAGACTCCTGTTTTATCTTTCTGTAATTCAGTCCTTTCCAACTGGCTTTTCTTGTTGGCTGCTTCTGTATATATTTCGACTTGGGTTTTATGTTCAGCAGTAGTTATTTTTTGTACGAGCGGATGTTCTGGCGCGATAGCGACGAAGCTCATTCCATAGACAGTATCTATTCTTGTTGTATACACATCAAAACTTAATTCTTCATTTCAAGATTGCTTCGCTTCGCTCGCAATGACCATGCGAAATTGAGTTCATTCTGATTTGCCAATCCAGTTTCTCTCCAAATCTTTCATAGATTCATCTCGTTTCAAAGTATCTAATCCTTCCAATAATCTTTCTGCATATTTAGTGATTCTCAATACCCATTGCTTCATCGGTTTCTGTTCCACTTCGCTTCCGCATCTTTCACATTTTCCATCATCAAGATCTTCATTTGCCAAACCCGTCATACATTTTGGACATCGATTTATTGGCTTATAGTCTACATAAGCGAGACGTTGTTGTTTGCTGGGATCAGTAATCGGCATCGCTTTTTTTAACTTCTCATCATAGTAATGATTGTACATCTGCAAAAATACTCGTTGAGTCCGTTTGAAATATTTCGGTTCTGCAGTATTCACAGTCCTGCTTCGATCATACGTAGTACCAAACGTTTCTAGCTGCGTGATGAATGTCTTTATATTTGTTTCTGAAACCACTTGCGGTTTCATTTTGTGGTCTATGGCATATTGCTCAGTTCCTAGTCCAAAAGTATCAAATCACATAGGATGCAATACGTTGAATCCTTCAAGCATTTTTTTTCTTGCAAGACAATCAGTAGCGATAAATCCTTTTGGATGTCCTACATGCAATGCTGATCATGAGGGATAAGGAAACATATCCAGGATATAAAATTTTGGTTTAGAAGTATCTTCCTTCACTTTATAAAGATCGGTTTCTTTCCATTTTTTTTGTCGTTTCTGACTTATCTCTTTGAGATCCATGAATATGAATGCAGAATGTAAAATGCAGAATTTAGAATAAAAAAAATTCTAATTTGAAATTTGAAAAAAGGACCTTAATACTATATAACCCCCCTTTGCTTTCAAGCAAAATTATGTATCCAAAAAAATATTATCCGAGATATTCTCTGAGAAGTTTTGATTTTGAACTGTGTTTCAATCTTCTGATGGCTTTTTCTTTGATTTGTCTTACCCTTTCTCTCGTAAGATCAATTTTCGCACCTATTTCTTCCAGTGTCATGGGATGGGGTACTCCGATTCAGAAATACATTCTCAAAATATCACTTTCTCTTGCACTAATCGCAGTAAGAGCTCTCGCTATTTCCTTTTTGAGTGATTCTATATGAAGTCCATTATCAGTGGCTTCATTCGTTGAAGTTCACATCACATCCATAAGTGTTCAAGCATTAGATTCATCAGAGTTTCCAAAAAATGGTTCTTCCAATGAAACATGCTTCATAGTATTTCATCTCAAAAATTCCATATTTTCTAGAGGCTTTTCTATCATGTCAGTGATTTCTCCCTCAGTAGGTTCTCTTCCAAATTCTTGTTCCAGTTTTTCTTTTCCTTTGTTGAATTTGTTAAGCTCAGCCACTTTATTGAGAGGGAGTCTCACTATTCTCCCTTGTTCAGCAATCGCTTGCAAAATGGTTTGTCTGATCCGCCAAACAGCATACGAGATGAATTTGAATCCTCTGGTTTCATCAAATCTTTTTGCTGCTTTTATAAGTCCAAGATTTCCTTCATTGATCAGATCAGGAAGTGCTAGTCATTGATTTTGATATTGTTTAGCGACAGAAACGACAAATCTCAGATTAGCTTTGCTAAGTTTTTGCAAAGCTTGTATATCTCCTGCTTTTATTTTTTTTGCTAATTCAACTTCTTCAAATGCATCAATCAATTCTTCTTTTGATATTTCATTGAGATATTTATCAATCCCATCACGATTAGTGATGCTTTTTGATCCATTGTTTATTTTTAATTGTCTCATTCCTGTTCCACTCGCCATAGGTATATGTTGTGAATTAAAGTGCATATTAGGATAGATATTCTGTAATAAATGTCAATAGATACTCTATATATTGGGTCAATAATTCTATTATTAGCAGGATTTTGCATTGAAAAACTAGGCTTAAACGCTAATAAATAAAGCATGGAAACGTGGAAAATGGAAGGATTGTCATTTCGACCGAACAAAGTGAGTGGAGAAATCTCTTTAAAGGGATCTCTCGACAAGCCTGCCTACCGCAGGCAAGCTCGAGATGACAAATAAATAAAAAAAATACCATCATCTTTCAATATTTTATTGTCTTATTGTTATGTTTTGTCCAGAAGAAAGAAAAAAGGTCTTGTCCTAAATAAATATAAACTCGGAATAGGTCTCACAATCTTGGGATCATTATTTTTCTTTTCGCTCTATTTTGCGGAATGATCTCCTGTAGTCATGTTTCTCAAAACGTATGCAAGTGTCGCTTTTGGAGAAGTAGGATTGTATGTCTTTTTTGCTTTGTGTTTTGTTGTAGGGATCCTCATCATGGCAAAGGGATATCTGATGAAACTATTGATCAGACAGTTTGTAGTGGTGATGGTTATCGTCTCTGCAATCATCAACTTCCCAATTATTGACGGTGATGTCACAAAATATGAAAAACTCTGATGATATATCTCTTGGCCGGTCATTGCATTATTACAAATCATGTTTGGTGGAAAAGCCATAGCGACAAAAGCATTTGTCATCATCCTTTTTGTACTTTCTATCATATGGATTCTCTACTCATTCAATTTTTCATTGCCAAATATAAGTTTAAAGTCAGAGAATAAGCCTAAAAAGGTAGAAAGTAGAAGGTGAAAGGTAGAATATGAAGAAGAGGATGAGGAAGAAGAGGAAGATGAAAAGCCGAATTTTGCACAGCCCGTCTCCCGTTCACTCATCAAGTCATTGATCAAAGATAAACTCCAACGCAAGATAGAAGAAAAAGTGAAAGAGAAAAAAATCAAACCGATGATTAATTTTTCAGGAGAGAAACCTACGTTCAACTATGCTATCCTCGAAAGCAATGCCGATCAAGCGGTGACCATCGACGAAACGTTTCTTATGGAAAAAGCTAAAGCATTACAAAATAAATTGATGGAATTTAATGTTCCGATCATGATCGAGTGATTCGATATCGGTCCTTCCATCGTACAGATAAGGATCAAGCCTGATGAAGGAATCAAAATATCAACTATTGAAAGTCTGACAAATGATATCGCGCTTTCTTTGAAATCCAAATCATTGAGAATAGTTGCACCTATCCCGGGGACTGATTGCGTAGGTATCCAATTGCCAAATCCTAAGCCAGTTATGGTATGTCTCGGAGATATATTCAGTACCACAGAATTTGCCAACGATATGAAAAAATCTGACAATAATCTTGCGCTCGGAAAAGCGATTGATGGATCTATCATCATCAAGACATTAGAGTCTATGCCGCATTTACTTGTTGCGGGAGCGACCGGTTCTGGAAAATCCGTCGGAGTCAATGATTTCATCTTATCTCTGATGTATCAAAATACACCTTCTGAACTCAAATTTCTCATGGTTGATCCAAAGCAGGTGGAATTGGAACTCTATACAGGGCTTCCTTACTTGCTTGCACCGATAGTCTTCGAACCAGAAAAAGCTTTGAAATTACTCAAACGGACAGAACAAGAGATGGAAAGAAGATATGGAGTGCTCAAAGAAAGCAGAGTGAAAAATATAGACGAGTATAACACGAAGATTGCCAAAGAAAAAATGTTCCGTATCGTGTTTGTTATCGATGAGCTCGCATCTATGATGCTATCAAAAGCAAAGAGAGATGTTGAGAACTGCATTACGCATATCTCAGCGAAGGCGCGCGCCGTAGGTATCCACCTTATCATCGCTACACAAAGACCATCCGTAGACGTCATCACAGGACTTATCAAAGCGAATATACCGACAAGAATAGCATTTGGTACCGTATCAGAGATAGATAGTAGGACCATTCTCGGGAAAAAAGGAGCGGAGACATTGCTCGGAAAGTGAGACATGCTCTATATGGATCCTTCAACGAAATCGCCGATAAGAATCCAGGCGCCGTTTATCTCCACTGAAGAGATAGAAAAGATAGTTACGGCCCTCAAAGTGAAATATATGGGAGGACTTACCGAAGAGGATATCTACAATCAGGAGATAGTAGCCTTGCTTGAAAACAAGATGGAAGCCGGTGAACAGCTCTTCAGTAATGGAGGTAGTGACGACGATGAACTCGTAGAAAGAGCGATTCAAGTGATATCACAGACAAGAAAGGCTTCCGCAACCTTACTTCAAAGAAAGCTAGGTGTAGGATTCGCACGTGCAGCAAGGATTATGGATACCCTGGAAGAGAAAGGTATCATCGGACCGCAAGATGGAGCTAAACCAAGAGACATCTTTATTTAGTGAAAAACTAATAGTGAATAGTGAAAAGTGAAGGAATATTTTTTTGTCTCCCTTTTTTAAAGGGAGAAGCCGAAGGCAGAGGGATTTTATAAAAAATACCAACACTTTTAGTTATTAGTTATTCACTTTTAACTAATTATATATCATATCACAATAAAACAAACTGACAAGCAAATCTGACCCTCAAAGGTCAGATTTTTTGTTTTTCTAGAAATCCAGAGTATACTTATAGTAACACAAAAACTCTATATTTAGTCTTTAAATTATTATAATGTCCTTCAAAAGCAAAAACTTGCAGTCAAGAACAAGTGGGATGGGGTTCATGAAATGAGCTACGCTATTTTTTCTTTGAATGTCTTGTATACTCTTCGTAACAAAAGCGTTTGAGATCACGCCAGTTGCTAGAAATGCTGTGCAATATATCCAGCAGATTTTCCTGACTGCATGAGGAGATAATGCATCAGTAGTGGGTATCGCACTTGATGGAAGCACAAATGGCGGGATAACAATCAGTAATCTGACATGAGCTATACTACTTCGTACTGACAATAATGGAAAAATAAAAAAATCAATAAGCGGTGACGTATATAATTTTATCAGTTGATATGCTTTGAGCTGACCTACAGGAGCGGCTTGAGCAAATTGAACGAATGGAACCAATTGATTACCAGGAATCGATTGAATTGATTGAGTTGATTGAATCAATTGAGCGACCTGAGCAAAATGAGATACCTGAGCAGCTTGAATCAATGGAATTGATTGAGCAACAGGAGCAATATGAGCAACTGGTCAATGATTTGCTAATAGCGGAGATTATCTTTTGATAGCAAATTCTTGAGATTATTATAATCTTAATCCATTATGATATATTACGGGTGCGACGGGCGGAGGAAGTGGATATCGATCTCCTATAAATACTACGGATTATAATTGAATAACATATACAGGAGGGGATATCGTAACTACAGGATTTATTTCTAAATGAATGGGAGTAAGTGCTAAATGACAATATTCTACAGCAATGGGAGATAACACAGAAGCAAGTTGAGCCGATTCTACAGCAATGGGATATTGGACACATGCTATCGGACAATATTCTACAGCAATAGGAAGTAGTACCCATGCAAATTGAAAGTGGTCCACTGCGATGGGAAATGGAACATGGGCGATTGGAGAAACATCTACAGCAATGGGATTTAATACAACTGCTAGTTGACAATATTCTACAGCGATGGGATTTAGTACATCTGCTTCTGGATTCGTTTCTACAGCAATGGGACAATGAACACAAGCAAAATCAAATAATACTACAGCAATAGGATATTTTACAACAGCAAGTTGATTCAGATCTACAGCAATGGGAGATCAAACAGTTGCTATTGGACAATCATCAACAGCGATGGGAATCTCAACAAATGCTAATTGACGAGGATCAACAGCGATGGGAGAATCAACACACGCTATTTGAAGCGATTCTACAGCGATGGGAAATATAACATGGGCTATTTGAACTCAATCTACAGCGATGGGACATGATACGCGAGCTACTTGAAACTATTCAACGGCAATGGGATATTATACACAGGCTCTTTGACGATATGCTACAGCAATGGGACAAAATTCAATTGCTAGTGGAAATAATTCTACAGCGATGGGATGGGGAACACGTGCAAATGCAGATAGATCCACAGCAATGGGATATACAACATATGCAAATGGAGATAGATCAACAGCGATGTGAAATTCAACATATGCTAATTGATTATATACTACAGCAATGGGATCAAATACACATGCTGACTGAATCAGTTCTTTAGCGATGTGATCAGGAACATATGCTACTGGGGATGTTTCAACAGCAATGGGAAATTGAACACAAGCAAAATGAAATAATTCGACAGCGATGGGATATGGAACAATTGCAAGTGGAACAAGTTCCATAGCGATGGGACAAACTACCCATGCAAATTGAGGTAATTCAACAGCGATGGGATTAGATACGCGAGCTAATGGAAATAGATCAACAGCAATGGGCTACTCTACCCATGCATATTGACGATATTCCACAGCGATGGGACAATGAACATGGGCTACCTGAAATGCATCGACGGCGATGGGAATTGCTACATATGCAAATGTAGACGCTTCTACAGCGATGGGATCATATACAGTTGCCAATGCATATAATTCTCTTGTTATAGGAACATTTAATGTTGGACTTCCTAATAGTGTATTTGAAATATGAATAGGAGATGATTGTTGAGGTGACCCTCCCTGCGGTCCTAAAAATGCTATGACGGTATTGAATGATTGAAAGGTAGGTATTGGAACAGATACTCCAGCAGATAGACTAGAAGTGAATGGAACTATAAAAGCTACAACATCAGTAAAAATTGGTATAAACCTTACTAATATTGTAATAAATGATTACTGTGCGAATGAATGAGAAATAATTTATGTGAAGTATAGTGACACCAATACACATTTTTATGGATGTGTATATAATCAATTTGCTTTAGGTACTGTACGAAGACCACTTGATAGCTAATATATATAATTTACTATCATATCACAATTACACAATTTGACAAGCAAATCTGGACCTAAAAATCCAGATTTTTTGTTTTTCTCACTATCACGAGTATACTTATAATAAGATGGAAAGTTTAATTCTACATTCTGCATTTTAAATTCTACATTCAAAAAATGAGCTTCACAAGCAAAAACTTACAGTCAAGAACAAGTGGTATAGGTCTCATGAAATGAGCTACGCTATTTTTTCTTTGAATGTCTTGCGTCCTCTTCATTACAAAGGCATTTGAGATCACGCCAGTTGCTAGAAATGCTGTACAATATATCCAGCAGATTTTTCTTACTGCATGAGGAGATAATGCATCAGCAGTGGGTATCGCACTTGATGGAAGCACAAATGGCGGAATAACAATAAGTAACCTAACAGGGGCTATGATACTTGGTACTGATAGTAATGGAAAAATAATACCATCAATAAGCGGTGACGTATATAATTTTATCAGCTGATATGCTTTAAGCGGACCTACAGGAGCGGCTTGACCTCAATGAATACAATGAGCACAGTGAATACAATGACCTATATGAGCGACCTGAGCAAATTGATTACCAGGAATAAATGGAATCAATTGAATTGATTGAGCGACCTGAGCAAATTGATTACCAGGAACAAATGGAACTAATTGAATTGATTGAGCGACCGGGGCAACTTGAGCAACAGGAGCTAATTGATTTTTACCAGTATGAACTGATCCAGGAGTAACCCCATATCGAAATTGATCTGTATGGAAAGTAGACAGTACAAATATTTATAATCTTTGATCAAATGTTGGTATCGGAATGGTTCCGACTAGTCAAAAATTAGAAGTTAATGGAAATATAAAATTAAATAATGCTTGATATATTGCATCTTCTATTAATACAAATCAAGTTTTTCTTGCATTAAATGGTAATGTCGGCATTGGAACAGCTACACCAACAGACAATAAATTACAGATTGCAGGAAATATCACATCATTAGGATTTATCTCTAGATGAGATTTAGTGGCAGCTTGAGCTTCATCTGTAGCGATGGGATTTAATACAAATGCTATTTGACCAAGTTCTACAGCGATGGGATTTCAGACTTCAGCAAATAAATATTCCACAGCGATAGGATATGGAAGCCATGCTAATTGAGAAGGATCTACAGCAATGGGATATAGTACAAATGCAAATGGAGATTATTCTACAACGATGGGATATTCCACAACAGCAAATGTAACGGGTACTACAGCGATGGGATATTGAACAACAGCAAATGGAAAAACTGGATCTACTGCTGTAGGAGCATGGAATTTGGGGCTTCCTACTAGTATATTCGAGATCTGAATAGGAGCTAGTTTTTTTAGTAAAGCAAATGCAATGACTGTTTTAAATGATTGAAAGGTCGGTATCGGAACAAGCACTCCAAATTGTAATGGCTTTGATCCTGGTGCATGTAAATTGCATGTAAATGGAGATTCTTATTTTGATTCAGATATGAGTGTGATGAATGGAGATATGTGAGTGGGATATAATGTAAATGCTTCATCTTCATCAGGAAATTTATTTATACTTAATAAAGTCGGTATCGGAACAAATATTCCAGCAGAAAAACTAGAAGTGATTGGAACTATAAAAGCTACAACATCAGTAAAGATTGGTACTATTACTCTTCCTACTACTCCATGATGAACGATATGTCCAAATGTATGAGAAATAAAATATATACAGTTTACCTCAGGTGGAGAAATTTTTGGACATTTTTTTGGTTGTATATATAATGGTATTACTGCAGAAAGCTATCGAACACAATTTGATAACTAGAATAAATTATTACATCACAATTGCTCTAATTAATACAAAAAAAATCCTCTCGCAATCTTGCAGGAGGATTTTTTCTTTATTTTTTTAATTCTGAATTCTAAATTGAATTTAATGTTCTACTTTCTCCATCTTCTTGATCAACGCTAAGACAGCTTCCTTAGCTTCATCATTAAGCGTAGTCTTCGCCAAGATTTTTCTTGATTTCTGACCATACTCAAGGATTGCTTTTTTACCGAAAGCTATCGCTCCGCTTTCTTCAAACATATCTTGCAGGATTTTGATTTGCTTGTTATCAAGAGGTTTCCCCATAGAGGACTTCAAAAGCTCTTTCTGTTCTTTCGTTCACTTTTCAAAGATATAATTGGTGAAATAGGTCTGTTGTCCTTCTTGGATATCGCTGAATGCGGACTTGGTTTTATCACCGAACGTGATATCAAGATAATCATCTCTCATCTGAAATGCCATCCCCATATATTTTCCGAGTTCTATGATCAGTTTTTTTTGCTTCTCGGGAGCATCAGCAAGGATAGCTCAAGTAAGCATAGGCCTTACAAAAGTATAGGAAGCGGTCTTGTACATATTTTTTTTGTCTATCAGCGTCAAAGAAGCAGGTCATGAAATCATCATATCCACGTCGATCATCTGTCAGAGGATCACTTCCTCAATCATGTTATGTACGTTTTTTCTTGCGTCCCAAAGAAGATTTTCTGGAAAATCATGTTTTTTGTATCGAAGCTCATATACTCGGGAAAGCAAGAGATCACCTAGAAGAATAGCTTGTCATTCAGCGATATGCTTGGCATTGATATGCGCTTTGATATTTGATTCTATAAATGAATGCACCGTAAGCGCATTATGTCTTTTTTCTGATTCATCGATGATATCGTCGTGGATAAGCGCCATAGAATGGAGAAGTTCAAAGATTATCCCAAAATTCAAAATCGCTTTTTCATTCTCTCCGCCAAATCATGTGTAGATCAATCGTAGTCCATAAGGCCTAATTCTCTTTCCACCAGAAAAAATGAAAGTATTGATATATTCAATAAATTTATTGATCTTTTTATCACTGATGAGCTTCTGAGCTTGTTCTATCTTGCCATGTACGTAGTACTGCAAGATCCCATCAAAGGTGGTTTTGAAGGAAGATAAATCCATCATAGTAAACAACTAACAACTAAAATTATTGTATTTTTAACAAACCCCCTCATTCCCCCTTGACAGGGGGACTATATGGAATAATTATTTTTTTTATTAATTTAATATTAATATAATTTATTTTTCCTTAGCTCCCGCCCTGTCAAGGGAGGGTCGGGGAGGGTTTGTTTTTTTATAGCGATAAACTTACTTTTTTGGCCTCCCAATGCAAACAAATTTCATCTAGCGAGATATTTGACAAATAAAATTTTATAGGTATAATATATATAATGTTTATATACTGTATATCGTCCATGGGAAAATTCTGACAATCACTCAGCACTGCGTGACTAAGAGTAGGAAACACGGCAGCAACACCCCTCAGAATATGAGGAGAGATTGCCAATGCCTGAGCAAATGTCATCAGACAAGGAATAAGTGGAACAAAAAATATTGCAGAAGTGACCAAACAGACGCTAGATGCCTTGGTGCATAATTTTACTGATTTTTCTAAAGTAGAAGGAAAATGGTATCAAAAATTACTCAAAGTACCTGCAAACTTAGTATCAGCAATAACACGAAGACCAGCAATGATAACAGCCAGCGGAGTAGCAAGTGCAGCAAATCAATGAGTCCGAGAGCCATTCAAAAAGCTCTTATATACTCCAGGCAAGATGTTCAAATGAATGCGGAATAGTATGAGATTATTCAGTAAAAAGAAAGGATTTGATTTTGAAAAATATGATACTCATGAAACAAAAGAAGATACGCGAGCAAGCAATCGAAAAGCAAAAAGCTTAGGATTTTTTGGTGCTAAAAAATGAGTAATAGAAGAGAAAAAAATAGAAAAAAAAGTAGAGAAGATAGAAGAAAAAAAAGTAGAAGTCAAAGAAGAAAAGAAATGAAACGAAGTGGAATCCCGCAAGGCGGGAGAGGAACCTAAAAAAGCAGAGGAAAAGAAAATAGAGAAGAAAGCAGAGGAAAAGAAGGTAGAGGAACCTAAGAAAGAGGAAAAGAGAGAGGAAAAGAGAGAGGAAAAAAAACCAGAAGAATGAAAGGAGAAACCAGTAGAAAAGAAAGTGACTGAACAAAGTGAAGGAATCCCGCACACCGCTAAAGACGGCACAGGAGGCGGGAAAGAAAAGAAAGCTGATACACCGAAACCTATTGATGATAAGAAAAATGAAGGGCCAGAAGAGGCACCAAAAAAAGATAAAGAAAAGAAAGTAGAGGAAAAAAAGGAAGAAAAAAAGTGAAACGAAGTGGAATCCCGCATACCGCTAAAGACGGCACAGGAGGCGGGAGAGGAACTTAAAAAAGAGTATGATAAACGCCTCAAAAATAAGCTTCACAAATGATGAATTATCGAACGAGGAAAGGAAGCAAAAATGTGAGATACGCTAGAAGATATTATGAAAAATCTTAAAGAAAAAGATCCTACATTTGTAGGATATCTAGAGGAAATATTATCACAGCCTAAGAAGAAAAAACACGATTAATACAAAGTCTCTTTATGTATCTTGATATACTTATCTAAATTTTCCACTTCATCATCACTAGCTCTTTTGTTCCAGTGAAGTTTTCAGCATGTCTTGCATTGGAAACATATTTTGAGTTGTCATTTTTTGATCTCATAAGCGATAGGATACATTTTTCAGCCACAATCTGTTCTTCTATCTCCGGGTATCTTGTCATCTACATGCAAGGAAACAAAACAATACGGACAATGATTCCTACAGGTCTGAGCAGCCTGAGAAATCTCTTTTCAACAATTGAAGCAGGTGAATGATTCATTTATTTTTTTCATAGTTGCTATATGGTGACCTCACCCCCTTCCCCTCTCCACTGCGTAGAGAGGGGGGCAAAGTTCCCTCTCCATGAAATGGGGAGGGTTGGGGTGGGGTAATAAAATTACAATTTTTAGACCACATGGCCGTAGAGGGCAGGTATTGCTCCTAAAAGATTAGAAGTGGATGACTCCGCTACACACAAGGCGTAACTTTTTGGTCCCCAGAATGATAATAGGAAGTAATATGTTCCCACCCCGCGTACGCGCCACATAGTCAGATACAAGAGTAGCAGTATACTAGAGATTTTCAAGTAAAAAAATAACAAAAACGCTCAGTTCCACCCGGGTGCTTTATATTTTCACCCGGGTGGAAGACTTATAATCACATTGCTTGTGCTATGCTTTGTTCCCTATTGTATTCTCCCGTTCATTCAGCAAGAGGTTTTATCTTGTCAGGATTCTCATTTGCAAACTCTACTTTTACAGCTCTTCCCATGATTTCCTGCCCATTCATCGCTTTTTGCGCCTTAGCGGCATCTGCAGGATTGACGAATTCTACGAACCCGAAACCTTTGCTTTTGTTTGTCTCTTGTTCAAGTTTTACCCTAGCAAAAGCGACTTCCCCAAACTTTGAAAATTCGTCTCTGAGATCCTTTCCTCTCAACTTTCGATTCAATCCTCCTACAAAGAGCTTAGTTTGGCTGATGATAGCGTTTTCTGATGACATAGAGCAAACAAAAAAGGTAAAATATTGGCTACCAAAAATGTATGATTTTTTTGACCAAATACAACAAGATTTTATGCCTCAAAAATTTGCATTTTTGACAAATCTGGATATAATAGAGATATACTAAAAGTCATTTATCCTTTATAAACGTACGCATGACAGATCCTATCCAAACAACTGATGATATTTTGTGATGAGAAGATATATTTGCTGCAATACCACCAGCAACTCCTGAAGAGGTAGTTGCTCCTTACGATACCCTCTTAGAAAAAAAATATCAATTTGAGCCTATTCCTGAAGCAGCACCTGTAGCACAACCTGTTCGTCCGGTTGTAGTGACTCCTGTACAGCAAGCGCCTGTGGCGCAAGTACAAGTACAAAGACCTGCTCCTGTACAAACACCAGTACAACAAGCCACACCGGTAGCACAAGTACAAGCTCCAGTTCAGCAACTAGCTCCCGTACAAGCAACTGTAGAAGTTCCCTTAGACAAAAAACTTCAGACAGATGTACAGAAAAAATTCGGTGAATTATATTTCACTACCAAGAAAATTTACGAACTCAAAGATAAATTAGGGACTACTGAAGAGACCTTTGATATCCTTTGAGCCAACAACGACAAGATCTTCATCTCTTATAGATTTTTGATTGATGAAACTAACGATCCTATACTCTTCATCACTAAGATAGAACAAGACAAGGAAACAGAAGAGGAGACAAAAAATGAATTGAGATTCACCTTCAACGAAGAATCCTCATCTTTGGAAGTGATGATAAACGATACCCTATTATTCGATGAAATAAAAGATTTCACTGAAGATCAAAAGAAAAAACTGCAAGTCGTAGACAAGATCAATAAATTCACTTTCTTGGCTTCAGAAGAAGTGAGAAAATTAGAAAAAGAGATCAAAGAAAAAGAAGAAGCGGAAAGAGAAAGAAAGAGATTACAAGAGATCTTCAGAAACTTCTAAATCACAAATATAACTAATAACGAAAAACTAAAAGTGAAAAACGATGGAATCTTTTTTAATTAATAAAAAAATCCTACACTATTCACTTTTCACTATTAGTTATTAACTAATTGTTATCATTAGATCCATTTTTTTCTTCTGAAGAACAAGAGAAATCCGACACAGACGACTAACATGATACTCATGAGGATGGAGAAAAAATACGGTGATGTCTGTCCAGGTAAGGTTATGTTCATTCCATATATTCCGCTGATAAGCGTGAGTATTCAGGTGATTGCAGCAAAGGTAGTGAGTACGCTGATCATAGAATTGGTTTTGATATTCATAAGCGAATTGTAGGTATCGGCAAGTGATTCTATATTTTCAAAGCTGATCGCAATCGTATTCATTATCTTCTCCAGCTTATATTCCAGATCCTCAAAATACACATCAAGATCTTCCTTATAAAATTTTGGCAGCGTATCCTGCAGTTTGTCCAAGATCTCTTTATGAGGTGCGAAGGTATGTTTGAGGGAAACGATATTACGTTTTTTAATCGTAAGATTTTCCAATAATTGTTTTTCTAGCTTGCTGGCAGCAAACAATTGCTCTTCCAAAGTGATGACATCTTTGGAATATTTGGTAAGCGTCTTGATGCTTTTATCGTACATTGTATCCAAGACCTTATAAAGGATATAATAGGGGGAAACTTTAAAATCCTCATCTGATTCTTTTGATTTGAGTTCTTCTCAATATTCTTCGATGATAGACTTGATATAGGTGGTATCGAATTTCGTCATCGTCACGATGATATTTTTTCCGAGAATGATGCTAAACTCATTCAACAGATATTTTTTATTATCTGCATTATATTTTGGAAAGTTAACGACTATGAACATATAGTCTTCGTAGATATCTATCTTCTCTTGATTGGTAAGCTCAAGCAGATCTTCCTCGATCAATTCATGCAGATCATATTTTTTTACAAGATCATCAATCTCAGCTTTTTGTGGTTCAAAAAGATGTATCCAGTCTATATTTCCAAAATGCAGAACAGTTTTCATGCCTTAGTGGGTAAAGGAAATGAAATTATGATATCATACTGATAAGTTCATCAGAAAGCCCATGATTAGCTATATATCCATTGCTAGCTTCTCTCATTTTGGTGAGTTCTTCACCAAATCGTTCTGGAACGATGAATTTTTTTGCATCTCTTTTGCTCGCAAATTCCACTTCAGCGGTTTTGAGATCTTGGAGATTTTTATAGATATCAAGTTCTATGATGAGTCATTCGTAAGGTATATAGTAACGTGTTTTTTCGATGAAATGATTTTCTACCTGAAATCGGAATTGATCAAATTCTTCTTTGGTGATAGTTGCTTCTATCTCTTCTCTTACGAGTCCATGTCACTTCTTTCTCGTAACCTTATATTCATCTCAGATATGCCTTACTCTGATGCTTTTACCTGAAGTAGGATCGTTAAAATATCACTGGATGATTTCCTTATGAGGAAATTGTGAGATATCTAGAGGTATCGTTTTTATCAAAAATTTTCTTTCGATTTCAAGTGCCATATTAATATAATTAATAATTTAAAATGAATAATGAATGATGGCGGTTTTTTTTTATTAATAAATATATTCCATCATTATTAATTTTTCATTATTCATTGTTCATTAAGTTTTTTATGCTTTCTATATGCAAGCAAATAATGTATCTTGAGTGTAAATGCGATGAAGAAGAGTATCCATCCCAGCGTAGCGAATACAGAGATATTCCTATATTGTTTTTGTTGTGCGTTCATTTGTGGTACGATATCTTCATTAGATTCACTAGACTCATCCATAGTATTGAGTGAGCATCCTAATTTTTGGATGATGGATTTGAGGTTGTATTGATATCTTACTTCAGCTCTAGTATAATAACTTGCAAGCAATGTACATTCATCTGCTGATCCTCCTATGTTTCCTGCTTCCTGAGACATCCTTCTAAACATGATAGGACTGATCATTTTGTTGAGTGCCATCCCTGTCGCAGTGTGAAAGTTATAGGTGCTTTCTGTCTTGTTCGCTCCTCCATAGGATTGTTTGTCAGTAATCAATATCTTGAGGTCCATACCTGTGTCGATAGGAATCCAGGTGCTTGGGTAGAAAGTCAGATAATTTCCATTTCGTTTGAGATTTTCAGATCCATAGAAATATTGTTCTCCGTCAAAGTTTATGATAACGCTATTCTTATCTACGCCCTTGCCAATATCTTTGATATCAAAGATGAAATATTGATCTAAAGTTATCCTATCATTAGTATTTTTTGGATAGATCAAGCTGATGCTCGGAGGCACGATATCCGGTTCGCATTCAGGAACTTTTGCAAAGTCCAATGCAAAATCTCCTTGGAGCGGATATGTCTTATTTGTCGTCACCGCTTCAGAACCTGTCCCCAAAGTAAACGCCTCTTTGCCTACGATATTGCTTTTGAAGTAGAGTTGGAAGAACGATAGTGTTTCTGTAGATGAAGAAAAAATAGGATTCTCTATCTCAAGGATGATCTTGTTATATTCGATTTTTGAAGTCGCTGTTCCATTGCTCGTACTTGGTAAGATACGTACGATTTCTATATTTTCTGGATTGTAGTAGAATACCAAAGTGAATTTGGTGACTTTCTGCCCTTGCGGAGAAAATAGGATATCGGCAGAATTGGTGCAGCCGGCATGGAGTTGATCCGTAGGTTGAAATCTTACATCAGAATAAAGCGGTTGAAAAGTGACTTTTGCTCATCGTGCACTTCATAACATCGCAAACATACCGAGCAGTCATCGGGTGATTAATTTTTTTGTTTTTATCATCAGCTACGCTAATGGAGTAAAATGTGATTATAGTATACAAACAAGCCTCAAAATATCAAATGGAAATAAAGAGAAAATGAAATAAAAATAATTGCTTTTTTGTGGGGATTTAGTATAGTTTAGGGAGATTTATTAACTATTGTCAAATATGGTATCTTTAGACTCCAAAAAGAAAAATTTACTTAAAGTTCCCCAAGCAGCAGATAATTTGGAAACATATAAGGAATATGCCAGAGAAAACGTTATTTCCGTATTTCAGTTGGATGATTTTTCCAAAAAAATCCCTTTTGAATGATATGTGGAAAATACGGATCATGGAGCGGAACATACCTACAATGTATTCAAAAAATCTTTGGAAGTCGCAGATGCAGTAGAGCAAAATACTGATATTCCTGTAGATAAAGAACTGCTCTATATCATGAGTGCAATGCATGATAGCGGAAGATTCCGTTTGCCTATAGCAAAAGAAGGCGATACGGAAAAACAGCAACAGGCCAAAGAAAAGAAAAGAAAGACAGCAGAAAACAAACATGCTCGTTATGGGGTTGCTCAAGTCAGATTATGAATCAAAAAGCTTAAGGAAAAAAATATCATCATCTCTGATGAAGATCAGAAAAAGATAGAAGATTATGTATTGAATCATGATTTTTTCAATGAAAGATTGGATGGAGATACGTATCATGAACCTATGAGTATCGAAGGACAGATTACAAGATTGGCTGACAGGATCAGCGTCCCTATCGACCAAGAGATCACGAGATATCGGGAAACCGGAAAAAGGCTCGGCACCAAATATTTCAACAAAGATATTACATGGCAAGAGAGAGTGGATTTCAGTTTTGCAAATATGTGAAAGTATATCAAGTGGGGAAAATTTGATGAATTTACGTTTTTCTTATCTCTTCTGTCTCAAAAGTCTTCCGACTTTTTCAACCCGGTTTTGGCGGAGATCTACCAGAAATGGGCAGCAAGCAAACAACAAGGAATCGATACGGTCTTGCAGATTGCAAGAGACGAATGATATAGCGATCAAGACATCCAAGAAATGAAAAGTTTGTTAGATAAATACCTTGAATATTTCGATATCCGTTTTTAATTTATATGCATACATAAGATGAAAATAGTATTTTGCGGTGCCCATGGAGTAGGTAAAAGTACCCTAAGCACATTATTATCAGAAAAATTATGATTGCCGATATTGCATGATATCGTAGTGGATGCACATAGGCTCGGATTCGTCATTAATGAAAATACACCGATGGAAACCCAGATGTGGCTCACAGGAAAACAATTGGAACAAGAAAAGATACATCCCAAATTCATAGGGGACAAATGCATCTTTGATTATTATATCTATGCGGAAGCATTGAATATGGACAAAGAAATGACCAATGTCATCAAAAAGATAGCATTGCAGACGTATGCATATGATCATGTGTTTTTCATCAAACCGGAATTTGCAATCGTAGATGATGGCTTGAGAAGTACCAATATAGAATTTCAAAACGCAGTAGATAGTGTCTATGAAAATTTTTTGAAAGAACATAATATACCGTATACCTCTCTTACAGGAAACGTAGAAGAAAGAATGGTACAAGTATATATGAAGTTGAATATAGTATAAATCACAAGATAAATATCATTGATTTTCTGATTATTTTTCATACCCTTGATGTATATATAAATGTTTTTATCCCTATCATCACGCATGGCTTCCGAACTCAAAAAATTTGAAGAAAAACGTAAAACGAGTATAGCAAATACTATAGGGAGCGGTTTGCGATTGTGAGTGGAAGAGCTTTCGCGTGCAGTGAGCGGTACCAAAAAACCTACAGCAAAATGAGAGACTCTCGCAAAAAATCAGATATCCAGAGAGCTCGATACATACGAAAATGCTAGGATAGAAAAAAATAAGAAACAATCATAATTTTATTTTTCATAAAAAAAATGACTACTGATCAGATCGTAAAAAATATTGTTGAGAAGGAACTCCATTTCCATTTCGCAAAAAGCGGAGGACATGGCGGGCAAAATGTAAATAAGAGAGAGACCAAAGCGGAGCTCTATTTCAATATCCACGATTCACAAAGCCTCACTCCCAAACAAAAATTGAGACTGATCAGACTCGCAGGAAGCAGAGTCCATCATGAAGAATGAATCCTTATCATGACCTGTCAGGAAGAACGTTATCAACATGCAAACAAAGAGAAAGTGATCCATCATTTCAAACAATTATTGAACGAAGCATGCAAGGAACCTAAACTCAGGATCCCTACCAAACTCCCAAACTCTCAACGTGAATCTCGTATCCAGGAAAAAAAGATTACAGGAAAAACAAAACAACTGAGACAAATTAGACCATTAGATTATTAGAAGTTTAGATTGTTAGATACTTGGAATTTATCATCTATCATTTATCATCTATCATTATTTTTTATGATTGCAATATACAAACAATATTTTGCTGCAGAACTAGCGACACAGATTGAAATTCCTAGAGAAGACATACTCGCATTGATAGAGATTCCACCGGAAAACATTCCTGGAGATTTAGCGTTTCCATGTTTTCAACTCGCCAAACAAGCAAAAAAATCCCCAAATATATTAGCAAAAGAATTCTCTGAAAAATTCAGTTCTCCTTTTTTTGAGAAATTTGAAGCTGTCGGTGGATACGTAAATGCACATATCAACAAAAATAAATTCATCAATGAATTTTTTTCTTCTAATGTTTCAATGTTTCAATCTTCCAATCTTTCAACAAAACCGAAGGTTTTAATCGAGTACATGAGTGCCAACCCAAATAAGCCGCTTCATATCTGACAAGCGAGAAACGTGTGTGTGGGAGATAGCATGAGAAGGATTTATGAATATCTGAGATATGACGTTACAAGCTGTGATTATGGTGATGATAGCGGAGTGAATATCTGATATAATATAGTAGGGCATCTGTTCTATGGTATCCCTGTAGAGACAGAAAAAAAGTTCGATCACTACTGTGGAGAGATTTATGTGAAGATGAGACAGCTCGAAGAAGACGCTATTTTCAAACAAAGGTTGTCAGAGACATTATTAAAAATCGAAGAAGATACTGACCCAGAGATAAAAAAATTACATCAGAAATATACCCAGGATTGTACGCATCAACAGATGGTGAGCTGCCGAAGGATGGGAGCATATTTCAACCTCGTCGCATGGGAGACGAATATCCTGCATCTCAAATTTTTTGCTGATGCGATGACTATACTCAAAGAAAAATGATTCGTAAGATTTGCTGATGATGGCGATGCAAAAGGATGTCGGATACTTGATCTTTCATCATTACCGGAATACGCTAAAGAGGAAAAACAATATCAGATCATGATCAAGTCAGACGGTTTAGCGACCTATGTTGCAAAAGATATCGCCTTCGCAATGCGGAAATTCTGATACCTCAACAAAAACTTCGGATACGAACAATCATGGCAGGATCCGAGAGGGATCAATATGTATACGACTACTGCAGATAGTGAACAGTGAAAAGAACATACATTTTGAAACTATGATATAGCTCTTACGGTCATTGATTATAGGCAGATTCCACCTCAGACAATTGTAAAGTCAGCATTGAAATTGATGGGACATAATCAAGAGGATAAACAATATTTACCGCTTGGATATGGTGTCGTTTATTTGACGCCTCAGACACTTTTGAAACTCAAATATACACTGAGCGACGAAGAGCAGAAAGAAAAGAAACTGCCTTTTGCGAGCAGAAAATGACGAACCGTGACGATAGATGAAATGCTGGATATGCTCCACGCAAAAGCATATGCAGAAACCAAAGAGAGGAACGCAGAAAAAGATGCTGCACGATTGGATCATGTCGCTGAGGCGATGGCAATCTCCGCTTTGAGATTCTTTTTGATTAGAGGTGATGTCACCAAAGATATCGTGTTTGATCTGGATGAAGCGATGGATATGCAAGGGGAGACCTGAGCATATATCCTCTATACGTGAGCAAGGGCGCAGAGCATTGTTGATGGTGCATGAATATTTGATAGCGCAAAAGTTGATTATTCACTGCTTCAAGAAGAGGAAGAATTCTCATTGATCAAAAAAATAAGTATGCTGGATGAAGTGATTTGAAGGGCAAAAAATGATCTTGCTCCTCACTATCTCGCAAAATATTGCTTTGATCTAGCTCAGCTTGTAAACAGCTATTATGCCCATACCAAGATACTAGTAGACGATGAAAATCTCAAGATGACAAGGATCGCTTTATTACAGAAAGTCATAGAGACATTAAAGCAAGCGATGGCTTTGATAGGTATGGTTTTTGTAGAACGCATGTAAATATACTATTAAAATATTTAGAATATTAAAATATTAAAAAATTTATCAGTAAATTATTTATGCAAACAATTTTTTAATCTTCCTAATCTTTTAATTTTTTAATCTGTTAGTCTTTTAATCTATTAATTAAGAAATAATGAAGTTACGTGAAGAACGAGAACAACGTGGTATCATAAATCAATTTTCAAATGAAAAGGTTTTTGACCTCTTGGACGCAGGAGGACAGAAATTCTATATCTGATTCGATCCCTCCGCAGATTCACTCCAACTTGGAAATATGTTTTCCGTGATGGCAGCGATACACCTCATGAGATACGGTAACAAATGTTATTTTCTCGTAGGTTGAGCGACAGGGATGATCGGTGATCCAAGTCTCAAAGATGCAGAAAGAAAATTCCTTTCTGAAGAAGAATTGAGACACAATGAGCAATGCATTTACAACCAGCTCAAACACTTTTTGGAAAATATCCAAAAAAATTATGATATAAAATTCGATTATGAAATGGTGGATAATTATGATTTTTACAAAAATATGAACTACCTCAAATTTCTCAGTGAGGTAGGAAAATATATCACCGTCAATACCATGATCGCCAAAGAATCCGTGAAAAAAAGGATAGAGGATCCGGACAAAAGCATCACGTATGCGGAGTTCAGTTATATGTTGATACAAGGATATGATTTCGTTCATCTCTACCAAAATGAGGGTGTGAAGATACAACTTTGATGATCAGATCAACGATGAAATGTGACGACAGGTATGGAGATCATCAGAAAAAAATTAGACCAAGAAGCATTCTGTCTGACGATACCATTGATCACCGATGCTTCAGGAAAAAAATTCTGAAAATCAGAATGAAATGCGATTTGGGTGGATGAAAAAAAGAATAGCCCGTATTTTGTATATCAGTTTTTCATGAATGTAGAGGATGCTTTGGTAGGGAAATTACTTAAGGTATTTTCACTCAAGACCGTAGCTGAAATAGATATCATCGTAGCAAAACATATGGAGAATCCATCAGATCGTTATGGGCAAAAAGAACTTGCTAACCGAGTAGTGGAAGTATTGTTCTGAAAGGACGCAGTGAAACAGGCAGAGAAGATCTCAGAAATATTTTTTGGACAAGGAGACAAATTAGAGACTATAAAAATTATGTCTTCAGATGACATCAAAGCATTACAAAAAGAGACAGGAGGGACTACAATTACGAATTACGAATGATCAATTATAAATATTTTCACTCAGGCGGGACTTACGGAATCAAATGGTGAAGCAAAAAAACTTATCGCCTCAGGATGATTGTATTGCAATGAAAATAAAATCACTGATCTCCAGCATATGATAACAAAACAAGATTTTATCAATGGTGTCCTTCTCCTCAGAAAAGGAAAAAAACAGTTCAAAATTGTTAATCTAGTTTCTTAGTCATTGCGACCCCGGAGTACTCCGGGGGAAGCAATCTTAATATTTTAAAATATTTTTTTATCAAAAAATAATCTGCTTAGGTGGATTATTTTTTAATGTCATTCTGAAGACGTCATCCTGAATTTATTTCAGGATCCAATCATATGCTCTTTTATATTCAGCTTGGTACCGTAATGATAAGCGTTCCAGAGTATTGACCTACTGCTTGATAAGCAGGGATATTTATCTGGAGATCGACTTGAGATGTCTGTATTTTACATACTTCACCTACACCTCCTATTTTTC
>CAZBWN010000004.1:0-3340 GCA_964495905.1 uncultured Candidatus Peribacteria bacterium
AAATCATCATTCAATTTCTTTGATGCGATGAATGAGAAAAAAGTGATTCTTGTTAACCTTTCCAAAGGTCTCACGGGAGAAGAGAATAGTAAAATCATAGGAAAAATGATCGCGATGCAACTTAAGCTTTCGGCACTCAAAAGGGCAAGTCTCAATCCAAAAGATAGAGTACCCTTCTTCCTCTATATCGATGAATTTCAGAATTATGTATCCAAATCCATAGAAAGCATCCTATCAGAAGCCAGAAAATATAAACTCGGACTTATTCTAGCACATCAATACATAGATCAGCTCAGCCAAAAATGATTGGGGGGAGATCTTGATATGTCCAAAACTATTTTTGGTAACGTAGGAAATTTCTTCTTTCATAAGGTAGGACCTACAGATGCAGAATTTTTAGAAAAAGAGATGGGCCCGGAATTTTCAGCAACAGATCTGATAAATGGAGATACCTTTAGAGCTGCAGCAAAGATAGTAGTGAATAACCAGCCGACGAGACCATTTAGTTTCATGACAAGGATACCCTACAACGACCCTATCCTCAATATTCCGGAAAAAGTGGAGATTATGAAACAGATTTCCGCACTCAAATGGGGAACAAAAAGAGAATTGGTTGATAAGGAAATTTACTTTAGAGTTGGAGTGTAAACTAAGTTTTTTTCCTCACCCCTCCCGATAATTATCGGGAGACCCTCTCCTTCAGAGAGGGTGATTTTTTTATTTATTCCCCTTCTCTGAAGGAGAAGGAGAAGGGGTTAGGGGATGAGGTTATACACCGCCTTAAAATTTTTTTCCACTAACAAACTCAATTCTTCAACATCCATCTTCAAAAACTCAGCCACAAAATCATAGATATATTTCACATTCGCAGGATGATTGGTCTCTCCACGGATCACTTGAGGCGTCAGATACGGCGCATCAGTTTCAAGCAAGATTTGATCAGATGTGATAACAAACAGACTATCTCTCAATGTTTGCGCATTCTTATACGTGACATTTCCACAGAACCCAAAAAACAATCTTTTAATACCCAAATTTTTTAATCTTGTAATCTCCGCCGTCCCATATCCTCGACAATGAAAATACACAACCAGATCAGTATAATTTTTTAATATTTCAAAGGTAGTTTCAAAATCATCCCTAGAATGGATGACTACGGGTAAATCAAGCTCACGAGCAAGTTTGCAATGTTCTACAAATAATTGTCTCTGTATGTTTAATGTTTCTAGGCCATTGGGATAATGGACATCAATACCTGTTTCACCGATACCGACTACATACGCTTTATTAGCGATACAGAGATCTTTGAGCCATTGCATTTTAGCAGAGATATTTTCAAGAGTGATATTTCATTCTACACATTCCAAAGGATGCCATCCCAACGTCGCTTTGACTATTATGTTTTTCCATGTTTCAATCCTTCAATCTTTCAATCTTTCAATCTTTTTGGCTATTTCAATCGCTTGCACATTATAAGACTCGCTCGCTCAAGAGTTTACAAGCCCCGCTCCTCCTGCATCGATGAATTTCTGCAGATATAATTTCCAATCTTGAAGTAAAGGTTCAGTATTCAAATGGGTATGTGAATCGTACAATTTCATAACAGATGATTAACATAATTAAAATATATTTTTTTGTCATTGCGATCCGCCTAAGCGGAGAAGCAATCTTAATTAAGATCGCCACGCTTCGCTCGCGATGACAAAATACTAATTTTGCATTGCTTTACTTATATAATTTCGTACATATTAATCAACGAAAAAAATCATTAGAAACGCATAATTCGTAATTCGTAATTTTTAATTGTTAATTGTTAAAAAGATGTGATTGGTTATATGAATATTGATGTTTATGGGCCTTGTACTCATACATGAATTGGGACACTTCATCAGCGCAAAAAGAAATGGAGTAAAAGTACTAGAATTTGGTATCGGTATTCCACCAAAAGTATGTAAGCTACGAACAGACAAATCAGGTACCGTATATACGCTCAACCTTTTGCCTTTAGGAGGATTCGTTAGACTCAAAGGAGAGGATCCAAGAGATGAACAGGATTTCAATGCCAAAGACAGTTTCATCAAAGCGAAATTAAGAAATAAGGTATTGATTTTGGTCGCTGGAGTAGGTATGAATCTTATTCTCGCATGGGTGGTATTCACGGCTATCTTCACAATGGGGACACAACCTATCTCTATACTTCCAGAAAATGCATTATCTTCTCATCAGAATAGTTATTTGATGCCAACAGTGAACTTCCTTCGAAAACAAGGATTTATCAGTGGAGAACTTGTCTCTACTCCAGCAAAGATAGAAAGAGTATCAGCTGATCTCCTTGGACAACAGATGTGATTGCTTTCATGAGATACCGTTCTTTCTATCAATGAAGAACCTGTTGATGTATGGAATATCGGAAATGTTCTCAAAAAAAATATCGGAAAAGACATAGCAATACTTTTTATGAGAGACAACAAAAAAACAGTAAGTAAATCTCATTGTCCAGCTGACAGCTGCATACTTGGACTCACATTTTATGCTGAAGCACTCGATCTCAGACCGATTAAATTCCCATTACATATAGCGATGTGGGTGGCAGTAAAAGAGATCAAAGCACAAACAGTCCTCACTTTCTCAGCATTAGGTACATTAGGAGCGGATCTGCTCTCATTCAATGGACAAAGGATAAAACTTTCACTCAATAAGCTTACAGGACCTGCAGGAGCAATCAAATTCTGAGAAGCATTATTGACCACAGGATGATGGAAACTCTACCTTGGATTCGCAGGTATGATATCACTCGCACTTGCCATATTCAATGTCCTCCCTATCCCAGCATTGGATGGAGGAAGATTATTAGGAGTGTTGATCCAAGGGATCGGTAAACTCAAACCAGAAAAATATTTCAACGTAGAATGATATATCAACCTTGTATTCTTCATAGCGCTTATGGCACTTTGAATATACATTTTACTTAAAGATCTCGTACACTTCCGAGACATAAAAATCCCATTTCTAGGATAACATATAAACAACACAGCCCGCAAAATCTGCGGGTTTTTTTTATTTTTTGTCCTCCTTTGTAAAGGAGGGGTGTCCCGATCTATCGGGAAGGAGGATTTATAAAACCTTATACATTTGCTTAGAAATCCCTCTGCCGGAGCCTGTCCCGGTAAATCACCGGGAGCTTCTCCCTTAAATCCCTCCCCACAAAATGTGGGACCTTCCCTTCATAGAAGGGACACAAAAAGGGAGACAAAAAAATATCAAAAAAAAACTCCCTTATTACGGGAGTTTTAGTAGTAATTACTAGATGAAACTATTTAGTACAATTATCAATCATATT
>CAZBWN010000005.1:0-2666 GCA_964495905.1 uncultured Candidatus Peribacteria bacterium
AATAGTTGAAAATTGTTCTTGAGATATCATTGTTTCACGAAGAATGTGATTCCACCTTGTTCCAGATATAACATCCATCCGATTGGATGTTTCTCCTGATGAATGAGCCAAAAGAATATTTTTGGATGATAGATGAAAACAAGAAAAAAAATACACCTCTCTCCAAGAGGTTGTGATAACAAATAAGGATAGAATGAAACAACTCAAACAGAGGCTTTTGAAGTTATATGATGTCGATTTTACTGATAAATCTAATTATACAAAGGTTATAGATACTACAGGAAAAACCTTTGATCAAAATTTAGAAATATTAGAAAATTTTATCAAGACACTGAAGAAATAATTATTAAGAAAATAGATATTTTAAATTAAACTTGCCTAGCAGTGGGTTTTTTTTGTTTATTTCAAATCCCTCTCCCTTCGGGTATCTCCCTTTATCAAGGGAGAGCTGTTCCCTCCTTGATAAAGGAGGGTTAGGGTGGATTTGAAAAAAGTCCCCCAAATATTTGACAAATTAAATTTTCTAGATATAATTTAATAAGGTTTTATATGGGTTATATTATGTAATGATAGATAAACAAAATATTTTTGAGAGATCAAATGCCTTTGTAAAAAAGGAGAATCCTATAGAAGATAAAAATATAGGAATTCAACCACAAAAAAAGAACTTTCGTGATAGATTGTCAGATGCTCTTAATCCTATAACATGGTGACTGGCTGCTGCTATTCCTTTTCTGCTTTCAACTAGTTTTAATGATATAGCTAATACTAAATTATTGGAAAAACCAGAACAAAAAACATATATACCTTATATCGCTCCAGAAATATCTGATAGTATATGATTTCATACCAATATTTTTTCAAAAACTATCAAAGATATTATCTTAAAAAAATGATGATTAAAGGAAATGCCTGACAGTATTAATTATACTGTTGCATGACAAAAAAAACAAATGGATATTTCTGAATATGTGAATTCTTTGGAAAATGATTCTTTGTTTTTATCGAAAAATCTTGGAAATGATTTAACTGATGCATCTAAATCAATTAGTGCATATTGTGCACAAGATTATTATAGATATAAGTCTTTGCTCCAAAAAATTTCTCTAGAATGGGTAGGAATAGAAACAAATGATTCTTATCGGGACAAAGTTTCTAAAATACAAAAATTTGTTAATTCTTTTGAATACGAAAATGATATACTTTATCTTGGTAAAAATGGTACTTTATCTGCTATGTCAGACTATCAATTGCCATTTTTGGCGAATATCCTTGTAGGAAAAATGGATTGTAACAACAAGGCTTGATTGTTTGTAGAGCTTTGTAGGGTCAATAATATAATTTCTGGAATATGATTATCATCAACCCATGCTTCACCTGCAGTTTTTTCTGATTCAAAAGATGAAATGTGGAAATATCTTAGTCCAAATGTATCTATTGATAAACCGTCTTGAGGATTCTATAATGGAATTATTGTAGAACCAACATGAAATATGATTATTAATTGACAAAAAGAACTTTTGTTAGCCTGAGATACTGATAATAAAGCGTATATATGAATGGCTTTTACTATTTTTTGGCCTAAATAATTATAAATTTTAAAAAAAACCCGCAATTTTTGTGGGTTTTTTTGAATAAATAAAATTTATAAATTCTCGACAATAAGTCTTTTCACTTCCTCCAATCACATAAGATTTTTGATGGAAATCCGTGCGTTGTCTTTGGTTCCGTATATTTTTTGTAATTCTTGAAGTCTTTCCGGAGTGATCAAGTCTATCTTGTTGAATAATATGATCCTTTTCTGTTTAGCGCCTATCTTGTCCAAAATATGGTTTACGATATTCATCCTTTCTTGGATGAACGGATCAGATGCGTCTACAACATGGAGAAGAAATTGCGCTTCGATACTGTCTTCAAGCGTAGAAGAAAACGCTTTGATAAGGTTGGGGGGAAGATTACGGATAAATCCGATAGTGTCGTTGAGCAGGACTTCTCTTCCTTGTCCGGTCTCCGGGTTGGTTATGACATAGAGGTTCCCTACATGGGTTCCTAGGGTTGCGAATAATTTGTTTTCTGCTAGGATCCCTTTTTTGGTGAGGGCGTTCAAGAGCGAGGATTTCCCGGTGTTGGTATATCCTACGATTCCTACGGTCGGCATTCATTTCCTAAGTCTGGAATCCCTATGAAGTTTTCTCATCTGTTGATATTCTTTGAGCTGAGTTTCTATCTTTTGGACTTTATATTTGAGATGCCTTTTCATGATTTCTGTGTTGGTCTCTCCGATTCCTCTCATGGCTCATTTTCCTCCTCCTGCGTTACCTCACTGTTTGGAAAGTTCCATTCCCATCCCGTAGATTCTTGGTCCCATATGCTTGATAGCGACAAGTTCTACTTGTAATCTCGCTTCCATACTAGTTGCGTGTTTATCAAAAATCTTCAAGATCAGATCGACTCTGTCTCGGACTATTGCACCTTGTGGACGTAATAATTCGTTGATATGGTAGATCTGTGATGGCTTGAGAATGTTTCCGACGATAAGCAAATTTGCGTTCATCTGTTGCATCTCCGCCATGATTTCCTCTAATTTCCCTTTACCGATATATGTCCTATAATCGGGTGTGTCCTTTTTTTGGAACTTCCTCAAAAGTACTAGTCCACCATAGGTA
>CAZBWN010000006.1:0-36415 GCA_964495905.1 uncultured Candidatus Peribacteria bacterium
TTCTCAATGTCTTCACTAACAATCCTAGCCATACTATTGCATGAAGTAACGTATCCATCAAAAATCCTGCAGCAGCAGTAGTGCTTTGAGCATGTACTCCTAATGCTTGATCTTCATTGAATGCACGAACTCCTATCGGTGTAGATACTCCTATCCTATGAAAAATAGGAGGTGTGGGCGAAGTATGTAAGATACAGACATCACAAGTTGATCTTCAGATAAACATCCCTGCGTATCAAGCAGTAGGTCAATACTCTGGATTACTTATCATTACGGTACCAAGCTGAATATAATAATATGATATAAAAAAAATCCCCTTACGTAAAGACGTTGCATTGCAACGTCTCTACGAGGGGATTTTTTTTATTTTTTATAATGTTTGATCAGTGACGATTTTACCTTTGACACATCCATTGAGCGCATCTCTTTTGACTGCTTCAGCCCAGAAATTAGCTAACACCGTACTAGCGGTATAAGGGACGTTCCATTTTTCCAATAATCATTTCATGACGATATAACTTTCACAGATGATATATTTGCTTGGGTTAGTTGATTTTCCGATAAGCTTATTTGCATATGCTGTTCTCCATTCGTTGTAGTAAGGGTTATTGAAGCTGACATACGTAAATGAGATATCGTGTTTGGTGATCAGAGGAATATCATATTTTTTGAGAAGATAGATAATCGCATCCATGATCTTTTGATTACCTACAGTTGTCGATATATTATTAGTTGTTGTTTGTCCATTGTTAGTTGTTAGTTGTTCACTGTTAGCTGTGCCTAATACTGTTCCCGTCTCTTCTTGGATATCTGAAGTTGTAGGGAGAGCTGTTCCGCTAAACACATCAGAAGATGTCTCTTCACTACCCGTCATATTTCATATCCCGCTTCCTATGACAGAACCTTCTCCCGTGAATACATATCCATCCGTAGGGATAGTTTCTTCTCCGAGAAAATTTTGTGCGATATAGTCTTGGAAACTTGAGTTAAAATCCTGGTTTACTTGATAATAGTCATATGCTACAAATCCAAGGCTGCATACCAAAAGGATAAGATATATCTTAGTCCCCAAGAGTGCTCGGAAACTTTTTGTGAAACGATGCTTGAAGATAAGTGTCAATGAAAGGAATACGATGAATCCAAGTACGAATGCAAACAATGCCATGACTTCCATAGCAGCGCTATTGTATTGGAACATAAAGAAAATGACAATCACCACCATAAAACTGATGACAGCAGGAAAAGCTAATTCTGAACTCTTTTTACGTTCTTTTACTACGGCACGGAAATGTTCCTGAAAAGATACTTTAGGTTCGTGATTTTCTACGGGTCTTTTTTCATGTTCATGAACTTCTTTTTTACCGCCTTCTAAAGCGCTAGATACGATACCAATCAAAATGATCGCTATGAGATTAATTGCTCACAATCGAAAAAAGTTTGCTTGATTTCGCAATACTCCGATAATCAATGCTTGTAGGACAAAAAAATAGATACTGAACAAAAGAAATAGGTTTTTTTTCATAGATCTTCATAATGTTAAGTAAAAATGTCAACTTATTTTGCCTATATATTAGGATATATATATAATGGCACGTATTTTTCAAGGTCAAAATTTGCAAAATAGTGCAAAACGATTAAAATAGTAGTACGTACAAAAACCCCTTTACCTAGTCCCTCAATCTCTATGAAAAAACTTATTCTTGGTGGCATTGGTTTATATGCGATTCTGTTAGTCATCTGATACGCACAAACATCTGTATCCGCACAGATGGTAGTTCCTGATTCTCAAAACTATATCCTCAATGAAAACGATCAGCAAGTCCTAAACTCAAATACTATAACTGATCCTTTGAGACAAGGGGCATACAATATAGTGAGTCCGGAATGATCGGGAGCATTGGGTGGATTGACTGCAACAGATACACAGATCGCTACGCATCAAAATGCACAAAGTAAGGTTATGACCATCATCAAAAATATAATCAATTATGCATTATGAATGGTTGCACTTGTAGCGCTTGTATATTTGATTTACCATGGATTCTTGATTTTGACTGCATCAGGAGATGATGCTCAATACAAAAAAGGACTCTCAGGAGTCAAATTTGCTGCCATCGCCATAGTCGGAATTGGAGCGAGTCGGCTTATTGTAAGTGCGATATTCTGGCTCCTTGCTTTAATAATTACACCATAGTACCATGAAAAATTACATCACCATCACAACACACAAAATATTGAAAAAGATCTTCACCATCTTAGGAGGGGTTTTGATAATATCAGCAATCTTACCAGCAATATCTGTGGGGCAATGATTTTCCAATGCCGATTCATCATTTCCTTATGATATCCAATGACAGGAATATGTACCTGTTACCGATGCAACTACTGATATAGCAGCTGATCTTATAAAAACAGATGTAAATGCATCCACAAGTATTATCAAGAGATTGACTGATTTTTTCAGACTGAGTGGGACTTCATATAATCCAGGTACCTCTACTTCGACAGCAACAGATTACGTAAAATGGCTACTCAATATATTACTTGGACTCGTAAGCTTCCTTTCCCTTGTGATGATCATATTCGCATTTTATCTCATCTTCTTCTCCAAAGGTGAAGACGGTGTCGGTAAAGCGAAAAAGATTCTTATCGGTGTAGGGATAGCGCTTGCTATCATGTGATTATCATGGTTCATAGCGAGCTTCTTCTTTGATATATATACGACAGTGACAACATAATTTTTACCTCTTTGTGATACCAGATGTTCTTGAATATGTGAGACAAAAATAAGATCCAAAAGCCAAAACATGAAAATCTCTTCAATACAGAGACGATGTTACCGATTTCAGAAATCAGGAATGATACGATTATCATGAAAGATGGAGGACTTAGGGCTATCCTTAGGATCAATGGAATAAATCTTGATCTCAAAAATGGCGAAGAACAGCAGATCGTACTTGAACAATACAAGAAATTTTTGAACTGATTGGAATATCCCATCCAAATCCTCGTTCGTAATACTTTCTTGGATCTTTCAAATTATCTCAACTACATCAGAGCCAATGTCGACCCGATAGAAAACCCAGTCCTTAAGTCGCAAGGTGAGGCATATTTCAGATTCCTACAAAATATAGATATGCAGCAAGGATTGATCTTCAATAAAGAATTCTATATCATCGTCCCTTACTATGTAGATGAACAGGACAAAGGACAGATCCAAAGATCTCGATGGGGAAAGTTGCTTGATGTTCTCAATGCCAAAGACACCGTAGAAAAAGTTGTTTTGAGATACAGACAATTCCTCAAAGGCAGAAACTGATTGGACACAAGAGTTAACCTAATCATCGATGGACTCAATGGTATGGGGATCGGCGCAGAAAGAGTTACTACTTCAGATGTCATCAGCCTTATCTTCCGTTGCTACAACCCATTGATACATAGCTCGCAATCACCCTTTAAATAAATTTAGAATTTAGAATTCAGAATTTAAAATTTAGAATAAAAAAATAATTTAGAATAAAAAAAAGTTGTTCATATACGAACAACTTTATAGATTTTCAAATGATGAAGAGCATTAGAGCACCAAATCAGCAAATATCAATTTTGCTTTTTGGTAATCAATCTGGGCAAGCCCTTCATTAATCCCTCTTTGTATCTCTGCCTGTACATCAATGATGCCTCTGAAAGAATATCTTTCGTCATCTTCATTGATTAATTTGATTGCGTGCTCATCAAGTGTCGCTTCCTGTAAATAATGAGGAACGAAACCGACATTATCATTTTCCTGATCGTAACAAATAACTACGATTTTTGCTTTTTCTTTTATTGCTTCATTGATCCAATTGATGATATCAGATTGATCAACATTTTTCAAAAAATGATTCATGGTGTATATTTTTTAAATTTAGTTTTTATTTATTTTTTTATAAGTATAAATACTTACCACTAAAAATCAACCCCGTGATTTATCGCGGGGGTTTTAAAATAAATAAAATAAAAAAGATGAAAATTTTAACTTTTCCATTTTTCCATGTTTCAATTTTTCAATTTATTTTCTATATCTTCATTCCCAGATCATACTTCTTCTCTTCACAATACTTCTTCGCTTTTGCATAGATTTCATCACACTTTTCCGTTCGTTCTTGTTTACCTTCTTTTCTATCAACCATTTCTTGATACCATGCTTTTCTTCTCTCAATCTCTCTGAGTGAAGCGATGCTGACTACAGCATCATCAGTGATGGCCATGCCTGCACAGCTGATTCCCATGTCTGTAGGGGATTGGTACTTGACCATATAATTTTTGTGATTCACGATTTTTTTTGCGATACTCATGACGATATCAAACGCTTCTACGTCTCTGTTATAATTTACAGCATCTTGTCCGTATGCTTTTTTGTGATACGTGTCCATCATATTGAAATCACCGATATCTACGGTAGCAGCTTCATATGCTAGATTGATAGGATGTTCAAGTGCGATATTCCAGATAGGAAAAGTCTCGTATTTTGCATATCAGGATTTGATCTCTAGTTGATGATCAAGATAGATCTGTCCGAGACAGGTAGACATTTTTCCGCTACTGGAAGCCGCTCCTGTAACCAACACTAAATTCTTCGTCAAGGGGATATGATCATCGTGACCAAATCCATCTTCGCTCAAGATAGTATCTACATTATGGGGATATCAGTTGATCTTATATCTTTCTCGTACCTTATATTGTTTTCTCTGAAAATCTTTTTCAAATTCTAAGATGACATCAAACATATTTCCGACATCGATATTGTTGATGACGATATTCGGTTTGATTCAGATGCTTTTTTCAATAATTCTGATCATTTGATAGACGTAGTCTTTATAGTCGATGTTTTGATTGCTGAGTTGTCTATTGTTTAAGATATCTGTAGCATTCACACAAAACAATATTTCTGCCTGATCTTTTAATGACGAGAAAATAATTTTTTTTGATTCTGGATCAAATCACGGAAGGACTCTGCTTGCATGGGCATCATACATAAATTTTCCACCAATCTCCAAATACAGTCTTCAACCAGAAAAATTAGTGATCCTATCAAGGATCTTTTCTTTTTGGAGTCTGATGTATTTCACTCCGTCGAATCCATGTTTTTTGTAATTGATGATGTCGTTGGTGTTTGCCATGCGAAAAATGCGAGTAAGTAAATGGACATATAAGTATATTCGCATGCTCGCATTTTTGCAAATTTTAGCTAGTGAAAAAGCATATTCTCTTGCGTTTTCCTCAAAAAATTATGCTATTACGCCAAAATATAAAAAAAAGGCGGATATCATCCGCCCTATAAAAAAAGAATTCCAAAATTATTAATCATTCATTATTAATTTTTCATTAGTTTTCAGTCCTCCAACCTGATCACCTCATCCGCAAACTTCAAGATGCTCTTGTCATGCTCGATCATGAGGATCGTATCACCCTTATCAAGAAATTCTTTGATCACTTTCAGCAATTTTACGATATCCTCAGAATGCAATCCGACCGTCGGCTCATCCAAGAAATACATCGTATGTCATTTGTATGATTTCAAGAGATGTTTCACGAGTTTCAATCTTTGGCTTTCACCTCCCGAGAGCGTATGTGCTGGTTGTCCCATCCTCAGATATCCAAGCCCGATATTGACCATGAGTTGCAATTCTTCACGAACATGGTTGATTTCAGAAAAGAGGTCTAATGCATCTTTGACGTACATACCGAGTATCTCGGAGATATTCTTGTTTCTTCGTTTGATTCATAAGATTTCTGTCTTGTATCTTTTTCCATGACAGAGTTCGCATGGAATATAAGTGTCAGGCAGAAATTGTAATTCTATCTTTTTGTATCCATATCCATCACAGGCAGGACACGCTCATTTAGCGGAATTGAAACTGAAGTAACTTGAGTTGAATCAGAGATATTTACTCTCCATAGTTCCTGCATAGAGTTGTCTGATATGGTCAAACGTACCGATGAAAGTAGCCGGACATGATCTTGGCGTTTTCCCGATGCTTGTCTGATCTACATAGATGGTATTTTTGATCTCTTCATGACCGATGATAGTCTCTACTCACAAGTCCTTATGAAACTCTTGCAGAGCAAGACTCTCATAATGTTCATATTTCTCTTTGTTCATGACCGGAGCAGCGAGGATATCTTGCCGATTCCATCATTTTTTCAAGAGTTCTAATCTGATGAAGCTCTGGATGAATTTTTGCTTATCATTCAAGAATTTGAATAATGTCGTGTACATCAACGTTGTTTTACCAGCTCCAGACGGTCAAGTGATGATGGTGAATGTTCAAAGTCTAATCTGTACATCAATACCTTGGAGATTGAATTTAGACGCTTTTTTTATCTTGATGATGTTGCTGCTTGGAGTATGTGCAAAATCGATCGATACTTTTTTCTTGCCGAGAATGTACTGAGCAGTTAGGGTATTAGATTTTAGGAAGTCATCATAGGTACCGTTAAACATCAGGTGACCACCGAAGTCTCCAGCGCCTGGTCAGATCTCTATGACTCGATCGGATGCTTTGATGAATGATTCGTTATGTTCTACCACGATGATGGTATTTCCCATCTCTCTCAATTTTTTGATAGCGGTGATAGCTCTTTGGATCTCTCTTTCATCGAGTCCGATTGTCGGTTCATCCAATACGTAAATGATTCCCGTCAATTTATTTCAGAGTTGTTTTGCGAGTCTCAGTCTTTGGATCTCTCATCCGGAAAGCGTGTCTATTCCTCTATGGAGACTCAAGTATCAAAGCCCGAGATCCTGGATGGTCTTTGCTCTATCGTTGAGGGGATTGATGATCCTCTGGAGCAATGTCTGGTCTTTGTTTGCGTGCTCTTTATAGAGATCTACGAAAATGATCAAGTCATTGAGTGGCATCCTTTGGAGCTCAGCGATGTTATACTTGGTTACAGGTTCCAGGCCTGCCTGTCCGGTAGGCAGGTTTCAAGTTGCAGGTTTCTCTGTTCCCTTTAACTTGCTCCCTGTTCCCAATTTAAATGTTAAAAACACATTGAGACTTTCTTTTTTGAGTTTGGTTCCATGACATTCGTTACATGCTTTCATATCAAGCATCACCTGGAAATCTACGGTCAAAAGGCCTTTTGCATACTGGTCTTTGATGATCTCTTCTATTCACTTGTAGTACATGCTGATGAATTTCCCTCCGTAATTCACTCTGAGCAATTCTTCATCTCAGAAAAGTACGACATGGAGAAACCATTCCGGGAGGTCTTTCCAAAGCTTATCAGGATCCATGCTATATTTTTGCGCTAACTTCAAGAGCAACGATTGCCCGAGATTGGAATCTCTCCATGGTAAAATCGCTTTCATATACGGGCTGGTAGGATCAAGCATCTTATCAAAATCTATCTGCAGGATTTCACCGATACCATGACACGTGCTGCATGCTCATTCTTGTCTGTTGGGAGAAAAATGCTGAGGAGTGAACTCAGGATACGTGATATTACAATCAGGACAATACATCTTGTCAGTAAACCAACGGATGACTGAATGGTTTCAGGTTCCAGGTTTCAGGTTTCAGATTCCAGGTTTCTTTTTTCCTGCTCCCTGTTCCTTGTTCCCTGTTCCTTCCGAAAGGTAAATCCCAAATTTTTTGAACTCTGCTAATATCTTGATGATATCTTCTTTGAGCCTTCCCATTTTTTCATCTTCTACAGTGACACGATCATAGATACCATAGGTAGTGATTGGGAAATATTCAGCAGGTACATTGGGTGTTTCGAGGTAGAAATATTCGATCGGATCAAGAGTTTTTGTATCTGCCACAAGCAAGTAACGCGTAAATCATTTTCATTTTTCTACTTTGTTCCTGTTTTTTTTGACGAAGTCTGTGAGGTCTTCCTTTTTTTCAAAGCGACCGGATTCTTGGAGAAGATATATTTTCTGATTGAGATAATCGTTTTGGATATAGGTCATGATCTGTTCTATTGTCTGCGGTTTGATCTCTTTTCCGCAGTTGTAACAATAACTATCACCGAGTTTTGCATACAGTAATCTCAAGTAATCATCGATTTCGGTAAGCGTTCCCACTGAGCTTCTTGAGTTCCCTCACTTCTTATTCTGCTCAATCGCTATTGCAGGAGAGAGTCCGCTGCAATGCTCGATATCTGGTCTTTCTCACAAATTGAAAAACTGTCTCAGATACGAGCTGAGGGATTCTATATATCTGTATTGCCCCTCTTTATAGATCGTATCAAAAGCGAGAGATGATTTACCGGAACCGGAAACTCACGTGATAGTGATCAATTTATTTTTAGGGATTTCAATGTCGATATTTCTGAGATTGTGCGTTTTGACTCCCTGAAACGTGATTTTATTTTCAAAATTCCCGACGTTCTGGATGATATGTTTTTCTACGGATTTTTTTGCCATGACGTATAAAGCTAGATTTTAAATAATTATCTCACCATAAATGATGAGGTTGTGTAACCTGATTATTCATGGTCAGGAGCGATTATATACTTAATCCTTTCTATCGCATTAGGCAGATTTCTCATACCTTGTCCAACCGGATAGAAGGTAGGATATACTTTATACTTATGATCTTTTATCTTCAAAAGCTGATAATCATCTTTTGTATAGGAAGAGACGGTGACTTTTTTTTCTAACACTATAGAGCTCACTTGATTGCCGAAGGTGATGATATGCTGAGGATCGATGTACTCAATCTCTTCACGGATGAGATTAAGATATTCTTTGAATACATTGTCATGAAGCGGTCTTGCATCCGCCTGTGTACACTTTGCAAGATTGCTGATATAGACATCATTGCTTGCTATCTCTTGATATATTTTTAGTGAAATTTCTTCTGTCCGATCAGCGGGTTTCATATTTTGGATCTGTCCAAATGTCTTTTCTGAAATGGCTCAGATGGACGTAAGTAATTTCCAGATATTTTTTGTCCCCAGTCGCGGAGCATGGATTCATTTCCATCAGGGTATGCAGGATACGTTTCTTCCGGTAGGATTCATAAACAGAAGAAATAGTTTTGGCTGTTTGATGCATCCCGCACCATACACGGAAAGCAAGTTTTTGTCTCCATGAATCTGCTGAAGGGCATCAAAGGCATCAAATAACTGAGGGGTTTGGAGATCTTTCATGTGATATATAAAATTAAAACTTTGAAGTTTATTTTAAGTTTGTCATTGCGATCCGCCGTGGCGGAGAAGCAATCTTAGTTTATTTTTAGATTGCTTTGTCGTTTCACTCCTCGCAATGACAAAAACAAAATGATTTTAAATTTCTGAAGCTTCGTCGAGGATGATCCTTTTATCAAATCCACCTGCCTTTTCATCTTTTTCCTCCATGATATCTTTGATTTCTTCTTTGCTGATAGCGTAGAATTTCATGATTTCTTCAGCGACTTTAAGTACATCAGCCAGTTCGTTTTTGATCTCTTCGATATTGTCTTTTATAATTTTCAGTTCTTGCGCTTCTTCCACAAGTTTCTCTTTGAGCTTATGTTCAAATTCCTCTTCACTAGCGATATGATGTACTGCTTTCCCTCAACTGCTTTCTATTTTTTCTATAATCTTATCTCTGACAAGTTTATCATATTTGATCATGGGTCTGGTGATAATTTAAAGTTTTTTTTTTTTTGTCTCCCTTTGAAAAGGGAGAAGCCGAAGGCAGAGGGATTTATGGACTATAGTACTTTTGTCCTTAAATCCTCCACCCTGAAGGGTACCCCCCTCCTTTTTAAAAGGAGGACAAAAAAATATTGCTTAATACGTATTCTTCAACTCCCAGTCCAAGGTCTTCAAAAACTTAGGCAATATCCCATATTTCAATGCTCCGCTATATGCTTCTCAATATCCATCAAACACATATTTTGGACTTTTAGGTAATATATTCCCATATACTGTATTGCCACTAAGTGAATTATATAATGCGCCAAATCTGACAATTCAAGTAAAATCATATCAAGTGTAAGAAAGATTCGTTTTGAATTCAGTATGTTCTTCTGCTTTATTGGCTTTTTCATATCGACTTATTTTATATTTGGAGAAGTCGATGAAGTCTTGCATGGTCTGGATAAACTTAGATTCCGTGATCTGCCCGGTTCCATAGTCCTTACTGAGGATCTGAAAAGGGCCATCACCATTTGCAGGCAGATAATACCCGCAATTGACTTCCCTATATCGTGTAGCTATCGTCAACGCAGTCGGAAAGTTGTTTGCGAAACTGATGCTGTCCATAGTATTGTACCATCATGTACAAGTATCTGTTGCCGTGATGCTCGTGCTCAGTCATCCGCTCCATTGATTGAAAAAGTCTTGCTTGCCTATCTTAGATACTGATTTGACTTTCACTTTTTCGTCGTTGACTTGAGTGACGAGATAGAGTCCCAATTCGCTGAGATAATAGTTGAGCTGTTCATATCCGCTAAACTGTTCTTGCAATGTTTTGAGTTGAGCGTAAAAATCCCGCTTGTCTTTCATATTTCCAGTGGTGATGCTATCAAATTGAGTTTTGAGGAGTTTGATTTGAGCGATGTCTTGGCTCGTGGGTTGATATGCTGAGGTATATCCCAAAAAAAGTCAGATAAGAACTAGAGAAGCAATAATTTTTTTCATTATAAAAAAGAAAAGATAAATCCATCCCTGCCTGAGCAAGGACTCAAAAAAAGGTCAACTTTTAATGTAAATTTATCTCATTGATTTTCAAGGACAAATGCACGAGTATACTCTGACTTTGACGTCATAAAAAAAACTCTCTCCGCCTATGAGGAAAGAGTTTTCAAAGCATCTGAAAATATTATTGATTGCCATGATAGAAAGTGATTTTTTGAAGACCTGCATAATTAGTAGGTTCGGTAGATTTGCTTGCCTCATTTCATCACATGATACTGTAGAGTGCTTTTATATTCTGTGGATCATTGAAATATGTCTCAGGTTTTGTATCACCAGTCCATGGCTTAAATTTATTTTCGGCACCAAGGGTGTTATTAAGTCCTTCAAGTTTACGATTATCCCTCAACAACGATTCAACATTCGCCATCCATCTCTTATTATCGACCGATAATCATTTCTGTCTATCTTTAGCCAATGCTCTTGATGTGTCAAAGAAACTTGTATAATTGCTATTGTCCATAGCTAATTTGTTGAGTTTATTATAGTCATTATCTGTCCATCAATGCTGTAACCCCATTTCGTCAGCCATAAAATTATTGAATTTATCTTCATTTTTTTCAAAGCTTCATTCTTTCATCTCACCAAATTCTCCTGCTTTATTTACACCAAATCATTCTGCAAGTTTTTTTGTTTGTCATTCTCTGATGCTATTCATAGCACCCACGGACATACCTCATCACATAGGAAGGATAGGAAGGGTTTTTGCCGATTTTTCAATCCGATCGACCATAGGGCTCATCATTTCAGAGATGGGTGATCATTTACCTGAAGTGACAGCCATCTTAATGAATTGTCGGATCAAAAAAGTGGTAAGGAAAAAGATGAGCAGATTGACAAAGATTGTCTGTCATGTCTCTGTGATGGCTGTAGTCTTAAAGGGATCTTTCCCCAATATATCGTTCTCTTGGATTTGTATCGTGCTTATGCCTTCTATCGCCAATGTAGAACTGCTTCATAAGACAGATACGGTCACTCCATTGAAACTTTTTGGTAATGTACCCTGCATGATGCTCTGGATACTTGTCACAAGGATAAGGATCATAGAAAAGCCCGCAACAAAAATCACCGGCTTGAAGACAAGATCGATCATCACCGAAAATTTGAGATATTTCCCTATTCATCAGCTTTTTCATCCCAGTCATTCATCTTTGAAAAACACCTGAGAAAGTACAAGCAACGGTGAAGCGATGACAAAAATCCGGAGGAACGCTACTCTGATGATATTCGCGATGAGCAGTAAAGCAAGCCCTATCGTATAGAGGAAGATCAAAACGAATCTCAGGAGAAATGATATAGTAAGCGCTTCCGCACTGGCGCCTCATTCGGTATTCATATAATTTTGGAATTTGAAGACACTGAATCAGAGATAGATAAGAGGTCAGCTTACAGAGTTATAGGTCGGTAATATGCTTTCTCGATTTGATGTAGTTGCGGGTTGTTCAGTAGTAGAAATAGGTTTCATGGTGTTTGCGCCAAAAAGATCTATTTCATATTTTTTGTATACATTATTAGTCATAGACTTTCTGATCTGTTCTTGAAGATCAGGACTGGATTGTAAAAAACTGCTTGGAAATGCGCCTACGGCTGTAGTGGCTATCGTAGAGATATCTACCACCGCTCCTACGAGAAACCGACTTGCCTGGATAAGTATCCCTGCAATCAATGTCTTTGTGATGATGCCTTTGATATCTATCTTATTTTTACCGACCAGATTTTGAATGATGTTTCGGAGCACGATAGCTATCAATCCGAAGTTTGCAAAGTTTTTCATGATATTCCGGATTTTCCAAAGATAGATATCCATATGGATGATAGACGCATATACTCGATCATTGGTCATGAGCTTTCCGGCGATGATAGCAAGGATAATCCATCATCGTGAACAGAGTGAGAGTATGGTGTTCAGAAGTTTTTGTGCTTCGCTCACTCAAGCGTTAGCAGCAGTTTGTGCATAGGTAGGGAGGACAAAGAAAAATCAGACAATGAAAATCACACTGACGATTTTGATCGTCGTAGGATGAAACAATGTTCTGATGATTTTTCTTAGGGTCATAGAGGTCTGATAAAGTAAAGGTTATGGATTGGCTTTTGGTGTAATGGTTTCACTTTTTACTACATATCTATTTTGAGCATTTGAATCGGTATTTTTTGTTATAGTGAATTTTGTATTATCAATAGTTTTTTCATATCATGTAGGATTTGCTGCAAGTAAAGCTTCCATAGTATCTTTATTGGCCACATCATTTACTTTTTTAGAAAGATCATCTACAGTAGAAGTTTTTTGTATTTTTACTAGAGATTCAAATTTGGTTGTTGCTTCTGCTTTAGCTATATTTTCAAACCATGATTTATTTCCGCTTGCTTCACCAATAGCTGTTTTTCGTGATTCTTTATCTGTATTATCTGGTAATTTTGATAATTTATCATAAAATACTTTTTCATTTCCTGTTATCATTGCTGGAGTGACGTTTGCTACAGTAATTCATTTTTCTGTAGCTATGCTAGCCTTTATTTGGTCTGGGGTAATTGTTGTGTTTTTCATGATATTGTCTACGTTTGTGGCACTTAATGCAGTTCAAGTTCCTCAAGCCGCTTTGCTTGGTCACTCCAACCGATTTGTCACTACCTCTCTATCACTCTGTTGCCTATTATCTACCCAGGTATTTGGTATATTGCTGATGACGTTAGCAGCACCACCGATACCGACTCATGCTCCACCTTGACCGATAGGTAAGACAGGAAGCGTGCTGAAAACATTTGTACCGAATTTTTGTATTTCACCGCCGATCTTTTCACCGAGTGAATTAGCTTTGATAGCAGCAAATACGATAGTCCGCAAAAGTCCTATAGCAAAGAAATTGACTATCAATCGAGAAAACCGATCAAGCGATCATCCTCGATCAAAGTTCTTGAATTCCAATGAAGTAGGTCCCATTTGCATTGCTGAATTTCCTGGAGTTATAGGAGCGATAGATTGTACTTGAAAGCTTTCCAAAACTGCTGGAGCGATATTTGTGGTATCAGATTTGAATCAATTGACAAGCGCGGTCATAAAGATGAGCGAGATACTCAGTGCAGCTACCGTGATCACGGGGGCAAAGATAAGCTTTACGACATTCATGATATCCAGATGTTTATCAAAGTCTCCCATCTTGGGTATGACATCTCCAAAGACTTTTTTGATGACGAGAAACGGTGATGCAGCGATATAGAGCCAAAGCATACCTACTCTCGCAATCAACACTACTGCTAGCGCAAGCAACGGAAAAAATAACGCGATAGCGACCAGAGTCTTGATGAGGAAGATACCTGAGGTCTCTGAAGTCGTAGAGATGTTGGTATCCGTAAGCTGTGCAAAATTTAATAATGAGGAATACATAGTGACAAGGGGTCCTACAAATCATTTAGATTTGTTGATGAGGTCAGAGACCGTCATAGCGAGGACATTACCAGATTCAAACCATGTTTTTCATCACTGCATTCATAGGGTTGAAGAAACTATATTTGTAGGAGTAGTGCTTGTTACAAGGTCCATAAAAGATATCTGCATCTCAGTGGCATTTGAACTATTTGCATAATTAGAATTGATATCAGCAAATCCAGCTCAACACGCTCATAGATTAGGTGTAGGTCATGAGATTTTTATGACATAATTACAAGCTTCTCGTGGTCATCGATCAGGCTGAGCATTGAGCACCCGATCCAAATCGCCCTGATATTGGATACCATTTACGTTTTTTAGATGTGGAAACTCGTTGTATATGACGACCTGATTGCTCAAAGCCACGCAAGCGCTTTGTCCTATTCAGAAGATATCGCTATTCCTATATTGTGCTTCTGTAAATTCCCTTCCGACCACATATCATTTGACTACCTTACAAGGAGAGAGATCTATCTTTTTGACGGTATTTCAATCCTTATATGTTGTAGAATAGGAGACTTTGAAGTCATTGCCGGCACTAGAGATGACACTGAATTTACTAAGATCTAGAACGCTATTTACGGTCAATATCTTTTGCTGGCCCATATCCGTATTTTTCAATACACTGAGCGGAAGCCCTCCTACCGCATAAGTTGCTATCGTAGAGACATCAATCAATGCCGCCATCAGAAATCGGCTTGCTTGGATAAGTATCCCTGCAATCAAAGTCTTTTTGATGATCTCCATAGGTCATTTATCATCTTTGGTTGTAAAGAGATTTTTGATGATTGCAAAGAGCACCATAAATCACAGCGTGAAGTTGGCGAAGTTTTTTATCATATTCCAAAATTTCCAGAGGGGAGCATCGAGATGGAAGAGAGAAGCATAGACGAGCGTATTATCCAATGCAAGTCCTGCTACGACCAAGAGCGGCCAGAGGAGAAGATAGATTATTTTGAGGATCATATTGAGTATCTGCCAGAGGTTCATGGTACTGAGAGATGAACTTGTTGGATTTGTAGTGGTAATTTGTGTTTGTGCATGCACTTGTTCTCCTACTCCCACATATCCATTCAAAAAAATACCTGAACATCACATGATGAGCAATATCCCCAATATCCTTTTTATAAGCTTAGCTCTCAATCGTTTCATATTATTTAATAAGATTAAATATTGAAAGGTTGAAATATTGAAAAGTTGAAAGATTATGGTATTTTTTTTATTTTTCCACATTTCCATTTTTCCATATTTCCACTTTATTTAAAATTATATTCGCAAACCATGAAAACACCAAATAAATAGACGCTTTCACTCCTTGTTAACTTGCAATTTTACGGAATTTATGTATAAGATGTGTCTAAATCTATAAAAAACCTTTATTGTTGATATTTCTCTATGCTTTTTATGAATATCTCTAGTGATCGGGTACATCTTCTTGATGATCAGGATGAAACATTTCTTGAACGCAACGGTATCGAAAATACCCTATGACCGAGACTTTTGGATTACACCAAAACTCATCCCGTAGAGACGATTGTATTGCTCAACGGACCCGGTGGTTTTACCAATCTCAGAGTAGGGACATTGACGCTCAATATGCTCAACACGCTCCTGGAACATGATACGGGAACGTTTATCCCGCTTGCTTCCCTCACCAAGATTGACCTCTACACCTACGCATATAAGCAATGACGGCTGCCAAGATATGGGATTCTCTACATCGGACAAAAACGTAATATCCGACGTTATGATTTTCAAGAAAATACTCATCAACAGATCACTTTAGAAGAGACACAATATTCTGATGACACTTTCCTCGATTGGGTCCATGATCCGTATCGGCCTACTACCGACGAGATGGTTTCCTTTTCCATGGGGAACAATACTCTCTACCTTCATTACAAAGGCGACTCACACACCATAGAACTTGGAGAACTTAAACTCCCTTTGACCATGACCGTAGAGCCAGAATACATGATACAACCGACTTTAAATTAATGAAAAATGAATAATGTAGAATGAATAATGTTGGTATCTTTTTTTGATAAATATATTCCATCATTATTAATTATTAATTTTTAATTATTAATTATCTTCCCCCATGCAAACAAACTATCGCAAACAGAAATGTATCCTCGGTATCGATCGAGGGACAAAATATATCGGGTTGGCATACGCGCTTCCAGGAAGCGATGTAGTTTTTCCTATCGGATATATCCTCAACGACAAGATGATGTATTTTAACGTCGCAGGTATCATAGAAAAACACAATGTCGGCAAAATCATGCTCTGACGACCGAGCAAACAAAAAAATATCCAAGTAAGGATCCAAGACTTCATGAAGACCCTCGGATATATCATAGAAAATAGGGAGATAGAGATCCAGCTTGTAGAGGAGGATTACACGAGCGTACAATCAGGGGAGATCACCTCAAATTTCAAAAAGAATGCTGCGGAAGATACCGTCAGCGCGATGCTTATTTTGGAAAGAGGATTGAACGACAATAAAAAATCAGCTAGTGAAAAAGAAGAAACTGCTACACCAGAAACTGAAGAAAATATCGCATAATTTTTTTTGTTGTCATTGCGAGGAATCCGCCTAGGCGGAGACAAAGCAATCTCTATGTTTATTTTATTCATGCTTACATAATAATCATGTCTAAGTTATTAAGAGATGATATAGAATATGCTGTGCATTGCGATGATGAAGGCAAGATTATTTGACCCATTTCAAAAATTCATGCACATATAAAATGAGTCAGAGAAACATTATGTCATTATAGTACATGGTCTATGGTATTTAATCCTGTTTTATGAAAATACTGAATTCAATTAAAAAATCCAAAAAAACAGGATAGCTCGACATGAGGTAAATGGGATATGTGAGTGGCATGACATAATTGTTATGTTGAAAACAATGATTGATGCAGATATCTAGATTTTGAAGAAAATTTGGAAAAAGAAGCTGAAGAAGAAATTTGAATTCAACTGAAAATGTATAAAAACTTAGATGATTTTTTGAAAGCATACAAACAATTAAAACACGGTTCTATTTGATATATTTTTGATAGATTTCTGTATTCGACAGAGGTGAATAAAGAATTTGTATGACTTGGGTTTATAGTAACTTGTGAAACAGAATTAAAATTTACCGATAACGAAGTCGTAGATTTTAAATGGTTATATCCAGACGAACTTTTAGAATTCATACATACAGAGAAAAACATTTGTGAGCCATTGAAATTAGTTTATGAAAAAGCGGAAATATTCAGAAAAGAAATATTGAAATAAAAGTCATAATATATCCTCATCACTCCATTACCGGAGTGATTTTTTTTTATAAAAATAAAAAAAAGCTCGTACATACACGAGCTAGAATGATGTTGATAATGGAGTTATTTTTTAGATAACCAACCATACCAAACCACTGGAAAATGAGTTGTAATGATCATTATTAATGTCTCAAATGGTAGTTGTTTAGTTATTTTATCCAAATCCAAATGATGTTTAAATTTTTGTATTTTTTCTTTGGTTTGAACCTTTTTTTTGTTATTTTCAATATCAGCAGACTTCCAAAAATTATTTACATCGGACTGTGTTTTGAATTCCACAGTACCTAGATTGATATCATCGATTTCAATCCATAACTTAATGGTATATAATTTAGTCATGCTAAAATGAAGATTAAGCCATTCTACACTGTCTACTGAGGAATGTTCACTGTTTCGAAAATGAATAACATATTCAACTGGGTTGTTTTTTGCTGCTGCATGTTTTTTAATAAAATTTACATTTTTCATATATTTTTTTATTTTTAAGTTTATTTTTTTATTAGCATATCTTTTTATAAGAAAAAGTCAATGTCTCGTTTTTTAGTCAACTTGCAACAATTCTATCTCACCTGTATTTTTACCTGGCTTGCCCGCCGTGGCGGGTAAAATATTTTTTTTCAGAAAAAACTTGCTATAATTCTGCCCTTGCTCGTGATCAATCGGGAGCTGGAACAAGAAGAGGATGTGGTGCGTTCTCAAGTAGTGAAGCAGCTTCTTAGACTCTTCATCCATAGACAAAAAATCAGAAAAAATCACGATTGCTCTTCTGTTTTTTTCTTTTGCTGCAGTGTTCAAAAAAGTATGTAATAATGACTCATATATTTTTTTAGTCTTTTTTACTTTCGCTAGAATTCAATGCAAGGTATCTATCGTTTCATCGGTGTTTCTTTTAGTCATTTTTTCTACCAGTTTCGCTGACCCAAAAAACTTCTGTTCTGGAGAAAAAAATCTGATGCTGATCTGTTGTTTTTGGCAATAGGAAACGATATCTTCCGCATACGCACGAACCTGCTCCGCATTTGCTATCTTACCACCTCTTCGATTGTAGTTGATATCAAAAAATATATCTAAATTAAGCGATCTTTCTTGCTGGAAAATGTTGGTATAGAGTTCCTGATATTTTGCTGATAATTTTCGATTGATTTGTGACGCGCTATCGCCGGCAGAATATTTTCTCACATCTACTTTCTCGCTCCCTGCTCATTTCATGATATGCTGAAAAACACCAAATCGTTTGCCGACTATCGGTCTCGTGAGTTTGATGGTGAATTTTTTTTGCATGAAAGATGAAGAAATATAATGAAAAGTGAAAAATGAAAAGTGAAAAACGTAGGATTTTGTGTGTATGGACTATTGTTATATACTAAGTGACTATAGTTTGTGATAAGATATTACAAACATTATTAATTATTCATTATTAATTATTCATTAAGTTTCTCAACACCTCCTCCTTATCACTCCATTTCCTCTTCCCAAAATTCGTCAACTGCATGGTCTCATGGCCCTTGCCAGCAAACATGACAATGTCTCATTCTTTAGCTATTTCACAAGCAAACTTGATAGCCAATGTTCTCTCGGGGATGAGGAAAAGATCTTTTCCTTGCTGTTTATTTTTGATATTCATTACAAGTTGTTCAATGATTTCAAGTCTGTTTTCTGTATCAGGATCATCGTCCGTCGCAATAACGATATCGCTGTATTGGGCTGCTATCTCTCCCATGATCGGTCTCTTGGTCTTGTCCCTATTTCCTGGCGCTCAGAAGAGCGTGATGAGTCTTCCGGTTCATTTTATTTTGCTGAGATAATCCAACGTTTTTTCTAACGCATCGGGAGTATGGGCGAAGTCTACAAAATAACGGATTCAATTTTTTTCTATCTGTTCCATTCTTCCTGTCACGGTTTCAAACCCTTCTATGGATTTGATGACTTGATTGATATCAACTCCCATCTGCAATACGACACTCAGCGCTGCCAAGATATTATAGACGTTGAATTCACCGACGAGCTTGGTTTTCACGTCATAAGATTGCCCAAGATAGTTGAATGAAAACGTAGTTCCTGTATGAGATATTTGGATATTGCTTGCTCTGAGATTGGATGATGCATTGATGCTATAACTCAACTTCTTATCAAACGGCATATCCTCAAATCGTTGTTTTCCTATCTTGTCATCAGCAGGAAACGCTGCGTATTTATCCTGTTTCTTATTTTCTAATACATATCTGAATAATTTTTCTTTGGCTTTGGTATAGCGTTCAAATGTTCCGTGGAAATCCAGATGATCATGAGTGATATTCGTCAATACCGCAAAGTCGAATTCCACTCCCTCAAATCTATATTGATTTAATCCATGTGATGATGCTTCAAGTACAGCGATTTTGCATCCGGAATCTTTTGCCGTTGCAAGGATTGATTGCAGATCAAACACATCAAGCGAGGTCATTTTTTTATTATTTTCTAGGTCCTGATTTCCGATCTTGATATTCGCAGTGCTGACCATGACGGTCTTGGAGACATGTTCATTCAATATCTTATGGAGCAGATTCACCGTAGTCGTTTTCCCATTCGTCCCAGTCACTCCGATCACGAAAAAATTCTTTGACGGCGACCCGTAGACCATGTTCGCAACCTGTCCCATAAACCTTTTTCGCAACTGATAGATCACGCTATCTTTGAGCGCAAAATATAATTTGTCGTAGAATGTTATTTTTTTGATGAGAGTTTTGAACATATCAACAATTATAATTTAAAATGAATAATGAATATGTTTTTTATTTATTGTTGTCATTGCGAGAAATGAAATGACGAAGCAATCTTATTCTAAGATCGCCACATCCGCCAGAGCGGACTCGCGATGACAAATAAATAAGATTTTTTCACTGTTAGTTGTTAGTTATTAGTTGTCAATTATTCTTAATGAGCCATCCTCCGACAATCGCTGCGGTCTCAGTCCTCAAAACGGTTTCTCCTAGTCCATAGATATCATATCTTGTTCATTCAAGACGTTGATAATCTCTATGGGTGAGTCCTCCTTCCGGTCCGATAAGTCCGTAGATATGCTTCTGTCATTCTGAACGAAGTGAAGAATATTGTGATAACTTTTTATACCCTTCATTTCATTCAGGGTGACAATCTTTATCAAATACTACGAGAGGAGTATCTCCTACGATGTCCTTTGGTGTGGTCGTAAATATCAGCTCAGGGGTATGTCGTCCTCGTGATTGTTCTAGAGCTTCCCTGATTATTTTTTGGAGTCTTTCCTCTTTTTTTGGATTCCACTGGGTGATGATCGACCTTTCTGAAGGCCAAAATACTATCTGATCCAGTGCACATTCGGTGAGCTTTTGGACAATCATTTCTATCTTGTCTCGTTTGTTTGGCATAGCGATGATCATGCTTCTTTTCTCATTACCGATATCATGAGCTTGCTCAGAGACGATAGTCCCTTCAATGATTTTATTGTCCCAAACATCTATACGGACTTCATATCTTGTTTTTTTAGCCTCATTTTGAGGACTTTGGATCCAGATGATGTCGCCTATGCTAGCTCTAAGCACTTTTCTGAGTTGAGACAAAAGATCGACATTGTTGATGACGACGTTGTTGTCTTTTTTGGTATAGTCAGTCACAAAAAGTTGCATAGGGAGTATAAAGACATTAAAATATTTTTTTATTGTTTGTCATCTCGAGCCTGTCGAGAGATCCCTTTAAAGAGATTTCTCCACTCACCTTGTTCGGTCGAAATGACAAAAGCCCACCTTTCCATAAAATTTACCATTTTGGCAGGCTAATGCAATAGGACTTAGAGGCTTAGAACTTTAGAAGCTTAGAATCTCTAATAATCTAAACGTCTAATGGTCTAAACATCTAATAATCTAAAAGTCATTTGAATTTAGCTAGATTTTCAGTACAAAAATAAGGATTTATCCCGTACGGATTTTGTTCCATGGTACAATATGCAATCGACGCTTTCAGAAACTTTTTTGCTCAAGGGTTCCATATGTACCCGATTTTTATCGTAATCTTGGTGTGATGCATCATCCAGATCGTAAAAGTGATCATTGATATCATCAGATATAAACGCATATATACAGGTCATATTTTCGCTTCAGGAGGATTTCCTTCCTTTCATAGCGGATTGGCAAGTAGCGTGACTATGTTAGTTCGATTGCAATATGGGTTTGGGAGTGTATTATTCGCTACAGCATTTGCTTTCAGCGTATTGTTCTCTTACGATGCCATGAACCTCAGATATGAGACAGGGCAGCATGCTCTGTATATCAATGATTTAAGGTCAGAATTGCATGCTATCCTACAAAAAAAAGAGAAGGAATTACTCAAAGAAAGGATCTGACATACCCCACTTGAAGTGCTTGGTGGAATTATTTTTGGTACGATACTGACATACGTTTTCTATTATCTCTATTTTATAAAGTAAACAATTTTTAGATTAGGATATTCTAAATTCTGTTTTGTTTCTAAATTGTCTTTGGTTTCTAAATTCTGCCTTCTAAATTCTAAATTCTAAATTCAATTCCATGATAAAGTTTGTAGTTGCTAGACCTGTCAAAAAAATACAAAGATCATATACTCCTATCGATTCAGACAAGAAAAAAATAAAAGTCTGAATCCATTTTTTTTCTATAAAATTAATTCGAGTCGCATTCATCCTATTTGCACTTATCTACTGATGATTTCTCTTACTCAGAAGTTCACTCTTCAATCATCAATATACTATCAAGAGAGTGCTCTACGATTCTTGAAACATCGCTTGGTATGATGAACCCTATCTCTACAGACGCATCAATACTTGGATCAAAGGAGAAAATTATTATGTTGTGAAGATGTATAAATCCAAAGTGCTGGATGATATAAGATTGCTCTATCCTATGGTATCAGATATCACTGTCGAATATCGTTCATCCAATACCGTGTTTATACAATTGACGTTTGTCCCTATAGATATGATAGTCAGAAACCAAGATGTGAGGTTTGCGCTTATAGGTACTACCTTCTTGCCGATTTATTCCTGAAATAAGATTGCCAATGGCATAAGAGTTCTTGATCTGCCTTCCTATCTCAGTGGCATGAACTCACTTTCCGGACTTTTTTATAGGCAACCTGCAACGTGATTGGTTCAGCAAGTAGAGATGATCTATCAGTGATTCCCTGGCCTTACAGGTATAGAATATCTGCCATGATGAGAAAGGTCTATTCTCTATTTTGAAGGCAAAAGATTCTACATCAATAATCTCGCAGACATCCAAAATCAGATCAGAAATTATCAATTACTCAAAAAATATTATAAGGAATACAAACAACTCGCGGATATCGATCTTGGAAGTTTGGAGGTGAATAAGGTGATTGTCAGAAAACAGAATTAAAACATTAAAATATTAAAACATTAAAAAATTGGTCAAACAGTTTATTAGCAAAAAAATATTTTAATCCCCGCCTACCGCAGGCAGGTTCAAAATCTTTTAATCTTTTAATCATTCAGCATGAATGAAAACTTTATGAGAGAAGCAATCAAGCTTTCGCTAGAAAATATGCAAAAAAACGCATGAGGCCCGTTTGGTGCAGTCATTGTCAAAGATGGAAAAATAGTAGGGAGAGGCCGAAACCAAGTGACCTCTAGCAATGATCCTACCGCTCATGGAGAAGTGGTCGCTATCCGCGATGCTTGCAAAAACTTATGAACATTTGATTTGCAAGGCTGTGAAATATATACTTCATGCGAACCGTGTCCAATGTGTTATGGAGCGATCTCTCGAGCAAGACTCAACAAGATGTATTATGCAAATACCGAACATGATGCAGCCGCTATAGGATTCGATGACAGCGCTTTTCGAGAAGATGTAAAAAAACCGTTTTCAGAAAGATCCATCCCTGTAGAACAGATATTGCATGATGAGGCTTTGGAAGTGTTCAAGGAGTGGACCAAGAAACAAGATAAGATAGAATACTAAAAAAAAGCAAATAAATCCTCCGCCTCACTTTCGTTCGGCACCTCCTTTTTCAAGGAGGACATTGGTTACTAATTGTGTCCCTTGAAAAAGGGAAGGGGACCCTTTGGGGTAGGGATTTGAAAAAATAAATAAAATAAAAAATTTTATTGTTTACCCTGTTATCATGTTCAAAAAAGACTTTCCCATCTTCGCAAACAATCCATGACTGGTATTTTTGGACAATGCAGCATCATCACAGAAACCGCAATACGTGATTGACGGGGTTTCTGATTTTGTGGCTTCATCATACGCAAATATCCATAGAGGACTCTATTCGCTTTCAGAAAAATCTGAGATAGCGTACCATCATTCCAAAGAGCTCGTCGGTGAACTCCTCAATTGCAAAGCCAGCGAAATCATCTACAGCTACAATTCTACGTATGGAATAAACTTGATCGCTCAGTCACTCGTTATCAGCGACGTACTCAACAAATGAGACGTAGTATTGCTCGGGATCCGAGAGCATCACGCCAATATCTTGCCATGGCAAGTATTAGCGGAGAGAAAATGATTCACGATAGAATTTTTCAATATCAATGACGAATACGAGATCGATCGAAATGATTTCGATCAAAAATATAGTGATAAAGTGAAAGTGGTTTCCGTGGCGCAAGTCTCCAATGTCACCGGAAAGATTTACGACGTCAAAAAGATAAAATCCAAGCTTCGTGATGATACCTTCTTCATGATAGACGGTTCGCAATCTGTAGCGAATTTCCCAGTTGATGTGCAGGATATTGGATGCGATTGTCTGGTATTCACCGGACATAAGATGATGGCGTATACCGGTATCGGTGCCATCTATCTCAAAAAAGACTGGATCAAAAAACTCGTTCCTATGATCCGTGGAGGAGGCACGATAGACGATGTGAGTGTTGAATGACATACGCTCGCCAGCAATTCAGACAAGTTCGAGGCAGGGACGCCAAATATCATAGGTGCAGTCAGTCTTTTGAAAGCATTGGAATATATCAAATCTATCGGAGGCATGAAAGCGATCCGAGAACACGAACAGAAACTCGTAAAATTAATCCTTGCATGATTTTCAAAATTCAAAGACAAAGTAGAGATTCTCTGAACTACAACGATGGACAGGGTAGCGGCATTTTCGTTCGTACTTTCCAACACGACCAATTTCAACAATATCGGAGAGACATTCGCTGAGGCAAATATAGCAGTCCGTTGTGGTGGTCACTGTGCATATCCGCTACACAAACGCTTCAATAAACCAGGTACCTGCAGGATGAGTTGATATATCTACAACGACGAAGCAGATATCGAGAGATTCTTTGAGATACTAGCCAAATTAGCCTAGTTACATACACTTAAAAAATATGTCAAGCCCTCCTAGCGTTTAGGAAGGCTTTTTTTTGTAAAAAAATACGATTCCGAATATAATAATTATGTATTTTATTACCCTCAATTACTCAATGACAGATATAGAACAATTAGAAAAAAAAGTTGCTAGCATAACAAATGATTTGGCTGATCTCAAATCAGAGGTTTCTATTGATGTAAAAAAGCAAAAAGAGAAAGAGACTTTTGATAAAATAAAAAATACTAAAGAAGAGATAAATCTTCAGATAGATGCACTCAAAAAACTTGGTAAAGAGAAAAATGCTGCAGATATCAAAAAGCTTGAAGAGATGATAACAAGCTTGGATGCACAATCTCAATTGAAGGCTGAAGTCCTTACTGATAAAATAAAAACTCCAGAAGCTAAAGAAAAAAAAACAGATAAAGAAAAAGAAGTAAAAAAAGAAGTAAAAAAAGAAGATGAAGTTAAAAAAAATCGATTCAAAAAACAACGAGACGGATTTTCTGATAAGACAGAAGAAAATCATGCACGAAAAAATACTGCTCGTATCGCGGGAGGTATAGGAATCGGAGTATTAGTATACAAATGATTTAAAAAGTTATTTGGCGGAGAAGAGAAATGAAACGAAGTGGAATCCCGCAAGGCGGGAGAAAGCAAATCTCGATGGAAGAAAGCGCTCACATGGGCTGGAATCTGAGTGGGTTGAGTGTTTGCTTGGAAAAACCGGGATAAATTTTCTGATTGGCTTGGAGGTTTATTCGGCAAAGAAAAACCTCCTGGTACAACAACATCTGAAGTTCCGTGAACTGAGCCTGAAAAGCAGGCAGAAAAATTTGAGACACTCAAAGAAGATGAAAAAATTCGCTATAATATGTTAGCTAAAAATATCAACGAGTATCAAAATTTTGTACTTGGTCCTTCAAATAATTTCAAATCAGAAAGTCTTTGATGATCAGAATATGATGCTGATAGCAAAAAATTAGAGTGATTGGTTCCTTTTATCCTTAATAACAGATATAGCAGTATACAAAAGATGCTTAGCGAGAGTACATATTATTATGAGGCTGCATGATTGGAATGACATGCTTTAGCTGCAAAATTGAAATGACTTTGAGCTGATGCATTGAAAACGATTTTAATGCCAGTAGCCGATAAAATAGATGGTCTAGGTGGAAAGCTTATCAATATCGGAGCAGTAAATGGGGTAGATGATCTTTGTACTTTTATCGCAGGAAATCCAAAATTACAAGAACATATCAGAAGTGTATTCCGCAAATCCATAACAGTTATGTCGTATATAAATTCTAGAAAACGTAGATTAGCATACAAGCTAGTGGAAAATAAAATGAAAACAGATATGGATTTTCAAAAGGTTGATGCTGATAAAAAAGCAAAATTGATCCAAGAAAAACTAGAGGATGAAGAGCGGATGAAGGACAATATCAATCCATCGCTTGATGCTTTCAATACTATGGGATTGTATGATGCTATTACGTATCTTGGAACGCCAGAGATAAATATTTTAGATGCCGAGGTAGATCCTTTAGTCAAAGAAGCGGTAGAAAATATAGTAAAAGAAAAAAATGATATATTGGATTATGATGAAGGAAATGGTACGGTATTGGATCGTGTAAAAGAAAAAATCCAACATGGATCTTTGGAAGGATCAGATAAAAAAGAAGTATTGGATGTCGTAGAAAATATTTTAGAAAACATAGATGAACTAGGGAAGAAGAAATTTTTTGATAAATATCTGCCGATATTGTCGCTTTTTGATCCTGATGGCATGATTACAGATCAACTCTATAAATCAGGACAATATGAAGCTCTCGTTAAACCGCTTAAAGATAATATTATCGCAATACGTGATCGTCTTAAACAATGATCTGTCTCCCAAGATGATATTACAAAACTCCAATCATCAGTGGATGATTATTTTTCCTTGAAGAGACAGCTTGCGGTACAAAATATGGAAGTAGGATATACCGTAGATGAAAATGGTAATGTGATCCGAAGAGCTTGAATGGTGCTTTATACTTCAGGAAAGGGTATTGTTACAGAGGTAAACCTGATGGTAAAGAAATGATGACGATCTCGAGAATGAGCAGGAATAATAATAGGACATTCAATTACTATAATTCCTATTGTATATGCGGTAACACACCCTATCAATACACTTATCTACACATGAAAGGCTATCGGTCGGACTCTTGAAAAATGATTGAAACTAGGAGTTGCTGGAAGCAAGAAAGCATGAATATTGAGCGCAAGATATGCTAATGAATATATGCCATCAAGATTGTTGAGATATGCTTACAAGGGTAGGACTGATCTATTGCAGTATGATTTTGTTAAATGATTGCTGTCATATGAAGATGTAGAAAAGCTTTTCAAAAAAGATTTCATTTTCTATAAGGATGGACTAGGTAAACAAGTTATTTTAGATTTTGATTGATTTCTCAAAAAAACTTTTGATATAACTGATACAAAGAAACTGGATGAATTAAAATCAGTTTTGAAAAAATACGGCACGAATAAATCATTATTAAGCAAGCTTATAGAGAATAAATATAATGCTCAGACTAGGATGCAAAAAATTGGAAAACTGGTCAATCGAGACAAATCGCTTATTTCATACAAGATCGATGTTGATGTATTGAATAAATTAATCGGTATAGACAACAGAATTTCAAAATTGACTCCATGAAAAAATGACTTTATTTTTTGGGAAACATTTTTAAAACACACCAAAACCTTAGATAAGGTTGAGGATTTCATGAAAAATAAAAAAATGATGTGACTACTTGCTGAGGTATGAAGCACAAGTGATGATTATGTGAGAATGTCAAAAATTATTGCAAAAAATTTTCATCAATTCAAGACGTTAGACGAACTAGAATGATATCTAACTTTCCTTAAGACACAGGAAAAAAATATCACCCATACTAATAATTTTGTCCGCAATACCATAGGTAAACGAAATAAGCTTAAATCTATGGACACTGCAGCTCAAGCGAAATATATTGAAACTGCAAAGTTGAATACGACTTTTCTAGAAAGACGTATCAATGCTATGAAAGACAATTTCAAAAAATCAGCTGAGACGTTGAGAAATCTTATTAAAAACAAGAAGACTCCCTATCCTGGACAAGTTGAATCTGTAGCAAACGGACTTGATGATCTTGCTAAAGCTTCAAATGAAGATCTTTGATTGCTCGCTGAGTCTGAACGTATGTGAACGGGAAATCGGTTATCATCTATGAACAAAGACGTTAATCTGATAAAAAAGATTTCTCCGTTATTTAAGGATGAAATATTTCTAAAAGAGCTAAGCAAGGCAAAAACACAAAAAGCGGTTGAAGAGCTTTTTGCATCTAAGTGAATCGATAAAGTGCCAGAGGAATTTGCCAAAATAGTATCAGAAACGACAAGCACAAAAAAATTAGTTGATACTATGATATATGTAGAAAAATATGAATCCTTGGGTAAGATTGGAAAAATATTAAAGAATCCTAGCATGAAATATGCAGGTAGGGTGCTATGAAGAGCTTTAGGGGTATGAACAGTTGTTTTGTGATGAGTCTTTGCTTATGAAACATATCAAGAATGATCAAAACTTAAGGTAATAAACCAAGAAAGAGGCGAATTGATGCAAGACGAATCATTTGTCGACATAGGACTTACTGTTGCTGGAGCTTGTGCATTCATCCCAGGTATTGGATGGATTGCATCAGGAGTCATTCTTGCAGCAACAGGTATAGCATCAGAAGTCAAAGAAGCTGTCTTTGATACTTTGGACAAATATAACAAGAACTATAAAGACTTTATGGGTTCTACTCCCTTGTTGATCAAACAACACATCCTTACTACTGCTCTTGGTTCGGCTCAAGAAGATCGTAGCTTTGGTGAGTGGTTAGTGGGAAGCACTTCTGGTACGGATATCATGATGAAATATCTTGCTGCAAAAACATGATCTGAAGCAACCAAAGCATTACTCTATACTGAGGAATGGAAGAAAAATCAATTGGCTATGATAGATATCAACGATACAGAGTTGATGGAAAAATTATCAAAAGAGACCCCTCCTATCACGCGTGAACAAGTAGCTGAGGCAGTGACGCAGGTAGAAAAAAATGTTGAATCAAAATATGAATATCTCAAGAAAAAATGCGGAGTGTATACATTGAAGTGAAAGACATATATCAATATCCAAAAGGTTGTCTCTGTAGATAAGATAAAAAATGGGGAATGAATGAAATCATTGGATCAATTGCTTTTAGAATGTGAATATGCTATCGCCAATCCTGAATCATTCTGAGAACCAGAAAAAATCACCCAACATCAGAAAGAGATGAAAGATAAATTGAATCAGGAGAAAAAAACTTTTGAAATATTAGAATGATTATTTGCAAAAGATAAACAATCATTGTTTTATATGTATCGTTATATGATTGAATACAAGCAACATCTCGTTCAGTTCTGATTTGATGAATCAGGGAAGTCTATCGAACCGCAATATGATGCTATCATAAAAAATATGGAATATTTTGACAAGTATATGCAATATAAGACATTTGATCAATGAATCGACGTCGCTTCAAATTCTGCATGATTCGCCCAGCCTAACTTTATCATCACAAGAGATTTTTTCGCTACATTAAAGCTTGATACTCCTATAGCCGACAAGGAAATATATAATTCATCTTCAAAATTGCAGACGATATTATATAGGATCGCTACAGAAGTCATTGGAGTGAAAGTGAATAACACTATGGAAGAGCTCAAAAACGTATTCAATGAAAGCAATGAAAAGATGTACGGACTCTATTTTCATGATGATAAATTAGATGTTAATGGAAATTATTTCACTGATTCAGAATATCTATGAACTGATATCGCAACCATCAAAAAAATAAAAACTGATATTGAGGAGCAAGTGAAGGCAGGTGATTTGATCAAGATATGAACAGGGACAACCTATCTGAATAAAGAGATCGGTGACAGATATCTCAAGATCATCGACCAAGAAATCGCAAGAGTGTAATATATTTTAATCTTATTATCTATTCTTCATGTCCGTAGAACAACCAAAAACAACCCCCGAAACATGACCAGATTCTAAATCTAAGGAATCATGAGAAGCGACCATCGAAGCTACCAAAGAGCAGCTCGCTGAGGCGTATCTCAATTTTCTTGATCAGCAGAAATGAGGGTTGCTTGCTACAGGAGCAGGAATGGGAGTCAATCTCAATCCACTCCAAAAAGACGCGATGGAATATCTCACAACCGAAAAAAGTGTTTCAGATAAAAAAGATATCTTCTCAAATATCGGTAAAAAAATAAAAGAGAAATTCATGGAAAAGATCACCTGATGAACAATGCTGGCATATGATAAAAAAAGTCTTAACAAGATGAAGGCATTGATTATAGAAAACAAAGATAATCAAAAAAATCTTCAAGATCTTATACTAGCTATCAAAGACGGCATTGATCCGATAACAGTAAAACAGGTGTCTACACAAGCTGTTGAAAAACAACCTAGCAATGCAGCTCCATGAGATGTGGCTGTTGCCACCTGAGCTCTTGTCACTTGAGCCGTTGCTGCAGATGCTACCGTAGAGAGACACAAAAAAATTGAATATAAAGAACCTATAGAAGGTAGTGATATAAAAATCACTTCAGAATTTGGAGAAAGAACTGATCCTATAACATGAGAAAAAAAGAAACAGCATAATGGAATCGATATAGCGATACCTGAAAAAACGCCTGTGCATAGCATAGTTTCAGGCAAGGTCATCAAAAGCGAACGGGATGTAAAGGGATGATGAAATTATATCGCCATACAGTGAGATGATGGCAAAACATATTCTTATCTTCATCTCTACAAACCATCAGATTTAGAAGTAGGAGAAAGCGTAAATGCAGGTGATATAATATGAAAGGTGGGTTCTACAGGACACAGCACCTGACCTCATCTGCATCTGACTATAAAAGAAAATGACAAGCCGGTGGATCCTTTGGTAGTCTTGCCCGATGTTTTTGATAGATACACAACAATCGCTTAAAAATTATAACAGGAAAATAGTAATGACCAAAAATAAAAGAAATACCAACATTATTAATTATTAATTATTCATTGTTCATTAGTTTTTTTTAAACGTCTTTGATGATCTTTTTCACAACCCCAATAACTTTAGTCTCATCATACTTACTGACCTCAACATTATCAAAAAACCTATTCACTGATTCCAGATAGAGCTTACCCTCCTTTTTGACGATTTTTTTTAATTTCGGAAGATCATTGTGGATGACGAAGACATAATCATTCGCATCATAGCTTGGTTGCTGTTTGATCAACACCAAGTCGCCGTTTTGTATCTTTGGTTCCATACTATTACCCTTGGCTCTCACGAAGAAACACGTGTTGATATCCTTGACGCCAAGCATAGCCATAGTGACGGGTATCTTTTCTTGTGAATATTCGTCTACGACTTTTTTCCCTTTATTTCCGCATTGAGCGAACCCGTAGATAGGAAGCTGTACGATATCATTGAGACTATCCGTGATGCTTTCTCTGATCAATCTATATCCATGATCGTCTTTTGCAAAATATCATTTCAGTACCAATTGATTCAACTTATTCAAAACTGTCTGCGGATGACTCGCTCCGATATTGTTCGCAATCTCTCTCAAGGTGATTCATTCTTGATTCGTGTTTTTTTTGAAGAAAGCGATGAGTGCTTTTTGGATACCGTCCAATTCTTTCATGATACTATTTATTAAAAGATTAAAAGATTAATAAGATTAAAATATTTTGCTATTTTGTTGTGAAGTTTCATTGTTGTCTATTATTTTCAAGATATTTAATAAATCAGGAGAGCTTCTTAGATAATATAAGAGAAGTATTTTTAAATGTTTCAAAGTTTGATTGTTCTATATATCAGACATTGAAAGCGATATATATTTGATTTCTTACTTCACCACAACTTCATTTTGCTATTTTCAAGAATCTAATAAACTCATTGTTGTTCTGTCTTTCAAACCCTTCTACAATATTACTGCTAACAGAATTTGCGGCTCTTCTTATTTGATCTCTAAGTCAAAAATTTTTTTTAAATTCTCAACGATTAGTAGTTTGATAAATAAGAGTTGAAAGGTGTATCGCATCTTTCCAAATTTCCATGTCTTCAAATTGTGTGATTTTCATTTTTCGCGTACTTTTATCTACTAAATATCCACTAACAATCTTTTAATTTTCGTAATATTTTAATCTTCATAATGTTATTTATAATCTTCTCCTTGACGCTGTCAAGTAAATTTTGACGAAATCAAGGCTATTTTTGACAAAGTTAGAAAATACAGTTCAGCATACGAAATAAATCTCTTGATTTTTTGAAAAGATTATGTAAAATTGATTTCGTTGATGAAAATGCTCTTCGAAAAAATAATTTATCTGCGTTGTATGATAGCTATCATAAACCAAGTGAATATCTATCGATCATTCCCTCATCGCCAACAATCAGTTCATTTTAGATCTTATTACTATTAGAGATGGCAACAAAAAAACAAGAATTACAGGAGGCGTTTAAGAACATTGAAAAGCAATTTGGAAAGGGAGCCATTATGAGAATGGGGGATAATGCTAATGTAGGACTTGTAAGTACATTCCACAGTTGATCGTATGTACTTGATCTTATCTTAGGAGGAGGATATCCTGAAGGAAGGGTCGTAGAGATATATGGACCAGAGTCATCTGGAAAGACTACTATCGCTTTGCATGCGATTGCAGAGATCCAAAAAAGGGGAGAGACATGTGCATTCATAGATGCAGAGCATGCACTTGATCCGCAATATGCAAGAAAACTCGGAGTGGATGTTGATAACCTTTTGCTTTCACAACCAGATTTTGGAGAACAAGCGTTACAGATCGCTGAAGAATTAGCAAAATCTTGAGCAGTAAAATTGATTGTCATCGATTCTGTAGCAGCACTAGTTCCTAGAGCTGAAGTGGAAGGAGATATGGGAGATTCATATATGGGATTACAAGCAAGGATGATGTCCCAAGGACTCAGAAAGCTATCAGGAGTGCTCGCAAAGAGCGGTACTACTTGTGTATTCATCAATCAGATCCGTATGAAAATCGGAATCATGTTTGGTAATCCAGAGACGACTCCTGGAGGTAATGCACTCAAATTCTTCGCTTCACAAAGAGTGGAGATCCGTAGAGGAGATAAATTATTATTAGATAAAGAACAGATCGGATATCTAGCAAAGATCAAGATCGCAAAAAATAAGATCTCTGCACCATTCAAGACAGCAGAATTGCCCGTAAAACGAGGTATCGGATATGACAAGACAGCAGATATCGTAGAAGCGGCAACCGTACTCAAGTTAGTAGACAGAGCATGAGCATTCTATACCTTCGGTAAACAGAAATTTCAAGGAAAAGAGAAATTCGTAGCAGCGCTCGATAGTGATACTAAAACAAGAGCGAGCATCGAAAAAGATATCCAAAACAAGATCAAGGAGATGAGGATGGGAAAGAAAGTACTTGATGATGAAGCGCTTATTGCAGTAGAACATGAAGTAGAAGAAGACGCTGCAGAAGCACTCGCTGAAGCAGGTGAAATACTATAAAATAATAGGTTTTTGTTTAGCAACTTTTAACTTATTATATGATAGCCCTATTCTTATATTATCTAGAGAGTAGGGTTTTCTTTACTTCAAAAATTTAAAAAATTACTTGATTTTTATATTCTTATCTCTATAAATTAAGTACTAATTTATATACTAATTTCTATATATGTTATCACAACAAATTATCTCTATTACAGATTTGAGAACTAATACAACTAAAGTACTTAATTCATTGGGTGTTAAGTATATATTTGTAAACAATAAACCCAAAAGCGTAATTATGGATATCAAAAAGTATGAATCAATCAAAAGAAAACTCAGAAGATATATTATGGATGAAGAGGTAGCACATGCAGAAAAAAACTGACCGCATTTCAGTAATGTAGATGATTTTATGAAAGATTTACTTGAATAAACAAGAAGGATGTTTGAAATAACGAAAACTAGTAGTTTTAAGAGGGACATGAAAAATCATATACGTAATACAAAAATAATAGATAATCTAAAAGAAATTTCTAGATGCTTATTATCCCAAAGATGTTTACCTGAACATTATCAGGATCATTCACTGAAAGGAGGCTTTATATGATATAGAGAGTGTCATATTTTGCCTGATCTATTACTGATATATAAAATCAATGAACAAAAAAAATGTATAACATTTTCTTATATAGGCTCTCATAGCGATATATTCTGATAAAAAAATATACAAAAAAAACCTCAGTTCATTGTTTCGGAGGTTTTTTTGGTATGATTTATTTTTTTACGAGTCCTTCAAAAGATTTTAACGCGTTTTCTAGTTCTAGTACTTTTTCTTTTTGTCTTGTAGTCATTTCTCTCTTTCATTTCCTCGTAGATATTTCGTCTTTCATAACTGTTTTTATAAAAAAGATATCTTTCTCTTCCAGCTTATTAGGTTTGTTAGAAAAAATATCGTCGATATATTTTTCTATCTGTTTTCATTCTTCTTTAATATCATCAAATGCGCTTTTTAAACTACAATAGTTCAACAAATCCTTATATCCACGTTTTACCAGATCCTGTACTAATTTTTTAGAATTTTGTAAATCTAAATTTTCTAGTAATTCATCTTTTTTATTTTTTATTTTATTTTGTTTACTGTTTTCTTCTTGACGTAGCGTGTTTATACCTGTCATAGAAATCGTAGTAAAAAAATAAAGAACACATATGTATACTCGTAAAACTGATTTTATCAATAGTAAATGTTCAATCAAAAAACCTCTGTAGCAACCAGAGGTTTTTTTTATTATGCAAGAAAAAGTTGTTTTATACTATTCTACTTCCACACTAAATGCACCGATTTTTACACTATCCATATGTATAACAATAGATGCGGTTCCGATTTTTTGACCGAGGATAGGAATATCCACTGATCAATTATTGATGAGATCGATATTGGAAATATCAGGTTCTACTGAATCATTAGTTGATAATACGCTAAATGAGAAGGGGAGCAACCCGTGAAATAATTCCCCAGTTTTTTTATCTTTTATCTCAAGAGTAAGTATAGCTGCCTCACCAAGTCTAAGAGGCGCTTTGGTGATAAGCGTAAATGTAAAATCATTTTGCGTGATAAAATGCTGAGCGATGTCACTGAGATTATCTAGTGCAAGTTCTATTTTTTTATTGATTGATGTTTGTGGAACAATAGGTAGAGCAGGTTCAACAGGAGCTACGACAACAGGAGCAACCGGTGCAACGGGTTTTACTACAGGAATGACAACAATAGGTGTCGGAACAACAGGAGTAGGACTTACATTATGAACAGGTGGTGTTGGTGTTGGAGTGACTACGACAACAGGTTCAACAGGTTTTGCTACTACAGGAACTGTTGGCACTATTGGTGTAACAACCACAGGAGCAACTACTACGGGAACTGTCGGAGCAAGTAGAGGTATATTTACCGTTGGCAGAACAACAGGATCTTCACTAGGGACACTTGTTTTACTATTGTAGATATAACATTTAACGCTTGCAGTAGTGATATCTTCTCGACGATCGGATATCGTTCATTTAGCTACCCAAGCCATATCTCTGACAATTATTTTTTTGAGCGTTTTATTATAGTGAAGGACTTTTCCTACGTGACCATAACTTCAGAATTTTCCACCTGCATCATAGATGATCAAAGCTCATTGACTTGGAACCGTTCAAATCTTATATCAGGTATCTGATGCATTTTTACATCGATCGACTGCATTTCCTCACCACGTTCTCTGTTGGGTGTTGGGATCGATGAACGGAAAAAATTCAGGAGAGACTCTCGCAGCTCCATAGGTACAATATCATTTAGCAAAACTATTTTCTACACTCAAATCCATATTCCAGAGAGAGATGATATTTCCGTTCTTAAGTGAAGTTGTTGGATTTTGCATAGCAGTAAGAAGACGCTGTGCAGTTTCAGTAGGACTATTTGAATAAAGGTCTTGATTGAGTCCACTAAAATCTGCAAATCCAGATCAGACAAAAGTGAATGAACATATGATGATAAGTTCTAGAACATGAAAAAGATGATGATGCATATGATGGGTCACATGCAAAATCTTATGAGCGTGTCTATGAAAATGCTTTATCAGATGATGATGTATTTTCTGATGAAGTGGCAATTTCTTTTTCCTTCTCATCTATCTTTAAAGAGGTAAAGCGTAATCATTTTTTTTTATTTTTTATTTTTTTGGTTTGGTCCTTATATAAGTATATCCGGAAATGCAAAAAAAAGCAAATTTTGGAGGACTTTTTTTTGTCGTTACTTTTTAAAAAATAAAAATAACCCGCAAATTTCTTTACGGGTTATTTTATAAAATATATACTATATGATTATATTCCACTCGGTACCGTAATGATAAGTAATCCAGAGTATTGACCTACTGCTTGATACGCAGGGATATTTATCTGAAGATCCACTTGAGAAGTCTGTATCTTACATACTTCACCCACACCTCCTATTTTTCCTAGTATAGGGGTATCTATACCGATAGGAGTTCGTGCATTCAATGAAGAT
>CAZBWN010000007.1:0-1664 GCA_964495905.1 uncultured Candidatus Peribacteria bacterium
TTTTTGCTTCGCAGACATACTTTTGGCATTGACCCAAAAGTATGCAAAAGGTCTAGTTCTTTATAAAACTCGCTACATCGTGCAGCTTGTTTTTTGAGAATGTACCCGGCTTAGACATCTTATAAAGAACCAAAGATCATTGACTACTTCTTCATTTACGATTCCCTTTCATTTTTTTAAAATGATTCTTATATTTTTTTTCTTCGGAGACATGCTTTTTGATATTCAGGGCGGTCTTTCCAGCCCCGCCTGCGGCCGGCAGGTTTTGAAACTCGATACGAATGGATTACTTATTTTTCCACTTTTCTCTGATTCTTTTTGCTATCATCTTTCTATCTCGCTTGGTATTCATAAATTTTTTGAATCCTTCTATGAGGGTGTTGTGATGCTTGTTTTCTACAAGAACTCCGCAGTCTTGATCTACGAGTTCAGCGGTAGCTCATTGGCTGTATCCGAAGACAGGGACTCCGAGGAGGAGTGCTTCTACGGTTCCGATTCCATAACTTTCTTTGGTCAGATTGATGAGTCATTTTGCTTGACTGATTATTTTTATCTTTTCATCACTATCATTGATCCATCCTATAAAAATGATTGACGGACCTGCGATGGATTTGAGATATGCTTCGTCGGGACCGCTTCCCATCACGATGAGCGGAATTTTCATTTCGTTGCATAATCTGATGATTTTGTCTGTCTCTCTGACGAAATTCACTAATCTTCCGACATAGAGATAATATTCTTGGGGTGTTTCTTGGACTGCAGGGATGAAGAATTTGTTGGGGATGCGAGGATATTTTATCGTTATATGCTGCATGTCATAGAGTTTCTTCGCTTCTTGTGCTGTATATTTACTGTTGGCATAGACCTTATCAAATTTAGTATACTTAAGGTCTCGTATCCTGAGCTTGGGAACTATCCGATTGAATATCTTGCCTTTGATACCGGTGAGTTTTTCTTTGTATTCGTTATAATGTGTCCGGATATATTGCATAGGGGAGTGGAGATAGAGTGTCATCGGAACACCTGATACGGGAGTGATGTTTTTTGCTATTGCGAAAGAAGAAATCATGATATGATCGGGCTTGTATTTTTTAATTTTCTTGGAAAGAACTTTCATTAATATCGGATAAAAAAACATAAGATTACGATAATCAATGAGTCGTGAAAGAACGGGAATCTCGTGGGTACCACACCAGAGAAAAAATGTATTTACTCGTGAAGGGAGGGCCGTTATTATTTTGAGAGTATGATGCTCTGTCTTGAGTTGTTTACGATCAGAAAAAAGCGTGAACACCGTTGCTTGCGTCATGCCTTTTTGTTCATCGATAAGGTCTTCAAGTACGCTAAGTGCTCATCCTGGACTGATTCGGCAATGTACGAAGGCGACTTTCATATAAAATAATGAATAATTAAAAATGAATAATGAATGATGATGGATTTTTTTTTACTATAAAAACACTATATATTCTTTGTTATGAAGCAAGGAAAAACATTTATCATCAGAACTGCTTGAAAAATATCCTAAAAACCGTATTAATCAGTCGTTTATATCCCGCTATGCGGGATAAAATCCTCAAAAGAGATATTTTATGTTTTTTTATTATAGATATAATGAATCAAGAAGAAAAAGTATTTGTGAGAAATAATCTTATCAAACTTATTAT
>CAZBWN010000008.1:0-18711 GCA_964495905.1 uncultured Candidatus Peribacteria bacterium
TGCTGGAAATTGGGATGCTCTTGTAGAAAATTTAGATAAATTTCAATGATTAGATCATAAGGAAATTTCAAATAAATTAATTAATAATTGAAAATGGGACACTCTTGTAAAAAATTTACATAAATTCCAATGATTGGATAAGAAAGCGGCTTCAGCACTAATTAAACAGTGATACGCTGAAGAAGTTGAAAAAAATATTTCTTTGTTTCAATAAAATAGAATTCATCAAAAAAATCCCCACTCCGGGGATTTTTTTTCTATCTTATTTCTTCTTACTCACTTTCTTCACTGGCTTCCCCTCCAAACTCTTAACCGCTTTCCCCACCTTCTTAGCGTCTACCTTTTTTGCTGGTTTCTTTGCTTCTTTAGCAGGAGCTTTTTTATTCGTATACCTACTCGTAGGTCATTTATCGATGATCTCGATACATTCGTTCTTCGTAAGGTCCGTAGCGTCTTTTCCTCCCTTTGGAATCTTAAAATTAGTGCCGTCATATTTGATATACGCTCCATAGAGCCCATTGAGGACTTCTATCTTCTTGCCTTTATGATCAAACTCTTTGATGTACTTATTTTTTTCCGTATCTATTTTCTTCTCAATAAGAGGGATTCATTCCTCTATAGTGACGGTATACGGATCAAGCGTTTTTGGCAATGAAACGAAGAACGTCTTATATTTCAAGTACGGTCAGAATTTCCCCACTGCTGCCGTGACTCATTCACCTTCATATTCACCGATAATTCTTGGGAGGGCGAATAATGCCATCGCGTCTTCTAGTGTAAGCGATTCAATGCTTTGCCCCGGTCTCAACGAAGCAAACTTAGGCTTTTCTTCGTCTTGAGCGGTTCCCACTTGTACCATCGGTCCGAATCTTCCGATCCTTGCAACGACATTCTTTCAAGTCTTAGGATCTATTCCAAGGACTTTCTCTCCGGTCTGCTTTTCAGCGAACTCAATCGTCTTAGCGACTTCCGCATGGAAAGGCCCGTAGAAACGTTTAATCATTTCTGTCCGTTTAAAACTTCCTTCCGCGATTTCATCAAATTCCTGTTCCACGCTCGCCGTGAAATTGTAATCCAAGATGTCTTTGAAGTTCGCTACCAAAAAGTCATTTACGACCATACCTATATCCGTAGGGAAAAGCTTTTGTTTCTCCGCTCCGGTATTTTGCTTTTTAGTTTCAGCTTCGATCACTCCCAGCCTCAATATCATTTCCTGATAGCTTCTCTCGCTACCATTCCTATCTTCCTTCACTACATAACCTCTTTTTTGTACCGTTGAAATAGTCGGTGCGTAGGTTGATGGACGTCCGATACCGAGCTCTTCAAGCTTCTTAACAAGCGACGCTTCCGTGTATCTTGGCGGATGATTCTTGAATCTTTCCCCGGCAAGTATCTGCTGCATCGTGAGGATTTCACCCTTAGTTAACTTAGGCAACATCCCTTCCTGATCTTCTTCATCTTCCTCTTCGTCCTTGGATTCAAGATAGACTTTCAAAAATCATTCAAACTTGATGACTTCACCGCTTGCGATGAAATTGAATTTATTATTGGTTGAGATGCTGATAGTCGCTTTGGTCTTTTCCACTTCAGCTCGCGCCATCTGTGATGCGATAGCTCTTTTCCAGATCAACTCGTACAGCTTCTTTTCTGAAGCGTCGCCTCCTGCCATATTGTTTTCCATATGCGTAGGCCTGATACATTCATGCGCTTCTTGCGATCATTTGCTCTTGGTCACATATTGCGTAGGCTTGGAATAGTCCTTGCCATATCTTTTGGTGATCTCGTCTTGAGCGGCTTTTACAGCGAATTCTGACATGTTTACGGAATCCGTTCTCATGTAGGTGATAAATCCTCATTCGTATAATTTCTGAGCGACTTGCATCGTCCTCGCTACGGAGAACCCTAATTTCCTGCTCGCTTCCTGTTGGATAGTTGATGTCGTGAACGGCGCAGAAGGTGATTTTTTACCCGGTTTCACTTCCACATTCTCAATCGTATATGTAGCGTCTTTGCATGATTCTAAAAATTTTTTCGCTTCATCAGCGTTAGGCAAGTCCTTGGAAAGTTCAGCTTTGAACTCTTTCTTCGCATCACCTATGAAATTACCGATAACCTTAAAGAAAGATGCTGATTCAAATTTTTGGATTTCCCTTTCCCTTTCCACGATCAACCTTACGGCGACGGATTGCACTCTTCCCGCACTCAATCCCATCTTGATCTTTTTCCAAAGGACAGGGGAGAGCTCAAAACCTACAAGTCTATCTAATATCCTTCTTGCTTGCTGAGCGTCTACGAGATTCATATCTAGGGTTCTTGGATTCTGTACTGCTTTATCTATCGCTTCTTTCGTGATCTCATGAAACACGATCCTAGCGGTCTTTTTGACATCTAGTCCCAAAGCGTTGGCGACATGTCGCCCAATCGCTTCTCATTCGCGGTCTTCATCGGTAGCGATCCAGACTTTATCAGCCTTCTTCGCTAAAGCCTTCAACTCAGCGACAACTCTCGTTTTGTCAGGAGAGATCACATATTTCGGTTCAAAATTATTCTTTACATCCACTCCAAGTTCTTTTTGTGGTAGATCCACTACATGTCCAAACGAAGCTTTGACTTCAAACCCTTCCCCGAGGAACTTCTTGATAGTCGCAGACTTGGCGGGAGACTCTACAATCACGAGATTTTTCATACAGACTAGGATATTAAATAAAATCAGCAATTTTCTAGTTTCTAACTTCTAAATTCTAAATTTTGTTTTCTAAATTCTGGCTTCTAAATTCTAAATTCCAAATTGTTTTTTTCCAATACTCTTGTGTACTGTATTTGGTCCGTATTTCAACCAAAAAACAAAAGGAGTTTTCCTTTCCACCCGGGTGAAAGAATTGACTTTTATTACTATTTATATATAAGAAAATCATGCAGATCCAAAATTTATTTTGGATGCATAGGCAATCGGGGGCTCATTTTGGGCCCCTGTTCTTTCAAAATACCACGAGCATGGAACATAGAGATCAACGGCTGGAGACACTATCTCCAAAAAGACAGGAACAATTCCAAAAAATCCTTAAGCATAAGATGGACTCTTTTTCCGATAGCACTGAAAAAACCAGAGAAGAGGTGATTGAATCCGCCAAGGTCCAGATGTTATACTATCTTGGCAACGAGCAAAAAGAGGAATTCATCCCAAGAAAACAGAGATCCAAAGGGAAAAAGCATAGAGAAAAATGACCAGAGCAGATCCAAAGGATCCTGGAAAAACTAGGGAACAATGAAGTGCAGTATCCCGCACTATTCCAAGAGATTTTTGGCATAACACTCAAAGAGAAAAATTCCCATAAAGGGATAAGTTATATCTGATTATGTCCCTTCCATGAGGAAAAGACTCCGTCATTAAGCATTTCTCCCGCAAGAAAATATGTCAAATGTTTTGGCTGCGGAACTGCAGGTTCCATCATTGAATTCATCAAAAAAGCTTGAGACAAAAAATATTCCACGGCAGTAGGCATGCTGGAAAAATATATCTGCACGCCAGCTGAGACAGAGGAGTGGAGAAAAAGGAATACAGTAGTCATAGAGAGCAAAAAGATATCGCCTGAACACGAAGAAAAAAAAGAATTCGTGAAATCATTATCCTCCGGAGAATACCTTCCCAAAAAACAATTTGAAGCGCAATTCGCACAACGGAAAAAAGAAAAAACCGCAAAAGATAATGAGATATCTCACAACGATGAAGACGAACTTCCCTTTTAAAAAAACACCTGCGCATAGGTGTTTTTTTATAATTATTTAGAAGAGATTAAGGACTCGTTGACCATTTTTTTTGAGAAAATGGATTGTTGTTATTCGTGATGCATCTAGGGAAGTCATTTCTAATGTTGCTTTATTGTTTCTTATATTCCATACAGCGGCATTGGTATCAAGGAGGTTCAGATCTATATCTCAGACAAACATACCAAAAAACAGAATCATGTTTTCCATGTCCGATTCGGTAGCTTGCGCTGTTTCATTTACGATATACGCTTTTTGTTCTGGAAAGGACGTTAAGATATATTGTATAAGCCCCGTTGCATCTTTAGCTTCAACTTTTTTCTGTAAATTTATGATTGCTTGTTTGATCTGTTTCTGATTAGCATTTAATCTATGTCTTACAATAATCTCGGGTGTATCGTTATGCTGGGTAAGGACAAAAGGATAACTCTTTATAGTTGAGGTATCACTATAAATTATCTTGATGTAATTGATACCAGTATCAAAATCATAGGTAAGGACTCCATCATTATTTATATAAGAAAGAATGGTATTGGATGGTGAAGCTTCCTCTCCCTCTGGAGTAAAGAAATTGATGTGATCTTGAACATCAAAACTACTATTTCCACCACTGATGATCAATTTTATTTGCAAAGGATCAAAGGTATTTATCTCAACAGTTCACGTACCGATGTTAAATTTTGATCCCTGATCTTTTGGTGTGATGATCATCTTTGAAACATTGGTAGGGAGCTTCAAAGTTATTATACCTTTCACGGTAGTGATATCTGCAAATGTTTTGCCTGATATAAGAGAATACCCTCCACGACTAGCGAGTATCTGTGGAGAGGGATATCCTTGGTACTTCAGGCTTAATGGCTGTATACCGTCTTCATCCACATATATCTCTTGATTGTCTTTATCTGATACGCTGGTGATTTGGATTTGTGCATTTTCGGGAAATCTACCATCGGCAGCAATGATATTTGGAATAGGGACCATATGGCCTTCTATGGAGAAATCGCCATAATATTCCGGTTTGACAACTTTAAGTAATATCGGTCCAAGATCGGCAGAGATTCCCCCTTGATTGAATCCATTGATCTTCTGCCAGAGATATCTGTCATAATCAGTCGCCGTCATGGGTTTTAATTCTTCATAAGGAAGCAATCTTACCAAAATATTTTGTGCTCCTGTTGTAGGAACCACTTGTTCACCTGAATATGCACAATATCATTTTCCTATTATAGAAAGTCCGATGATAGGGATTATCGCCATCTTGAGGAACCTGACTAGTGATAGGGGAGATGCTGCGTGAAATAATCCAGATTCTGTCTTTTGATAAGTTTTGTTTTCCATGAGAATTGATGATAAAATGTAAAATTGATATCTAGGGTGTAAATGTCTTAGGATCCGCACCCTGTATTATCGCATTATCATTATATACATTGTTTTTGTCTGTTGCATAACTCTCATTGTCAGCAAATACGGCAAATGTCGTACTATCTGCACCAGCTATGATTTCTCGTTTATAATATGCATTGTTTTTATCTACTGCATAGTAATCATTAAAGACTTTAAATGTCTGAGGATCTGCACCAGTTATGATCCCTCCTTTATAATATGCATTGTTTTTGTCTAATGCATAATAATCAGTAAACATTTTAAATGTCTTAGGATCCGCATTAGGTAATATATCTTTTCAATAATATATATTATTTTTGTCTGATGCATATCCATTATGAAGCAGAGTAAATGTTTGAGGATCTGCACCAGCTATGATTTCACCTTCATAATAGACATTATTTTTGTCTGATGTATAAGTATCATTACCTAGAGTGAATGTCTGAGGATCTGCACCCGTGATTATTTCTCCATTATAATAGACATGATTTTTATCTATTGCATATTCGCTTCCAATCGTATCATCAAATACAGTAAAAGTTTTGCTATCTGATCCTGACAACAGTTCATCATCATAGTATATCTTGTCACCAGAATACGTATAGTAAGGGAAAAAAGGAGTTTCTGTTGCTTGAGAAACTATGATACCTGATAGCATTTCTTGCTGCGTAAGGAGAACGCCTTCGACTTGTTGTATGGGTTCAAGAGCTGCGAGTTTTGTATCTGTGCTTGTACTTGTTTCTGTTGTTGTATCTTGTATTTGTTGTACCTCATCAACCGCATTTTGGAATGCAGTATCACTAGAAAGTGAACCCAACCCGAAACCTAACATCCCAAATAATATTGAGGAGAATACGGTCATTGCAATACTCAAAGCAATTGACGGACCAAAAATACAGAGGATTACAAGTCACGTTCTTGCTGGTTTTTCTTGTATGACCAAAGTACGCGCAATCATATCATGAAGCGCTTGTTTTTTTGCAGTGAATCCGGCCATGAAATATCCGATCATCAATATGATCGCTGAAATGAATTTAGCGAGATTTCTTCCTAGTGCACGGAGAAAGCTGATTTTTCAACCGTTCATATCTGTCACTTTCAATCCCATAAGACGTTTACCGATAGTTCCTTGCCAATGAGAACTCTCAAGTCAAGCGAAATAAATTAATATAAGAATAAAATAGAGAGCTTCAAAGAGGTTGGGAGGTATAACAACACCCATCAGAGTCAACCCGATAACGATTCCACCTATAACCAAGGTAAAGAGAGACGAATCAACTAACATCGCCCAAACCCTTTTCCAAAACCCTGCATATGCGACAGAACTGATTGGTGTTTCTGTTTGTACTTCTGTAGAAGTAGTAGTAGCCTGAATATCCATGTATAAAAATAAATAAATAAAAATTTAAATACATAAGTATATATACTTTTTTTTATTTGTCAAATATACGTCATTGAAATAATTTTGTCAATAAAAAAAATACCCCGTAGAGATGTTGCATTGCAACACATTCTATGGGGTATTTTCATATGTACGATGTATAAGTAACTTTTTTTTAGGGTGGCTGGGGACTCGCCACGGAGTACTCCGTGGTCCAACCCAGGACCTACAATTATGTGATAATTGATAGTAACTTTTTTTTTAGGGTGGCTGGGGACTCGCCACGGAGTACTCCGTGGTCCAACCCAGGACCGCTAATTATATTTTTTGAATGTTGGATGATTTAATCGATGTTGTATATGTCAATCTCTCTTAATCATTTTTTCTAATTTTTGTGCATCTTCTTTTGTATTCTTTTCAAAGTATCATAATAGAACAAACTCTTTCATTATTTTAGTAGTCATGCTTCATCATCTTTTATGTTCAGATAATCTTCTTTGAATGTCATTAGTATATCCAATATAATGTTTATTTTTTCATTTTAGAATATAAACATAATACATTTATTATTGGGAATAAAATAAAAAAAACATCCATTACTAGATATTTTTCTATTTGTTTTATTTATCCTAGATGGCTGGGGACTCGCCACGGAGTACTCCGTGGTCCAACCCAGGACCAACAATTATTTGATAATTGATAGTAACTTTTTTTTAGACTGAGGGGTCGTTGAATCAAACTTCTACCAATCAATCTTCGGAGAATATAAACAGTTCATACTGAAAAACAAGGACATCATAAGAGCCATATATGCCTATATGGATTTTTTCCATAAATGAAGGATAGCCGAGCTTTCGCCAATAGGGTTGATGAAAGACGGGGATTACAATCTATAAATAAGGAATAAAACGCTCACACTGTTTATTTGCTAATCCTACTCCCAATGAATTTTGACCTTCCTGAAATACAAGACTTTGAATTACCTCCTATCCCTGATTTGGACTTAGAGCCAATATCTTTGGAACTATTAGAGCTTCCAGAAATAGACCTCTCTTTGCCTGAATTAGAACCTATAGTATTCCCTGACTTTGAATTAGAATTGCCTGAATTAGAACCTCTTGTAATGCCAGACCTCAGCATAGAACGACCCGAATTAGAGCCTCTTATCTTCCCTGATTTTGACTTAGAAAAAGAACTAGCTGAATTGGAACTATCGCTATCCAACTCCACCTCCAACAATAGCTGAATAAGTTTGTAAAGAGCCTCCCCTTCTTCATTACTCATTTTTACTTTGTTACTATATAAAAGAATGCCTATATCCCAAGACATCATCCAAAGGACTATTGATAAGATGGTCAGAAGCCAAGAGAAAAAGAAAGAGATTACAAGCTACCTAGAGGCTAATAAGCCCCACCTATTGGGGAACATCCGAAAAAAAGGCAGGATAAGGGACTGTTGTAATGTCCTAATCTTCCGTGATTATGCCAGTTGAGAGCAGAAGCTCTATAAGTCCAATTTCTGCAAGTATGACAAGTTCTGCCTAGCCTGTGCCACCAGGAGGTCTATAAAGATGATACAAAAGTTTGAAGCCTGAATAGTCCAATATGGACTGGATACCAAGAACTGGTATCATATCTCATTGACGGTCAAACACAACAACCGTCAATCATTAGATTTTCTTATGGATAAGCTATGGAGGGCAAAGGAGAAACTAGCTCAAAGGTTCAGAAACTCCAAAAGGGCTAATCATAAGACCAAGAGCTTTATGAATAATTTTGATGGCATAGTCAGTTCCGTAGAAATAACTTATAGTCAAAAAAGCTGATGGCATCCACATATCCATATGCTCGTATGTACTGATAAGAATATCCACATAGAGTATTCACAAAAGCTGACCACATATTCCAATAGAGAACTTCAAAAGGAATGGTATCAGATTACGGGAGATAGTTATTCAGTAGCTATGAGGAAGGTAGAGGTCAATAAGGATAATTATAGCAGAAAGGGTATAGGGGAGGTATTCAAATATGCGGTCAAATTCTCAAAATTAGATATACCTCAGCTGTCGGAAGTAATAGAGATTCAACTAATCAAAAAATACCGTTTCTTTGCTACATACGGTATCTTTAGAGGTTGGAAGATAGAGAAATCTGATATTATGAATAATGATAAGTTTATAGAAAAGACCTTTGAGTATTACAAAGACGGTTTTGAAGAGAAATAATTCTTTGAATTTAAGTATCTATCTAATGGCAAGCATCACAACAATCATCTGTTTTTATATTTTTCAAATTTTTAACTTTATCTTTCACTCAAAACAATCTTAAACTATTGATAACTACAAAGATAGTCACTCCTACATCACTAACAATCGCTAGACTTAAATTACTGATACCGAAGATTGCAAGTCATAATACACATCATTTAACTCCTATCGCTAAGACCGTGTTGAATGTGATTATATTATGACAATTTCTACTAAGGCGAATAAGATAAGGTATCAATCAAATCTTGTCATTCATAAGAGCTATGTCTGCATTTTCTATTGCCATATCTGCTCATACAGCACCCATTGCAATACCCACCGAAGACATTGCTAATGCAGGTGCATCATTGATTCCATCTCAAAGCATAGCTACACTACCATATTTTTTTACTAATTTTTCTATTTCTTCAGCCTTTTGGTCTGGCAACAATGAACCCTTAATTTCTGTTATTCCTACTTCTTTAGCAATAATTTCTCCAGCTTTTTGGTGGTCTCCAGTTAGCATCACCACCTCAATATCCATCTTTTGTAATTCGTCTACGGTGACTTTACTCTCCTGTCTTATGGCGTCAGTTATTCCTATAATTCAAATAACTTCTTTATGACTACTCACAAAAATAACAGTTTTACCTTCATCTTCCAAGGTATATATTTTTTTCTTTATATCTTCTGGAATAGTATGTTCTTCAGCAACAAATCTAATACTACCAAGACAACGATGAGTATCCTTACAAACCAAGCATTCAGATTTTATTCCTTTGCCTCAGACCGATACAAAGTCTTTATGCTCATGTAATTGTATTCATCTTTTTTGTGCTTCCTGTACAACACAACGGGCAATAGGATGCTCAGAATACTGTTCCATACCTGCTATACATGCAAGAAATGTATTTTCATCAGTTCCATTCAACGATATAATATCTGATATTTGAGGTTCTCCTTTTGTGAGGGTTCTTGTTTTATCCATGGCAATTGCTTTTATTTTTCCAATTTCTTCTAGGTATTTAGCTCCTTTTATGACAATGCCATGAGATGTCGCATTTCCTATTGCAGAGAAAACTGCGACAGGAGTAGAAAGGACAAGAGCACAAGGACAAGCAATAATCAAAAGTGTAATAGCTTGTCAAAACCAATGATTAAAATCTCATCAAAGAAAAATTACTGGAATAACAATCAATAATAGAGCCAAAAACATTACTGAGGGCGTATAATAGCGTGCAAATTTTTGTATAAATCTTTCATAGTTAGCCTTCTTTTGTGAAGAATTATAGGTGATGTCTATTATCTTTGCTAGTGTACTATCTTTTCATTTCTTTGTAGTTTCTATCTCTATATATCAATTCAGATTCATTGTTCATGAAAATACAACTTCCTTTAGTGTTTTTGATTTGGGGAGTGGCTCTCAAGTTATTGTCGCTTCATCTATCAAAGCATCACCAAAAACAATATGTCCGTCAACGGGTATCTGTTCTCATGATTTTACAATAATTATACTTCCGATAGTGATTTTATCTATGGCAACCTCTCAGATATTTTTCACAAATCCTACTTTAGGCATTGTATTGGTAAGATTTTCTAGTGCCTGTTTGCTTTTCATAATTCAATAATCTTCCAACATTTCTCCCAAAGCAAAAAGTACGATGATAATCATAGCTTCAGGAAGTTCTCCAAGATAGGCTGCACCTCCAATCGCTATAATCATCAAAAGGTTGATGTCACTGAATCTCAAATGAAACAAGGACTTAAATCCTTTTTGTACTATCTCTCTTCAAAAGATAATTCATATAATAATAAATAATACTCGCTCCCAAATACCTAGAAAACTTTGTCAGTACAAAGACAGTATTTCTAAAGGAAGAATGCAAAGTAATCAGATTACTATCATACGGAACTTTTGTATTCATCGTAGTTCTTTGAATGTTGCCATGATAATTTCACAGAAATAAATTATATTGTTGTTAATACATAGATACCCAAACCAAGCATAAGCAATCCCACCACTAAGTGGATAAGCTTTGTGTTTTGATGTTTTATTTTAGCCAATTTATCAACTGTACTATAACCAAACCCCACTAGTCATGCAATAATTAACATAGGTAATATAAAGATAAGATTATATACGACAAGATAGATATATCACCGATTTGTTAATGTCTTGCTCTCAGAACTCAGGTATCACAAGATAGTAAAGTATGGTCATGAAGAACATGGCAGTAAAAACAGACTCACAAGAATCCCCACAAAGAATGCTCACCATGGAGAAGATACTTTATCTATCATATCAGACATCTTTCATCTTCGTGAGAAAGGAACTTCCATGACAAACAATTTTCCATACCAAAAATAATCTTTAATGTTGGCAAGTCAAACAAGAATTCACAAGACTCAGACTATAAGTTTTAGTACAAAGGTATTACTACTTCATGCCAATGCAGAGAACAATCATATCCCCATAGCTAGATAACTAAGAAAAACAGCTAATGCAAACATACATCACGCCAGAAATGTCTTTCTTCTACTTTTATGTTTTGATAAGATTGCTGATAATAAGAGGAGCATTACTGCAAATGCACAGGGATTGATACTATCTGAAATAGCAGCAGGAAGCATAATAGCAAAAAAAGATAGTCTGTTTTTGAATCATGATTTTTCTTCTTCTGTGGTAATAATTCAAGTATGTATGGTAGTGTCAGACACTCATGAACAAACTGTGCCACCACTTCCAGATGGTAATAGACAAGTTCAGCCAGCATCTATTCATGTTCATGGATTGATATTTTTATTTAGTTTTCTTGTAAAGAAATCAATAATAGGTTTATCTCCATTGAGGTAAGAAAAGTCTCATCAACTCGTGATAACCAAGAAAGGGATTCCCATACTATCAATAGATAGATTGAGCTTTCCTAGATAATAGTTTAGGTCTTTGAGATTATCCCTATTGAAGTAAATTTCCTTAGATGTTATATCAAATTTTTTCTCTATTTTTTCTTCGCTAAAAAATTTCTCAACATTGGCACAATGGGGACATCAGTTCCCATAAAAAAAGATGTATTCTTCTGCAAATGTTGAACTATAAAAAAATGCTAAAAACAATGCACAAACGGCAATAATTTTCTTCATAATATATTATAAGATTAAAAAACATATGAAACATAGAAATTATTATTTCAATAATTTATCAATGATTGCTTCAAATTGATTCACTGGATATGCTCATGCAAGAACAACATATTCTCCATTTTCTGTATTGATAATAACATTTCCTGGAGTTCATGTAATACCAAACAAATTAGCTCATTCAGCTTGTTGGTCTTTAATTCTTTGTGTGTTTTTTCAACTTTCTACACAAGTCTTAAACGAAGATTCATTTCATCAAAGTTCTTTATTGACATCGTAGATAGTCTGGTCACTTCAATTACTATTGAGGTCTTTAGCAAAGACGGCTCATACAAATTTGAAATACTTCTCAGCAGAATTTTGCGCAAAACACTCTGCTCATTCTCAAGCCTTCTGTGCGTATTGATGAAACCCTAAAGGAAATTGTCTCATAGTTTTAGCCACATTCCCATTATATTTACTTATAATAGATTCAAGAGTTTTACTTTCAAAGTGTCTTTTACAAAAAGGACATTGTAGGTCACTATATTCTACTATAAGAATCTTAGCATCTTTATTTCATAAGATAAGTGAATCATCCTTTATTCTCTTAAGTTGTTCAAGCGATATCTTCTTTGTCGCCGTAGTCTCATCTCATTGACTATTCGCTGATGGTGTGGTAGTCTCTCAAACAGGTTTTTGAGTTCATCATTCTATTTGTCCAAGAGCTTGTTGAATACCAGCTTTTTGTTGTTGTTTGAATCATTCTGAATCATACAGTTTTTGAACCATTTCATAGTTTTCTTGTCATCAAAGTTTTTGAGCTTCATTGTTTTGGAGCTGAGAAATAACTCTATTTGTTTGGAAATAATTGAATCAAAATACAAGGATAACTGCTACTCCTACTATAATAAGGACTTGTTGTATAGGTTGCTTCTGTGTCATTTGGGATAATAAATACAAAATAAAAAAAAGATAACACACGGCATGTGTCTTTTGATATTAGTAATATATCCTATATGGTAAGTTTTATAATTCAGACTAAGTCTTTGGCATCAAAAACAAGAATGTTTCTTAGAGAAAATGATTGTCTAGGATATATTACATAAAGGTCTTCCAATCTGTATTCATATATAGAAAGATTTCCTAGCGAATTATTATTACATTGGTCATTATGGTCATGGAGTTTTAAGTCTGATATTGAAGATATCTGATATTCTTGTACAATACAAAGAGTTGCACAGTTATCTGTAGTAGAACAGCAGTTTTTGCTTTCAGTTCAACAGCTTTGAGATGTTTCTATATCGTTTTGATTAACACTTATTTCGTGATGTCACAAAAATCATAACCCAGAAGCGAAAGAGCTATGAGCAAGGTATGCACCCATGATTATGAGTAAGAATATTTTCTTTATGTATTTCATCATATATATGATATATGAATTTTTTTTTGTTTTTCAATGAATATTTAGTATTTTGGCATTTTTTAGTTCTGTGAGAATAACCAAAAGTAGCTTTATTTTTAAACTGTTTTGATTATCTTACGAGTGGTTTATTTTGTAATCATAAAATGATGAAAGCAGTCTCAGGATATGCCTATCCTTTACACGCACACTTTCCTAATCCAGTTTGGGATTTTGTAAAAAAAGAAGAAAATAAGGAGAGACTTTGAAAGATTTTTGATAAGCGACTAGAGCCTAACATTTTACGTTGTAAAAGTGATGATGTAGTAAAACTGATGAGAGAGGTATATATGGCGTCCAGTATGGGTATTGCATATGATGCCAAGAAAGAAGGAATGTATATTAGCTGATATTCAATGATTATTGATAAAATTATAGAATGTTTTATGAGGCAAATGCCTGATGATACAGTCAATATCAAAGTGATGATAAAAATCCTCAATTGATGTATGGAAAACACCTATTACATTACTGGAGAATACGGAGATAAGATATTTGATTATATGGAAGAAGATATGAAGAAGGGGGGCTGAAAGTTTACAGAAACACGAAATCAGCTTGTTCCATTTTGTACTGAGGATGTTGGAAGCGGAGATTTGGATAGTCTTGTGGCTATAAACAGCTTTTTGAACAAAGTGAATAAATGAAATATATGAGCTATAAAAGAAAAGGAATTGTCGGCATTGGATTGAGTGTCTGCGAAGGAAGAAGAATTTTTGAAATTCAACAAAAAGTGAATTGATTATGTAAAAATGCAGTTCAATAAAGATGCCGATATTGTAAAATGATACAGGCAAATTCGTATAAAAAGAAAAACACATTTTGATATAACATTGTTAGTCGCCATCATTAGTGCTGTATATTTTGAAACGGAGTTATTTATCTATTTTGACCCATATTACTTTGAGCTATGAATAGCTGATAAGAACTGATTGGATTTCAAGAGAGTAAACCCCTATATAGTAATCAACTTCTCAAATATAATAAAGACTTGTGTTTGTCCTCACTGTTTTGAATCACACTTCGGAAAAGAAAAGCTGAAAAGTGTACAAACCAAACCTATCAATAATTTTGATGTCATAAAAAATATGTTTGATACTGTTTTGAATCAGCTCTCTAGTATCTGTCCAGATGATGTTTCGTTGGTTATTGAGGGGAAAGTGGATGATACAAGCAGAGTACACGAAATAAACGAAAAACTACCAAATGCCGATGTTGTCGGATTCACAAGACATAGTGGGAACAATAAGAAAGTGAAATTTATCATAAAAGATGATTTGAAAAACTGTAGGGAAAGAATAAAAAGAAAGTAAGCTCTTCTTGGCGAAGAGATTTTAACGGGTATTTTTCACAAAGTCCTTTTATAGAAAAAGGAAGAGAAACGAACCCAAAAGCCAATGAAAGTTGAAGAACTTAGAAGGCTTCTAGGCTCAAAATATGATACCCTGCCAGATTCAACTCTGCAAGGTGTCATAGACCTCTTCAGGATGTATGCGAAACTTGCAATAAGTAAGCACATAACCGAAAAGAAAAAAGCCAGAGCTGAAAAAATCCGCAACAAATAGCGGTAGAGCCGTAGCCCACAAAGCTACGGCTTTCTTGTAACCAAAAAATCTCTTGCTTTTGTGAACTGTTTATTTATTATATATACCGAACCATAAAGAAAGCATATAAAAAGTAGTTATGATATACAATATATACATAATATAATGGGTTCGGTCAAATTTACATTTTATTTACTAACAAATGCCAATGAAAGACTACAGCAAAAAACGCAAAACACCTAAAAATCCACTTATGGACTTTGATTTATGATTGTCCAAAGCTGTAAAACCGACAACTAAGACTGAACAACCACAAAATTTCAGAGCTATTGTTTATGTTAGAGTGTCCTCAGAACGCCAAGCCAAAGAATGACATTGATTGGAAGGACAAGCAGAATCTGGCAAGACTTGGTGTAGGTTGAATGGCGATATGCCAGTAGATAAAACATTTAAGGACGAAGGCATAAGCTGAAAAATAATGGACAGAAAGGGGCTAATAGATGCCATTGAATACTTAGAAAAACAGAATAAAAAATATACTAAGATTACTCATTTTGTATGTACAGAAATATGTCGTATAGCAAGACCAGAAGACCGTGAAGAAGGAACGGCTTTGATTGCAAGAATTGAGGCTACAGGAGCAAAAATTGTTACAACCTTAGAACATAGAGATACTTCAACCGATGAAGGAAAACTTATGGATGAGATAAAACTTTCTATAGGAACATATGAAAGAAAGAAAATTATGAAGAGGGCAAGAAATTGAAGAATATCTAGGGCATTACAAGGATTCCGACCATTCCCAACCTTGCCTGTCGGCTATAAAAAAGAAGGACAAGGACAGACAGCAATTGTCATAAAAGATGATTTTAAGGCAGGAATTATAAAAGAAGGATTGGAGCTTTTTGCCTGTAATGTCCTCATAACAAGGGCAGATTTATTGGAATTTTTTAGAGATAAATGACTAACTACCAATGAAAAGAACTACAAGGGGAAGCTTTGGAGTTCCTTTATAGAAAAAACCTTTTTACTACATAGACTATTCTTTTATGCGGGATATATCTTCTATCCTGACTGGGACATCAATGAACCTATAGAATGAAGACAACCTGCTATTACTTCTTTGGATGTGATTTATAAAATCATTGAAAAATTGCAAAAAGGTAGTCTTTTGAAGAGGAATCCACGCAGAGTTGAAATGTCTGCCGAATTTCCTCTGAGAGGAGTGATTTACTGTCCAGCTTGCCATAGAAAGCTGACTTCCTGGTATTCAAAATCCTGAACAGGCAATAAATTTGCTTATTATGGCTGTAGTTATAAAGACTGTACGGCAAGGGAGAACATCCCAAAAGAAATGTTGGAAAATGACTTCAAAGACCTATTGAATAAATATAAGCTTCCAGATGATTTTCTCCCTGCTTTCAAAATTATACTCAAAGAGGAGCGGGAAGCTAGCAAACAAAATGAGCATTCACTGAGAGATAAGAAGATGGGGATGAAAGTAAATACTGAGAACAAAATGAAAGACATCTGGGACGCTATGATGAAAACCAAGAACGTTGATTTATACGCAAATTTGGAAAAGGAACGGGCAGAATTGAATAGTGAAAAGTTAGTACTGGAAGATGACCTAAGCAATGATGCCTACACTGAACAAGAGTATATGGAGCTTTACGAAAAGACATTATGAATCATTACAAATCCATTAGCCTTTTGGACTTTGGGGAATGCAGAAATAAAACAACTCCTTTTGGCTGTTCGGTTTGGATGAAAATTATACTATAACAAAAAATCAGGTTACCGAACTAACGATACCTGACTTCTCAATTACCTCTTGGGTATTTTGGGGACTAACAAAACGCATTTGTTAGGGTGGCTGGGGATCGAACCCAGGACCACTGGCTTAAAAGGCCATTGCTCTACCGACTGAGCTACCACCCCTAAACAAAAAAGTCAGAACGACAAAATGAATTGCCCATCACGTCGTTCACGTATGTTTCCTAGATGAATCCTTTAAGTTTTTTGTATATCTTAGAACTAACTCTTACTTTGAGTAAAGAACCGTCTTCTAGCTTCACTTTCTTTTCAATCAAATTGATTTTGAAAGTTCTTTTGCATGATCTCATAGAGTGAGATCTCATATTTCCAGATTGTGTTCATCTTCCTGTAAAATCACATACTCTTGCCATTTTTACTACATTAATAATCTAAAATAAGATATGCTCTATTGATGTATTATTTTTTGTCTTTCTTTTCAGCTTTTGCAGGAGCAGCTTTTGCATCAGCAGCAGGAGCGGCAGCACCAGCAGCACCAGCTACAGGAGCAACTTCAGCAACAGCTACAGCAGCCACTTCTTCTACTTCTTCCTCAAGAGAAAGAACGGTTACTAACGCTTGTTCAGGATCATCAAGTATTTTTACTTTGTTAGATACATGTAAGTCTTTGACGAAGATAGTATGATTCATTGTTTCGATGATAGAGATATCGATAGTGATATCATGAGGTAAGTCTTGTGGGAAAGCTTCAACTTCGATGAAATCCTTCAAAAGCTGTATTTTTCCTTGTCCCAATTTTTCAATGATAGATTCTCCGATCAATTTGACAGGTATCTCTGTCGTAACTTTTTCGTCTTTATTTACAGCCAAAAAGTCTATATGAAGAAGTATATCAGTAACAGGATCCAATTGGATATCTTGGATCAAAACGAGCTGGTCAAGGTTATCTCCCGTAAGAGTAAGTGGAGTAGAGTACCCAGCTTCTTTATATCTCTTGATAAGATCGTTTCTTTTGCATGCGACAGCGATAGATTCTTTAAGATGTTTTCCATAGATGATACCAGGAATCAAACCTTCTTTTCTAAGGTCTTTAGCTTTCTTATTTTGGCGAGAGGTTACAATAAGTTCCATTAGGATAATGACGAAAATAGTAAAACAATGCGATTATTTCTTTGCCTTTTTCTTTCCTTTGTTCTCTTTTACTTTAGCTGCTCCTTTATCAAGAAGATTTGTATCTCTCTTTTCAGCAGTGATTTTAGATTTGAATCTAGCATCCTTTCCTACCTTATCTCTGATATAGTAAAGTTTAGCTCTTCTAACCTGATATTCATCTAAGAGGACGATTTTATCAAATTGATTGAAGGAAAGTGGGTAGATCTTTTCTACTTCTATCCCAGCTACCATTCCTCTAACGGTAAATGTACCATCAGCATGGTTAGGTTTTTTTGTCTTTATGACAAGACATTTGAACCTCCAGATTCTATTTGATTCTACATCTTTTTCGTGAATTTCAATCTGCATTCCTGGTTGGATATCGAGGATTTTGCTTCCATTCTTATCATAAAATTCTTTGAGTCTGTCAAAATTCATTTTGAATAATATTCAATGATTTAAAAAAAATTATTTAGCTTTTTTGTTCATCACTTTAGCTTTCCATTTTTTTTGTTGTTCAAGGTTTCTTCTTACATCCATGATCACTACTTTCTCAACTCTGAATAATGCCTTATTGAGCTTTCTTTTTGCGTTAGTTTTTAATCTAGACATACGGATAAACAAATAATAAATAAATTATTTTAGGAGTCCTTTTTTTGCCAAGGCAGCATCAATCATAGTTTGAGTGACACCAAATCTTTTGAGTCTTGCTTGTGCTCTTTCTTTAGTCTTGAAGAGCCACTTTGTTTCTCCTTGATCAGCTTCCTTTTTCATAAGATCAACGTATCGAGCGATTGCTTTTTCTAGTTTTTTACCAGATTTTTGGCTTGCTCGCGATACGTTATACATCATATGCTTATATTTGGCACCACTTGTATTTCCCATT
>CAZBWN010000009.1:0-6841 GCA_964495905.1 uncultured Candidatus Peribacteria bacterium
TCAAAAATAACTTTTACTCCCCTAGATATCCTACTTTGGATTTACTTTCCAAGATTATTTGTTACCACAATACTGATTTTTATGTAATGTGGAAACCCAGTGCTCTGCCTACGACTTTTGGCAATGAGACATGTTTTTTGGATGCTTTATTATGAAAAGATATAGATCCATCTACTGATTTTTCTATTCCAAGTTTTCTCATGCCTTATATTGATCTTCCGGATTTTAAACCTTGTATGCTTACCAAAGAATTAATCCAACAGCAATTTGCTCTTTTTGGAAAAGAACAAGAATTGGGTTTACTCAACAGATTAGACAATGAGACAGCAGGATTCCTCTATTTCGTAAAAACGCAAGAAGCGTTTGACAGATATAGGCAACTTCAAACTGAAGGAAAGGTACACAAATGGTATATAGCACAAGTGCAATGAACTCCCAAAGAATCAGCATTTGAAATTACTATGCCCATCATGCATCACAAACACAAGGCAGATAGGATGGTTTTCATTCGCACACCCAAGGATGAACTCAAAGGAAGAAGTAAAGTCCATCATTCAAGCACCATAGTCAAGGTATTACATACAAATCCCTCAACAGGTATTACTACCCTCTTGGTAGGAATTTATAAATGAGTGAGACATCAGATCAGAGTACATCTTGCAGGTATAGGATGCCCAGTATTAGGAGATACCTTATATGGTAAAGAGACGGCAAAAGGGAATCTTCGTCTTTGGAGTGTAGGTTTTCAAATTCAGGAATAATAGTTTAAAAAACAATTGACAAAAGATTATAATTAATTATAATCTTTTTTATGTCCGAAGAAAACGAATATAATAAATATTATAGAGGAAATGATCTTATGAATCGTAATAAGAAAATTCTCTTCGAAAAAGTAACTGAAGGTTTGGCTCAGTGTCAATGAAGTCTTGCTGTCATTTTATCTCAAAAAGAAAAAAATCCAGAAAAAATCCAGAAATATACACAAAAAATAAATCAATTAAAAACAGCTCAAGCTCCTGAAAGTCAAATTAAATGGCGAGAAGATATACGTTCGATAGTAAATCATACACAGTCAACTATCATTCAGATCATATATCCGATATTTAATAGGATTTTTGATGAAATCGCTGATAATCCAGAATTATGATGATTAGGATATAATGAAGAATTAAAGGGCGATGTCTGGTTTGATATTATCTTTGGATACAAAGAAATGTCCTGAGGTATGGAGGGAGGGAGAGATAATTATCGATTGAGCGAAGGGCTAAAAAATAAAATGCTATCATATGATGAAATAGTAGAAAAAAATGCAGAAAAAAGAAAAAAACAGAAGGAAAAGGTTCGGCTTCCTACTGGTCATCAACTTCTCAATAAAGAAAACTATGATACACTCAAAGAAACTATGTGGACATATCTAGACAATATCGTCAGTACCTATCAGAAAAAGTTTTTAAAGGACAGTACAGATAGTAAACAGACACAAGAGCTTATAAATCATTATTTCCTCTTTATATTTCTTCAGATGCTTATCAAAAGCCAGATAGTATTTGATATGAAAAAGCCAAAATCAACTCCATTTTTTCAACAAGTGATTGATGACTGTTTGGTATATATACAAAAAAAATATAAGGTTTCTCTCACTATTTCTTCCGAGGATATCAAAAAGAAACTTTTTCATACAAAAGATGAAACAAGTAAACCTTTGGAGCTTATATATAAAAATTGTACGGAAGAAGACCTGATAAGCTGGGAGAAATATCTTGATGCTAATTTTTTTACATCAAGACAAACATCTCTAGATAAGATCCGCAGACAGGTCATGGTAGAACGTTATCAAAATAGAGAAAGATTACAGAGATGATGGGAACTTTTAAATCCTCTCTATCATGTCTCCCAAGAAAAAAAAGAAAAAATACTTGCAACCATAGCTGTTTTAAAACAATATACGGGTGAAAATAGGCTCATAGGAGAGATACTTGAACAATTTCAAGAAAATCTTAAAAAAGCCGAAGAAGATATAAAAATTCACACAGTTCTTGAAGATAAATCTATTCCCTCAAAAGAACCTGAATCATTGGTAAAAATAGAACAACAATACCTCAAATTCTATCAAGTTCCCGTCCAATACCGAAAAATGTTCGGTGTAGTCATCAATAGACTCAATAATTTTCACCAAGTAAAAGGTAATTTAACCAAAAAATCCGATATATCCAACAATAAACTCTTTGATAATCTTGTCCATTCTAACCAAAAAATAGAAGATATCCTCTATTATATCAATAATCTAGTTACCAAAAAGCATATTTCTGCTATCTTTGATAAGAAATGGAACAAAAAACAGAAAGAAAAAATAGAGATAATACAATCTTTTTGTCTTGGTATACAAAAAGTAGACACCCTTCCAAAGAAAAGGAAGTCAAAAGATCCAGAATGACAACATGTATTAGAATTCTAAGTAGACAGAATTTGACTTTTTTGTGTAATCTGATTATACTATAAAAAACATATTTATTTGATTATTGTATACATTATGATACATGTACCAAAAAATGAAAATATATTTCCATTATTGACCCCTGAGTGAGCAAAAGAATATCTTCAAAAAAAACCACAATTTTTAGCTACATGGAATAAATTGATTCCTCATTATTTCAAAGATAGTGAATTTTGTAATTTAATCAATGAGGTAAGAATCAAAAGAATAGAAAAAAATGATAAAATGAATCAAGAAATTTTAACTTTACAAAAAAAAGAACAACTTCTTCCCCAAGAAAATCAGAGATTAAAATTTCTTCAGGAACAAAAAGAAACGATATTTATTGATACACGCAAAGAAATATTTGGACCCTTATTGTTCAAAAGGATAGGAAATCCAGATATAAGGTATCAGGCAAATCAACTTATTGGAAGTCTAGCGGGTAGTCTTAAGACCCCAAAAGAAGATATTCAGAAATTCACTGAAACAGTGAATCAGAAACTTAATGAGAATATTTTTCGTATGGAAATATATGAACATGATTTTGCTCTTCTTATTCAAAATCACGTGGATCAATATATTACGGGTAGGGATATTGGTACCGTTAGTGAGGGGGAAAGAAAAGAAATCGGTCAACAGATGTGGGATAAATTTATAGCTATTCATCAAGAAGACCTAGAAAAAGATAAAATAGATAAAGATAAGTTAAATAGATACCTTCATACCAAAAATTTAATATAACAATACAAACAATAAATTTCAATTAAGTCAAATATGATAAAAAAGAGCATAAGCTTATAGAAAACCGATGTATTACTTTCCGCTCCATATTATAATATAGAAAGTGGTCTATATATCTATATAGACAAGTGTTTTTGAAATTCACAGTTTCATATAAACAATGAACTATAATATTATCTATATATAAATAATCAATTTATGTAAATTCACTAGTTTATATAACTAGTGAATTATTTGTTAGTTTTAATGAAAATAACCATGAATATATGATAAAAGAATAAATTCACTATTTCGTAGAATAAGTGAAAAAGACTTGATTTTGATGAAAAACTGAGTATAAGTGAAATTCACTAGTTCATAGAATTGTATAATTATTTACTTCACAAATAGAGAGAAAGTATGGAAATCCAGCATCCAGGAAAAATCCTCCAGCAAGAACTCACGAGCAAATGATTGACTCAAAAAGTTTTTGCAAGTATGATCGGAAAGAAAATTTCTGAGGTCAATGAGTTGATAAAATGAAAAAGAAATATTACCGTCCAGCGAGATATTTTATTGTCTGTAGTTTTTGGTGACCCAGAACAAAAATGGATCAAATTCCAAAATGATTTTGATTACGGTATTGCAAAAATAAACATGGCTCAAAAAATCCAAGAGATATTTTCCCAAAAAAACAAGAATAAGGAACACGAAGTGTTCCAAGATTTTTAGTTCCCTAGATTCCGGATATGCAGAATAAAATAAAAAAGCTAAGAGTTGCAATGGCAGGGTGAGGAACCTGAGGTCATGTATTTCCGATAAGAAGCCTGCTGGAATTTTTCAAACATCACCCAGCATATACCGATAAAGTAGACAAAATCTATCGATTTGGAGCCAAAAATAGCCTAGAACAGCAGGTATGCAAAGAACTTCAAGAACATGACACAGAGAAGAGGTTGGATTTCATCCCAGTTTACTCCTGAAAGTTCCGTAGAGAAAGCTATCGAAAATCTCAACTAAAAAATATCCCCGACCTTTTTTTGTTCGTATTTGGATGTTTTCAGTCGATATTCCGACTCCTCTATCACCGTATTGATGTAGTATTCTGTAAATGATGATATGTTGCTTTGCCTGTAGTTTTGGCTGCAACACTCCTCCGCAAAAGGATTATTGTCCACGAATCAGATACTCGCCCAGGTTTGGTCAACAAGATTGCTAGCCGTTTCGCAAAAAAAGTGTTCACGGGATTTGAATGAGTATTGGATGGACAAACAATAGGACAAATCCTTTCTGATGACATTATCATAGAAAATCACCCTGAATTCACTTCCAAGACATTGATAGTTGTTATATGAGGATCCCAAGGATCTAAAAGATTATATCAAAATCTTCTCCATATATTGGAATTCACTCCAGAACTACAGTCAGGATATGAATTTTTTATAGTATTGTGATTATTTGGTAATGAAATGTCGACACTGTTTGACAAGTTCCACCACGTACATACCTATGGATTTATCAGTCAAAAAGATATGGGTGAGCTCTATAATAGATGTGATATTGCTATCACTCGTGGAGGTACTACTTCTTTGGCAGAACAGAAACTCTATGATATGAAACAGATTATCATTCCTATACCACGAACTCATGATCAGTATGACAATGCCAAATGGTATGTAAGGCGCCATAATGATATTATGATCAACCAAAGGGATCATGATTTTGAGTCACAACTCGGCAATGCTATCAAACATTTCAAAGGATTTAAAAAAGTCCGCCTGCAAAAAGATAAAAAAACACTCATTAGCCATGCGAAAAAGATAATACGAGACACAATAATTACATAATATTGAAAGATTGAGGGGTTGAAACATTGAAAGGTTAATGTTTCAATTTTTCAATTTTCCACTTTTCAACTGGTATTTGATTTTGTCCTGACTTTGTCAGTTTTTTTCTTTTTTTGGATTTTTATTATTTCGGCTGTTCTGCGCGGAACAGTTTTATTTACCAAAAAGCAATCATGTCTATCAGGTCAATTGTTTTATTATTGGTGAGTATTTTACTTATTATGGGATCATCGTTTGCTCAACTTGATTGAACCTGATTTTTACTTGATGCACTACCCACAGGTATCTTTACAGATTCTTTTCTGAGTCTGGATTCAGGGATTAGTTTGATAGACTTATCTTCTCTAATAGACCTGCGCGTCGTGGCGTGAGATACTGGACAGAACATGACAGGCTTGGACAGTGGGGGAGTTATGGCTTTATGACTAGGTTTATTGGAAATCGATATCCTTTCGTCATCAGGGGAGATTGTTTCTATTCTAGGGTCATGAGACCTTACAGGGGAGACAAATTCAGGAATGATTTCAGATGCTATTCCTCATCTGATTCTCTCCGAAGTATATTACGACGGGACGGACGAATGGATTGAAATCACGAATATCGGCAATGGAAATTTTCAAGGAAATTTTATCCTGTCGGGTGCCAAAAGTACCCCTGTTTTTCTGATCAATATTTCCATCCTCTCAGGAGAGTCAAAAATATTTGGCGATACACTGATCCAGATCTCTGGAAACCAGTATATAGGGAAAACAGGATTGGCGTTGAGTATGACAGATACCACAGAAATCAGTATTCAGATGCTTATCTCTGGTCAGATAGAGGACACTTTTTTGGTGGATCAATACCGAGTCAACAAATACAATGATAAGAAGACTTCTTTTGAAAAGATGGGAGGAATTTCCACCCGGGTGGAAACAGGAAGGGTAGTAAACGCTCAAAGTGGATATATCATCAATCCAGGGAGATATTTTACTACAGGAATTAATATTACAAATATTTCTTTTTCTCCTGCACAATCTTGAACCAATCTTCAGTTACCGATTTCCTGTGATTCCCTAGACCAAAGAGACCTCATCAAAATCAATGAAATATTTCCCTGAAACGAAAAATATCCTCCCTATATCGAATTAGCGATTCATGAAGATATTTCGATAGATACCCTGTCCATATCAGGAAATCTCTTGGCTACAGGTGTATCATTTTCATTAGGGAGCTGAGGTACTACCTTGGAAAAGAATACTATTTTATTGATTTCATCAACGGGCTTCCGGCAAAGCGAAGGGATCACTAGCGTACGAAATCGCGATTTTTCCCTGCTTAGTACCTGAAATCGATTAGTGATAACCTTTGGTTCTTGACAAAATAGACGAGTTATGGACATTGTCTATCTTTCCTGAAATAGTCTAGGTAAGTCCTCATATTTCTGAGCTACAAGCTATCAATGTGCGAGGATTTTGGACGTTTTGGACGACTTTTCGCCAGGATTCGAAAGGAGGTTTTTGAAGTATATCCCAGTAAGTACCGTGACTAAAATTGAGTATATTCAAGTCGCTACAGGAAATATATCAGAAGCGGGAAGCTGTCAAGTTCCCTCACCTATCGTGCTATTATCTTGAGAAAAGCTAGTGAATACCAATATTCCACCAGCAATAGATCAATATACCATTGATATCCTGAATATCGATTATGACCCTGAGGGCTCAGATACCAATAATGAAAAGATTACATTACAGGCTACACATATTTCGGGAGACATGACTCCTCTAGATTTGAACAAAACATTCAGGCTCACTATCAA
>CAZBWN010000010.1:0-9153 GCA_964495905.1 uncultured Candidatus Peribacteria bacterium
AAGCAAACTGAATGGTGTAGCGAGTTTTATAAAGAACTAGACCTTTTGCATACTTTTGGGTCAATGCCAAAAGTATGTCTCCGAAGGAAAAAGTATGTCTGCGAAGCGTTTTAAAAAAATAAAATTAGATTGCTTCTCCGCCACGGCGGATCGCAATGACAAAAAAGAAAGGATTAGATTACCTGTTTATCTAAGCAATTTAACCGACAAAAATAAAAGTGAAAAATAGACTTGACATAAGATAGGAAATATGTATAAGTTTATCACACAGTAAAAATAAGAGGAAAATCCTCAACTGTTAAACTAAAAAAAAAGGAGGTAGTTATGCTCGAATAGCAAGGAACCAAGGATTCCAATGACCAATTCATAATCCTTATTCAAATTTACGTAAAGTAAAATCTCCCCGCAACTCAATCAAACGCAAGGGGCGTGGTTTATCACTATTTCCGTGTATGTCACCGGAAAATGCGAGCCAAGAGGAAGCAGAGCCTCCAAGACATAGACCGTCAAAGAAACAATTAAAAAAGATTCCGTTTCACGAATCCAACAGAAAAATCCTTTGAAAAAAGGTCCTGAAAGATTCGCAAGAAATCGCATGCTCCATGAGCAATTCTAACCCCGCAGCATTAATATATTGCAGCTATCGACCAATATTATGGCGTAAAAAGTGGGTTCCTGTAGGTTTATACACCAGCAACAATATTTGTTGCAATCGGGTATACCGTTTCGCAAGCACAGATGTGCATCAACCGTTATTGTTAAAAATAAAAAAAAATTATGAATTTACTCACCGTAAAGATACGGGGACCAGATTATCAATAATGACCCCCCAGAAATTATTAACTTAAAAAAAAGGTTCGGAATCTCCGAACCTTTTTGCCTATCGTCAAAAAACTTGATAGCAACTCGCAAATACCTATAAAGCTTTTAAAAATTATTCATCATTCATTTTTAATCATTCATTATGTTTTGTCATGGATATCCTTCTCATCATCCTCTGAGCAATCATCTGTATCATCGCAGTCATAGGCTCTCTGTTACCAGCCCTACCAGGCCCTTTGCTTGCATACATCGCATTCATCCTTTTACAACTGACTTCAGCACATCCTTTTGGCTGGACATTTTTCATCATCTGGGCGTTGATCATCATCTTCCTTACTCTCTTAGATTATTTCATCCCTTCACGAGGGACAAAAAAATTCGGAGGTACCAAACGAGGAGTGCGTGGAAGCAATATCGGACTTATCATCGCAGTGATTATACTTCCTATCTTTGGCATCGTACTTGGCCCATTTGGACTGTTGGGACTGATAGGATTGCCATTCTTATGATCCTACCTCGGAGAGAAATATGCAGGAAAACATCACACGCATGCACTGAGATCCGCACGAGGATCATTCATCGGATTTGTGACAGGAACGGTTCTTAAACTTGTAATTTCCATCGTTATGTGTATCTACTTTGTCTCCGCTGCATATCATATAATAACAAAATAAATTCTAATTTATAAATTCCTATACATATGAAATTAAAACTTTTAATCAGCACACTATTCGTCATTGCGATACTCTCTCTTGGTTCGAAATCAGAAGCTTATGTTTTTGGTATGAAGTCACGAGACAACAGCATTGAAAATATCCAGCGTATAGAAAAACAATACAAACTAGATCTGCCTATCGTATCCTTTATTTTTGACCCCCGAGGACCGCACGTAGAGAAAACACTGAATGCACTCAATACAAAACTTGGCGAAGATAGGATCTATCATATCTCAATTTCACCCGACAGTTTATCTGCTCAGCAAGTCGCCGATGGAAAGTTTGATAAACAATACACACAGTTTTTTCAAGACGTCAAAAAAAATAATCTGAGAGTGATTTTCCGCACGATGCATGAGATGAACGGAGGACGATATCCACGAAGCTCCAATCCTACGACTTTCAAAAAAGCATGGATCCATGTACGAGAGCTCGCAAGAGCCGAAGGACTCAGCCAGACAAATATCCTGTTTGATATGTCTGTAAATGCTCGAGACTTGCCCGCAAAAGGCGGTAAGCCAGCCCAAACTGCAACCTTCATTCAGTGTCAGCAAAAAGTGAAAGCAAAACTCAAATGTCCTACGTTTGAAGACTACTATCCGGGCGACAAATATGTTGATCTCATGGGAGTGACATTTTACAATCGAGGAAAATGAAATAGCAATAGACGATGGGGGACACCTGATCAGATAGTCAATGCTGCAGGACGAAAAACCCTTGATAGACTCAAGACATTCAACAAGCCCATCTTCGTAGACGAGGTAGGGACGACAGCAGTCAACTATGAATGAGCCTATAGTTTCAAGAAATCATTGGAAGTATACGCCAACAATTCAGACCTAAAAAATGAATGGCTTCTCCAACTCAAAGATTTCCTTCTGAGAGAGACGAGGATCGTGGGAGCGATATATTTCAACGTAGATTTGAGTAATGGATTGAAAACCCGAACTCTAGGAGAATTGGATCGGTCCGTGATAGATTATCAGTCAAATAAATTTTATGATAAGATCCTGGATATCTATGCAGCAGGCAAGCCCAATGATAGCAATGCATTATACTATCTCTTCAATATCAAACGTGTAACACTCAATGACAAAACATATTTTATACCCTCCGATTACGCAAAACCCGTAAAGGATCTCTACGCTTTTACGACGAAGTATGTTACAGGACTTTCAGGACAATTGGATTTTCTTGATAAAACAAAAACCTCTTGAAGTTTAAGGAACCAGTACAAGAGGTTTACTAAGGTTAATTTGGATGCTATCGTAGACGCTACCAAGAAATTTTTCTAACTCATCCGATTATTTTTATTCAAAGATTGTATCCGACCACGCAAAGATCGTTTTTTCTTTTCTGTCTCAGGAGGCATAGGAACGTCTTTTTCTTCTGTTGAAGTATTTTTTTCTTCTTCTTTGCTAGAATTTGGAATATTCTTATCTGTTGCTTCTGCTGTGGATTTCTTGATTTTTTTTTCTTGCTCTTCTTGTTCATGAGCAGCAACTCTACGTAATTTTTCTATTAGATCATCATGCTCTGCTTTTAGATTTTTGAGTGTTTCGAAAGGAGCATCTTCAATTTTTCCACACATGTCAGATGTTTTTGAAATTGATATTCATAACTCAGATTTTAATGCATCATTTATTCCGCACAAATCTAAAATATCATTTTTAACTGTTTGTATGATTTTTTCTTTTTTTATGTCTAGTTCTTTTTTAGCCACATCAATCGCTTCTTTAGCTGAATCTATTACGTTAATTTCTCATTTATAGTCTCTATTTGAATATCTTGTGGTCGTTTTTGTTCAAAGATGTTTGTGATCTCCACACATGGTATAATATATAAGAGTATAAAAAATTATTTTTTATAGTTTAGCTTTTTTTGGTAGGTATTCAATAGGTTCTTTAACTCAAATACAATAAGTCAATCTTTGTCATCTGTTTTCAAAAATGATTCTCGATTGTCCTTCTGTAGATCAGTGATTGTTTTTATAAGCTCATAATGCTGTTCAGAAGAGGCAGGAGTATTTTTTGAGGTATCGTCATATATTCGCTCTTCGCTGAGTATCCATTCGAGATTATGCTTTTTGAGGAGCTGGAGGTATTCATTCATAAACGCTTTCCCTATTTTAGCATATTTTCATCCATAAAAAGTTTGGGAAATGATGCTTCAGAGGAAGTGGTAGCTATACGTAGTATTGAGATCTACAATCCCCAGCATATCCGTACGTCATCTCAGATCTGAAGAATTAGATGTAAAATTATTATTCAAGACTCAACCGTCATACACCATTATTTTCGCTCAAGTACAATGATTATGTGTAGTAGAAAAAGCTTCTGGAACATATTCTGTATGGGTATCTCAGGACAATAAAATCGCACTTCACAAGATGCCTGCAGCTCGATTGGGTAAACGTCCGGGAATGCTCAGTTGGAAATCAGGTTCTCCCTCTAGCAATCAAGAATTCTTCAATGCAAGGATGTAGAATAACAATATATTAGGACTGCAGCTTGGCGGTAAAAGCAATGAGGTATTCGCATGGATAAGCTTGAATGACGTAGATTGGAATCAGAATTTTCTTCTGAATTCCTCTATTTTTTCTTCAGGGATGCTTTCTTCAAAATGGATTTTTCATCACACGGAATAATATCATGCGAATTTTTGAGATTCGTTTTTTATGATTTTTTCTCGTGCAGATTTCAGATCATTCAGGTCTGTTTTGTCTTGTGAGAGCTGGTCTATTCATGGCAATAATTTTTCATGTCACTGCTGTATGAGCACCTTGCTTATCTCTTCCAGGGTGAGTATATGTTCATCATTATATTTTGCTGTATTGAAAATTTTTGGAATATCCGTTCCCAAAGAAAATCTTATTTTTCATCGATCTTTTGTAGAATACCTATTCCTTTCTATATTTTCAGTCAATCCATCTGCAAGCGATTTTATATCGGTACCTGGATTTTTTGATGTCACTATTTTCTGTATATCATCAAGATCTTGACGGGATATATATCTTCAGGTAGAAGAAAGATACATAGACAGATCATTTGCGATGATAAACATATTCATGAGCATATCATTTGGCGAAGATCATATTTCAAGTGCTGCTAATTTTTGTTTGCAGGCCTGTATGATTTCATCATGATTGTACGATGTTAATTTTTTATTGAACTTCATTCAGAGGATTTTTCTCTCTCACAATCCTAGCGTGTCTTTTACTTGTGCTTCGCAGGTTTTGTGGAGGTCCAAAAGAAGGCTTGGTTTTGTTCTTCCCAATTGAGATAATGCTTTGAATAACTCTTTTCTCTTGCTGGAAATTATTTTTTTTCTAAAATTACTAATAGCTTTATCTATATTGTCGGGCAAGGTATGATCTATAGGCTGGAGGGAATCGTTCATAGTAAAAAAACATTGGTCTAAATAAGACATTTACTATAGATATTTACAGTAAGAAGTCAAGGAAAATAAAAAAAAGGACCTCGTATACGAGGCCTTTAAGAGATACATGTTTTTATTCTTTTTTTTGAGGTCGTAAGCCAGCAAAATACCAGCGTTCAGCACATTGAGTGCCAAAACCACCGCTACTAAGTATTTTGTTCTCGCCATGATAGTTGATAGCGAGCATACGTTTTTTTATTCTTGTATCGGGAAGTACTTCATAAGGGAACATAACACAGCATCTTTTTACATTATTTAATAATGTGCCCATATTATGATACCTTGCACCGAAACGTAATGCATCGAGATTTTCAGGGAACAAAAGTCCACGTTTTTTAAACTCATTTTGAACATCATTTTCATTGGGATGATCTTTAAATTCAATAAGTTCGATATCCATGATTTGCTCTTTTTCAGGTTCTTCATTTCTCAATGAATTTACAATTTCACTGGCATCTTTAGTTATATCAGTATAATTGCCAGCAGTAGTAAGTTTTTCCAGTATTTCATTTTTTCCGATAGTGATGGAAAATGTAATAGAACATCCATTCCATGTTTTTATTTTATCTGTTTCCATAATATATTTTATTTTAGGTTATTTTTTTATTTATCAAAAAATATAATATATATTTAATATATAAAGTCAAGATTAGTTTAAATAAGCGGCACCGTAGCAAACAATTCCAGCAACACCTGGTCTTCTGTCAACCCAGCCAACCTTGCCTGATAGTTCAAAATCACTCTATGTCTCAACACCGGCAATGCGACTCTCTGCACGTCTTCATGCGTCACATACGTTCTGCCCGTTGCTAAGGCAACAGCCTTACTTGCTTGCATAAGCCCTATTGATCCTCTTGGTGATGTTCCGTAGAGGATGTATTCATGCTCTTTTCTGGTGATGCTTGTGAGGTGCGTGATATAATGTTTGATCTCATCAGAAGTGATGATCTCATCAATCTCTTTTTTGAGCGCGACCAATTGGCTATGAGAAACGACGCTCTTGATATGTGAAGTATCTTCTTTTTCTAAAGTATCAAGGATCTTTTTTTCTTGTGCGAGACTTGGATACGTCACCAATACTTTAAACAAAAATCTATCAATCTGCGCTTCGGGAAGGGGATAGGTTCCTTCTTGCTCTATCGGATTCTGCGTCGCTAGGACGAAGAACGGAGAAGGTAATTTATGGGTGACTCATCAGATAGTCACTTGATGCTCTTGCATCGCTTCCAGCAATGCGGACTGGACTTTTGGAGTCGCTCTATTGATTTCATCTGCCAATATTATATTTGCCATGATAGGTCACATTTTGATATCAAACTCTTGTGATTTACTGTTGTAGATTTCTCCACCCAAGATATCAGAAGGCAAAAGGTCAGGGGTAAACTGTATTCTCTTAAAATCCAATCCGAGCAATTGTGAAAAGATATGGATAGTTTTTGTCTTTGCCAATCCAGGAAATCCTTCCACCAAGACATGTCATCCGCAGAGGATATTGATCATGATAGCGTTGATAAGAGTATCCATACCTATGATATGAGTGTGAAGTGTATCTTTCAAATGTTTCAGATCCTTGTTATGGAATTCTAACATTTCGAGTCATTCCTCAAAATATTTGGTATCTATCCTATGATGAAGGTCAGAAGATTTTTTCTCCTTTTTGAAAAGATTGAATATGTTCCTAAAGTTTTGTGTGTCGTCTTTGAAGAAGACCAAAAGGACTACGACAACGATAGCGATAACAAGCGTCAATAAGATGATAAGGGTTCGCATATATCTTTGCTAATAAATAAACAAGATGTATATTATGTATATGAGATACGATATCAATAAAAATCAGAAATTTGCTTTTTTTACAAATCTGGGTATAATTATACGGTATCTTTATCTTATCGATGACTAGATATATGAATACCTTAGGATCAACGGTATCAAATGCAAAAGAAACGTTTTTGGATACCTTGGTGAGATTATATCAAAATCCATTTGTCTCAAAAATCATTTCTATTATTTTAGCGATCATGATTGTGTTCGTACTTTTGGCATTTTCAAAAATGATGGCGAGCTATATCAAAAATAAGATTACAAAAGGGTTTGTCCTCAAAGGAAATAAATCAGTAGAAAATGTCTCTTCATTGATCGGTGATATCATATTCTACGCGTTAGCGATGTTCTCATTTTATGTGAGTTTCAGTATCGTAGGTATCGATATCGGGCTTATTCTCTGAGGAATCTCTATCGGAGTAGGATTCGCATTTAGGACGACGCTTACCAACCTCATCTCCGGTATCATGATTTTTTCTACCAAGGAATATGAGCCAGGAAGCATCGTATATATCAAATTAGGTAAACAGGAAATCCTCGGAAAGATTGAAGAGGTGAACATGAAAGACACTATTATCAGAGCATTTGATTTTAGGAGGATAGTGATCCCAAATTCCAAATTCGTGAACTCGCTCATCAAAACATATAGCTTGGAATCAGTCTTAAAACTTGAGATAGACCTCAATATCGACATCAATCTCGACATAGAGAAGGTGATAGATGTCAGTCTTGCAAAAGCGAATTCTTATGAATTCGTAATATACAAAGAATATACACAAGTGCTCATAGATTCGTTCGACCAGAAGGTATGTAAGATGAAAGTGAGTTTCTGTTTCAATCCCAATGCAGGTATCCCTACGGATATCATGAAGTCTAAAGTGCAGGCAGGATTGATTGAAGAATATAAAAAAATGGCAAAAATATAAAATAAAAAAAATCCCGCAATACGCGGGACGAGATCTTTTACATTAAAGATTGAAGAACTGCTATCACTTTTGGCCCAAATCTTTGTACGCAAAGTACAATAAATATACCCCACGAAATTATGCTTGCTCCGAAGAGAGTAAGAAAACTGTTTATTACAGTTGCTTCATTTTTGATGAAGTAATTTTGTTGTCCTAGAGAGAACATACCGGTGTTTAATGCAGCCAAAATGATTGCAGCACCAACACATATCACGAAAATAAGTAATGAATAATACATAGGCGTTTTTTTTTGTTTAGACCAAAATGCTAATCATTTTATATGTGTTTTCAATAGCTTGCATTTTTGCTGTTTTTTGACTATATATACAGCATTTATTTGTAATTGCATAGTCATGATAGCTTTTTCAATAGGTTCAATGGATATCTACCGATACGGGATATTTTACTTCATAGCTTTTTTGGCTTGATATGTTTTTCTCCATCGGATCGCAAAAAAAAATATATTCTGAAAGACATTTCCCCGCTTACAGACTTTTCTCGAAGCCCATATTGATGATCTTATGATTTGCATATTCTTCGGAGTATTGGTAGGAGGAAGACTGGGGCATGTGATTATCTACGATTTTTTCTATTATCTCAAACATCCCCTAGAAATATTTCAGGTACGAAGATGATGAATGTCTTTTATCTGATGAATGTTGTGAGTCACCATCGCCTTCGCTGCGCTTGCACGGAAGAATAGATTTAAGTTCAAAGAGATAGTACTGCTCTTTGATATTCTCCTCGCAATCATGCCTTTTGGTATCATGCTCGGAAGGATAGGAAATTTTCTCAACCAGGAGCTGTATGGTGTCGTAGTTTCAGATCGGCTTCCCCGTTTATGATATCCCTTATTTTCAATTCTCAATGATCTCAAAATCTTCCACGTATACCCACAAGTAGATACGTTTCTGAGAGTGAATACCAACCTTCTCTCAAGCTTTTTTGAAGGATTTGTACTGCTTATCATCACTATGAGCATCATCCGCACACGAGTCAAAACAAAAACCCCGCAGCCCGGCAAGATAGTCGCCGTGTTTCTCATACGATATAGTTTTGTCAGATTTATGCTTGAATATCTCAGAGCCGACTCTCAGCTAGAATTCCACGGTCTATTCACTGTTTCACAACGATTTTTTCTCTGATTTTTTGTACTGGGGATTGTATCTTTTGTATGGCAGAGAAAGCAATTAAAAAATTAATTTTTTTGTTTTTTTGAGGGCACCATTACCCAATCAGCGTGAAGTGTAGGTCGAGCCGAAAACCACCAGCAACGTCTGGGGGAATTATCCCAATATGATCAAAGTAAATCCGTGATACTGCCCTAATGGTGCCGAGGGGTTTTTTGGTTTCTTTTTGGACCTGGAAGCCAAAAAGAAACGCCCAGCCGG
>CAZBWN010000011.1:0-4327 GCA_964495905.1 uncultured Candidatus Peribacteria bacterium
CCGGCTGGGCGTTACTTTTTTCCTTCCAGGTGAAAAAAGTAACCAAAAAAACCCTCGGCACCATTAGGGCAGTATCACGGATTTACTTTGATCATATTATGATAATTCCCCCAGACGTTGCTGGTGGTTTTCGGCTCGACCTACATTTCACGCTGATTGGGTAATGGTGCCCTAAAAAAAAACAAACCAAAAAAAATAAAAAAAACCCACGATTAAATATCGTAGGTCATTTTTTTATATTATTTTAAATTTTTTACCGTCCATATCATATTTACCAAGTCAGCTTGTGTCTGTGCGTCGCCATTGCGATAGTAGAGGGCGACAGGGAGCGCATCTGCATTTACTTTCGGGTCTTTGGTATAGGTGATGCCTTGGAAGATGTTAGGTCATCCATCTGCCATAGGATGCCCATTTGATGGTGTAAATCCACCGATGATGATTGTCCCCTTTGCATTTGAGATGGTCACCATATCCCCATTTTCTGTTGCTGTATATCCTTTTGGATAGCTCACAGAAAAATTTTTGGAGGTATAGGTGATTAATTGTGTTTCTGCTGTTGTAGTCGTATCTGTAGTAGCAGGAGTTTGAACTGTTGGGGTGCTGGTTTTTCCGCATCCGGTGAAGATGAGGACTGAGAGAGTGAGGAGGAGTAATGATGTTTTTTTCATGGGAGATAATGGTTGAATGAGTGAAATATTTATAGATTAAGATTAATATCTATTCTCAAATTATTTTTTTAAATTCATCTAAATTACGCATCTTATCAAAATTTTTATCTTTTTTTGCTTCTTCTTTTTGTTTATTATCAATTTTAATTGCTTGATCTAAATTTTTTATAGTTTCTTCTATATTATTCATGAAAGCGTATGTAGATGCTATAAAATAATATATAGTTCATTTATTTAATCATGATCCATTTGCTTCATTTTCATCTGCTTTATCGTATGTTTCTAAAGCTTTATCGAACGCTTTTATTGCTTCTTCATTTTTTCCTAGTCTTCATAATACTATTCCTTTATTTAAATAACTACTCATATGATTTTTATTGATTCTAATCATTTCATCATATACTCTCAAAACTTCTTCATATCTACCTAATTTATAATCAAGTATTATTCATTTACTACGATATGCTGCAAAATAATTAACATCAATTTTAATTGCTTCATTGTATGCTTCCAAAGCTTCTTCATATCTATTTAATTCATTAAGAAAATTTCATTTAATAAAATATGCAAACTTACATATTTCTTGATCTTTTATTATATCTTTTCAATATCTGATTATTTCATCGTATGTTTTTAGTACTTCATCGTTTCTGTGAAATTTTTTAAGTATTGGTAGTTTTTTATTATAGGCATCTATAAAATTATTATCTATTATCAAACATTCATCGTATGCTTTTAATGCTTCATTTTCTTTATGTGCCTCCTCAAGAATATGTCATTTATTAAGATATGCTTTTGTATAATTTTTGTCGATTTCAATAACCTTGTCGTGTCATTCTATTTCTTGATATTTATTCAATTGTTTAAGAAGTATTCATTTCAAATAATGGGCAAGAATCTCGTCTTTGTTGATTAAAATAGCATCATTATATGCTTGTAGAGCTTCTTCATATTTGTTTAATAATTCAAAGACAATACCTTTATTGATGTATGCAGCAGAATAATTTTTGTTAATTTCCAAAATTGTATTAAATTCTTTTAATGCTTCTTCGTATTTGTTTAAATTTCTAAGTATTATTCATTTTTGTTGATATGCGTCAATATATGTATTGTCTAATTTTATGGCTATATCATACGTTTTTATGGCATCTTCATGCCTATCAAGCTTTTCAAAAGCTACTCACATATTATAAAATGCTATTTTATGATTTGTATTTTTTGTTGTTATTTCTTTATAGAGATTAATTGCTTTTTCATATTCTCATTTATTTAAAAAACTATTGGCTTTAGAAAACTTTTTGTTTTTTTGAAATCAAATAATTAATCAAATTATTAGAAGCAATATGGGAAAAATAAGAATTAATTGATCAGTTTTGTTCATGATATATATTAAATTTTTAAAAATACATTTTTATTTTATATTCTACTTCTGGCTCCAAACAACCTTTTGCTCGCCATTTACATCCTTAAACTCCATGGCTTTGACCTTGATTTTGTCGCCGATGTTGTAATATTTCTTTCGTTCAACTCCTTGAGGAGCGACGATGAAGTTTTTGTGCAGAAGTCCTTCTACTCATTTGACGGTGACGAACATCCCGTAGTTGTAACTGAGCTTGATGTATCCATCATACTCTTGTCCTAGCTTGATATCTTGGATGCTGAACGCTCATCCTGTAGATGCAGGTTCGTTAGATGTTGCTGGGAATACTTTTGGTATGGCTGTGGTGATAGCTGCGGGGGCTTTTGTTGGTGTCTTTGCTGCTGCTGGTGTTGTCCCAGGCTTGGCTGCTACGGCAGGTTTTGCTGTTGTTGTAGGTTTACTCGCTGTGGCAGGAACTGCTGGAGTTGGCACTGCAGGTGCGAGGGCAGCTTTTTCTTTCTCTTCTTTTTCTCTGGCGATACTGAGGTCTTTTTCTAGTTTAGCGATGTTTGGGCAGAATTTGAGATGATGCTGTTTCTCTTTTTTGATGCCTGCTTGCGTGTAGATGTCGTCCAATTGTCTGTATGCATTGTCTTTGGAGCCGATCCAGATCATGAGCGGTCCGTTATTTTCTATCTGTATCGTCTGATGTTGAAAAATATCTACATGGATATCTATCTCCTTATCTACGCTCAGAATTATTTTCGATCCTGCTTTGTATTTGATATTTGCTTGGTCTTCTAGGCCTTTGGGCTTGGTGTACCATATCGCTTTGTGTGCGTAATATTCATTGTCAAAAATGATTGCATCCGGTTCTATACCGTCTACCGCGAATTCTGTGAAGTACGAAGTATGTTGTTCTACAAAGAGATCATGCAGGTTCTCCATTTCTGTTTCGCTGACTCCTATAGATTCAAGCTTCGCTTTTTCCATGACTTTTTCCTGGAGCGAGAACGTCTTGTTGGATCGAGCGCTCATGAGTTTCTCCAGTTGATCTCTGCCCATTGCATATCTTTGTCTTGATTGTTTTCTGATCTTGTCGATCAATTCGAGTGATCATTCCGGGCTCGTGATAGGAAGTGTCTTCATACTGAAAGGATCAGATGAGATACCGTCAATCATCAGTCTTGTATATGCCGTATATTTTGGAAGTGAGATAAGGTCGTTCGTTCATATCATATTCTTAAATTGTCCTGCAATCATATCTGCATCGTCTTTTCCAAGCGTAAATGCTATGGTCGTACCTACGTTACCAAAGATTGCATCTTTGATTTCTGTCATGATCTGTGACGTATATTGGTTTGCTATGATAAGTGCGAGTTTGTATTTTCTGGCTTCTGAAAGGATGGTTACGAATGATTCTGATGCAAAGTTTTGGAACTCATCGATGTACAGATAGAATGGTCTTCTTAGATGTGCCGCTACATCTGCTCTCGACATGGCATCAATCTGGAATTTAGTCACGAGCAATGATCAGATCATGTTTGCATTATCTTCTCCGATCTTTCCTTTACTGAGGTTGATGAGGATGATTTTTCCTTCATCCATCGCCCTTCTGAGGTTGAGTTTCGTCCTTGGTTGACCGAATATATTTCTGACAAGTTTGGATGACAAAAATTGTCCTACCTTATTCGTGATAGGTCCTACAGCTTCATCTCTCTGTTTTTCAGGTCGTTTATTAAATTCTGTTGTCCGGAATTTTAGTATCACAGCATCTTTTACACAGGAAACAACTTCTTCGCGGAAGTTTTTGTCTGTGAGCATCCTGAGGATATGCATCAGTGTTGCATTGGGATAATCTACGAGCGAGAGCGCCACATTTCTGAGGATGTACTCTAATCTTGGTCCTCGACTATCTCCAAAAAGTTTTTTGAAAGTAGAAACGACTCCAGATGCAATCAGGTTTTTCTCTTCTTCTGTGCTTCCTTGGAGCAGATTGAATCCGATAGGAAAATCTGAATCCGATACATCAAATAATATCACATCATTGATCCTATTGGTCGGGATATGTTCTAGAACGGTATCAACCAATTCACCGTGCGGATCGAGTAAAGCGAGACCATTACCGGCAATCATATCGTCTTTTATCAGGTTGGCGATAAAAGTTGATTTTCCGGTTCCCGTCTTTCCTACGATATACGTATGTCTAAATTTATCTTCTTCTCTAACACCAAACAATACTTTATCACCTCTATAATCTGTGTTTCCTAGTATGGTCAATTTTTTCGGATCGCTATTT
>CAZBWN010000012.1:0-2560 GCA_964495905.1 uncultured Candidatus Peribacteria bacterium
TGCTTTGTTTTGCTCGATTGATTCATCCAATGATCGAATCATATCTGCTATATGATTACTCCTATCCCTCGTATCCATCCCATCGATGAGCATCTTGAACGGTGATATCATCACAACACTCACAGTCGCGATGATCGTAACGGTGACGAGGAGTTCTATGAGGGTGAATGCTTTCTTTGCTCGAAGGCTCCGAAGCACAAGACCTGCAGTGTTGTGTTTCATGTGTTTTTTGGAAATGAAGATAAAGTATTTTTGAACTTATGTATCTTTTTGTGTTGTCTCATGTGGGAATAGTTCGAGGAAGCCTCGGATGAGGGGTTCATAATCGAGATTATGTCTTGCATTTACAAGTATATCCGAATCTGAACATATTTTAAAGTATTCTTGTAAATTATCAGGAATATCATATCAGTTCTTGAGGAATAATACAGACAGAAGAATGATATATACCGTCCCATTCCCATTATAGAAAGGATGTACACACCAGATATACAGAAGATAAAGAATATTTCTAATTAAAGGATGTAGTGTATAGTTTTCATCATACAAAAAATCATTGATGATATGAGTCAATTCCGGGATGTTATTAAAATCCACATAATCATACTCTCACCACTCATATCTTTTAAAATCCCTTTCCTCCCTATACTCTCCCGTAGGATACTTCTTAAAAAACTTCTCTCATCGTGGTCAGATGGTCGTCCCCCAGAGTCACTTGGGATAGAGTTTTCTGTGGAGTTCATTTATATCTTCCTGAGTAATTCTCTCTGGCTTCTGGAAGAGTGTATAGGCATAATTGGCTATATCATTCAAGACATTCGTATACATCGCCACCTTATCCTTATCTCTCCGCAATTTAAACTCATCTGCCAATCGGACACTGTATTTTTGCATTCTCTTATGTATAGCCCAGTAGAGTTTCTCTCATTTCTCGGCTGGAGTATAGTTTGGTCTTGAACTATCTATCTGTGCGAGCAATGGTCAGAATTTTTCTTGAATCGCATAGATTTTATCCATGTCTATTTTCAAGGAAGAAATGGAATTTATAGTTTCGATATTCATATATTTATAATGTTACTAAATTTATTTAAACCTATAAACCTTTACCGAATCAATAATATCATTCCATTGACAAGATATTTGAGAACTACATGCAGGTGTATTATACATATTTGCATTTCGAGATCAAACAAACAGATTATTTATTGATTTAATAGTAGTACATCATCATAAGAACGTACAAGTTGATGGGCTGGAACTAATTAGATTGTTATTATTTTTGTCGAAGATTTTTATACTTGTATTATTGAAAGAAATTGGAGATCAAGAAACCTGAAATTGTACTTTATAAAAATCATTTGGATTAAAATCTATATTGGAAATATTTACGTCGTAAATACTTCTCCAGTTTGAGTTTGTAGAAGTCGGATCACCATTATAATATCAAAAATATAATCTTCAGTTGTATTGATATCAATGCAGATTATCATCTGAATTAAACAAAAAATATGTTCCAGTTGTCCCTGTCCTCTTCAACGCACTCCCCCTCACACTCACCTCGATTGCGAACTTATCACCCAGCCCAAGTGGAGTCAAATCATATTTCAGATAATCGGTATTTCCTATAACTTCTACAAGTACTCATCGCACAGAACTACCGGTTACTTGCGGGATATCAAAGAACGAGTTCGGTTTATCGAACCTGAGTCATTTGCTGGCAAGTGCATCGGTAGTTCAGACACATGATGAAGTGCTAAATGAGAGACTATTGGTTATAAACGATGGCACACACCCATTCTTTTCCGGATATCCTTCTATCGTCGTACGGAGATGATAGGAATCATCGGTATAGAGACTACTTCCGCTTCCGACGACCTTTTTTGTTGAGAATCCGAGCGATCATCATCGACTATTGTACATGATGATATCTCCTGGTGTATCATACGGTGCAAACGCCACCAGTTCCTTGTCCTGACACCCGAGCTCTCCGAACCATTTCTGACCCTCCTGGCAGTTTATTTTCTTTGGTATTTTGTAGTCCATATTCTTGAAAGAGAAAGTAGTGTCACCGAATCCATGAACATACGGTGCACTACAGAGACCCTGATAACAGAGTCTGACACTCATAACCCTTTCTTGTGGTCCAGTAGCAACAGCAAATGATCCTGTAATTGTCGTCATCGGTTGTCCACTATTCAGTGCTCCGGTGATGAACGGATCATGATCAATTCCGAGACGGATATCACTCCAGTTTCCTGTCCCAAACGATACCCGATATGAATCAGCCCCCGGATTCTCGAATGTCACAGAGAGAACTCCCGTCTGAGTACTTCCAATAGCTCCTGTGAATGACACATCCGTCACGACCGGTCTGTATCCGAGTCCGAATGGGATGAAATGCAATTTCTGTTGCAGAGTACTCGAATCAATCGTACCAGTACCAGCATTTTCTTCTTCTTGTGGCGATACCGTCAAACTAATCGCTTTCCCACCATCCGCCACGATCATGGATGAAGTGGTGCCAGAGAGAACGTATCCTCCTGTAGCCGTTGTACTGAAT
>CAZBWN010000013.1:0-2019 GCA_964495905.1 uncultured Candidatus Peribacteria bacterium
TATTTTGAGTAAGGTTAATCGATAGACGGTGGGTGAGATTATCAACGAAATTATCCCATATTCAAACATAGGAAAAAAATCTTTTCTTCATTTTTTGAGCGCTTTTCTGATGCTTTTATTTTTGTCATTGAGATAATAGATGATAGCTGCTTGTCCTATAGGATAGACGAGAGAATATGCTAAAAATAAGAATATCGCTATACCGATCACTCGGCTGATCACATGATTTTTGTTTATCTCTTGGATAAAAAACTCTGCTACTTTTCCTACATAGAGTCCGTTTTCATAGTTTCTTGCGAAGAGAGTATTTATGTTGAGTATGATCAATAAACTTGCAACCAATGAATGAAAAAATGATGTCGCCAACGTCAATCTAATGATCTTGTGGTCGTTTTTCATATAATCAATGGAATTTTTGAGTATGGATTTTAACATGGTACGAGGTATAAGGTACAAGGTGAAAGGTAAAATCTATATTCTTTATTTAGTGAAAATTGTCGTAGAGGCAATAGAATGTTAATCTTGAAAAATTTAGCTAAATAGGTATAGTGTACTCACTTTATTCTGTGTATATGCTTATGAGATTTATCAAAAGATTAATTTTCATTCTTATCCTCTTGTTGATATCGTTTTTTATCTATCGTTTGATCAGCCCAAAATCTGCTAATCAACTCTTGCATGACCTAAAAACTGTTTCTAATGATAAAATAGGCACTCATTTTGTTTTGACGGGTAATGTTATTGTTGATACGTCATTATCACTTGATACAACCGGTGCTGTACTAGAAAATACATGAGGTTTGCAGGAAATAACTGGTGATGATCTGCTTTTGCTTAATGATATCGAACTTTCTCAAGAAAGTTTTACTACAGAAATAGTTGAAACTTGAATATCCTCAGCAACTCCTACACTTATATCATTACCACAAGTAGTACCTTCAACACCCAAAGCAATACCTCTAAAAACAACATCATCTCAGAAAAATAGTGAAGCCGATATACTCCAAAACTTGCTTAAAAACTTTTCAAATTAAAATTTAAAATTCAAAATCATCTTACATGAATCTTACACTCAAAGACTATATAGCAAGTGACAAACTTAAAGCTCAAGATGTCGTTGCCACGTATCTGGAAACAGCGAAGAAAAATAATGCTGATTATTTTTCTTTTGTAAGATTTCATGAAGACTATGCGCAATCTCGTCTTGATGAGTTTGCTACGAGACCGCTCAAAGCTGCACCTATCGGCATCAAGGATATCATTCTTACTCAAGACTATATCACTTCTTGTTGATCTAAAATACTTGAAAATTATGTAAGTCCGTATAGCGCTACTTGTTTTCTTAATCTGGAAAAGAATTGATGACTCATGATAGGAAAAACGAATATGGATGAATTTGCAATGTGATCCACTACGGAAACTTCCTATTTCGGTAAGACAAAAAATGTATATGGCACAGATAGAATCCCTGGTTGAAGTTCTGGTTGATCTGCTGCTGCAGTCGCTTCAGGAGCATGCATAGCTGCATTGGGAACTGATACGGGAGGAAGCGTCCGTCAGCCTGCTGCCTGTTGCGGTATCGTAGGTATGAAACCAACGTATGGAATGGTTTCTCGTTATGGTGTACAATCTATGGCATCAAGTTTAGATCAGGTCGGTGTCATGACCAAGACGGTTGATGATGCAGAGATATTGCTCAAAGCTATTGCTGGATTTGATCCAAAAGATTCACAAAGTGATACAAAAGCTGACGCTTTTGTGAATGCAGAATTTATAATTCAGAATTCAGAATTAACAAAAAAATTAAAGATAGGGGTGGTAAAAGAGGCTTTATGAGAGGGGTTAGATCCTAAGATCAAAAAATTATTTCTTGATACGATAGAAAAACTTCGTGCTGATGGAATTGTTGTTGAAGAGATCAGCTTGCCTATGCTTGCCTATTCCGTACCCATGTATTACATCCTTATGCCTGCAGAAGTGAGTACCAATCTTGCTAGGTTTGATGGGATAAGATTTGGA
>CAZBWN010000014.1:0-3869 GCA_964495905.1 uncultured Candidatus Peribacteria bacterium
TCCTTTGTAGTTCAGATATATATATTTTAATAGTGGAAAAATCACTCAAAGCTAGTATTGACTTCTTATAGTAAATATGTATAAAATATATATTATTTATCTCTTTTTCTTTTTGATATGAAAAATTTTTCTAATACACCTACCGTACCTTATATCGAAGGCGATGGTATCGGACCCGAGATAACAACTGCAATGATGCAAGTCGTGAACGAAGCGATCAAGGAAGCATATGGAGATACCCGCAAAATAGATCGACAAGAAGTGCTTGCAGGAGAGAATGCATTTCACAAAACAGGAAAGGTTCTGCCACAAGAAACCATTGATGCAATCAAGACACATGGTGTCGGTATCAAATGACCTACCCATCTTCCTGTAGGAGAAAAAAATCTACGTTCAGCAAACGTTGAATTACGCAAATCACTTGACCTCTACGCGTGCGTACGTCCTGTAAAACACTATCCAGGAGCGCCATCTCCACTCGCAGACCCAGAAGGGATCGACTTAGTCATTTTTCGTGAAAACATAGAAGATCTCTATGCAGGAATTGAATTTGAAGCAGGAAGCAAGGGGATGTATACAATGATGAAAACACTGGAAGATCTTTGACATAAACGACCAAAAGAAATATATAACGACGAAATAGGATTTGGTATCAAAGCCATCTCTAAACAAAATACCGATAGACTTAACCGTGCAGCATTACGTTATGCGATAAAAAATGACTATCACACGCTCAGCTTGGTACACAAAGGGAATATCCTCAAATATACGGAAGGAGCATTTAGAGATCGAGGGTATAAGCTTGCAGCTACAGAATTTGGAGAAAAGACTATTACAGAAAAACAAGTACGAACAGATCATGCAGGCAAAACACCTAATGGTCTCATACAAATCAACGATCGTATCGCAGACAATATGTTTCAGCAACTGACACTCAACCCAAGACAATTTGGAGTGATCACCGCAACTAACTTGAACGGAGATTATCTCTCCGATGCTGCAGCAGGTCTCGTGTGAGGACTAGGTATCGCACCGGGAGCAAATATCAACTATGAGACAGAGTGTGCTGTATTTGAAGCTACGCATGGTACCGCTCCGGATATAGCAGGCAAATGAATGGCAAATCCTCTCTCAATAATCCTCTCTGCAAAGATGATGCTTGAACATATGGGACGAAACGAAGCAGCACAACTGATAGAAAATTCCATACAAAAACAATTGAAAAGCGGTGGAGTGACGGGTGATTTCTATGGACAGCTCTTAAAAGAGAAAGAGCATGGAAACCTTACAAAACTTTCTACACAACAATTCACGAATGCCTTATGCAAAAATCTTTCACAATAAAAATATTAAACAAAAAAGAGGGACATAAACGCCCTCCTTTTTTTATTCAGATATAATTTTTATTTTAGATATGTCGTAAGATCTATGGTTTGATTCAACTTATTACCAGCGGGATCTTGTGCAGTCACAACAACAGGACCAAGAACATCGATTTGGAAATCTGCAGTAGCGATGCTATTTTTGAATTCATAGAGCTGTACTCAGTTTCTCGTGATATTTCATGAGATTACAGCAGTAACATCCTGTAAAGGTATGATGACCGTATACGTACTATCAGCATTTTTACTGACCTTGATAGCAGAAGTATTTATCGTAGGTGCGCTTGTATCTTCAGCAGGAACAGGTGGTGGCGGTGTTGGAGTAGAGCCAAGAGCTAAAGTGACCTGTGTACTTGTTTTATTAGAGAACCCAGCAAAATCAAAAGCCACAAGTTCTAACATATAATTTCCATTCTTAAATCCTGTTCACGTAATAGTCACTTGTTTCGTATCAGTGATGGATTTGGTATTTCATTGTGGATATTCAAATGATCAGATTTGTTGTTTATTAAGAAGAACCAATACTTTTCTGATATTTTTTGGTCCATTGATAGCATAAGATACCGTAAATTGAGAATTAATAGTAGCATTAGAGCTTGGTATGCTAAGACTTACTTGGATATTGGTATCGGGTCTTTCATCTCTGCCTGGACACATCTGGACAGGAGCTTGGACAAAAATATTATTATAGGTATAAGTGACTTTTCCGCTCAAAGCAGAATTTATTGAAGATTTTCCTCCAGAAATAAAGGCAGTAGAATCTTTCCATCGCTGAGTGATCTCTGCGAGATCCATACCGTTTGACATAAAGGTCGTCGGTGTGATGAGGTACCCATTTTTTATATCGCTTGGTGCAGTATAAGGACTTACCATTCCATTACACATACCATCAAAGGTAATAGGCGTAGCTCATTCATCTACAGCAAGTCATGGAGAGTTTTTATATTTCAGTGTACTTACAACAAGATTAGCAGGTGTATTTGGACCAGCAGCCTTTCCTGAGATTTTAGAGATTGATACGCTTGTCAAATCCACTTCAGGGATAACCTCATTACTGATATAATTATTTTTCAATAACCAAGAGAATATTTTTTTGACAGGAGCAGCATGAATAGTTCACCCAAATGCATTGACATTCATAGGTGTTCCATCAGCATTTCCAGCTCGGAACATCATGACTTTGCTTGGAGTATATGCAGCTAACCAACCATCTCTTGCACGATTTCATCTATCGGTTTTTGCATTAGAGGTTCATGTCTTGAGTGCATAAGTAAGCCCAGACACAGTAAATTTATTTTCCCACCCTGGAATCCTATTTGCAGTATCAGATAATATTTTCCAGATAAGAGAAATAATTCCTGGTTTGATGATTTGTATTTTAAGATTTTGACCCGTTTTTTGATAGAGGATAGATCCATCTCTTGATCTTACTTCCAAAATCGGATTGACGACCGCTGGAGTAGAGGTAGTCAAATTTGAGTATGCAGAAGCAAAATCAAGCATAGTCACTTCAGCAGCTCATAGAGCTAGGGGATATCAGTATTCTACATTATCTGAGATTCAATTGAGTCCGAGACTTTTAAGAAAGGGTTTAGCTATCACTTCACCACCAAGCGCAGTGAATATCTTAGCAGAAGGGATATTTCTACTGTGTCCAAGCGCTTTTTTGAGGGGCAATATTCCTTCAAATTTATCATCAGCATTGTTAGGTTGATCGACTCAGATTTTGAATGGAATATCATAAATCGGAGTATCAAGAGTCAAAGGGAGTTTTTCCAATGCCAAAGCATAGATCAAAGGTTTAATAGAAGAGCCTGTTTGTCTTGGTCTTCTTACCATATCATTTTGTCCTTTGATAGCAGTATTGAAGTAATCGATAGAACCTACGTAAGCAAGCACATCACCATTTTTGGTATCGAGATAGATCATAGAACTATTGTTAGCACCATTATCTTGAAGCACTGCATTGTTTGAAAGGATAGCTTCTTCAGCTACTTGCTGAATTTTAAGATCAAGTGTTGTCTTGACGATAAATCATCCTTTACTCAAAGTACCTGATCCATAGGTTTTTTCGAGTTCTTCTATGACCCATTGCACAAAATGGGGTGCTTTGATAGGAAAGGTATTTCTACGGAATATATAATTGATACCTTGGATAATAGCGTCCTTGAGCTCTTGTTCAGTGATATATCCATCTTCATACATCCTATCCAAAGCCAAATCTTTTCTTCCATTGATATATTTTACATCAAGAGCTGTTCCTGAGATATTGATAGTGAACGATCATATACCCCCGATAAATTTCACTACAGCATTATTGCTTTTTTTGTTGGACAAATCAGCATTATTGAGGATTTGAGTGAATTTTTCAGTAACCATTGTTTGGACATCTCCAGAAAAGAGGACCGGATTACCATATCTATCTTTTACAATAAATTCACCTACGACCAAATCCCTATTTTTATAAGGATTATATAATGAAGGACC
>CAZBWN010000015.1:0-35143 GCA_964495905.1 uncultured Candidatus Peribacteria bacterium
CAGAGTATTGACCTACTGCTTGATAAGCAGGGATATTTATCTGGAGATCGACTTGAGATGTCTGTATTTTACATACTTCACCTACACCTCCTATTTTTCATAGGATAGGAGTATCTACACCGATAGGAGTTCGTGCATTCAATGAAGATCATGCGTTAGGAGTACATGCTCAGAGCACTACTGCTGCTGCAGGATTTTTTACGGATACATTACTTCATGCAATAGTATGGCTAGGATTATTTGTAAACACATTGAGAAGATCACTGGATTGGATGCTTAGATTTCGTGTTGTACCATTTCCTTGCAGATCATTACAGAACCATGGTGTATTTCCGCTTGTAGTGGGAAATGCTGATTGAAGCACTCTAGATGAAGCAGAATATCAAGTAAGACCGAAGTCTACCGAGTCACCGATGTCACAATATCCGTCACCATTTGATAATATCTCTAACGTGATATCTGCACATGAATCTCCTATACATCCTGTAAGTACATCAATATAATTGATAGTATCGTTTCCTATAGCTTCAATAGTTGCTGTGTTGTTGTCAGTATCAAAGTTTGCATATACGGTTTTTGTACCGGTTCCAGCAGAAAGTGTCCATGCTTTAGTAGTAGCAAATGCTTCTCGTGATGATCGAGTGATATCATCATTAGAGAATTGCATATTCGTTATTCAAACACCAGACATATTAAGAGTTATATTTTGAGAAGTCGTAGAAGCAGCATCATTGTTGATGACGAATGTACCAGTGTTTAACTGTCATGTTTGACTGATAAAAGTGAAATAAGAAAGATGATTGGTATCAAAAGCACATATGAGATTTGAATCCAATGTACACTCTGTATCGGGAACATTCGGTATCCAAGCAGATCATTCACTGGATCTATATATCTTGATGATCTCTCAAGCATTTCATCACGCCACTGCAAAATTTATCATAAAATATCAGCCATTTGCTATCAGTGAATCTATTTCAGAACCAACCACAAGAGTTCATAAAATTGTCCTATTGATTCATGATTCATTTTCTGCAGGGATTCAGCTTTCTCAGAAATCTGCAGAAGCGGTATCTCATGAGTCAAGACCCATAGGCGGCAATATGTTTCCATTCCAAGATCAATTAGATGTAGTGATGTTTAATCAACCAAGATACAGCTGAAGGACATTATCAGCATTGTTAGAATCGGAAATATTTAATGTTCAATTGGTGACAAACGTAATACCACCTGTTGTTGCTCAAGATAATAGCACGCTTCAGGAAACAGTCGTAGTTCAGATAAGATTTTCTGGCACTAATTTTTTATTCATATCATAAATCACGCCCAATCTAGCAAAAAGCCTAACTTGTTCTTGGTCCAATGATAGCTGATTATCGTTTAGATAAATATAGGGTCATGCATTTGAAGCTCTCCAAAGATTACCTATATTTTCAAAATCAGATGGCAATCAAGTTAATTGATTGTAACCTAGATCAAGGGTTCTTAGGTAAGAGAGATTCCCAAATCCAGTTCATAGGTCTGTGATAGAATTATTTGATACATAAAGATTTTGTAACTGAGATAAGTTTCAAATTTCATAAGGAAGAGTTCCAGAAAGATTATTATCGCGTAAATCAATAGCAGTGATATGTCCATCATAACAGCTGATACCAAACCATCATCAACTAGTGACATCACCAGTACAAATATGTGATGTATCTATCCAGCTTGCACCTGTAGAACCATTTGCTCATGCTACCCGATTATCTCAATAGGTGCTAGCATATAAAGCGATAAGAGCCTGACATTCATTTTCAGGGATTTCTGTAGCTTGATCGCATGTAGTGGGAAAAGTATACATGATGGTATCATTCATAGCGACTTCTATAGTATTTATATTGTTGTTGGTATCAAACTCTGCATATACCATTTTTTCTCCTGTACCAGGAGAAAGTTTTCGGGATATGGTAGTATTATATGTCTGTCGTCAAGATCGGGTAAATCAATCATTAGAGAATCTCATAAAGGTAGCTGTTGGAGTACCGCTGAGATTAAGTGTAACATTTCTAGTAAGAGTAGAAGGAAGATCATTATCGATAAAAAGAGATCATAAAGAACCGTAAAAATAAATGGTATCGTTTATGGACACTTCACTAGTTCCTGTATCATTATCTGTATCAAATTCTGCATATACGGTTTTCATGCCTACACCCGTCGAAAGCATCCATGAGGGGGTAGTAGAATATGTTTGTCGTCAAGATCGGGTAAATCAATCATTAGAAAACCTCACATATGCAGCTGCAGGAGTAGTAGAGATATTGAAAGTGACATCCCTGGCAGGGGTAGAATGAGCATCATTATTGATAACAAAGGATCAGGTAAAATCTCCAGATCAAAGAGTGATTGCAAAATCAGTAAAGTGATTGGTTGGAAACGATGCATAGGGTTGCCCATTATTATTGGTGACAAAAGTCATAGTCTGGGGATATCGACTCACTCAGTTATCTTGTGAATAGTACACTTGCAAAAGACTTCATATATTTATATTGGGGACAGAAAATCACAAAAGAGCCACTCATGACGCTAGTTTGATGGATTCCATGCTACTACCTACTTTAAATGCTGCGAGCACCGATTTGCTATGGATATTAGAGATTGATCTCATCATGGGGACAGATATGATACCATTATAGTTTGTAGCACTGTCATATTTTTTGAATTGAAGTCCTTTGGGCAATGAGAGACCAATATTTTGATTTATCAGATTAAATCATACGGGTATTTTTCCATCAGTAAGTTCTAGAGAAATAGACATGGATCAGCTCAGATCATCCTCTCACCGATGTATGCCTTCATTTCATTCAGCACTGGCTGAATATCATTTATTGAGGAATTCAGCTCCCAAAACATTGGAATTTGTAGAATTCGGAAGGATAATAAGGTTGCTTTCTCCATACAGTGCTACGAGATATCATATAGCCATTCATCCATAATTTGTAAAATCACCTCCGACGAATATTTTTCCTCAACTTTGGATCGTAAGGCTATTGACGATATCATTAAATCATTTTTCGATATCAAAAGAAAAATCCCTATTTCCCCCCGTATGGAGACGAGCAATGAAATTTATTGCTGTTCAGTTATAATTTGTAAAGGCTCCCCCTACGATTATTTTTCCATCACTTTGAGTTGTTAGTGTATTGACGACATTATCAAATCAGTTTCCGATACTAAAAGAAGTATCTCTAGAGCCATCAGTATTGAGACGAACGATTCTATTTCTTGTTGTTCAATTATATGATGTGAAATTTCATCCAACTAATATTTTTCCACCGCTTTGTATTTCTAGAGTGTTGACTACGGCATCAAATCAATTTCCGATAGTAAATCAGGTATCAAGAATTCCGCCGGTATTGAGACGAACAATTCTATTTGCTACCACTCAATTATATGATGTGAAATTTCATCCAACTAATATTTTTCCACCGCTTTGGATTACTAGAGTATTGATGATATTATTAAATCATCATCAGATATCAAAAGAAGTATCAATGGTTCCATCAGTGTTTAGAAGAAGAAGTCTCTTTCTTGTGGTTCAATTATATTTTGCAAAATCGCCACCGACAAGAATTTTCCCACCGCTTTGGATTGTTATAGCATTGACAGCTCCATCAAATCAAACACCGATAGTAAATCAGGTATCAACAGTTCCATTAGCATTGAGACGGATAATCCTATTAATATTTACTCAGCTATAATTTGTAAAATCACCTCAAGCGACAATTTTCCCATCACTTTGAATCGCCAAAGTTCTGATAGTATGATCAAATCATCATCAGATGATAAAAGAACTATCATTAGATCCATCAGTATTGAGACGGATGATATTGTTTGTTGTTTCTCAATTGTATGAAGTAAAGAGTCCTCAAGCGACAATTTTCCCGTCACTTTGCGTTATCACACTCCAGACCGTATCATTGAGTCCTCATAAAACATTAAATAAAACATCATTGACTCCATCACTATTGAGACGAACAATTCTATTTGCTGCTTCTCAGCTATATGCTGTAAAGGCTCCCCCTACGAGAATATCTCCATTATTTTTGATTGCTAGAGCATTGACGACATTGTTAAATCATCATCAGATATCAAAAGAAACATCATGCGTACCATTAGCATTTAGACGTGTAATGAAATTTACAAATGTTCAACTATATGATGTAAAAGCACCACCGACGAGTATTTTTCCATTACTTTGGATTGCCAGAGTATTAAGATCAAAATCAAATCAATTTCCAATAGTAAATCAGGTATCAAGAGTTCCGCCGGTATTTAGACGAACGATTCTATTTGTCGTAGTTCAATCATATTTTGTAAAATCGCCACCGACAAGAATTTTCCCACCACTTTGGATTGTTAGAACATTGACAATAGCATCAAATCATTTTTCGATAATAAAAGAATTATCTGGTGTTCCATCAGTATTTAAACGGATGATGCTACTCCATTTGTTTCAATCATATTTTGTAAAATCGCCACCGACAAGAATTTTCCCACCACTTTGGATTGTTATAGTATTGACAGGTCCATCAAATCAAACACCGATAGTAAATCAGGTATCTATGGTACCATTGATATTTAGACGAACGATTCTATTTTTTGTTGTTCAATTATATGATGTAAAATCGCCACCGACGAGTATTTTCCCATCGTTTTGGATTGCTAATGTTTTGATGGTACCATTAAATCAATTTCCGATAGTAAAAGAAGAATCTATAGATCCATTGGTATTAAGACGGATGATTTTATTTGCCGTCACTCAGCTATATGATGTAAAATCACCTCAGGCGATTATTTTCCCACCGCTTTGGATCGCCAATGTTTTGATAGCATCATTAAATCATCATCAGATAGTGAAAGAAGAATCCCTATTTCCATCAGCATAGAGACGGATGATATAATTTGATGTGACTCATTTATAATTTGTAAAAACACCTCCTACGACTATTTTTTCATCACTTTGAAGTGTTATGGCGCTGACTTGTGAATTGAATCATATCGGTAATCTTGTATCAAAACTAGGATCTATATCAGCTTGATTTGCAAAAATATGAGTACATGATAAAGTACCTATTGTTATCATAATGAGAGTAAGTATTTTGAGTAAGTTTTTAACCATTACAATATCACATATATAAATATATAACAACATATTATAACCATATTTTTTTATTTGTCAAATTTTAGGAAGATAAAAAAACTAAGAATAGTGATATCTGCATATATATATTTTTGTCCATGTGTGTCTACTTGTTTGCACAGTTCATATCTACAAAGTATCTTTGTTTTTCACTTGCATTAAAACTTTAAAAAGATAGAAAATGGTGTTTTTAAATCTTTTTTGATATTTTTAAAATTTTATTTACCTTAATAAAGTAGAAGATGAAAATTAGTAAACAAACAATTTTCACGGTACTGTTTATCGTATCGTTGATATTTGTAGCTTTTGTAGGAAGAACATTTGATCCTCAGACAGGAACAAGAAACTTTATTCTTACATCAAATGGTTTTTCTCATTTTAGGAAAGGACTCGATGTCTCAGGAGGGACAAGATTGGTCTATAAGATTTCTTATGATAAATATGAAAAAGTATACACCAATGCTACCGAGCTTGCTGCAGTCAAACAAACTATCGAAACTATCATCATGAAAAATATCGATAGCAGAATCTCCAAACTTGGAGTGAGTGACTACAAAGCATATGTCCAAAAACTCGACAATCAAAACTATATCGTCGTAGAGATAGGAGGTATCGCAGATCTTGACCAAGCAAAGGAATTGATCGGAAAGACTCTTGAGCTTGAATTCAAACTTCAGAACCCAGAAAACCCTACTGCAACAACTATCGCTGCTAGAAAAACATTAGCGGGAAAAGTCCTTGCTGAAGTGAAAAAAGATCCAGATCATATCTCGGCACTTCTTGAAGGAAGGATGTCAGAAAATATATATCATAGCATATATACAGGAAATACGCTAGATCAATTACCTGATATGTACAAAAATAATCCGAAGCTTCTTGCTGATGCAGAAATAGGAAAGGTATACGGACTTATCGAAGGTAACTATGCTACTATATATCCACAGACAGACAACGCACTCACTCAAGGGACAGGAGTAAAATTAGATGGATACACGATGTTCCGTGTGGTAGAGAGGAAAGAAGGAAAAGATCTTTCAGGAAACGCTTCAACGATATATGTATTTGAAGATGTATTCGTACAAGACAGAGAGACTCGAATACCAGCGACTGATGGACAAAACATCCTCAATGGTGCATATTTCAAATTTGCAAACACTTCAACTTCAGAGATGGGAGAACCTGTCGTAGTCATCAATCTGGATGATAAAGGAAAGGAAGTGTTCTGTAATGTGACTCAAGCGAATATACAAAAACCTATGGCGATTTTCGTAGGAGGAAATCTGCTTACTGCTCCAAATATCCAAAGCAAGATCTGTGGAGGTACTGCAGAGATCAACGGATCATTTACAGTAGACTCTGCTAAACAATTGTCCAATGCACTCAATGAAGGGACATTGCCTGCACCATTGATATTGATGCAAGAGGAGAAAATAAATCCCTCTCTTGGAGTCAATGCTTTGACGGGAGCGTTACGAGCAGGATTAGCATGACTTATCGCTATCATGATATTATTATATTGTATGTATGGATATAGGAAAATGTTGCTTACAGGTATCGTATTGATCACATTTTTGACCGTGCTTGCAGCGATTATGAAACTTACTGATTATGCTTTATCACTGAGCGGTATCGCAGCTATCATCCTTTCTATAGGAATGTGAGTGGATGCGAATATCTTGATTTACGAAAGATTACGTGAAGAGCTTAAAGAAGGAAAAAGCATAGTATGAGCGATTGATACAGCAAAAGATAGAAGCCGATCAGCGATCAGAGATGGTCAGATCAGTACAGGATTGATTGCATTCGTCCTCTTCTCTATGGGAACAAATATGTTCAAAGGATTCGGATCTATGATGATCATAACGATGTTGCTTACGTTATTGTTCAATGTGCCTTTGACTAAAATGCTTCTTCATGCATTCTACGACCCAAAAAAACTGACTAAATAATCAATTGATTTAAGTACATATATACCTCTTATTATATACTACTTTTATTTATTTTTCCCGTCCTATAATGAAACAAAAAATCTTTTTAATCATCGGTATCTTGCTCTTGAGTTTTTTCTGAGTGAGTATCTACAACGAATTTATGGCAAACCATACCTACTATCAAGGGATGTTGGCGAGTCGGGCTAATCGAAAATTAGTAATCTGGAGTGTCATCGCAGTATGTATACCGATCGTGTATATCATCAGATCAAAGATGTTCTCTCTCAAGAAATTCTTTGTATATATCCTTCCGTTGGCGCTGATAACATTCACTCTAGCGTTCACTTTGATCAAAGATAATATTATAGGATGATCAGCAGGACTTATTATTCTTATCCTCAATACTTTGTTATTGTATTTCCTCGGTATGTACGTGATTGTTGGATTGACGGCATTTGGAACACGGATATCAAAGACATACATTAAATTCAAAGAGACAAGACGACAGGAAATGCTTCTCAATTTCTGAATGGGATTGGGAGTGTTCTTGCTCATCGTATATATTTTCTCTATGGTGCATCTGATCCGAGGAGCTGTAATATGGCTTCTTTTCATAGGACTTGGATATATGGTTTGGCGTATGAAGGACGATATCCTTCCCTACGAAACTATCATCACTGATGTTGTTGATGAATTCAGAGGTGAAAAACTCAGAGCTAATCGACGAAAACGAATAGGTGTTGTGTTATTAGCTATCTCAATCATCTATTATCTCTATGGATTCCAATTAGCGTTCATCCCATATTCAACTGCATGGGATGCTAATCATGAATATATGTATATCCCTAAAGTGATATCACTGAGTCATGGAGTGATCCGAGGAAATGTCGGGCCTGCTGCTTCGGCACCAGGATTGTGGCATATGTTCATCACGTTCTTTTTTGCACTTATCCAACCTATCAAGGGTCGATTTTGGTTGGCTCCAGATACGATAGCTGTTGCGATGAACTTCCTCAGCGGAATGTTCGTACTTATTTTCGGAGCAGGACTCATCAAAGAGGTATTGGGTTATTTTTCTCCAAAAAAAACTGAAGAAGAAGATATCACTACTGCAATCGGTATGTACAGCGGATGGATGATGCTGCTTTTTTGGCTTACGAGCTGAATGGGTGCCTTCTTAGTATTCGTAGACAATAAGACTGATCTTGGGGTGATGACATTGACGATCTTAGCGGTCCTTTCTGGATTCATATTCCTCAAACATATCCTCGACAATCGTGAACATGGTCTCAAACTTCATCGGGATTCATTGAAATATATCATCATTTCATGAGTGATGTTTGCATGGGCGCTTATGGCTAAACCTACAGCATTCATCGATGTCGCATTGTTTGGATTATTGTTGGTAGGACTTTGGATAGATAGTATCATAGCTATCGGATTGGGTATCATGACTGTAGGTGCGACAGGGATTCTCCAGATCGCTAACGCAAGAGACATGATGACTCCCGCAGCAGGAAAATATGTCGTACTAGTAGGGCTCGTAGTAGTCGTTATCGGAATAGTAAAAATGATGATGAATAAGGATAAGGATCAAGGAAATTTATCTGATAAGAAAAGATTATTTAAATATATCTGTATCTGGTTGGCTACATTAGTAGCGACATTGTTAATATTCAAATGACCAAATGTACTCGTAAAACAAATAAATGATCATACATTCACTCCAGGAGGTTTCGTAAAAACAGTATTGTTGGCTGCAAATGATACAACTGCATTAGCTGCACAGACTGCAGTAGATACAGCAATCGTCAATGCTGCAGTACTTACGCCAGACCAATGTAAACAGACTACATTCACTGCAGAAGAATTAAGCGGTGGTTTGAGGAAAGCGGTAGTTTCCAATGAAGATGTAGGAAGATACGTAGGATATGGATGGAAAGAAATCACTAAAGGAGCAGGACTCAACCTTGGATATGGAGTATTGAGATTGCTCTACCCAAGAAACAATACCTGTTACGGTATAGAGAGAGCAGCAAAGATGTTATGTAACAATGCACAAGCGATAGAGAGTTTCAATGTGCCTACATTAGAGACATTGTTTGCAAAAACTAAACCAGGAACAGTACCTTATAATCTTTTGAGCTGAGCGCTTGCCGCTTATGCAATCAAAGGAGGTGGAACAGGAACAGTGATCAATCCAATAGAATATAAGGAACAGATAGTTGCATTGAGACAATATTATCAAAATCATACCATCAAGACTGATGCAGGTAAGATCAATATCCCATACAGATATCTCATACCATTCAATGTCACGTTCAATCGATCGTTACAGAATCTCAGTAGTTATTATACTGATATAGGATTTGTACGGTTATTGATATTGATGCTTTTGGTGCTAGGATTTGTCTACGCAATGTTCAACGCAAAACGTTTCAATCAAGATACCAACTTAGTAGTGCTTTCAAGTATTACGATTATAGGACGAGCTATCTGGTGGATCATCGGATGAGGTATCGTATGGTATGCAATGGGACTAGTAGTATGGACGGTAATATCAGTCGCTATGGTGCTTAGAGATATGTTTGAACATTCAAAAGAAGAAAAAGATAAGACAATGGTATACATCATCCTCTTGCTTCTCGCTATCCGAGGGTTGATACAATTAGTCCTCAACTTTGTAAGGATATCTTCACAAGGAGGAGGAGGTCCTTTCCTTCGATACAAGATGAGCAATGGAAAGAGCGTAGAGATCACAAGTACGCTTCAACAGAAACAAGTAGTCAAAGTAGGCTATGGACAAAAAGATGTATTTGATCTCCAATTCCCTCATTACAATAAATTCATCGACGCTGTCAAAACTAGAAAGAATACTGATGGAGTATTGATTGCAGGAACATACATGCAATACTTCTTGGACAACCAACACAATATCAGAAACGATGGAATGCTTGATCGATTCCGAGAAAAAAATAGTGATGGTAATATGTGTAAATCTTACCAGAGACTTAGAGATAGTAATCTCAAATATCTAGTTATCGATCCAAATATCGGAACGGTAGTGATGGGTGAAGGAAACGAATCTCTCTTCAATAGATTCTTTGCAAAAAAAGACCCTGTTACAGGAAAGATTATAGATGACGGAGCTATCAGTAATCTCGTAAAACTTCGAAGAGCAGGATATATCAATCTCTTCTCTACAAATAATCTCGGAGCTAAATATGCATTCACATTGGATGATGCTGCGCTTACAGCAAAATTTGGAGCTATGTGAGAAGATGCACTTGTTTTCTTGAGAGCTAAACTTGCTATCGCTAGATTCTTCCCAGACGCACAAGAATTGCTTAACTTTATCGGAGAGACATTTGTCAGCAGGATCGGTAATGGTGAAGTGATAGGTGATATCGCTGATGTCTATGGAAAGACAGTAGATACGGCAAAGATATTTACAACATCACAAGCTATCATCGCACAACAATGAGATGCTACAGCATTGACTCAAACAGTTGAAGGATTGTCACAAGACGAACGTATGATCCTTACTCAATACATCGGACTCGTCAATCTTGCAAAAGCTCAAAATGCTCAATATCAAGAATTCGTAAATAACATCATCGGTCAAAGCCTCGGTGGAGGAAGTCAACTTATTGTTTTCGAGCTTAATTAAAAAAAATAAAAAAATAAACAAACCCACCCCGACCCTCCCTTGACAGGGCGGGAGCTAAGGAAAATAAAAAAAGATTTTTTTCAATATAGCCCCCCTGTTAAGGGGGAATGAGGGGGTTTGTTAAAAAATTAATTAAAAAATATTTTAATATTTTAATCATGAAGTTATGAAGTTAGATGTATCTGAAATCAAAAAAAATACCATCCTAGAGATTGATGGTACGTTGTATAAAGTCGTGGATTTTGCATTCATGCAGATGCAGCAAAGACAAGGAAGTTATAGTTTCAAGATGAAGAATCTTATCACAGGAAGTGTCCAAACATTTACATACAAGTCTGGAAGTGTGATTGAAAAAGGCGATGTCATCACGAAAAATGCACTCTTCTTATACTCAGCAGGAGACAGCTATACGTTCATGGAAAATGATACCGGTGAGATGCATGACCTCAATAAAGACATGGTCGATGATATCGTAGGATATCTCAAAGAGAATATGGACTTATTCGTGATGGTCTACAAAGGAAATGTAATCAGTGTTATTTTACCACCGACTGTTGCATACAAGATCATTGCAACCGTTCCAGGAGTGAAATGAGACAGAGCACAAGCAGGAAAAAAACCAGCTACGATAGAGACAGGTATGGAGATTATGATACCGCTCCACAAAAATGAAGGCGATACGATCACGCTCAATACGGTTACAGGAGAAACAACTTAATTTATTACTATATAGCAAAAAAAGAGCTTTCATCGGCTCTTTTTTTATTTGTACCCCCTTTTATTGAAAGGAAGGAGAGCCTGTCCCGCAAGGCGGGATATCCTATGGATGGGGGATTTTAAAAAAAAAGAGTGCGAAACGCACTCTAGGTTCAATGATAATCAGCTGGGAGTTTTTTGTTGATAGTATCATACCCCAATTCTGATAACGCTTCATCGATTTTTTTGATGATACGTTGGATGCTACTTTCGACTTTTGTACCGGGATCTGATTCAATTTTTTCCATTAATTTTTTTTTGGATGCTTTGAGTTCCTTTGCATTAGGGACAGTAAAGTAGTACCAGTGATCTTTTTGGAAATCAATAGTCCCTTTTTGTTTCCTTCTTTCTTTAAAAGGAAGTACTACACTGAGGTCACATACATTGAAGGTTTTACCCTCCTTATCTGTTTGGTTTATCAGATAGAGGGTGTTTTCTTCACCATCAACATGTCTTGTCGCTAATTCGCCTTTGGCGATTTCGTGATAATCTAATCTTCTTCTTTTTATACTCATAATAATGTTTTTTTTGTGGTTTATACCGTTTTTTTGTTTATAAGAAAAATAGTATATTTATATATTATTACAAGTCAAGGTTTAAAATATTCGTAATTGATAATTAGTCATTCGTAATTATGTTTATGTCCCACTTTCCATCAGGTAAGGAATTGGTCATTATCCATGGATTCAATTTCTTGACCTCAAAATATCAAAGATTATTTTTTCTCGCTCGATCTGCGATATCATCTATTTTTTTGACGCTCATATATTTAGTTGCAAAGGGACTGTACATGTCACCTAACGTTTCACTCTCAAAGAAACTGTATTTATTTTCCCATACATATTTCATGGAAAGCAATCTGAAGACATATCTTGAAGTTTCGTTGTTCAATCGGAGATCGTAAAAGTTATTGGTATATTGTGATTCCAAACTTTTCTGCAACCCGTTTTCGCCTCTATTGTACGCGGCGGCAACAAGTGTCCGCTTGTCAAATTGTTTGCCTAAGTCCTTGAAATACAGCATAGCCGCCGCCGTAGACTTAGCGACATCAAATCTCTCGTCGACAAATTCGTTGACCACCAATCCGTATCTCTTAGCTGTATCAGGCATGAATTGCCAAAGCCCTGCAGCCCCAGCGGAACTGCTGACATTGTCCCTCAGTGCACTTTCAATGACTGGGATATATTTCAGGTCATCAGGGAGACCTGCCTTCTTGAGTGATTTTTCTATCATCGGGACGATCAGATTCCATCTTTTATAGATGATGATGAATTGCGCTTCATTGATTTCAAGCAACGCAACTTCCCTATCAAATCTCTCTCTATTTAAAGCGTACCTTCAGTTTTTTGGCATCACTTCTCCTGCAAAAGAAAGCTTATTGCTAAAGCTGATATCCATCCCTCTTTTATCTCCGTTCAATTGGAAAAAAATAACGAGGACGAAAGCGATGACGATGACGATTCTCCAGAAAATTTTTTTGTCAGCATAATACTTTTGGATCTGTTCTCGCATATTTTTTAGACATAAGATAAAAGACATAAGTATCAAGATACAAGAATTTATACTAACTGGAAAGACTTTTTCAAATCTAAAAAACATATTTCATTTCGTCGGGTAAATAGCTATACTCAATAAAATTTATTCCTTAATAGTAAGGAGATGATAATTATCTGAATTACCTGAACTCTCGGTGCAGGAAAAGGTACCATCGTAGAATATCTTGTTGAGAAAAAATGATTCCAGCATTTTTCCGTGAGATCATTTTTGATACAGGAGATCGAGAAGAGAGGATTGCCGATAAATAGGGATAGTATGGTGCTTGTAGCCAATGAACTTCGTGCACAGCATGGTGCCTCCTACATTGCAGAACAATTATATCAGCAAGCATTGATAAGCTGAAAAGATACCATCATAGAAAGCATCAGAGCCGTAGGAGAAGCGGAAGCATTGAAATGAAAATGAAATTTTTATCTCTTCGCTGTGGACGCAGATCCCAAGATCAGATACGAAAGGATAGTGCTCAGAGGAAGTGAAACAGATATGGTTTCCTACGATGTCTTCCTCAGTAACGAACAAAGGGAAATGACGAATACTGATCCAACCAAACAGAACATAGAGAAATGCATGCAACTCGCCGACTATCATTTCAATAATGACGGGACGTTTGATGACTTGTATAAACAGATAGAAAAAATAATTCAGTCCCGCAAAGCGGGATAGAAATGAGAAAAATTTATAAAAAGAAAGAAATTTAGAATTTAGAGTTCAGAATGCAGTTTTTTTTGAAAATTATTTTAATTCTGAATTATGCATTTTACATTCTCCATTAAAAAAAATGAGACTCCCCATCGGCATTTCAAACAGGCATGTCTATCTCTCCCAGGTAGATGTTGAGAAGCTTTTTGGAAGATGATATCAATTGACCAAACTTAGGGATATGACCCAACCCGGGCAATTTGCTTGCAATGAAACAGTGATATTGTCATGACCGAATGGGAGGATCAATACGGTCAGAGTCGTTGGACCGACGAGAAAAGAAAGTCATGTAGAGATTTTGATGTGAGATAATTTTGTTTTAGGAACCCAGGCTCCTGTGAGAAGTCCAAGAAATTTTACAGAGGGAGAAAATATCATCATCATCGGACCAGAGTGAGAATTCTATCTCTCTCATAATATGATTGTAGCTCAAAGACATCTGCATTGTACTACGAAAGAAGCTATAGAGATGTGATTGAAAAATTGAGACAAGATCAAAATAAAGATATCCTGACCGAGAGGACTGATATTTGAAGAAGTATTGGTTATGACCAAAGATGATTATATCCTAGACTTCCATATAGATATTGAAGAGGCAAATGCCGCTTGAGTGTCCAAAGGAGGTCGATGAGAGATTGTGAAATAGTATTTATTTTTGATTTTCATCTAAGATAATCTTAGCATCCAAAACAACACCTCAATATTGATCCATCGCAAATGGATTAATATCAAATTCTGCTATCTCTGGAAAATCCATAACGAGGGCGCTAAACCTGTAGAGAACATTTTGAAGTTCTTCCATATTGACGCCTGCCATACCTCTATATCCTTTGAGGAGCGTAGCGATTTTTGTTCCCTCGATCAATTTCTTGGTAGAGAGCATATCGAGAGGTGGCAAAGCTATATTTGTATCTTTGTAGATTTCTACTGAAGTTCCTCACATGCCAAATACGATTGCAGGACCAAAAATAGGGTCCTTTTTGCATCCTATAAGGATTTCATATTTTTTGAATACTTGGTGTTCTATGAATACTCCATGAATATTTGCCTTGAGTTTTTCGACATTTTGCATGATCTGGAGATATGCTTTTTTGGCTTCTGTCTCATCACAGACATTGAGGATGACACCTCCGACATCTGTCTTGTGGATGATATCGGGAGAGAGTATTTTCATGACTACGGGGAATCCGATCTTGCTGGAAATCTCTCCAGCTTCTTGTTCGCTATGCGCGATACCTGACTTGGCCATAGGGATCCCATAATTGGAAAGGAATTCTTTTGCTTCTGCTTCCGTGAGCACAGATCTCTTTTCTTTGACTACTTTGGCTAGTATCTGAATATTTTTATCAGTATGGATTGTTCAGTCAGACGGCAAATGAATAGGAGATTCTTCGAAAATCGAGAGACTATTGCTGTAGGTATGCATCTGCATAAAATAATCTATTGCATCTTCTGGAGTGCTATACGTAGGTATCTGAGCTTGATTGAGGATATCTTTCCCTTCTTGAACTTGATCTCATCACATCCAGACTGCCAAGACCATTTTTCCTTTCTTATCGATTTTGATCAATTCTTTTGCAATCGCTGTTGCATCAGTCATATCTTGTGGGGTAAGGATCACAAGAATAGCATCAGCTTGAGATTCATCGATACATACTTCTATGCTCTCCCTAAAGCGTTTATCTGTAGCATCGCCGAGGATATCAATAGGATTGCCATGGCTCCAAGGACGAGGCAAAATAGCATTTAATCTGTTCATAGTCCCTTCAGATAAGGGTGCAATGATACCGCCACTTTTTATCAAAGTGTCGGTAGATATGACTGCGGGACCACCTGCATTACTGACGATACAGAGTCTATTACCCGTAGGTCTTAGCTGTGTATTGAGTCCTTGTGCCAAATTGAAAAAAGCATTTAAGGTATCCACTCTCAGTATCCCTGCTTTTTTGAATGCAGCTTGGAAGATATCATCATTTCCTGTAATGCTTCCTGTATGGCTTTTTGCAGCTTTAGCACCTTCTTCGCTTCTTCCCACTTTCAAGATGATGATCGGCTTATGTTGAGTGAAAGCTCTCGCTGCTTTGAGAAATTTTTTTGATTCTCTCAAGGATTCCATATAGATGATGATACTTTTGGTATGAGGATCTTGTTCAAGATAATCTATCAGATCATGATAGGTCACATCCAACATCGTTCCAATAGATATGAAATGACTGAATCCGACACATTGTTTAATAGACCAGTCAAGAACTGCTGTTCCGAGTGCTCCACTTTGAGAGATAAATGCGATGCTACCAGGAAGCACATTTTCCCTGGAGAAACTTGCATTCAACTTGAGATGAGGTACCAAGATACCAAGACAATTGGGACCTATGATTCTCATATTATATTTTTTGATAGTCGTCAGTATTTGTCTCTCTAATTCTTCACCCTCTTTACCTATTTCTTTGAATCCAGCAGATATTATGATGACAGCTCCAATTCCTTTGATACCGCATTGTTCAACTATCGCAGGCACTGTAAAAGCAGGAGTCGCAATGACCGCCAAGTCAATCTCCCCCGGTACATCAATCACGCTTTGATAGGCCGGGATATCGATTACGCTTGTCACTTTGTTATCGTTATTGATAGGATAGAGGACAAAACCATTACCCACCAAATTTTTGAATACGGAATGTCCTACAGAATTAGGCGTATTAGACGCTCCGATGACGGCTATAGTTTTTGGATTAAAAAATTTATCTAGTTGATTCATAAAGGAAATATTAGTTTTTAAATACTATCAGCATAAGTATACATAAACATAAAGCCTTTTTCAAACCTAAAAAAATATATTTCACTTCGTTGGATAAATAGATATACTATAAAAAATAATAAATGAAAAGATACATTCACTTTTAGTTTTTAGTTAAAATTGATGAAACCCACTCCCAACAAAAACAAAAAATACACACTCGTCATCTCATGAGGAGGGATGAGAGCTTTTTATGCGCTTGGGATTTTGAAGTGACTGGAAGAGCTTGGATATAAAGAGAAAATAGGGGCGATATACGGAGTGAGTGCAGGGGCTGCTGTAGGCAGTTATCGAGCAGCAGGATATTCAGCCCAAGAAATCCATGATATGTATTTTACGAGTCGTGCTTTTGGTTTATCTTCTATAAATATCTTTTCCAAAACAAGCTTATTGAGACTCAATTATTTCAAAAAAGATTTTATCAAGGATCTTCCAAAAAAAATTACTGACCTCAATATAAAGACCTATATCTGAACTACCGATACCAATACCGGTACTTTCATGTTATTTGATAAAGGAGATCTAACGACTATCCTTCTTGGGAGTATGTCCATTCCAGGAATATTCCCTATAGTCCCTTATCAAAAACATATGCTTATGGATGGAGGAGTGACAAATAATTTTCCTGTTGAATACGCAAAAAGCATGTATCCAAAACATGAGATGATCGGTATCGCACTCAATAAATTTAAAGAAAATCAAAAAATAAAAAATATATTTGATAATCTCTCTGTTTCATATGAAATACTTATAAGACATCATACCATAGAAAATATGGGAATCGTGGATCATCTGTTCTATAAAGAGCTTCCTGTCAAAATATTGGATATCAACAAAAAAAATATGCATAAAGCATATCTTCAGGGACATAGGGACTGCCTTGAACACTTCAAATAAATAATGATAAATGAGAGATGATAGATGATAAATTAATAAAGAATAAGAAAAATCTATCATTTATAATTTATCATCTATAATTGTTATTTACGTATCTCACAATGCTGGACATAACGTTCAGCTATTTTTTTGAAATTTTCGAGTTCTTCATCGTCAAACGGAGTTCCTCAAAAATTCGGATCAAGCGTATTTCCTCCGATATAATTTTGGAGATAGTAATGCTTAGCCCCTCTGATGTAGACGGCCATATTTTCAATATCATCCGCGGTATGCATACCCTTTGCAACCGTTGTCCTGTATTCATAATCTATTTTGCTTTCCAATAATGTCTGTAATAATTTTTGATAGCTATTGAAAAATTCCGGTTGTTCTTGTACTCCGATCGCTTGATCGTAGATATGCAGAGAATGTTTCAAATCTACGGCGACATAATCTAAAATCTTATCTTGGATCATCCTTTCTACGATACGATAATCTCTCCCGTTGGTATCCAATTTGACGAGGAATCCCATATCTTTTATCTTCTTGGCAAAGTCATACAGATCAGGTCGTATGGTAGGTTCTCCACCGCAGATACTGACACCATCGAGGAGTCATTTCCTGCTTTTCAAAAAATTGAAAAACACCTCTTCAGGGATGAGATCGTTTTGGAACAGCATCATCTTTTCTGGCAAGACACATTCAGGATTGTGACAGAAATGGCAGCGGAAATTGCATCACTGAGTAAAGACTACACAGGCGATTTTGCCGGGATAGTCGATCATCGTAGATTGTTGTATTCACGCAAGTTTCACTGATAATTTATTATAGGATTAAAAGATATTAAGATTTAGAAGATTGTTACATTAACTTATAATTTTTTAATATTTTAATGTTTTAATTTTTTAATTATTTTTCAAATTTCAAGAAATATTCTTTTGGCGGTGCTTTTGTTTCTATGATTATTTTTCGTTCAGCATCCTTATCGGATACTCTTTTTACTGTTTCGCCATCCATAAACAAAGGATCTGCTACCCTATTTTTGCAGAAGATATGTCCATCAAAATCTGTAGGGGAATCGTTGCATTTTATATCGTTATTCATGCGTTTTCGATACAAACCAAGCTGTTCATCAGTATCCAAATGTGCCTTGATCTTGTTCAATACCACATCATCAGTGGTATAAAAATCATCTTTTTCAAGGTATCAGGTCTTCCAAGCATATCTGCAGATATCCGCAACAGTTTGGAACATGATAGCGGATTCTCTCCCAGAAAAATACGTATCGTTTATCCTCTTGAATGTCTCAGCAAATATTTTTGCATAGGCAAAGCTATCAAAATACCAGGTAGTCCCTTGTATGTGTAAATGTTCTAGGATATCTTTTGCCGGAAGCTTATCAAAATGCACCAAAGTCCTCAAGCAATAATCTATCCTATCTGCACAGATATCTGGAAGATTGTTTTCTTGTAACGGATGTTGAGGTTCATCTAAGATGTCTTCAATAGACAATCCATGCCTTTCCAAAATTTCAGGGATATCAGTTTTTCTTACAAACGCTTCAAAGATATTATCTTGATGATTCTGCTCTTTTTGGCTTCATTCATCAAAGACATAATCCAAGCAATGAGAAAATACACCATGAGAAAGATCGTGGATCAATCCAGCGATCTGTTCTTCCAAAGGAGCTCAATACTGCTTGAGTAGGAGATATACGCCCATGGAATGCTCAAAACGCTTAAATGCGCATCCCGGAAAAAATTGTTCAAAATATCAAGATTGATCGATTCATTTCAATCTTTGCATATACGGACTTTCAATGATTTCCAAAATCACAGGCTCATTGATTTCCGCTTCACCATAGACAGGATCGTTATATAACATCATATTTTTACAGTAAATAAAAAGACAGTACCGTAGAAATTGAAACTGTCTTATCTATTTTATTTTTGTCTCCCTTTTTGTGTCCCTTCTATGAAGGGAAGGTCCCACATTTTGTGGGAAGGGATTTAAGGGAGATGCCCTTAGGGCGGAGGGATTTATTAGAAAAATTCCAAAATTATTAATTATTCATCATTAATTATTAATTATCTTTTTAGCATCCACATGCTACAAATTCCATTTTTGGTGCAAACTGTCTTACGAAAGTTGAGTTAGCAGTCTTCCCTTCTTCAAAGTATTTTCTGCTGTAGAATTCTGATTTTTTACCGATATTGTACTGACTTACGGGTCTGAGGTATCCCATTACGCGAGTGAATACTTGGCATGGAGTTCTGTGAATTTCTAATCCGTCTTTATTGAAGAATGTTTGCATGGCAACAAAAATTTAAAAGATAAAAAGGGGAATTATATTATTGTTTTAATGTTTATATTAATTAAAAGAAATTCCATCGTTTTTCACTTTTCGTTATTAGTTATTAGTTAATTTTTAGTTCTGTATCTGTTTTTCTGCGATATATCTAAGTTTTTCTGGATCTGAGGTATGTTTCTTTCTAAGATCTACATTGAATTCATTTCCTGAGTATCCTAGTTCCTTATCACATTTTGGACAGTAATCATGTTCTCCTACTACGTATCCATGTTTTGGACAGATAGAGAAGACAGGGGTAATAGTGACATACGGCAATTGATAGTTTTCTATGACCTTTTTGACGAGTTGTTTACATGCTTGTGCGTCAGAAAGCCTTTCTCACATATACAAGTGAAGTACCGTTCCTCATGTATATTTGCATTGTAATTCATTTTGCTGTTCAAGCGCTTCAAAGGGATCATCTGTGTAGCCTACAGGAAGTTGCGTAGAATTGGTATAATACGGTGCTTCATCTGTTCCTGCTTGGATGATATTTGGGATCTGTTTTTTATCTTCTTTTGCGAATCTGTAGGTAGTTCCTTCTGCTGGCGTAGCTTCAAGATTGTACAGATTTCCCGTCTCTTCCTGATAGTCTTTGAGTAAGGCTCTCATAAAGTCTAAGATCTCCATAGCGAATTTTTTACCTGCGTCAGTAGAGATGTCTTCTTTACCATTGGTGAAGTTCTGGATAGCTTCGTTAAAACCATTCAAACCAATAGTTGAGAAGTGATTTCTGAAAGAATGAAGGTATCTTTTTGTATACGGATAGAGACCTGCATCTAACCATTTTGTAATCTCTTTTCTCTTGAGTTCAAGAGAGATTTTGGACAAATTCATGAGATAATGGACCTGATTTTTGAACCCTTCCAGATCTCCTTTGAAGTTATATCCGATTCTTGCCATATTGATAGTCACGACTCCGATGGATCACGTCATCTCTGCTGATCCAAATAGCCCTCCTCATCTCTTTTCAAGCTGACTCAGATCAAGCTGTAATCTGCAGCACATTGACCTCACTGCTCCTGGTTTATATGCATCTGGGTTTTCTACTTTGGTTACATTTCCGTCTTTGTCTTTGCTGACTTTGAATTGCGATCCTACGAAGTTTTGGAAATACGGGATTCCATATTTAGCCGTCATTTCAAAGAGTGAATCGATATCGGGATCCTCTCGTGGAAAGTCTTCAGTGACATTATACGTAGGGATAGGGAAAGTGAATACCGATCCTGTCCGATCTCCTGCGGTATATACCTCGATAAGCACTCTATTTACGAGTTTCATCTCTTCAGAAAGTTCGCTGAATTTTTTACAATAGTATCCTTTTTCTATTCCTCAAAGCATAAGCGCTTTGTCTTTAAGATCTTCTGGACACGTCCGATCAAGGGTGATGTTGGTGAACGGTGTCTGTGTTCCCCAGCGTGAAGGTACGTTTAATCCGAAGATAAAGTTCTGCATCTGTTGAGTCACATATTTGTGTGTCTTCTTATCTATCCAGTCTTTTTTAGCTTCAGGAGTTGCAAATTTCATCCCCATATCATCAAGCTCTTTTTCTTGTTCTACTTTGAATTTGTGTACGAATGGAGCCAAGTACGTATCGAAAGAAGAGAATGCTTGTGCTCAAGCCCATTCGTTTTGGAGCGTTCCGAAGAAGTTGATCATCTGATTTACTGCCGCTTGGAGGTTTTTTGGAGGAGCTGATTGCACTCTGTTGGTCAATCCATTGAACCCTTCTTCAAGTAATTGTCTGAGCGATCGTCCCGCACAGTATCCAGAAAACATATCAAGATCATGGATATGGAAGTCTCCCGTTCTGTGAGCCGTTCCGATATCTGTAGGATAGATATGACTGAGCCGGTAGTTGGCGATCACTTTTCCTGAGATATTGAGGATAAGCCCTCCGAGTGAATATCATTGATTGCTATTTGCGTTTACTCTCCAGTCGCTTTGGTCCAAGTACTCGTCCATCGTCTTTCCTACTTCAACGACAACACTTTCTTGGGCTCTCGATTCAGATCTTTTTTGGCGATACAGGATGTATGCTTTGGCTACGGTATCATGACCTTCTTTGACCAATACCTGCTCTACCATATCCTGGATAGCTTCTACATTTGGGATTTCATTCCCTATCTTTTTTTCGACTGCTTGGCCTACTTTTTTGGCAAGGTTAGCTACATCTTCGAAATCTTTTCCTCCTACTGCTTCTATAGCACGTTTGATGGCTAATTCAACTTTACTGACATCAAAATCGATGATCGCTCAATTTCTTTTTCTTACTTTATAGATAGCCATCTTTAAAAACTAATGATAAATGATAAATGATGATTTTTTTATTAATAATATAATATGTTTTTCCTACATTATTAATTATTCATTATTAATTTTTAATTATATTTCGTTTTGTATTTACAAATGTTTGAAAATGTATAGAATACACAATATGTTGTGGTGTTCAAAAAAATGTAACCACTATATATAGTATCATGACATCATTACAACGGAAAATTCATTAAAAAAAATTGTGTCATAAATAGGTATTTTAAGCCATGTTTTTGAGGGTATTTTTTTGAACAAAAAAATGGGTATATTTTCATTTAAGGGTATATTTAGGTGGGGATAAATTATTCTTGAAAAATTCTTTTTGGGATTTAGTTACCTCACCCCCTTCCCCTCTCCACTACGTAGAGAGGGGCAAAGTTCCCTCTCCATGGAATGGGCAAGGTGAATTGAACTTGTTCAAGAGAGGGTGCCCTGGGGCAGAGGGTTAGGGTGGGGTAATATTGAAACCAGCCTCCTAACTTATATTTTTTTATTTTTTTTCCATTCTTCCAAATATTTCTCTCCTGCTTCTTTTGATTCCAAAAGCGCTTTCACATATCATCATTGTATACATTTCTTATCTCCTCAAAGGAGGGAGATTAACCCATTATAAGATTGTGGGATATCTGGATATTTCTTTGCCCGTTTCCCGTATGCAACGCTATGTCAAACAACTTTTTTCTTTTGTTCCTCAGATAAATTTTCATAAAAGACTAAAAAATCTTTTCTCTTCTCTTTTTCAGTTTTATTAGTTTCAATGGTTCGTTTTTTCAGATATTTCTCTCCTGCTTCTGGTGATTCTAAAAGCGCTTTCACATACCATCATTCCTGACATCTATTATTTCATCAAAAAAGAGAAATCAATCCATTATAAGATCGTGGAATATTTGGATATTTCCTTGCCCGTTTCCTATAAGAAGTACCATTTGAAATGATATCTTCTTTTCTTTCCCCAGATAAATTCTCATAAAAGGCTAAGAAATCTTTTTTCTTTTCTTCTTCAGTTTTATTGGTTTCAATGGTTCGTGTTTCCAGATATTTCTCTCCCGATTCTGGTGATTCTAAAAGCGCTTTCACATATCATCATTCCCTACATTTTTCATCTCATCAAAGGAGACCTATCAAACCCCCATAAGATCTTGGGAGGATTGGATCTTTATTTTTTCGTTTTCAATAGACTTTACTACTTGAAATAATTTTTTTCTTTTCTTCCTCAGACAAATTCTCATAAAAGGCTAAAAAAACTTTTTTCTTCTCTCCTTCAGTTTTATTGGTTTCAATAGTTCGTGTTTTCAGATATTCTTCTCCTGCCTCTGGTCATTCCAGGAGCGCTTTTATATATCATCATTTCTGATATCTGTTATCTCATCAAAGAAAAGGTATCAATCCATTATAAGATTGTGGAATATTTGGATATTTCTTTGCTCGTTTTCAGTATACAGTACTATGTCAAATAACTTTTTTCTTTTCTTCCTCAGATAATTTTCCGTAAAACTCGATAAATTCTTCTCTCCTATATTGTTTTTCTGTCGTGTCCTTGAATTTTTTGATATCAATCTTTTGTCATATCACCTGCGGTGATTGGTCTTGAGTTACGAATAAGGCATGAGTTAAAGCTTGTTTCCAAGTATCTATATGTTTATGATCAAATGCGATTTTTTGAAATACAGGAGCAAGTAACTTCTTACTCAATGCAGTAAACGCTCCTATATCCAATACACCATCATAGACAAAAGTAGCTTCTCCATATCCATTGTTTATAAATACCGTCTTATTGATTTTGGGTATCTGCAAACACAGATAAGATTCTTTTCTCATCATATTTGCCCTATTTTTTCATTCTATAGCCAAGATATCATCAGTATATACCCCATTATCTCTCAAGATTTGGACTAAGATGCTGAATTTATCAATATCATTTTTCTTTTCTCTCCATCAAGCACCGGATCAGGTTATAGGTCTGATATCATAGTCAGGAGGAAGGATTGTTGATTGTATTTTGATGTATTGGATATGAAGCAATCTTATTTTTTCCTCGTTTGATGTTTGCATATGCAAAATGGCATTGATCTTTTCTATGAACATATCAGTGAGCTGATTGATAGATAAGCGGTTTCAGGTAGCAGCGTTCATTACAAGGGACTCTACATGAGCTCTGTCTTTATTTCATTTTTCAAATTTAGAGAAAACATGAGACTTATTTTCATCCCCTCCTCCATACGGTTTTTTTTTCAAAATATCTAAAAGATTAGCTTTGATAGCAGTCTCCAAAGATATCAATGCATCCAATGCTTCTTCATCTCCTGGAGATTTTTCCAGAAGCTCTAAAACATGCTTATATTTCTCCTTGATAGGATCCTGATCTACCATGATTATGAATCAATATATAAACATCATAATTATACGCAGAATGAGATTTTTTGCAAATTTGAGTGAGTGGGGAGAGGAAGATGGGGATTTGATTAGGTGTCCAAAAAAAATGTTGAAAACATAGTTTTAGGGAGGAAAATTTAAATTAAAGAGGGATTGACTTAAACATATAAATATATATAGTATATAAAACAAAATAAATAAAAATATAAAAGAAATGAAAAGATTTATAGGTATTCTTGTTTGTGTACTAGGTATAACAAACATTAGCCTCGGTCAAACCGAGCATAAGATAATAGATTCCAAACTAGAACTTTTGATCACAGCTGTCACAGAATTGAAAGACAGTAATGTACATTGGGAAAAGTATGGTGTCGATTCAAAAACATGTCTTTTGGAAATGAATAACCAAAAGTATATTGCTATACGAGTTGGTAAAAGTGATTGCTTAAACAAAGGTATCTATGGCAAAGAAGAAAATTATGGAATGATTTTTGGGGTCAATGCTTTAGTGATGAACGAAACAAAGAAAAAAGAAGCAACTACTGATGAAATAGTTGAATTGATAAATTGGCAAAAAGCAAAAGGTTTCTATTGGAATGAAAAAGAAAAAATTAATAAAGTGCCTAGGAGCTATGACTTCACTTGTACGAATGTATATGATGTAAAATTAAAAACATCATTTGATAGCTCACTGATAGAGATTATGAATATTCTAAATGGTAGAGAAAATAATTCTACAAAAACCCCCATGCGATATTCATCAAAAAATTTTAGAAGTGATATTATTTATCAATCAAAAGATGCTATAGATTATGCATATAGTATCCAAGATAAATCCGTATTGTTTTTTATACAAAACCGTTCTTCAAAAGAAATAATGTTGAATTTCTATAAAGGAACTTGTGATAGAGAATATACCGGATTGAAGATTTCACCTTCAAAAGCACGTTTGGTTGTTATCAATGTTCCCGAAGCAAAGATAACAAATACTGAATTAATAATAAAAGTTACGCAAGAAGGTGTTGATGTAACACATATCGGAGAAAAAATAAAAGAATAACACCAACTTTTGAAACAATAAAAAGACCACTATCTGATGTATTATCAGGTAGTTTTTTTTTAATAAAATTATTCCATATAGTCCCCCTGTTAAGGGGGAATGAGGGGGTTTGTTAAAAAACAAAAAAAAGACAGAAACACCAACGTTTCCATCTTTCCATTTTTCAATCTTTCAATATTTAATTAAATATTTTTGAATTTGTAGAGTTCAAGTCCATTGATCATACCGCTTCTTTCATCTGTGATGGATTCATTTGCCTGGACGATGATGATCTTGTCATCAAGCGAGATATTCCCTTTGAAGATGATCCTGATCATCTCTTTTCCAATCCTTTTCAAGTTCTCATAACTGAATGATTGAGAGATCTTATATCCTCTGACTCCTCGGAGCATATTCAAGTATCTGTAGTTTTCATCGCTCTTGGTGAATGCGATGATAGGAACTCTCGGTTTCAAGCTTGAAAGCCTTCCTGCTGAATATCCATTTTCGGTATATAATACCAATGCTCTTACATCGACTTCTTGAGTCGCTCTATGTGCGTTGTAGATGATATAATCTCTGACCATGAATTCGTTATTTGCGTAGAAATGCGTCAGTTCCTGAGGTGCAATCTTGAGTTCCAATTTGTCCAAAGTGTCGCTGAGCTGAGTGATCATAGCAAGCGGATCTTCTTCTTGAAGCAAGACATCAAGCATATATGCATCTACTGCGAGATGTGAATATTTTTTCAATTGCGTTTCGTTGATGAGCTGGTATTTGTTTTTGTCGAATTTACCTACGAAGGTAACGACTGCAGGTTTACCGAGTGTCTTACATTTAGTCACCAAGATCTCTTCATTCAATTTTAATGCTTTCATGGCTTTTTCTATCTTCTCAAAAACGAAGATCAATCCATCTGAGATGTCCAAGAGGTCATCTATGTTTTCCAATGCTTCTGGAGTCTCTATCTTTGCGAATATCTTCATCTTGTCAGCATTTTTTGTCGCCAGGAATTGTTTCAATTCGATGATATCATCTCTTGTTTTGACCAGTGAAGGAGCCATGACGTGGATACCGTATTCCAATCCTCGTAAGATATCATGCTTGTCTCTTTCTCCCAAAAATGGCAGATTGAGATCGTAGTTCTGGAAAAATATCCTGTCATACTGGATGATCAATCCTCATTCGATCACTTCACACATGATCAGATTCTCTTTGCTTGATTTGATTTTGATCACGACTCCGCTTTGCTGGAACTTGATCACTTGTCCTACTTTCAATTCATGTAGAAATGATGCATCCATGAAGATTCTCTTATCATGTTCCTGTGCATATTCAGAGTAGTCTATCTCTATATTCTGTCTCGCTTTGACTTTGATATCCATGACATTTTTCACTCTGATATCTGATCCTCTCGTCTCCATCATGATTGTTTTGCTGTTGTCCAATTTCATGATTGTATCGATATATTTTTTGTTATTATCGTCAAACCCTCCAGACAATGAGATTCTGAAGATATCGACCATATTGATGACTTTGGAAAGGACAGTCTCTTTCGCTAACGTAGGACCTACACCGGCGATTATTTTTGAGAAATGGAAATTGTTCATAGGGATAACTAAAATAACTAAAAGACTAATTCCCGCTCTAGCGGGAGACCAATGTTTGCCGAATACCCGCATAGGCGGATGACTAAATATAGCTGTCGTACAGCAATCTTTCATCTATTGTTTGTCGCCCGCAGTAGCGGGCATTTGTCAATTGTTTGTTTCTATAGTTTGTTCACATCCACAATCACAAATCATTTTCTCGCAATATTTTTGCTCAACTCCTTATCTTTGATCAATACTACGCCACGCACATCAGCGGTGAAGTAAGCGATCTCGTCTCCGACTTGGAAACAGATGCTTTGATTTGCATACTCAGGAGGGAATTGCACTTCAGCGATAGAATTCTTTTTACCGCTATTGATCTGCGTGTTTACATCCAAGAGAGGAAGGTCGTTGAAGCTTTTGAGATTGATTTTCAATCCCATAGTCCTTTCCAACTCGTTGATATTTGCTCCTGCTTTACCGATGATACGTCCCTTGGATTCTTCAGGGATATAGAGGTCAAGATTGGAAGCTCACTTGATCTTGAGGAAGAAATCGCAAGGCAATAATTGCTGGAGTTTTTTGCTGATGGTCTGTTTAGCGTACTCAGAAACTACTGATTTTCCTTTGCTTTGCACTTTGCCTTCACCATTCACATCGCCGGTAAGTGGCATCACGACTATCTGTTCTCCAAACGTATATATCTCGTATTCTACTTGTTTCGTCAAGAAACTTGTAATGACGATCACCGGTCTTGCGAGATCTTGCGACTCCATACCTTCAGGTACTTTGACCGTAAGCTGTAACGTGAATATCTCTTGGATGACTCATTTATCTATATAGATGACGGTATCGATGACCTGTGGGATGATTCCCATCTCAATAGTCCCCAAAAATCTTTGGATGCTATCTACCGCTCTCGTAGCGTGGATGACTCAGACCAAACCTATTCCCGTCAATCTCAGATCCTTATACAATTCAAAGTCAGATGTATTTCTCACTTCATCATAGACCGTATAATCCGGTCTGGAAAGAAGAAGGATATCTCTCACTTCGTCATGCGTTCCATACGTGAAACTATATTGCACGATATCGTCAGACACTTGCAGATCACGAGGTGATTCAATGGTCTTGATGATATGATGATCTTTGTGATAGACGTCGATAAGTGCTTGAGCGAAGGTTGTCTTTCAACTTCCTGGAGATCAAGAGACCAATATCCCTTTGGATTTATTTCTCAACAGATCAAATACATCCTGGGGTAATTTATAATCCTCCATCACTAATTTATTGATAGGTTTGACGATGGTCATCTCCAATCCATCGGAAAGAGGAGGATAGACGATCACTATTCTGTAGGGCCCGAGTTGTAATACTTTTGAAAGTTTCCTATCTATCTCCATGAAACCGTCATCTCTGCTCTCTATCTCTTCATAGATCTTTTGGATGAATTTATTCATCTCTTCCTTGTTCATAGTCTTGTCATCGACAAAAGGCTGCCAGTTCCCTGGAGTACCCTTTTTTCTGATGATAGGGCGCCCTTCCTTCAGATGGAAGGACATCGTATGTTCGTCGAAGTATTGGTCGAGAAATGAATTTCAGATAATCTGTTCCATAAGAAAATTTTATTTCATAAATTTTTTAAAAGATTTAATAATATTGAAAGATTGAAAGGTTGAAAAATTGAAAGATGATGGTATTTTTTATTATTTATTATTTTTCACTTTTCCATATTTCCATGCTTCCATCTTTCCATTTTATTTATCTTTTAACACATTCTCCATTATGCAAAAATAACGCTAATTTATTTCCACCCATCACGCATTTATTGCTGAAAGTCTGTTCTACAGGAAGGCATGGTGCTTTGATGCATTGTATTTGTACAAGTCCGCAAACCGGTGTATAATCTGCAGTACATACTACGGGTTCTGTCTTTGGAGCGCCAGGAAGTGCTGGTCATGCATTAGTGATAGCTACTCAACATTCTCCTCTCATATATGCTCGTTCTTCACAAACAGTTCCGCCAGACAACGTACACATACCGACTTGACCTCCTGTTGATTCTGCTATCGCAAGCGTTCATCAATTTTTTACGCAATTGGTAGATGCGGGATTGGCCAATGCAGCAGGTATTTCTTTGATATTAGCATCTATTGCTGCTTGTCCTGTGAGTTGTTCAACTGATGTTGAACCTCAAAACATATTGAGCGCTTTCTGAGAGAAAGACGAATCAGGATTTTTTACTACATAGAGAAACCCTATTCCCAAAATAATAAGAACAACTACTACGGTTGTAAGAAACTTTTTCATTTGATTTTTATTTTAAGAATAAAAGAATTACTGTGTAATGTTTCCACTCGCTTGACCATTAATTCCTCATGAAATATTTTCTAGAGATCAAGTGTTTTCTAATGTTCAAATATTTTCTATAATTCAAGTATCAACCGTTTCTGTAGGTTCCATTCACGTTGCATATTGAGTACATCTTGGTTGGCTAGGTGTAGCACAATACATCTCAGTACACGCTTCTGGCTTACCGTCTTTGACACTACAGTTGTTACATCCATCGAAGTAGCTCACACAGTTGGTAAGATCGATACTAGGAATCTCTACTATTCAAGTATCTACCGTTCAAGTAGTTTCTACTATTCAAAGACCTTGTAGTCTTTCTGCTTCTACTTTTTCCGCATCATATCCTGTTTCATATGCTATACATTCTGTCTCAGAGTAGTTATCGCATTGCATCAAAGTACAAGCTTTTACTTTTCCTTCTTTGATGGTGCAGGTATTACATCCATCATAGTAGTCTGCACAGTGGATCAGATAAGCACCTGAAAGTTCCTTGTTTGTCTCTATTCTGACATCAAGGATGGTGAATATTATTTGTGATGCAGGTAATGAAGGATTCTTGAGAAGATAGAGGAAACCGAGTCCGAAGAGCAGGATGATGAATAAGAGTCAGAGAATCTTTTTCATTGAGGGAGTATATATAGGAAGTAAAATAATTTAGAATTTAGAATTTAGAATGAACAAATTTAGAATTTAGAATTTGGAAATAGTACAGCAAGAGAAAAAAGGACACGGAATTTTTTCCGTCCTTTTGTTGTGTAGCTGGGTGGTTACATTTTTTGTATAAAAATTGTGTATATAATAATGGGTAAATTGGTTGCTTTGTCTACTGTCTATATATTGATTTTTTCGTAAAATTCAATATAAAAGCATAAATCGATCCGAAGTTCGAGCTTTTTACCTGATATTTTCGTAATGACTTTTAGCGTAAACGGTATCAAACAAGAGAAAAATGAGAAGTACGCTGTCGACATGTTGATCGGTACAGATGACCAATTGCTCGCAAGGAAAATTCTTGAAGAGAAAAATATCATGATCCTCTCACTCAAGGAGTTTTCTGCAGACAAAAAAACATTTGGGGATATCCATTTCACCATCACTACCAATTTCCAAGAGATAGACATCGTCACAAAATACAAGGACATCCAAGAGGCATGTAATTTTTTTATGGTGCTCGGATTTGATATCGTGACTATCAACAGCTATACCAAACCGCTCTCCGCAAAAGAGATTGCGGCGATCCTCACCAACGCCAAGGCCTATGTAGCTACCAAAAAGACGGAAGTCCGGAAGGCGATCCAAGAAGAGGAGAACGAAGAAAGGAAAGTGTATCAGGACGTACATCTGGAATCAGCCAAAAAAATTATTGTAAGGGTGTTTGAAAAGATAGAGGAAGTGACCAAAAGATCAGTCGGCACCGTTTCTCTCCAAGATACCAAAAAACTCAAATCGCTCAGCGAAGAGCTCAAGAAGGAGCGTATGGGGACCAATTTTGAAAAGATCAGAGACACGATCCAAGAGATATTCAAGATGATAGAAAAGATGAATGACGACTATTACGCGAGCATCCAAAACCCGGACGATACGATTCTCCCCGATTCGCTCGTGACCAAAGTGGATGTAGACAAAGAACTTGAAAGATTGGAAAATATAAGAATCCTGAAATCCCTCGGCGCAAAGATCTCCATCAAAAATCAAGACTACGCGATTTTAGGGACACCCGCTATTTTCTGGAAATTTCTCCAAAAAGATTTTTTGAGCAAATTCATAGACCTTCCCTGATTGCTGTATAGCTTCTACGATATCGCTGAATTCGTAGTGCTGATAGTGGTGACGTTGTTGGGTATCTATACCATCGCCAACGAGCTCTACCTCTTCTCCACCAACCAATACGGATTGGCATTCTCGCTTATGAGCATGGGTATCTGGGGAGCGGTCATCTTCGCTGCAAGATATTTCAGAAACAGAAATATAGGTAAATTGCTCCTGATCATCATGCTCGCGATACTGGCGCATTATGTGATGATGCGGCTTGTTGCGACGAATTTCGCGTTATAAAGGAGTGAAAAGTGAATAGTGAAAAGTGAAAAACGATGGAATTCTTTTTTAATAAAAAAAATACAAACACTTTTAGTTATTCACTTTTAGTTTTTAGTTAATTTAATAAGAAAGATACCAACACTTTTCACTATTCACTTTTAGTTTTTCGTTTAGTTTTAGTTATTCACTTTTAGTTTTTCACTTAAATATTTATGGCTGAAAGTATTTTAAAGACAAAAAGTTATTCATTTAGTATCGATATAGTAAAAATATATCAACATCTTTCTAAAGAAAAACAAGAATTTATCATAAGTAAACAACTGATAAGATCAGGAACAAGTATTTGAGCAATGATTCGTGAAGCAGAGTTTGGCCAGTCAAAAGCTGATTTTATAAACAAGATGAGTATTGCACTCAAAGAAGCTAATGAATCATTATATCGATTAGATTTATTACAAGATACATGATACATTAACCAAGCACAATATAAATTATTACATGATAAATGAGAAGAAATTTTGAGAATGTTAGTAGCTAGCATCAAGACAGCTAAAGAGAGAAAGAATTATTAAATAAGAAAGATACCAACACTTTTCACTATTCACTTTTAGTTTTTCGTTAAAAAAATATGTCCTTATTTTTACTCTCCCTCGTCACCTTCGCCTTCGTCCTCTTCTTCTACGGCATCGGACTCCGATATCTCGCGCTCATACCGTTGATTTTCTTGGGGATATTTTTCTGATACTACGGAGGGACACAGACGATACAAGCAAAATGATCTGAGATATTGCAAAGATATTCGCTCTATGTCGCGCGGACCATCATCCTCGCAGGACTGGTCGGGATGCTCAATTATTTCGGTCTTGGGCTGACCAATATCGTCTTGCGGTTGATGATGCTCAACCTCGTGCTCCGAGCGAGTTCGTACCTCTCCGGGTATGAAGACGGAAAATCTGTCTTCCAGATCGGGTTCTATTTCTGTATGGTATTGCTCCTCACCATCGCACTCGCGCTCTGATGACGAGCAGTAGCATTCGACGTCTTTTCAATGCTCCGGGTATTTCATCTCGGGGTGGTTGCGTTCTTCATCTTCGTAATTTGACTCCATCATCCGATGGAAAAATATATGCGATATAAATTAGGTATCCTGACGATAGGTACAATCTTTCTCTTGGTGTTTGATCAAGTACAAAATGTATATTTAGCGCTCACTATAAATTCACTGGTTCTCACCTCAGTCTTCACTCTCATCTACAAGGTCTTCCAATTCAGGCCGCAATCAGCCGAGAAAAAAAAGGATATCTCTCTGAGACGCGTGCTCGCAGGCGAGAGGATGACCGCCCCTCAGCACTATTCCAACTCGTACATGATGGAACTGCTCTACGGCTATTTCGTCACGATGCCAAGCCGGACCAAGCAGCTTCTTGAACTCTTCAACGTCATATTAATCGCAATCCTCATCATCTATTATATCACGCATATGTGAGATTTCGCACTCCTCAATCACATACTCTACCGGGCAGCGATAGCGACGTTTATCGCTAACGTCTTCCTGCTCAAAAAAGTCTGATACAACAGCGTCGTACAAAATCTCGTAGTCTTCCTTGTAGTCAACTTCGCAATCTACGTGAGCTTATTCTCGTACTTCACCGGTGACGCAGGCGCAGTAGTCAGCCGAGGGATCATCCGAAACATCGTAAGCTCCTCACTGATATTCTACGCACACAAGGTTCCGATGCTGGCAAAGATCTTCAATAAGACGGACTATATCTACTGGATCATTTCATGCATCGCAGCGATGTTGGTCAATGTGGTGATATTGATGTATACAGATTTGCCAGGCGAGCTGATCTTCTTCCTGGTGTTGGTGTATGTAGGACTTCAGTCAATGATCATCTACTATGCAGCGAGGTATTTGGGGAATATAGAGTTAGAGTAACACCGACTGTTTTAGAAATCTTTAAATTCTGCACTGCGTTTGAAATTAAAGTATCTAAAATCGCCGGTATAACTCTCTCATCGAAAAAATCTTACAGATTTTTATCGTGGTCGAGTAAAAAGATTTATATTTGATTTTATTCAAGGGAAGGATCTCCGTTAACGCGGGGATTTTTTTTTCTTATTGAAATTTCAATTTTAAAATTTACAATTCAATCGTTGCCATATAAACTTAAGGAATGAGATGCTTACCGATTTTTTAGCATTTTTTTTTATTATGATGAGCAACAACCAACAAATTCAAGTAATGTGAGTGGATATTACAATTTTAAAAAGTAAGGAATCAGATTATATTAGTTTGACTGATATGGTCAAAAGCTTTGGCGATGATACAATGATTTATAGTCGAATGAGGAATAGGAATACACTGGAATTCATATGATCTCGGGAAGAATTATATAATCCGAATTTTAAAGGTAACGAATTCGTGACCTTTAAAAAAGATGCTTGACTCAATAACTTCAATTTGACTCCAAGAAAATGGATTGAGGCTACTGGAGCTATTGGTATCGCTTCTAAAGCAGGAAGGTATGGATGATGAACTTTTGCTCATAAGGATATAGCTTTTGAATTTGCAACCTGGCTTAGTCCAAAATTCAAACTCTATCTCATCAAAGAGTTCCAAAGACTTAAAGAGCAAGAAGTACAGACATTAGATTGGAACGTCAAAAGATTTTTGACTAAAATGAATTATAAAATCCATACTGATGCAATCAAAGAAAATCTCATCCCCAAAGAGCTCTCCCCAAATGAGATAAACTTTGTATATGCGGACGAGGCCGATATGCTCAATAAAGCTTTATTCGGAATGATAGCAAAAGATCGACAAGCAAAAAATCCATGAAAGAAATGAAATGTTAGAGATTATGCTACAATAGAACAACTTATAATTCTCGCAAATATGGAAAGCATCAATGCAGAGTTCATCAAAATATGATATTCACAACCACAAAGATTAGAATCACTAAACAGGACCGCAATCACGCAAATGAAATCATTACTGAGTATGTGAACTTCAAATAAATTGACTGTATAAATAAAAAAAAATAAAAGAAAAACCCTGTATGTTATTTACGAGGAACCTCCGGAGCCCCACATACAAGGATTTACTTTCTTGGTGTTAAGTATACTTAAAACAATAAAAAATTGCAAGACTTTTTTCTGTATCACACAAATCCCATACAGATTCTCGGCGTCTTATTTTACGGTTGGAATTTCTTTTCAAAAAAGGTATATATGGGATAGCGATAGGGTTAAAATAAAATTTATATCTGACCACATCCATGAGAAGACTTATATACGGAGTATTGATTTTATCTTTATCGGCAGGCGGACATTCGGCGTTTGCAAAAACCACACTACCGACAGTTTCCAAAGATACCATCGTAGTAAAAAGCATCACTGATGGGGATACGATATCGGTCATGTTGAGCGGAAAGAAAGAGTCAGTAAGGCTTATAGGGATAGACGCTCCAGAGAGTAACACAACAAGATTTGGATACGTAGAATGTTTTGGAAAAGAATCTTCATTATATCTAACGTCTCTCTTGTCTGGTAAAAAGATCACGCTCACGTACGATACTTCACAGTGATTCACTGATGCATACAAAAGGATATTAGC
>CAZBWN010000016.1:0-15744 GCA_964495905.1 uncultured Candidatus Peribacteria bacterium
TCATATTTCTTTTCAAATTCTTTGATAAGTGTCGGATAATATTCCGGGATACTGAATTTGTAATAGATATTGATGGTATACTTCCCATTTTTCAGGTCACGAATGTCTATGATATCGCTTTTACTGTCTTTTACGACTATGCTTTGTTCATCATTTATCTGGATGTGTTTGGTGATGAATCCGTCAATTTTATTATAACTTACGTTGGTATCCCAAAAATATATGTAGTTAGGGTCAAATATATTTGTCAGATTGTGCTTGTCGAGTATCTCATTAAATCCTGTAGAGACATTGGAAAGGTACATCGTTATATATTGCTTATTGGCGATTTCATCAAATCTATTCATCACATTTTTTATTATATTTCATTTCTGATTATCAAAATACTGTTTGATCTCCTTGATGTATAGTTCTTTTTTATTTCCACGGATTTCCTTTCTGATCAAGTCGATAGATGCGTTGAGAAACTGCCGTTCTTGTACTTTTTGTTTGAAATTGGTGAAGAAACTTTCCAATAGATCTGATCTGATAAAGATGACTCATTTGATGTCTTTATATAATAGTTTGTTGTAGAGGTCTGGCTGCATGGTCTGTTGTACCTTAGACATCTCAAATGTTTTGTTGAACATCAATTCGTAGAGATCCTTGAGATTTTTACCGTCGATATCACTAAATCAGAATTTGTTTCCTGCGATGAATCCTATCTTGCGGTCTGGAAGAAATGGTGCTGTCCACTCTGGTGCGATAATACGTGTCTTATATGCGATAAAGTCTGGATAGTAGGAATCTACGATTTCCAATGTCTTGATATGTCATTGGGATATATTGATAAATGCAAATGATCCGAAGAATCATCCATTGGGTCTTTTTTCGTTGGTATTCTGTAAGATGACGAGATAATTGAATGATTGGTCTTTGCCGAGGAGTTCAAAAAATTCTTTTTGATATGATTTCAGGTCAGAAAAAAGGTTTATAAGTTCATCATAGTTTGAAAATCCTACTTTTTTGAGATATTCCTTATTTTGTTCTATATATTCTCGGCAGAAATCAATTTCTTTCTCTTTGGTGATGAAAATATTGTCCCCTTTATCATAACTTTTGATGATATCATCCAAGGTAAGGAGAAAATGTGAAAGATTTTTATCAAAAGTCCGTGAATAGAATGCTATCTGTCCAAGATCTTCTCTAAAGACATCAATCTTGTTCTTAAACAACATACCACTGATTTTTGCAACAAACGCGAAAAAGATGAAACATATGATGATGAGAATGATGAATGTCCCGTTCATATATTTAATGTAATTTTTCCGTGTTTTTTTGCTTGCTTGTGTGATTCAAAAAGATTTCATGGCGCATGGAAAGATAAGATTATTAATGTTTTTACCTATTTCTTTTTTTGAAACAAGCAATTTTTTTTTGTCATATACAAAATTCCAAAGTTTTTTCCTTGAAATTGATAATCATATTGTTATACAGTCAACCAGATTTCTTTTTTTTTGTATTTGTAAAATTTATTATCATTCATAATAAATAGTTTATTATGGGCATGTAGCTCAGCTGGTTAGAGCGTCCCGATGAATCGGGAAGGTCGGGGTTATGTGGAGCAAATTTGAATGTAAGATGTAAGATAAGGGCATGTAGCTCAGCTGGTTAGAGCGCGTCTCTGATAAGGACGAGGTCGGAGGTTCGAGTCCTCCCATGCCCACCATTCCAATATGCCAGGGTAGCTCAGTGGTAGAGCAGAGGCCTGAAAAGCCTTGTGTCGACAGTTCAATTCTGTCTCCTGGCACCATTAATAAAATTCATAATTCGGAATATTTATTATGTGTGTCCATTCAATTCAAGTCTAGCCGGGGATTAGCTCAGATGGCTAGAGCGCTTGGTTTGGGACCAAGAGGCCGCGAGTTCGAGTCCCGCATCCCCGAAAATAATTAACTCGTAAAAACAGACCTAAAACTTTAGCTGGGAGATGGCTAGAGCGTCCGCCTAGGTGGAAGGCCACGAGTTCGCAACGCAGTTCTGCGTTGTTCAGTCCCGCATCCCCGAAAATAATTAACTCTAAAAAACAGTATGCGCTTTGGCTAGGTGATGGTCAAAGGAAGTATCGCAAAAAATGTCGCCTGAAGGTCCCTGTGATCTTAATGTCTGCTGTAAATACAATGATCCTTTGCGGGTTAATTATGTACAGCACTATGGTTTCGAACAGAATATTAGCACATTTGCTTAGGCAAATGTTGACTACTATGTCTACCGAAATCAGCATTTTGTTTAAAATGGTAAAAAATCTATTGCAATTAATGTCTAATTTACTATCTTTTCTGTCTACACGTTTTTTTTTGTGTAAAAAATGTATATTCATTTTAACTTTTAATATATTTATCTAATGGCTAACAAAATTCACGTTAATGTTGGAACTATCGGTCACGTAGATCATGGAAAGACAACATTGACAGCAGCAATGACTTCTGTATTGTCTACAAAAGGTTTTGCTAAATCTATGGCTTTCGATGCAATCGATAATGCTCCAGAAGAAAAAGCAAGAGGTATTACTATCAATACTAGACACGTAGAATACGAAAGTGAAACAAGACATTACGCACACATCGATTGTCCAGGACATGCTGATTACGTTAAAAACATGATCGTAGGTGCTGCTCAGATGGATGGAGCTATTCTAGTAGTAGCTGCAACTGATGGACCGATGCCACAAACAAGAGAACATGTTCTTCTTGCTAAGCAAGTTAACGTTCCAAAGATCGTTGTATTTTTGAATAAATGCGATATGGTTGCTGATCCAGATGAACTTGAATTAGTAGAAGAGGAAATCAGAGATGTTTTGAAGAAAAACGGATATGATGCTAACGCTCCTATTATCAGAGGATCTGCTCTCAAAGCTATGAACAACCCAACTGATGAAAATGGTGATGCTAAATGTGTTTGGGATCTTCTCAAAGCATTAGATGAATATATTCCAGTTCCTGTAAGAGATAACGATAAGCCTTTCCTTATGCCAGTAGAAGATGTCTTCTCTATCAAAGGAAGAGGAACAGTCGCTACAGGAAGAATTGAAAGAGGAGTATTGAAGATGAATGAAGAATTTGAAATCATCGGACTTGGAATGGAACCAAAAAAGACTGTTGTTACAGGAATCGAAATGTTCCACAAACAATTTGATACAGCTGAAGCTGGTATGAATGTTGGATTACTTCTTAGAGGTATTGAAAAAGACCAAATAGAAAGAGGACAAGTTCTTTGTAAACCAGGAACAGTAAAAGCTCATACAAAATTTGAAGCTGAAGTATACGTATTGAAAAAGGAAGAAGGTGGAAGACATACTCCATTTATGACGGGATACAGACCACAGTTCTTTTTGAGAACTACTGATGTAACAGGAACAGCAACTCTTAAATCAGGAGTTGAAATGATTATGCCTGGAGACAATGCTAAGATCGATGTAGAATTGATCTACCCAGTAGCTATGGAAGAAGGATTGAGATTCGCTATCAGAGAAGGAGGAAGAACAGTTTGAGCATGAGTTGTAACTAAAATATTATAATATAATTTATGATTTATTGCTCCGCCCCGGAGTCCTCCGGGGTGGAGAGTTAAATTGTAAGAAAAAATGTTTTACTATTATATACTATTAGTATGGCTGATAAAAAAATCGAACAAAGCAAATTGAGAATCAAATTAAAAAGTTATGATATAAAGATGTTGGAATCATCTGTAGGTAAAGTTGTCGGACTTTTGGTTAAGTCTGGTGCAACTATCAAAGGACCTATTCCACTTCCTAAAAAAAGAAAAATGTATACCGTCATGAAATCAAACTTCAAATTCAAAAACGCTAGAGAACAATTTGAAAGAATTACCTATTCTAGAATGATTGATGTTGTAGAGACAGGGTCAAAAACTATGGAATATCTCCAAAATCTTGCAATACCTGTAGGAGTTTTGGTGGACGTTAAAGTGTTTTAAATGAATTCAGAATTTAGAATTCAAAATGCAGAATTAAAAGAATTTAGAAATTAATATTTAAAATTTAATCATATATCATGAATAAAGGTTGACTTATCGTAGTAAAAAAAGAGATGACTAAGATGTGGATCGAAAATAATTTTGTGCCTGTTACTTTGGTACAACTTGTTCCACAAGAAATCGTAAGATACAAAACCCAAGAAAAAGATGGATATGTATCAGCGGTGGTCGGTGTAGAAAAAAAAGAGCTCAAAAAAGATAAAGGACAGAAGATCAGCTACAAAATCATGCAAGAATATAAGGTAGACGATACATTTCTTTCTGCTCATCAAGCTGGCTCTTTACTTGATCTTAGTTTACTCGAAGGAGTTGTTACTGTTGATGTAACAGGTATCGCTAAAGGAAAGGGGTTTCAAGGAATGGTAAAAAAATTCCATATCAAAGGAGGGGGAGCAACCCATGGTCATAAGTTCACAAGAACAGGTTGATCAAAAGGAAATAGAAAACCAAGAAGAACACTTAAAGGACATCCACATGCTGGACATTTGGGTACTCAACAAGTAACGCTCAAAAACATATCTATTATTGATAAAATCACTAAGGATCATGAAACATTAGTTGTGCTCAAGGGTTCAATTCCAGGTGCATATAATTCGTTATTAACTTTGACGATAATATAGTTCTTTTATGTTTTTTTACCTGTCTAGAACATGACATATAATATAGATATATACGATAAAAGCGGTAAGGTTGTTTCTAATTTTGCTCTTGATGAGACTATTTTTGCTGATTCATTAGTAAATAAGGATCTTATCCATGAATATTATCTGTTACAGATGAGCAATGCTCGTCAGAATCTTGCAAAAATCAAAGGAAGAGGAGAAGTACATGGATCAGGAAGAAAAATCTACAAACAAAAAGGAACAGGAGGTGCAAGAGCTGGAGATAATCATTCTCCTACAAGAAAGGGTGGATGAGTCGCTTTTGGTCCTAGGGGTGTAGAAAATTATACTAAATTCATGAATAAAAAAGCAAGAAGATTAGCACTCAACAGTATCATCACTCTTAAAGCAAAAGCTGGTGAACTTATGGGTATCCAAGATATCACTATACATGCACCCAAAACTAAAGATGCTCAAGAAATCCTTAAAAATATCTGAATATCAACTAAAAAAGTTTTGTTAGTAGTGCCAGGTAAGGATGAAAATGTATTCAAATCATTCAGAAATCTTCCTAAGGTAAAATATCTTTACATGGATTATCTTAATCCAGCTGATTTGATGTGATATCATACTGTCCTTTTCTTAGAATCTGCATTGACAAATCTTAATAAGAAATAATCCTTTTTACTACCTTTATGTGTATTCCTATGACTTTTAAACAAATACTTCAAGCAAGAGCGAAGAAAAATGTTACTGCAAAGGTAATCAGTAAGGTTTCTCCGTATGGAGTCATTCTTTGACCAATAGTCACTGAAAAAACTCATAAATTACAAGAAGCGAGTAACAAATATTCGTTCAAAATTCATATGGATGCGAACAAAAATGATGTTAAACAGGCAATAGAATTTTTGTATAAAGTTCAACCTGAAGGTGTTAATATCGTTAATGTTGTATACAAAGGAAGAAATCAAAGAAAACTTGTCAGAAAAGCATATAAAAAAGCGATTGTCACTCTTGGCAAAAAAGACAAGATAGAGTTGGGATCATAAAAACTAAATTTAGAATTTATAATTTAGAATTCAGAATTTAAAAAAAATAATAATTTAGAATTTAGAAATAAGGAGCATTTAAAACTTAAAATTATATAAAGATGGCACTTAAAAATTATAAACCATATACTCCATCAAGACGTTATATGATCTGATATGACTTTTCTGATTTGACAAAAAAGAGACCAGAAAGATCTCTTACTATCTCAAAAAAGAGAACAGGAGGAAGAAATAATTCTGGTAGTGTCACTTCTAGGTCTATGGGTGGAGGACACAAAAGACTTTATAGATTGATAGATTTTAAAGGATATGATAAAGCAAATATCCCTGCAAAAATCGCTAGTGTAGAATACGATCCTTATAGAACATCAAGAATCGCATTACTTCACTTTGCTGATGGAGAAAAAAGATACGTACTTGCATGGAAAACAGTTAAAGTAGGAGATACTATTCTTTGTTGAGATCAAGCTCCTATCGCTCATGGAAATAGAAAACAACTCAAAGATATCCCAGAATGATTAAATGTATTTAATCTTGAAGTAACACCTCTTTCTTCTTGAAAGCTTATCAAGAGTGCATGATCATACGCAAGTATAGTTGGTAAAGATAATTTACTCAAGATCGTATTTATCAAATTACCTTCTGGAGAAGTAAGAAAATTCAATGAAAACTGTTATGCTACTATCGGAGAGATAGGAAATGATCAACATCAACACGTTGTTATCGGAAAAGCAGGAAGACAAAGACGACTTGGAAAGAAACCACATGTACTTGGAAAAAATATGAATCCATGTGACCATCCTCATGGAGGTTGAGAATGACATTCATCTATCGGTCTCAAAAAATGACAAAAATCATTTACTGGTAAGAGAGTCACTCCAGGTATCAAGACAAGAAAAAATAAGAAAACTTCATCTAAATTTATTATATCAAGAAGAACTAAGAACTAATTAATAATGAAGAATGAATAATGAATAATGATGGAAAATGTTCAATAAAAAATACCATCACTCTTCACTATTAACTTTTAACTATTCACTATTTGTTATGTCAAGATCACTGAAAAAATGATTCTATGTGAACGAAAAAATACTTATCAAAGTAAAGAAGATGAACGAAGCTGGAGAAAAGAAAATCATTAAAGTACGAGATAGAGCATGTCATATAGTTCCTGATATGATAGGACTTACCTTTGCTGTTCACAATGGAAAACAATTCATAAGTGTATATGTGACAGAAGATATGATCGGTCATAGATTAGGAGAATTTGTTCCTACAAGAACATTTAGAGGACATCCATTTTAAATTACGAATTATCAATTACGAAATATCAATATTTACAATTTATAATTTAAAATTTTTATACACATGAATACAACAGCTACAAAAAAAATAGTTGATAACAACCTGACAGCTACGCTAAAATATGCTTTGGTATCAGATAAAAAAATGGCATTGATGGCTCAGATGGTGAAAGGAAAAAAAGTAGAAGATGCTTTGACTCTTTTGGATGTATTACCAAAAAAAGCAGCAAAATTTCTCTACAAAGTCATTAAATCTGCATATGCAAATGCTACTACAAATGCTAGTTATGATGGTAAAAAATTATATGTTCAAACTATTGAGATTGGTAGAGGCCCAAAAATACAGAGAATCAGATTCGTATCTAGATCTAGGATCAGTCATTATGTAAAATACAGAGCGTTCGTAAAAGTCTTTTTACATGTTAAGTAAAAAAAATTATGTGATCAAAAGCCCATCCAATTGGAATGAGAGTATGAATAATGAAATCACGACCTGCAGAATGGTTCGCTAAATATAAAAGAACAGGTGCAGATTTTTTCGTTGAAGATGTTAAAATGAGAAAATTTGTGGATGACACTTTTGGTAGATCAGGTATCTCAAAGGTTATAATCAGAAAAACCGCTAAAGAATGAGAAATCATCATTTTTTCTTCAAAAGTAGGTGTCTTGATGGGTAAACAATGAGAAAAAATCAAAGAATTTGAAGAAGCTCTAAAAAAGAAATTCAATAAAGATATGAAAGTTGTCATCAAAGAAGTGAAAATTCCTGAATTATCTGCAAAGATTATGGCTGAATTTATCGCTTCACAACTTGAAGCCAGAATGCCATTCAGAAAAGTTGCAAAAAATGTATTGCAAAAAGTAATGGAAAAATGAGCTGCTGGTATCAAAATTCAGGTTGGAGGAAGACTTGGATGAGTGGATATCTCTAGATCAGAAAAATTCATCGAAGGAAGAGTATCACTTCAGACATTCAGATCAGATATCGATTTCTATTATCTTCAAGCAAGGACAAAATATGGAATGCTCGGAGTAAAAGTTTGGATTGAAAAAGGAATTCTCTATAATAAAGCATCAGCTGCTAGTACTAAAAAAATAAGTTTATAATTGATACTATTTTATTTGTTTTGATCAACGTACTATGTTATTGACGCCAAAAAGATGGAAATTCAGAAAACCTATCATAAGACAGCTAAGAGGAAAAAGCTATAGAGGATCTACTGTCGCTTTCTGACAATATGGACTTAAAGCTCTCACTAGCTCATATATTTCTAACAAAGAAATAGAGGCTGCCAGAAAAGTTATCGTAAGAGCTATCAAGAAAACCGGTAAAATGTGGATCAGGATATTTCCTGATGTTCCATTTACTAGAAAAGGTCTTGAAATGCCGATGGGTACTGGAAAAGGAGACGTAGATATCTACACTGCAGCTGTAAGGAAATGAAGAGTGATGTTCGAACTTATGGGAATTCCAAAAGAAGCGGCAAAAGAAGCGTTAATCAAAGCATCCAAAAAATTATCAGTTAAGGCAAAATTTATTGAAAGAGGAGAGGTTAAATAGAAATTTAGAATTTAGAATTCAGAATGTAGAATTCAGAATGTAGAATTCAGAATATAAAATTAATTTAGAATTTAGAATTCAGAAAAATATATTTACTACTTAAATTTGTTTATCAATGGCAAAAAAGATTACTTTTATACAAGAGTTACAGGACAAGACTATCAAGGAACTTGTTCAGATGAGAAGAACTTTCAAACAAGAGCATTATGCTTTCAAAATGAAAAATGCTATCAGAGGACTCAAAGAAACTCACAAAATAGGTGAAGCTAAAATTAAGATTGCAAGAATAAATACTGTTTTATCTCATAAAATCAAAGAACAAAATGGTGGTAATATGAAATAAGAGTATCAAAGAATTCACTTGAGAAGTGATCAGCGATAAGACAAACAAAACTCGTACTGTTTTGGTAAAAACCATCAAGATGCATCCTTTGTATAAAAAGAGATTCGTCGTAAGAAAAAGGTATTATGCTCATGATGAAGACAATACATCAAAACTTTGAGATATGGTCAAGATCAGAGAATGTAGACCTGTAAGCAAACTCAAAAAATGGAAATTCATAGAAATAGTTAAAGCATAATTTTATTTTACATTACAGTATTCTCTCATGTTAAAAAATGAATCAAACGTGATCATAACAGATAACACTTGAGCAAAAAAGTGACAGATATTCAGAATTTTGAAAGGATCTAATGCTAAGACTGCAACTATAGGTGATAGAGTTATGATAGCTATCAAAGATGCTTTACCTACGAGCGCTATCAAAAAAGGAACTATCGCTATGGGAATGATTGTAAGAATCAAAAAAGAGCTTGGTAGAAAAGATGGTACTTATGTAAGATTTGCTGATAATGCTGTTATCATTATGAGTAAAGATGCAAAGTGAGAAATCAAACCTGTAGGAAAAAGAATATTCGGTCCTGTAGCAAAAGAGCTTAGACAACTTTGATATAAAGCTATTACTAATATGGCTGAAGAAGTAGTGTAAATTAATGCAGAATGTAGAATTCAGAATTCAGAAAAAAATAAATAATAACTAATTAAAATAATAACCTAATGATTTATATTTATATCTAATTACCTATGAAAAAATTAAGAGCATGAGATCCTGTGATTATGATCGCTGGAAAATATAAATGAAAGATCTCTACAATTCAAAAATTTGTAGGTGATGACCTTATAATTGTAGACGGAATCAATGAAGTTAAAAAAGCCGTAAAAGGAAAAGGATTCATCAAAAAACTACATCCGGTACATATATCAAATGTTATGTATTATGTAGCAGATAAAAAACAAGCTACTAAAGTCAAAATCGTAGCTGACAAAAAATGAAATAAAACAAGAGAAGCTACAAAACTCAAACTTGCTCTTAAATAATCATACTTTTATTGTTTTTATATTCGAATTCATGAACACATTAGAAGCGTTCAATACAAATGTTCGCAAAGCTCTTCAAAAGAAGCTTGCTATCAAAAATATCAATGCCGTACCAAAAATCGATAAAGTGATTGTCGCTATTGGAATAGGTTCTTTGGCTACGAGAAAATCCATTAAGGATTTTGATGAATTTGAAAAAGTCATCACCAAAATCACTGGGCAAAAATCTCGTGTCTACAAATCAAAGAAAGCTATTTCTAATTTCAAACTTAGAGAATGATTGCCTGTTATGCTTCAGACTACTTTGAGAAAACAAAGAGCATACGATTTCCTTGATAGATTTATGAAATTGGTAATGCCAAGGTTGAGAGATTTCTCTGGGTTTACTGACAAAAACTTTGATGGACAATGAAACTTTAATGTATGACTCCCTAACTATAATATCTTCCCTGAACTTTCATTGGACGAGACTGCAACAACCATGGGACTTCAAATAACTATTGTCACTACTACAAAAGATAATTCTCATGCAAAAGCTTTGCTTGAGGGATTAGGATTCATATTTAAATAGTAGAAAGTAGAAGGTAAAAAAACATTTATTTAGTTATATAGTTACATGGCAAGAACTTCCCTAAAAGCAAAACAATGGAAAATGTACGAACAAAGATTCGTATTATGAAAAAAACTTGAACAACCTACTAAATATTATAATAGATGTAGAGTTTGCGGTAGATCAAAATCATACATGAGAGATTTTGGTGTTTGCAGAGTTTGTTTCAGAAAATACGCTAGAGAAGGAACGATTATGTGACTAAGAAAAGCTAGTTGGTAATCTCAAAAGAATTCAGAATTTAGAATTTAGAATTTAGAATGAAAATAAAATTTAGAATTTAGAAAAAACCAAAATTATTAATTATTCATTGGTTAAAAAATCTATATTTATCATTAATTATACTCGTAAATGACTTATATCAACGCCCCTATCCATGATCTTCTCATCAGAATAAAGAACGCATATATGGCAAGAAAAACTACCGTAGAAGATGTTCCTTTTTCTAATTTTAAGGTAAGTATCTTGGAACTTCTCAAACAATACAGATTTGTCCAAAAATTTGATATCAAGGAAGAGGGAGTAAAGAAGTTCATCAATATCACGCTCAAAAAAGTGATTAATCCTGTTGATGATGTTCCAAATATAAAATTCTTTTCTAAACCTTCTAGGCCATGGTATGTCAGTTACAAAGATATTAATTTGGTAGCTGGAGGAAAAGGAATAGGAATCATCTCTACTAATCAATGACTTATGCCTGCTCATGTAGCAAAACAAAAGAAACTTGGAGGAGAACTTATCGCTGAAATATATTAAAAAAATTTAGAATTCAAAATTTAGAATTTAGAAAAAAATCATATATTTATCTATATAATGTAATAAGACTATGTCCAAAATTGGAAAAAAAGTTATAGAAATACCTGCTGGAGTTGAACTAGAAATCAATGGTTCTACTGTAAATGTAAAAGGTCCTAAAGGACAACTTTCACATACTTTTGCAAAAGGTGTCAGTGTAAAAACTGAATGAACTCAAGCTATCACTGCTGTAGAAAATGAAGATCAACGAAATCTTTGGGGACTTTCTAGAACGCTATTGGCAAATATGATTGAAGGAGTGACTCATTGATATGAAAAAAAATTATTGATAATAGGAGTAGGATACGCTGTTAAGATGGAAGGAAAAAAATTCCTCTTATCATTAGGATTCTCTCATAAGATAAACTTTGATATTCCACAAAGCATAGCAGCAAAAGTAGAACAAGATACAAAAGGTAATTATGTCATCACTTTGAATGGTATAGACAAACAATATCTTGGAGAATATGCTGCTAAACTCAAAGCACTCAAGAAACCAGAACCTTACAAAGGAAAAGGAATCAGATATTTTGATGAACAGATCAAACTTAAACCAGGTAAAGCAGCGAAAAAATAATTAACAATTAATAATTAATAATGAATAATTAATAATTATGGAAAAATATATAAAAAATAAACATTTATCATTTATTACTCTAGTAATGTTGAAAATCACCAAACGTATAAAAGAAGCGATGAGAAAATTTCTTTGAAGAAAGAAAAGAATCAACGCGAAGATAAAATCAAGTTATCCTGATTTTAGAATCATCGTAGATAAATCAAATAAATATATCAAAGCTCAGGTTATTGATGGAGCTGGTAAAGTATTCTGTCATATTTCTGACAAAGATATCAAAGGAACTACAAAAAGCGATAAGGCACAAAAAGCTGGAGAAGCTTTGGCTGCACTTATGAAGAAACAAGGTATTGAAAAAGCCGCTTTTGATAGAAATGGAAATCTCTATCATGGAAGAGTAAAGGCTTTGGCTGAATGAATCAGAGTATGAGGTATCGCTATATAAAAATATAATTTAGAATTTATAATTTATAATTTAGAAACAAGATAATAAATTTAGAATTTTATTACTTTACAATTATTGTTTATGAGACCAAGTAAAGATAAGGTAAAAAAAGAGTTTGACGAGATTCTTCTAGAAGTAAGAAGAGTAACGAGAGTGACTACGGGAGGAAGAAAAATGTCCTTTAGAGCCACTATTCTTGTTGGAAATAAAAAAGGTAAAGTTGGAATAGGTGTTTCCAAAGGACCAGATGTGCAAGCTGCAGTAGCTAAAGCTTCTCGTGAAGCATACAAAAATATGTTTATCGTTCCTATTACAGGGAATCAGACTGTTCCGTATCTTACAACGACAAAATATAAGGCATGTGTGATCAAACTTTTGCCTGCTACGGCTGGTACTGGTTTGAAAGCTGGATCTTCTGTAAGAGCTGTTCTAGAAATCGCTGGATTTGAAAATGTATTGTCAAAAATCATGGGATCAAATAATAAGTTGAATAATGCTATGGCTACTATCCAAGCATTATCTACATATAAGCATGCTGAACATTTCAATAAACGTCTTGTAACAAAAGCAAAAAAAGAGACTTCTGAAGAAAAAGAAGAACAGAAAAAAGAAGTATCATCAGCAGTTAAAGAGATACAAGCAAAACAAGCAACAGAAACAAAAGCTGCTCCTGCTGCAACAACTGAAAAGAAAACTACACCTGCTAAAAAATAAATCAATATCATAAAAAAATAATCATTTATATATCTTAATATCTACTATGCAAACTCATCAATTAAAAAAAAGCAAAGGACTCAAAGATAAACAAAGAAGAAGAGGAAGAGGAAATGGTACAGGAACTGGAAACTATTCTGGAAGAGGTCTCAAAGGACAAAAATCTAGAAGTTGACATTCTATGAAACCATTCTTCGAGGGAGGACAAACTTCTATCGTTCAGAGATTGCCTAAAGCAAGAGGGTTTACAAGATATTTCAAACTCGTAAAAGATGTCGTAATCGTTAATCTTGGAGCGCTTGATGCAGATCCAAGAATCGCTGACAAGATGGAAATTACAAAACAAGTTTTGAAAGATCTAGGATATATCAAATCTGCAAAAGCTTTTGTTAAGCTTTTGTCACATGGTGAATATGCTAAACATCTTACATTTACAGATATCGATTCATTTTCTGCTGCTGCTAAGACTAAAATGGAAAATCCTGGAACAGTTCATTCTGCTTCAAGAAAAGCTCCAATTGCAGTAGTAAAGGATAAAAAATCTAAGGTTTGAAAATTAAAGATCAAGACTACAGCTGAAAAAAAAGAAATAAAGAAAGTCGTAGCTAAAAAAGTAGCTTCTGCTAAAGCAGAAAAAGCTGTTAAGGCTGAAAAAAAGACAGTAAAAGTCGTAGCAAAAAAAGAAAAAGCAGATAAATCTCCTAAATCAGGAGTAAAGAAAGCTATGGAAAAAACAGCAGTTAAAAGAGCAGCAGCTAAAAAAACAAAATAATCCAATAATAATTTTTTAAGTCTATTATCTCATTTTGATGGCAAAATTCTTAAAAAAACTTCAAGAAATTCGAGAAAATCCTAGTATAAAAAAGAAGATCGTTTTTACGCTTGTGATGCTTGCGGTTTATAGGCTTTTGGTATTTATTCCTGTACCATTCGTAGATATCAGTATACTTATGTCCAAAACCATCAGTACAGGTGATTCTGGAATAGGATATTTTATCATGCTATTATGAGGATCATTGGATCAATTTGCTTTGATTGCTGTAGGATTAGCTCCTTTCATCAATGCATCCATCATCATGCAACTTCTCGGTTCTGTAGTTCCAAAACTTGAAGAACTTACTGAACAAGGTGAAGCTGGACAACAAAAAATCCAACAATATACAAGATATCTTTCAGTACCGTTAGCGTTCCTTCAATCTATCGGAATGGTATTCTTCATCAATTATCTTCTCGGAGGTAATGTGATCAGTACTGCACCATTGAGTCTTATCGCTACTGCATTTACAATGACTGTTTGATCAGTATTGTTGATGTGGATAGGAGAACTCATTACAGAAAAAGGTGTTTCAAATGGAACATCTATGTTGATCTTCGCATCTATCGTAGCGGGAATCACTCAAAAAATCTATTCTAGTATGGCAGGTTCAGATAATTTCATAGGAGTGACTTTGTTTATGCTGATCATCGTACTTTGATTGGTATTGCTCTCTATATTCATCCTCAAGTCTATCAAGGAGATACCTGTTATTTACGCAAGAAGAGGAAAAGTCGAAGAATCATCTTCATTGCCTATCCCTATGAACCCTGTAGGAATGGTGCCTATCATCTTCTCTATCGCGTTTGTATCATTCCCTTATCTCTTATCTAAACTTATCACTCAGTTCCAACCTATGAATGCTAAATTGGTAGGCATGGCAAACTGGATAGAGGCTAACCTCAATATCTATACGCAACAACCAGGAGTTCCTGCTATCGTATTATACTTTGTATTGATCATCGTATTTACGTTCTTCTATACCTTGATTGTATTCTCTCCAGAAAGGATATCTGATAACATCCAAAAAAGAGGAGGATTCGTTCCAGGAATCAGACCAGGTAAAGAAACAGCTAAGTATATTAATTGAATCCTTATGCATTTATGTCTATGGTGAGGAGCTGGATTAGCGTTCATCGGAATCTATAGTTATATTTTGAATTACATACCATTCATCCAAACGTTAGTACAATCACTTGGATCGCTTCCTGTAGTAGTTACGGGATCTGGAGTAATCATCATCGTTTGAGTAGTACAAGAAATCATGGGCAAGATCAAAACTGATATGCTTATGCAAAGATATGATAAAATAGATTTGAGTAGTATGAATAAGTAACCTCAATTACGAATTATTAATTACGAATTACGAATATAATATACAGGAAAGACTGAGTGAAAACTCAGTTTTTTTTGTTTTTTAAATCCTCCTGTGCTTCGCACCACCCCTCCTTTTTCAAGGAGGACAAAAACAAAAAAAGCCTCAGCGGAAACGCTGGGCTAATTTTAAATTTTTACGTTTGTTTTTTTTAGGAATGTTCCAAACTCTTCTTCTTTTATTCCAGCGATTTTGAAACATGCTTTTACAAATTCATGAGTTTTCCAGCCATATTTTGTACGACCAGTGTATATTTTATATTTATTGACTCTTGGACCACCCGTAATGAATAATTTCTTACCATATTCTTCATACGATAATACGTCACTCACTTTTTTTAATTCATTAATTTCAAATGTGTGTGTTGCTTTATCCAGGACAAATTTGGTTTCTATTTTTCCTTTTTCAGCCATTTCCTTTAGGAAATCAGAAATGTTCATGTTTAGTAGGTCATTTTTTTTCATTTTTTCCCTCCTTAGTTTTTT
>CAZBWN010000017.1:0-6780 GCA_964495905.1 uncultured Candidatus Peribacteria bacterium
ATGGGACATATCACCGATCTAGGATATATCCAATGAACATCATCGATAAAAGACAATACCTATACAGAATTTGGTAAAGCGGTATTTGGCATCGACGATTTCTCAATATGATTTTACAGACTTTCCCGAGACAAAGAAAACATCAGAAAAGCTATAGCTAAGAAAAAAGATTTTTGCAGTGGATATGGGATGAGCGATCCATTTGAAGATTTCGCAGAATGTTTCAACCTCTATATCAATCATAATAGTTTCTTTAGACAGATAGGAAAAAATAATACCATACTCAAAAAAAAATACAATCTCATCGCAAGCATATTCAAAGGAAAATATATCAGTTCAGATAGCCAAGATCTTATCTTGATAAAAACAGATATCACGCGAAGACCACGAGATACCACTAAATTAATTAATAATTAATAATGAAAAATGAAAAATTATAGAAAAATATATTATTATATTTAAAAAAATACCAACATTATTAATTATTAATTTTAAATTATTCATTATGTTTTTATGCCCATAATCATAGCGTGAATCATTTTGACTGTATTTGGAGTGCTTTCAATTTTTAGTGTAAGCATCCACGAATCATTCACACTGACACTTTCATTGATATCACATGGAACGTTGAAAGGAGACCCCTCCAATTATTTCTATTTTTTGAGGCAACTAAAAAACATAGGGATAGCATTAGTGATGGCAAGCATAATCTATTCCATTCCCATGAGAGTTTTCCAAAACAGCAGAAATACTACGATAATAGCAGTTTGATTGATGCTCTTACAGATATCAGTATTTATCCCAGGAGTAGGAATCGTACTCAACGGTGCGAGAGGATGGATCAATATCCCCTTTCTCCCAAGTATCCAACCTGCAGAGTTTTTTAAGTTAGGATATGTGCTTTTCCTCTGATGATGGTTGATGAGAAAACGTGAAAAAGTGAATACCAAAGATTTTTTCCTTTCCTTTATCGTATTAAATGCAAGCCTCTTCTTCATCTTCCTATTAATCCCCGATCTTGGAACAGTTATGATCCTAGGTATCGTAGGACTTATCATGTGCCGATATGCAGGAGCGAAGATAAAGTATGTTATGTGAATATTGTTGTGAGGGATAATATCAGGATTAGTGGTCGGAAGTATTGCAGGGATGATGAGCCCAAGATTTGCTTATATCCAGAAAAGGTTTACCTACTTTTTAAGCTCAAGCGTAGATCCGCAAGCGAGACAGATAGGATGGCAAAATCAGCAAGCATTGCTAGCAATCGGTGGATGAGGACTGCTAGGTAAATGATATGGAAAGGGATTACAGAAGTTTTGATTTATCCCTGAAGCACAAAGCGACTTCGTTTTTGCAGCATTTTCAGAAGAGATATGATTTGTAGGAAATATGTTTTTATTCGCACTCTATCTCTATATAGCATATTACTTCCTCACACGCCTCCGCAATATCAAAGATGATCACGCAAAAATGCTGGGAATAGGAATTCTTTCATTGATTATGGTCCAAGCATTCGTAAATATCTGAGTGAATGTAAAGATACTCCCCAATACAGGACTCACACTGCCCTTTATCAGTTATGGAGGAACAGCGCTGATGGTGAACTTCATAGAAATCGTTCTGCTCTATAAGATTTTAAAAAGAAAATAAATATCATGAGAATCGAGAAAGACAAAAACAATCTTCTGACAATCTTCAACGAAGAGATTCCACAAACGAAGGAGTATGCCTATCATGTAAGTGGATACACTTTTTCTGATTTTGACAGATGAATCATAGTCCTCCACAAAAAAGAATGGAAAATTATCAATCTCAAAAACCTAGGTGACAATATGAATGTCGTATATATGAAGAATTCAGAATTTAGAATTCAGAATTTAGAATTAAAAAAAACAGGAATAAATAAAGCGATGAAGACGTTTCAATGATTTGACGAAGAATCAGGTAAGAAATATTATTTCATCCCAGGACTTGGAGAGATTCAAAGACAGGAAAAAAATATCATCTTCAAAAATTTATGAACCAATTATAGTATCGAGAAAACAACAAAAGGAATGATACTGCAAGGAATAGAGGAAACCGAAGGCGAAACAGATATTCTAGGATATCTTTTTGGATTGATGTTGATATATGGAAAATGGGAAGCAAAGAGTAAAGAACTTAACTCTATAAAAATACAAATTCCTCTCTCCGGGCAACATCTCGTACACGAAGAAGATTTTGATATAATTATAAAAATATTACAAGATAAAGGAATTTTTCTCAAAGCAGACAAACTCCCTAACAAAAATGGAATCACCTACCAAATCAGCAGTAACGATTATGAATTGCTAGAAATATTCGCACAATGGTACGAAGCTGTTGAAAAGTTTGAGAAAATAAGTAAACGTGTGTTCACAGAAGAGATGAAAACCAAACTTATTGAATTTATCAATACCAATGCAGAAATCCCACAAGAGGGAAAAGCTGAGGTAGTGAAGCAATTAGAAGAATGAACAATCAAATTGTTAACTAAATAAAAAAAATCCTTCAAATTCGTAATTCGTAATTAATTAATTCGTAATTAAATTATGGGGCGTTGGTGTAGTGGTTAACATAGCGGTCTTCGGAACCGTTGTCAGGGGTTCGATCCCCTTACGCCCTGAACTTATTAAATTAGCTTAATTGCTAATTTTTTTTATTTAAAAGAAATAAGACAATAGTTTTCGCACATATACAAACAAATATAGATCGAACACCGCTTTAGCGGGGGAACTCCGCAAGGCGGGGCCCTTACGCCCTGAATAACAAAACATTGCATTAGCTATGCTATTGGATAAAATAACATCGTTATGTATTTTTATTTTATAATAAATTTCAATGAAAGTACTTTACTGGATTTTTTTGATCGTTTTAGTTGTAGGAGGTCTTAACCGAGCATTGATTGGTTGGTTAAATCTTAATCTTGTCACTACGATTTTCCCTGACATGATAGCTAAAGCTATTGATACTGTTGGTGTAGAAACAACTGTTGCTACGCTCAACAAATTTGCAATGATGACGTATACGTTGGTAGGAATATCTGCATTATGGGTATTTGTAGCTAATGTTACAGGATGCAAATGCTGCCAAGCAAGCGAAAAAAAAGCATAATACATGAATAATAAAAAAACTCTCCGCCTAGGCGGAGAGTTTTTATAAAGACTTGACTTTTAATACAAAATATATATAAAGTTAAAACTTTATCATTAAAATAATAAGAAAAAATGGCAATACATGGAATAACTATAGGAAATTATTTCTGACAAAGATTAAATCCAAAAAAAACAGCTCAAAAAATGGGAGAAGCATCAACACCTACAAATATTGAAGCGATAAAAAAATTTTTTGGTGAAGATTTGCTGACTATGCTTGGACAAGGTGACAAAAAAAATACTCCCGCTATGAATCCAAAAAAAGTGGAAGAACCAAATTCTCCAGAAAGGGAAGCAGAAATCAAAGAACTTATTCTGAGAGAATTCTTAGTTTAACTCTTAAGCATTTTCGTTTTCCAATCCTCCACGATCTTGTGGAGATATACGATATTATGTAATGAAAGAAGGATGCCTCACAGCATCTCTTTTTCTTTTATCAAATGATGGAGATATGCTTTAGTGAAATTCTTACACGTATAACATCCGCAGTCTGTCGTCAATGCGGTAAAGTCTTTGGTATATTTCGCATTATTGATATTGATGTTTCCGTCAGCGGAAAATGCTGCACCATGTCTCCCCAGTCTCGTAGGTAACACACAGTCAAACATATCAAATCATTCTTCTATGGCATGTCTGATGTCATCAGGAGTTCCCACTCCCATCAGATATCTTGGCTTATCAAGCGGCAATTTAGATGCAGTAAACGCAACGACCTCACGGATCAGTTCTTTGCTTTCTCCGACACTCACTCCTCCGACAGCGATTCCATCCCAAGCATATTGACTCAGGAAGTCTACGGATTGTTGTCTGAGGTCTAGATAGGTACCTCATTGTACGATAGGAAACAAGACCCCACGGACAGCATCATATTTTGGTTTCAGATGATCAAATGCTCTCTTTGCTCGACGATGGGTCATCTGCATATGTTGTTCTATAGTCTTTTTATCAGCACCAGAAGGAGAACAGACATCAAGGACCATCATGATATCCGATCAGAGATTACATTGGATATCTACGACACCTTCAGGAGTGAACATATGTTTAGATCCATCATACGGTGAACGGAATTTTACGCCATCCTCAGTCAATTTCATTTTCACTTCATGATTCTGTCATTCCTCCTTTCCTCCTTTCCTCTCTTCCTCTTTTCAAAGTCATAAAGAAAAAACCTGAAATCCTCCACTATCAGTCAGGATAAGTTTGTCTCGATTTTCAAATGTATGAAGCCCTCATGCCTCTTTTATCAGCTCATCACCGGGACGCAGATACAAATGGAAGGTATTTGCAAGGATCAGTTGGATCTCAGGCAAGTCACCGATATATTTTGGATCTTTGAGGATATCCAATATCAATCATTTGATGGTGGCCTTAGTTCCTACAGGCATGAAAACAGGAGTAGTCAACGTGATACCATTGAGCGTTATCTGTCAGACTCTCGCCTTTCCTACTTGCTTGAGTATTTTGAAATTAAGCTTATTCATAAAAAGAAAGAGAAAATAAATGTTCTCTTTCTATATGATTATGCTCGCAAAATTCAATTAGTTAATTTGTCATCGCGAGCGGAGCAGCCTGTCCCGTACTTGCTACGGGATGGCGATCTTAAATTTAGATTGCTTCCTCGTTTCACTCCTCGCAATGACATAAAAAAAATACATTAGAAGTTTTTTACATGCGTATAACAATTAGTCCTGTCCTCTCCATTTATTTTCCAAGTGAAACAAGATGATGATCATTTTTTATACGTACCAATATATTCAAACGATCCCCTATCTTGAGCCTTTGAAAGCGTAAATACCTGCTCATTGCTTCAGTTCAATCCATCAAAATTGAAAACAGCTACGATAGGATAGTCACGGATATTTTTGACTTTTAAATCAAGTTTTGGAGCGAATACAGTTGCATCAAGTCAGGGATCCTTGATATATTCTCCATTTATTTCTGCCTCATAGAGATTTCTATAATAGATTGAATGAGCACGATATTGCACCAATTCAAATCATAGATTTGTAAGCGTACCTTGAAAAAAAGCAGTTGCTACTCCACAAAGTCATCCCCCATAGACCATCTTCACACCAGCTCCAACAGTTGCATATCCAAACACATAGGGACGTGAACCTTTATTGCTTGAACTATAATGAAACTCACGAGCCAGACTAAAAGTCTCATCAGGCATAATCAACCTCACATTTCCGATATTATTGAATGCTGTCTTGATATTATGTTTTCTATAATCGGGATCAGTATTTGTTCTAGATTTCCAAGAGATCAATTCATATCACAAGTCTCTGAGATCCTGTTCGTTTTTGAACATAAATAGAGCTCACAGTTGTGCATAGGTTCCCGTGGTAATTTCTATATTTTTGAAATCCAGGAGAGCAACAGATTTTTGGATACTTTCAAAATAATTTTGGAATCCGGATAAATTATTTTTTAAAAATATATCTAAACCATCATCTCCTTCAATATTTTTGACGACTTTAAAATCTCATGACTGAGCAATTATCGATAGACTTCCTTTTGGATAGGGTTCATTGTTAAAACCTGAATAGCCACCTTCCATCAAAGATTTTATGAGAGCTATCCTTATTTTGTGATAAAATTGTTCAAATGACGGACTTGTAGAAAAATACTCACTAAGGGTAGAAGAATTTATTTGATAGATATGCTCCTCGATAGTTCACGTTAAAATAGGGACACTTTGATCTGTATTTTGTTGTGCTCAAACAAAACCAAAAAGTCATCCTCATAAGAGAAGCGATAATGAAATAATAATGGATTTTGAGATTTTCATAGGATTTATAGAAAGGGTAAAAAAAGCAAAAAATGGAAACTGCATTTTACTTTTATTACACATCTAACACATTCACAAATTAATTATACCCCAAAAAGAAAATTTGTCAAATATTAAAAAAGCCCCGCAAATTTTTTGCGAGGTTTTCTTTTATTTGATTTATTTTTATGACCAAGATACTGAGCTATAACAGCTCTTGAAGGGTACGCCATTAGCTTCCCACGTATAACATTTACCGCTTTTTCCTATATATTTCAATTCTCCACGATCAGTGATATGACTCAGAACAAAAAGTTCTTCCATTCATCCACGAGTTCCATCATAGTTCATAACCAAAACAACAGGATATTCACGGATATTTTTGAATTTGAAATCTTTTGTACCTCCACTCATTCTATACACAGCTACATCCAGACCAGGAATCCAGAATTCTTTTCCATTGATTTCATTCTGATACATATTCTTATACGTCCTCGTGTGATTATATCTCGTGATGATTTCAAAAGCTCTATTGGTAAGGAGAACGCTATTGATACCTCGAGAGGCACCACAGATTCCTCAACCTTTTACGCTCGTAATCCCTCCTCACATGATAGCGAGACCGGAGACCGTATCACGTTTCCATTTGATAGCGGGATCATAATGGACCTCATCCATAAAAGAAAGTTGTTGCTGAGTATTTAAGACTCTGACATTACCGATATTTCGGTACGAGATAGAGATATTATTTTTTCTCCAGTCAACATCATTATTGATTCTTGTCCTATATGAGCTCACGACATATCCAAGGTCTTTGAGATCTTTTTCGTTTTTGAA
>CAZBWN010000018.1:0-6499 GCA_964495905.1 uncultured Candidatus Peribacteria bacterium
AATCGTAAATGAATAAGCAGTAGTACCCCCAGATGCATGCCACGGGAACCTCCAAAAGTATGTCCAGCGAAGCGTTTTTAAAAAAAAGGAATAAGAAAAATAGCGAAAAAAATATCCTAACACCCAATAATTTCCTTCTTGCATTTATAACTTCATTGTATAAAAAAAAGCCTCAACAAAAACATAATCTATTAACCCGTTTTTAGTTGTTAGTTGTCATTTAGTATGATCAATCCCCTAAGCGGTCCCAAGCGTGTCGTAAATAAGCTCATCAAAACATATCTTATCCTCAAGTCCCATCTTCACCATCCTACCTACAAAAATCAGGAGAAGATAATTTCGGGTTTGATAAAGAAATGTAAGAATACCGTCTTTGGGAGGAAATATGGATTCAAGTATATCGATACCATCGAAGATTTTCAGAATATAGTCCCTATTTCTCATTATAAGGATTTTGAGCCATGGATCATGTATATGCTCAAGTGAGAAAAAGACATCTGTTACCCCGGCAAAGTAGACCGATTCGCCACCTCATCAGGAACGACCTGAGGAAGCTCAAAATACATCCCGATTACAAAAGATAATCTCCACGAATCGCATTTCAAATGAGGGCTGGAAGTGTTCGGCATGTATGTAAAAAACAATCCGAGGACGCAATTTTTCCAAGGAAAAGGGATCGTCATCTGATGATGATTCACCAAAAATCCGTATACGGGAGAATCAAATGTCGGATTCATTTCGGCGATATTACAGAAGACAGCGCCCTGGATCGGACAACATTTCCGCGAGCCGAGACCAGAGATATCCTACATGGAAAACCGGGATGAAAAAGCGCAATGCATCATAGAAGAGACCGTAAACAAAAATATCACCTTCATCAGCGGACAGCCTTCGCGAGGAGGGAATTTTCTCTATAAGGTGTTGGAATATACTGGCAAGAAAAACATCTTGGAAGTCCGGCCAAATTTTGAGGCATTCTTTCGAGGAGGGATGGCGATTGATCTTTATAAGCCACAACTTCAAGCATTATTTCCAGGAAATAAAGTCAAATACTATCAAGCATACAACGCATCCGAAGGATTTTTTGCATGCCAAGACACAAACTTCGCAGATGATATGCTCTTATTCACCAATCATGGCGTATTCTACGAATTCATCCCGTTTGAAGAATATGGCAGAGAGAAACCGACAGTATTGACGTTACAACAGGTAGAGATAGACAAAGATTATGTGATCGTGATCACCAACAATTCTGGATTACGAAGATATGTGCTGGGCGATACCGTCAAGTTCACCAACTTGAAACCTTGGAAGATCAAGATATCCGGAAGGACAAAATATTATATTGACGTGGTAGGGGAATGCGTGACATCTGATTATACGGACAAAGCATTGCTGGAAGCCTGCAAAAAAACAGATACGATAGCGACAGATTATATGCTCGCACCCGTGACGTATTCAGGAGGAAATATCAGAGGGGCATACGAGCGGATCATAGAATTCACCAAAGCGCCAAAAGACAATGACGCATTTGCCAAGATATTGGACAAAGAATTGAGCAATAATAATGCATATTATTTTGATGAAAGATACGATACAAAAGTGCTTGGAGACCCGATAGTGCATTGTGTAAAGCAAGGTACGTTTTATGCATGGATGAAAAGCAATAATAAGATGGGTGGCCAACACAAAATCCCAAAAGTCTCTAATGAAAGAAAAAATATAGAAGAAATCCTAGCGATGCTCGCATAAATAATTGCGAGCTTGCCCGTTACCTTAGAATTGACTTTACAAACAAAATACATATACACTTTCAAAACAAAACTCACCAAAAAAACTTAAAAAAAAATGAAAACAAAACACTTATATGTCCTTACAATAGGGCTTTTTTCTTTCTTGTTCATTCTCATTGCCGTAGTGATTCCTTGTATGTTCGTATATTATTCACCTGTAATCGGAGCTTCTCTAGCTTGTGGACTTACTCTCATCGGTATACTCCTGTATATCAAAAATAACCCCAGGCATCATATGAGAAGATTCAATGATTACCCTCCCGCAATGGAGGACAGGAAATCAAAAGCCGAAAAATTCAGCTATCATAGGTCTGAATATCCGTTTTCATGCGGTCATGCAGCTATGCAGATGTTGCTAGTAAAACATGGCATCATCATGACTCAGGATGAGATCCTGGAATATGGAGGAGACCCGACATTAGGCGTCACTTCATGGGATCTGGAAGAGACATTAAACAAGATTTTCCTGCAAAGAAAAGTAGCTCTCAAAGCGAGGATAAACAACTTTACGACTTGTTCTCAGCTCTTTGATGCACTGCAAAAAGACACAGGAGTGATCGTGATGTACATCAACAATTTTAATGAGAAAGACTTCTCTTCAGAAGCCAATTACCCGCACTTCGCATTGCTCAACAAGATCAATATGAGCAACCAAAAGTACATGAATAAAGTAGTCCTTACGAGCCCTTCTTTCTCTCCCGATGGAAATAAGAATTTCAGACCTGGAAAATATGAAGGCGAGATCATTATTCCTTTTGAGGAGTTTCAAGGACGGTTTTATGCGAGTTCACAATTCCTTAATTGTTTGGAATACAAACCCATATGCACTGATAGTGATGGAAAAAATGAATTGAATTATTTCACAAACCTGCTTTTCATCCTTCTCTTCTATATAGGATATTGCACAACAATCTTAAAACCTGGCTTAGCGATTTTCATCGAGCCAACAGAAAAGAAATAAATAGTACTACAATCCCGGACGTTTTTCGTCCGGTTTTTTTTATTCTATTTTTTTGGGGCACCCATTTTTAAAAAATGGAAGGGAATCGTAAATGAAGAAACAGTGTTCCAGCCCCCAGATGCATGCCACGGGATAGTGAGCAATTCGTAAATGAAAAAGTAAACCAAAACGAGCCGAAATGGGGACCGCCCCGGTGGTTACCGGGGGAGGGTTTGAGGTGAGTCAGAAGGTCATGCGTATATGAAACATTTGTCCTGAGTACTGCATCTGGAAAGGAGTTTTGCATACTTTTGATCTCCAAAAGTATGTCCAGCGAAGCGTTTTTAGAAATCTCCGAAGGAAAAAGTAATGTCCAGCTGGCGAGGCGATATTTTTTTTTGAAATTTTAAAATATAAAAAAATCCCGCGAAACGCGGGATGTTGGTTAATTACTACAGTATTTTGCATGTAACCGAATGTAAGTTCGGTTTTTGAAAGACACTTTCTTTACAACCTCTTTCGGAGGAGGTGCACAGAGTACTTCAACTTCTTTGCCTTTTCCAAAGAGGTCTTCTTGAGAACTGGTGCCCATGCCGGCGACTCCAAATTCTTGTTTTTTTTCTTCTTTTTTTATTTCTTGTTTTTCTTCTCCTTTTTTTGCTTCTACTTTTTCTTTTTTCTCCTTTTCAAATACCAAATCCTTGAGGATATTGTACCAGATATTTCCTCTGGGATCTTCATGTTTAGTGGCAGGATATGTTTTACCCACCATTTTTCCACATGAAGCTGGGAAATTATCCGGAATACTTTTTACTTTGATTTCTACGGTTATAGGAACATATTTTTCACGTTCCTTTTTGCCATTTTTTCTTAGATAGTTTGTCATACATTTTTATTTAGATTTGACTTATTTTGTTTTATATGTATATAATGTTTTGCTGACAATTGTCAATAACAAAAAACATCTTTGCTTGATAGCTCCAACCAAATATATATATAAATTAAAATACATATATAAATTAAAATATTAAAATATTTAGAAAATTAAAAGATTGATATACGAGTTCACAAAATCTTTTAATATTAATAATATTTTAATTTTAATAATCTTAATTATGTTAATAATCTTTTAATCTGTTAATATTTGTTAACCATGCAAAACATCCAAAATAGCGATCAAGCTATCTACGCAGCGATTCTCGCCGAACAGAAACGTCAGTCAGAGGGGATGGAACTTATCGCAAGTGAGAACTACCAATCTCCTGCAGTGCTTGAAGCACAATCCTCAGTATTTGCCAACAAATATTCTGAAGGGTTTCCTGGACGCAGATATTATGGAGGACAAGAAAATACAGATATCATAGAACAACTCGCCATCGATAGAGCAAAAGAAATTTTTCATGCTGACCATGCAAACGTACAAGCATTGTCCGGTGCAGCAGCTAATTTATGCGTATATTCAGCGCTTATGGAGCCAGGAGATACGATTCTCGGGATGGATTTGAGCCATGGAGGACATCTTACGCATGGAGCACCCGTGACATTTTTTTCCAAGGTATTCAACTTCATCAGATACAAGACAACAGCAGAGGGAAAGATAGATTTTGACCAGGTTCGCGCATTGGCTCATCAACATAAACCCAAGATCATTTTGGCAGGATTTTCTGCATATCCAAGAGAGCTTGATTATGCAAAATTTGTAGAGATAGCAAAGGAAGTCTGAGCTATCGCATTTGCCGATGTATCGCATATCGGAGGATTCATCGCTGCAGGAGTACTCAAAAATCCATTGGATTATGGATTCCACGTGATGATGACGACTACGCACAAATCACTCAGAGGACCGAGAGGAGCGTTGATCCTCAGCAAAGGGATCGTCTCCAATCCACTCAAAAAACCTGAAGACACGATAGAGAATATTCCGACAAGAATCGACAGAGCAGTATTCCCAGGTATGCAATGATGACCGCACATGAACACCATCGCAGCTATCGCAATCGCTTTGCACGAAGCGCAGACACCAGCTTTCAAAGCCTACGCAACCCAAGCACTCAAAAACGCACAGATATTAGCTTCAGAACTCACTAACCGTGGCTACAAATTGATCACCGGAGGAACTGATAACCATATGGTCATTGTTGATTTTTCATGAACAGAACTAGACTGATCAGTAGCAGAAAAGACATTAGATAAAATCTGAATTTCAACCTCAAAATCCACAATCCCTGACGATCCAAATCCGCCATTCCGTCCATCGGGACTCAGAATCGGTCTCCCCGCGATGACGACAAGAGGCATCAAAGAAGCTGATACAGCAAAAATAGTTGAATTTATGGACCAAGCATTCAAAAATAAGGATGATGAAGAAATGTTAGCAGAACTCAGAAATAAGGTCAGAGAGTTTTGTAAAAATTTCCCAGTGCCTAGTTTATAAAAAAAATCTTAAGTTACCTCACCCCTTTCCCCTCTCCACTGCGTAGAGAGGGGCATAGTTCCCTCTCCATGAAATGGGGAGGGTTAGGGTGGGGTAAAAAAATGCAGTTCCTGGATTGTAATTTATTTAGATATACAGCATGAGAATAGACAAATATCTTGCCAGTCTCTGATTGCTTTCAAGAAGACAAGCAAAAGAAATATTTAAAAGCTGAAAGATACTAGTAAATAATGAAAGCATAAAAGACCAATGATATCTGCTTCATGAGTGAGATAGCATTCAGTGTTCTGCAGAAAAATTTGCTTATAAGCCCGTAGTGGTCATTATACTTCATAAGCCTGTAGGATATGTGTGTAGCGATATTCCCGAAGGAAGACATAAAAGTTATCGTGACTTGCTCGATGATTGTGTATACAAAGAAACACTTCATGTCGCAGGAAGATTAGACGCTGATACTACGTGACTTGTATTGATCACCAATGACGGTGATCTCAACCATCGTATTATTTCTCCAAAAAAGAAAATGATAAAAATATATGAAGTGGAAAGTGAAAAAAATATTTCAGATGATGATATCAAAAATTTAGAGGCTGGAGTTGTCTTAGAAGATGGGTATCATACATTGCCAGCACAAGTACAAAAAATTTCTGACAAAAAAATCATATTGTCGATATATGAGTGAAAATACCATCAAATCAAAAGGATGCTGGAAGCAATAGATAATAAGGTAACAAAGCTTCACAGATCGCAAATAGGAAATTCTATGCTATGAGATTTGCCAGAGGGTAAACGAAAAGAAATCACAGAAAATGATCTTTTTGCTTAAAATAAATAAACCAAAAATAAAATATATCACTATGGAAGAAAACACAATCACCTATACAGCAAAACCCCTAAGAGGAGGCTGGTATGCAATCTACAAAAATTGGATTCCCACAGAACCCAACAAACCAGGAGTTGGCTATAGTCACCCCAAAAGAAAACAAAAGCAACGGGTCCTAAAGACAAAAAATCCCAAGAAAGTTATTTTTTCCTTGGAAAAACAGATCCCTATCCCAAAAAGACAGGAATAAAAAACCACTCTTATACATTACCCACTCATCACCGTTTTCGGTGATGTTTTTTTTTAATGCAAATAAAAAAAATGATAAATGCCTATTTTTAAAAAATGAAAGGGAATCGTAAATGAAGAAACAGTCAATGCTCTTTGGTTCTTTATAAGATGTCTGAGCCGGATACATTCTAAAAAAGCAAACTGAATGGTGTAGCGAGTTTTATAAAGAACTAGACCTTTTGCATACTTTTGGGTCAATGCCAAAAGTATGTCTCCGA
>CAZBWN010000019.1:0-2774 GCA_964495905.1 uncultured Candidatus Peribacteria bacterium
CTCTTGCTCAAAGGAGAAAAGAATGTCATAGGACAAGCAGCTACCGGTACAGGAAAAACTGCAGCTTTTGGAATTCCTTTGATAGAGAAATTGACGCCAGGAAATAAAGTGCAGGCACTTATCCTAGCTCCTACAAGAGAACTTGCAACACAGATTGCAGAAGAGATAGACTCACTCCAAGGAAACAAAGGTCTCAAAATCATGGCGATCTATGGAAAACAATCCTATGAAATCCAACACAGAGCGCTCAAAAGAGGGATAGATATCCTCGTAGGGACACCAGGAAGGATCATGGATCACCTCAAACGCAAAACATTAGATCTGAGAAATATCTCTTCTTTCATCCTTGATGAAGCGGATGAGATGTTGGATATGGGATTTGTGGACGACATCGAAACGATTTTCAAAGAGACCAAACCAGAAAAACAAGTATTGTTATTTTCAGCAACGATGTCCAAAGACATCCTCAAAATCGCAAAAAAATATATCGGTGAATATGAATTGATTGCAGTTGAAAACAAAGACACAACAGGAGAGAATACAGAACAAATATATTTTGAAGTAGGAGAAAGAGACAAGTTTGAATTGCTTCGCAGGATCATGGATACAGAACCGAATTTTTATGGTATCGTATTTTGTCATACAAAAGCGGATGTCGATGGTTTAGTGTCAAAACTTAATGATGAATGATACAGTGCAGAAGGTCTTCATGGCGATCTCGCACAGAAACAAAGAGAGCATTTTCTCCAACGCTTCAAAGACAAAAAAGTTAACGTACTTGTAGCGACAGATATCGCAGCAAGAGGAATAGATGTAAATGACGTAACGCATGTCATCAATTATGCGATACCGCAAAACGCTGAAAGATATACGCATAGAATAGGAAGGACAGGAAGAGCAGGAAAAGCAGGAACAGCAATCACCTTCATCACAGGAAGAGAATATAGCAAAATGGCATATCTCAAAAAAGTGAGCAAAGTTGATATCAAAAAAGGTATAATCCCTGATGTCAAAGGAGTGATCGAAAAGAAAAAATATAGATTGAATGAAGCTATCCAAGGAGTGCTCGGAAAAGAAAGTCATAAAAATTATATAGAAGTCGCTGATACGTTAATAGAAAGTGCCAATCCTCGTGATGTAGTAGCTGCACTCTTGAAGATGCATTATGAAAGCGATTTTGATCTCAGCAAATACCGTGAAATCGTAGAACAGACAAAAGAGAATAGATTTGCAAACAAATGAGGAGCAGGAGGACAGACAAGACTTTTCGTAGCATTAGGAAGAAAAGAAGGATATACTGCACGTTCGCTTTTGGAATTGATCACCCAGGAATCTGGAGTACAAGGAAGAGATATCGATGATATGAAGATGATGGATGACTTTTCATTTATCAGCGTATCACCAGGAAATGCTGAAATCATCACCAGCTCATTTGCCAAAAAGACTATCAACGGAAAAAAAGATATCATAAATAGGGCAAAAGAAAGTACAGGAGGAGATGATAGAGGACCAAGAAGACCGTATGCAGGAGGAAGAGACTGAGGAAGACCGTCTTATCCAAGAAGAGAGGGATCTAGTGGTTCTAGTTATCCTAGGAGAGAATTTCCACCAAGAAAAGAGTTTGGAGATAGACCCTCATATCCAAGAAGAGAAGGTTCTTCTACAGGTTCTAGTTATCCTAAAAGAGAATGATCTAGTTTTCCAAAGAGAGAATTTCCACCGAGAAAAGAATTCTGAGACAGACCAACATACGCAAAAAAAGAATGACCGAGTTATGCAAAGAAAGAATTCGGACCTAAGGGAAACTTCCCAGCTAGAAAAGACGTGGGAGCTAAAAAAGACTACCCACCTAGACCAAGAGGAAAATAAATTGAGATGTAATAAAAAAAAATCTGCAAGAAATTGCAGGTTTTTTCATTTATTTTTTCTCCAATATCTTTTTTCCAAAAATATCAAGAATAAACACCAGCACAGAAAGACTGATGCTCACCAAGAAAATCCTTACAGATAGTGACTCAAAGAAATCCAAAGGAAATAAGTTGATCATCACACTTGACTGATCAAAAGACCAGTTACCCTGAGGGAAAAATAGCTGATGGAAAAGGATAAATACGGTCTGAAAATCAAAATACATAGCTAGAAGCAACACAAGAAGAAAAAGAAAAGCACTTAACGAACCCCGAAAAAATCATTTGATAATAAAAGAGATTTTCTTCTGCAAAATAAAGATAAGCAATATAAGCAAGAAAATGATTGATGCAATGATCGCAGAGACAAACAACACATGGAATATCTGCCTGACATCCTCAAGATGGCTTTTCTCAGCCAAAGTGAATACAGGATCTAAAGAAGATTTTCATTGGATGAACTCATATACATTCTGGACATAATTCATTTGTTGGTTTGATGATACAAGATTATTCTTCACCCCATGAGCAACATAAAAACTCGGAGAAAATGAATAATACAGCAAAGGACCTACCAACAAAAGAAAAAATAGAGAAACACCAAAAAATGGCAGTAGAATTTTGTTGAGATATTTTTTAAGAAGGATCATAGGTGAGTCAGATATAAAATTCAAATTTTTATGTGATAAATCTAGCAAAATATATTGTTTTTGTAATACAAAGCCAATAATTATTTCCAAGGTTTTCCAATTGAAAAATTACAAGTAATAACTACACTCGCGATACCAATTGTTAGTTATTAGTTTTTAACTGTTAGTTTATTTCGTATGTCTTTAGCGAACAAATATCGTCCACAAACGTTTGATG
>CAZBWN010000020.1:0-2478 GCA_964495905.1 uncultured Candidatus Peribacteria bacterium
CTCAAAGCTTTACAAGTTGGAAGAGCTTCAGCTGGTTTAGTAGAAAATATCACTGTAGAAGCATCATATGGACCTATGAAAGTCCCTCAAGTCGCCCATGTCACTATCATGGATGCACAAACCATCAAGATCGAACCACGAGATAAAAATGAACTTAAGCATGTAGAAAAGGCTATTTACGATGCTAATGCATGATTGACTCCGCAAAATGAAGGAAGCTATATCATCGTTAAAATTCCTGCATTGACTCAAGACAGAAGAGCAGAGATCGCTAAACAAGTAAAGGGTATGGGTGAAGAAATGAAGGGTCGTATTAGAATGGCAAGACAAGAAGCTATGAAAGACAATAAAGCTACTTTTGATGCCAAGGGTATCGGTGAAGATGAAAGCAAAAGAAATGAAAAAGAAATTGATGCCTTGGTCAAAACCATGAATGAAAAAATCGATACACTCATCAAAAATAAGGCTGAAGAGGTTATGACGATGTAACACTAGTAGCAAGTATCAAGTAGCAAGTAATAAGACAAATCTTGATACTTATATCTTAATACTCTATACTTTCTAAAAATTTTATTATATAAAAATTTTTTCATATGTTGTGAATGTTGTTTACAGAAATTTTGTATCGTCCGATTTTTAATATCTTGGCGATATTTCTCGCTATTTTTGGTGGTAATCTTGGTGTGGCTATCGTGTTGTTGACGGTGACTATCAGATTGCTTATGGTCAAACAGACGCTTGCCGGCAATGATATGCAAAAAGGTATGTGAGCGCTTCAACCAAAGCTTACTGAAATCCAAGAAAAATATAAAGATGATCCAAAAAAATTATCTGAAGAGACTATGAAAGTCTTCAAGACTGATGGAAAAGGAGCATTGACAGGATGTCTTCAGATGCTTATCCAGATACCGGTTTTTATCGGATTGTACTATGTTATCAGACATATGGCTGCCGCTACTATACCACAAGAACGGTTGTATAGCTTCTTCAATAGTTTCGGAGCTCGTTTTGTAGAATCTGATGCACTCAAAAATGGAGTCATCAATACTCATTTCCTTGGTATGGATCTTTTGGGTACAAAAAATATATTACTTACGGTTCTCGCTGCGGTATTTACGTACTTACAGACTAAACTTACTACGCTTGCTAAACCTGCTACACCGACTGTACCAGGACAAAAAACACCTGATATGGGAAAGATGATGTGATTCATGAATATCTTCCTTGTCTTTATGATCGGTTCATTTGTATACAGCATGCAAACGGGTGTAGGTCTTTATATCGTTACTACTACTGTATTCAGCGTATGCCAATATGCTTGGCAATATAGGGTATTGCTCAGAGCAGAACGATGAGCGTTTATCAGTAAAGGAAAAGGTGTTGTGATAGAGAATCCACATCACAAATAAAAATAATGAATAATGAATAGTGAAGAATGAATAATGACGGAATCTTCTTATCTAATAAAATAAAATTCCTACATTTTTAATTATTCATTTTTAATTTTTCATTAAATTATTATATGATTTTCAAACAAATTGTTTTGTTGCTTTTGTTGGTTGCTATCATGTTTTTTTCATTGCGGATAATCTACGGATTATTCGCTTTTATGTTTAAGAAAGATAAGTCTGCAATGTATGTGCCATCATTTGATAGGCATATCCGTTTGATGAAAACTCATTTGAAACTTGTTCGCTGAAAGAAGCTTGTGGACTTATGATGCGGTGATGGAAAAGCGATGAGATTTTTTGCTGATACATTTGGACTGCAATGTGATGGGTATGAACTTAAAAAATTTCCCTATCTCTATGGAAAGCTGATTAATCGTATCTTATCATATAACAAACTACATCTTTATAAGAAAAATTTTTCTCAGGCTGATCTTGGACGTTACGATTATATTTATGTGTATCTTCTTCCCAATCAGATGGCAGAGATTGAATCATGGATTTTTAAACATATGCATTCTCATGCTATAATCATTTCCAATTCATTCCAATTTGCTGTGCATAAGCCCTATGAAGTGATCAAAGATAAACATGGGAAGCCAAGTATATTTTTATATAAGAAATAATCATGGATCATCTCGCTATCATGAAAAAATCCTGGTGACTCACTCAAAAGATACTCGCTGGCCAAAAGACCATCGAGACTCGCCGATATATGAATAAAAGCGCTCCTTGGGATAAGATCAAGACGGGTGATGTGGTGTATTTCAAAGATTCTGGTTCACCTGTAAGCGTGCAGGCGACGGTTTCCAAAGTGGAACAATTCGCTGATCTGGATGAAGAGAAAAGACAGAATATCCTCAAAAAATATAGTTATGCAGATATCTGAACGGCAATCATTCTCCCAGAGATTTTGGAATATGTGAAGTGAAAAAAATATTGCATCATCATTCATCTCAGCACTCCTTGTGCTGTTACTCCGTTTGAGGTAAATAAGACGTGATATGGAAATATGGCTGCGTGGATATGT
>CAZBWN010000021.1:0-29393 GCA_964495905.1 uncultured Candidatus Peribacteria bacterium
TTTTTTTTCCTTCGGAGAGTAACTTTCTGGCATTGACCCAGAAAGTCACCAAAGAGGTCTAGTTCTTTATAAAACTCGCTATACCATTCAGCTTGTTTTTCTAGAATGTACACAGCTCGGACATCTTATAAAGAACCAAAAGAGCATTGACTGCTTCTTTATTTATGATTCCCTTTCAATTTTCTAAAGTGAATGTTTACGCTTAAAAAATTAACTAACAACTAATAGTCCCCCGGCTTCGCGGAGGATAAATGAAAAGTGAAAAACGATGGATTTTTTTTATATAAAAATATCTTGAAATCCGTGTGGGTTTTTGCATACTCTGTTGTCTATAAACACATATAAACCCCCCTTAATATCAAATCAAATGCAACAAAACAAAATTGTACAAAAAGCGCATTGTCCAAAATGTTTGGCGAATGTATGTAAAGGTGAAGAAATAGAATTTCTTCTCGTACTTCCAAGTGGAAATGAGAGGACTATTTTTTTATCTAAAACAATCAGTGATTACACGACAAGAATGAATGTAAACATCCCGCAAGGTACTGCTTTGATCATCAAATGTCCTGAGTGCAAAAAATCTTTGCATATCTCATCTGATGTCTGTTATTTGGAAAAAGTTAAGATTGAAGGAGATCCGTATCCGGATTATACTTTGGAATTTTTTTCACCCATGGGAAAACATGGAACGGTATTGAAAAAGGATGGAAAAATTGTTTTTTTTGCTGGAGAACATTATGAGCAAGTTGCTTTTGGTGAACAAACTCCAAATAATGAGGTTGATCATGAACATCAAATGAGAGCATAAGGCTCTCTCTAATCTTTCTATAGGAACTCCTTTTTAAGGGGTTCTTTTTTTTGTATGTTTTTTTGCTTCGCAGACAGGAAATAAAATATTTTAAATCTTATATATTTTTTTTCCTTCGGAGACATACTTTTGGAGATTCCCGCAGCTTCGTGCGGGACAGGCGCCAGTATGCAAAACTCCTTTCCAGATGCAGTACTCAGGACAAATATTTCAAATTCGCATGACCTTCTGACTCACCTCAAACCCACCCCGGTAACCACCGGGGCGGTCCCCATTTCGGCTCGTTTTGGTTGGTTATTTCATTTGGGGTTAGATTACTATCTCGTGGCATGCATCTGGGGGTGATAAAGTTTTTTTTATCATAAAAAAAATTAGCAGATGGATTTTATCTACTAATCTTTTCCTCTATTTAGATATCTCTTATGCTTTGTCATTGCGAGCCTGTCCGCCGTGGTGGAGATACGCTTGAAAAATTAACAACAACTGTTTACTGTTAGTTGTTAACTGTTCACTAGTCTTTTAGTTTTCTTCTTTGAAATCCTCAGGTGGGAATTCTTTTTCAAAGTTTTTGAGCTCTTTGAGGTACATGGTTTCAAATTCATCATATGTCTTTTCCAAAAATTCTTGGAAATTTGGGATCTTGGATTTGAGGTAATCTGCGACTTCTGGAGTGACTCCTTCTGCTTCTAGCTTATCCAAAAATCATTGTCCGTCTTCTTCCTTTATCTGTCCTACGATATGGGTCATCACTCGATCATACAGTACCGGTTTGGTATCTTCTATCATCATCTCGAGTCCTTCATCGTCAATATCAGGCATAGCCTTCATTATCATGTTTTCGATGAAATAATCTGTATCAATCATTTTTTTCTGTATAAGTAAAAGATTGATTTGAGGGTAGGTATTCAGGTATAAAAAACAAGATAAAGTGCTGGTATGGAGTAGCAATTTTTTACGATAAAGAACCTTCTGTTTCTGGTTCGTCATCTTTTGTCTTATAAAATATCTTATCTCCTGTAATTCTATATCCTGATTTAATGTATACTGGAATTACCGGTTCGCCATCTGTATTAAAAATCGTTCGTAAACGTTTTCCATCTGTTTGCTGTACGATGAGCAGATTTTTTTTTGGTATTCTGTTTTTGACAAGAAGCGTTTGTACTCCATTGCTAAGGGATACAATCAGACTTCCTTGATAATGAGGTTTTCGAGTTCCTATGATGTTTTGAGTGACTTCTTGCGGATGCGCTAAATTTTCAATCCTTTTTTTTGTATCTTTTTTGAGTGCTGCTTGAGCTTCTCCGATGATAGCTTCTGCTAATTTCTCTTTTTGTTTCAATATGGTATCAATCCCTTCTGGCAGGCATCGTGTCGTCATATTGCTTTTGTTTTTGGAAAATATCTCTTTCATCTTTTTGATCTTGAATAAGGTATTATTGAGTAGAGTCTGCAAGCCTAAGAGCCATTCTTTATTATATTCAATTTCCTCTTTCGCTTCTTTTGCTTGGGAGATTGCATCATAGTATTTCCCATCTATAAGGTCCTGTTCTGCTTTTTCTAATAATTCATTGATTTGATTTATCATTTTCATCCGTTTATTTTTTAATTTTTCAAAATCTTCTTTCTTTTTCTCTTTTCTTGCTTCTTCTGCTGCGTTTAATTTTTCAGAATCTTCTTCTTTTTTTTGTTTTTTTGCTTCTTCTGCCGCATTTTTATGTGCTCATTTTTGCAGATTGTCTAATAATCTCTTTTGTTCTTCTGCAGAGAGTCATAGAAATCGTTTTTCTTTTTGGATATCAACAATATCAGCATCTGTGATGCTTATACTAGAAGCCAGTTCTAATATGATATCTATGATATCGTTTTCCAATCTTTTCTGCTGATTGTTAACTTGTTTATTGAGGGTTTTGCTTCTCAATCCTTCCATCGCTCACAAAATATGCGCTTTGATATATTTTCATAATCAAGCATTGGTTTTGTTTGATGGAGAGGGGATGATTTCATAATCAGCGTCTTCGATGTTGTCTACCATGTTTTATTTTAAGATATAAAGTTATATTGTTTCTAATGATTTTATTGTTGTAATAATAAAGATATATTATGTTGTAGTCTCTACAGGATTGTTTTTTTGACCAAATAAGTCTGCCATTTCTTTTTTTTGTATAGCTGATAAAGTATCTCGATCAAATTTTGCTGATATCTCTTTTTTAAGTTCAAAATCAATGTCGCATCCTTTGATTGTTTTGATACAGAGTTTGGATTTTTCTTTATCGTTAAGCCCAGCATTGGCATGAATATCGGCTAAAGTTTTTGCCAAATTTTCTACTTTTTTTCCTCGTCTGTGGAGTTTGCGATATACCTTATTTTTTTCATCTTGTTTTGTTATTTTTTGGGTAAATTCTCATTTTTTTGCTTCTAAAATAGCTATTTTTTGTTCTATTTCCATTTTTTCATTATCATATTCTGTTCGCGATTTATCATCATCTCATCTTCCTAATAATTTTTTATGAAGTTCTTCATGTTCTAATTTGAGTTTATTTATTTCATCGTTTAAATCTTCAATTTCTCAATTTTTTGCATTTTCTAATGTTTTTAAATTTGTAATGTCCTTTATATTTTTGGTAATGGTATCTTGATCATCTTTAATCCTTTTTTCCTTACTTTCTATAAAAACAAGTACTTCTGCAGGATCTATTGCTCCTCAAAAAATAGAATTTGCCTTGTCTAATTTCTCTTTTGTTTTTCTCCTCTCATCTTTTAATTCTTTATTTGTTGGATCATCTTTTAATTTATTTTCTGCTGCCTTAAATTCAGCTAGTGCTAGTCCAAAGCTTGTTTGTTTTTCTCTGAGTTCTGATAGTCTGTTTTCTTTATTTGTTTTTTCTTTTTTTAGTTGATTGTTGTTTTCTGTAAGACCCTCTATATCTGATTTTATCGTTCCTAATTCACTTTGTTTTATCGTTCTTTCTTTCTTTTTATCTTTAATTTTTATCTCATTATCTCCTTTTTTACTGCGTAAACTTAATGATGAAGCATCTTTCTTTGGAATACTCGATAGTTTGTCATCTATCTCTTTTTTTTCTAAATTTTTTTTGTTGATTTCTTCATTTATCTTTTTTATTTGTTGTTTATATCCTAGATGTACAATGTCTTCGTTATCGACAAGGTTTTCACCATCAGTTAATTTTGTATTAATCGCTGAGACTCTGTTTGAAATTTCAGTATTAAAGATTTCATCATCAGTGATTGCTCCTATAGCAACTTGTTGGATAATTAGCATAATATCATTTATATCTGATTTTTCGTCATTCCATGTATCCATAGTATTTGTCAGACTTTTCAATTGATTGGCAACAGCTTCATATTCTGGGCTACCTGGAGTATGATTATCCATTTTAATATCTAATGCTTCATATTTCTTTCTTAAATCTTCCAAGAATGCATTGAATTGTTGTTGAATTTCATCATGTTTCTTGCCTAGAACATCTTTTTTGATATTTTTTTCTCAGGTTTGGTCTTCTGGATATTTTTCTTTAATTCATTCAGTAATGACAATCCTTCCATCCTTATCAAAAAGATATGGTCCTCTTTCTTTGAGATTGAGCATCTCTCCGAGTTCTGAGGATTGCATCAAATCTTCTAATCCTTTCTGTTCTTGAGCTGCACCGTAAAATGCTCCCAGAATTCATCTTCTTTGTTCTGTATCATAAGAATCATAGATTCGTTGTCCGCTTGCTGATACCGTTTTCCCTACCAATGAAGTCGCTTCTTCTGTCGCTTTTGTTAATCCTTGGAAGAGATAATTCGTCTCTTCTCCTGTTGCTTTTCCTACTAATTTTTTTGCTTCATCATAGCCTTGTCCTGTCACTTCTTTGACTTTATCTATGCCTGCGCTTCCATGCTCGTTGGTATAGGTTGCTCCTTGGTTTATTAATTTGAGACCTGCTTCTCCTGGTTTTGATAATATATACGGAAGATACAATGGTGTCTTCCATCGTTTGTATCCTCATTTTTCTATCATAGCATTATATTTTCCTGTGATTTTTCCTAATCCTCGTGTAAATCCTCTCGTTGTTTGGGATGCTATTTTGTTTCCTACTTTTGCTACTCCTGCGCTGAGTTGAAGTCATTTTTTGACTGCTTCCTCCGTGAACGTCAAAGCTTTATTTACGGTTGGGCTTATCTTATCCCTGATAGCCGCTCTTCCGTTTTCAGCAAAAGAGATTTTGTTCCAGAGTTTACCTCGAAAGTTATCTGCTTTTTTTGTCTTATCTTGATCCTGATAAAATACTTGATTGGTCGCTTCATTTTGTGCCATGATGACCATAGCTACGACGGTTGCATCATCAGCGTTGTGCCGCATTCTTCTTATCCATTCATATATGCCTCTCTCTTTGCCTTTGAGAGCATTTTCTATAAATTTGTAGACTACACGACCTGCTGATCATCTTCTGATCCTATCACCACTCGCTAATGCCGGTACTCTGCGTCTCACTAATGCAGATACCACATTTGCCATCTTATCATAATGATTTTGTGCGCCAGCATTTGGTGCGTTCCTATAATTATCTTCTTCTTTTGCAAAAAACAAATCTTTGAATTTATTGAAATAGCTGTTTGCTGTCTGAAAGTCTGTTTCTGATCAAAAATTGTTACCTGCCATCCTCTCTGCGATATCAAATAACCTTCTTCTGACGAGTCCTCTTCGTGATTGGGTATCCGCTTCAAAATCTTTCATCTTTGCACCAAATGCTACTCATTTTTGGCTATGAAGACCTAGTCTTGCTCTCTCCATAAGTGCAAATGCAGAGGAAGAAATAAACCGTTCATTGAATTCTGCATCACTGATGGATATGCTAGATAATGTCTCTTTATATTTTGGACTGGCTTTTATCTGAGCAAGAAGATTTTCTAAAAACCCATGCTCTTCATTTTTGCTGAAATTATCTACGGTATTAAAATTAGTAAAGGCATCATTTACGGTTTTGAGCATATCTGTCTTTGCGAGAACTTCATCAAGTTTTTTTTGCTGTTGAGGCTTGATCGCTGCATGATATCCTTTTTGCGCGACTCTATGAAGCATATTGAGTGTCTTGGTCACATGTTCGTAATGTTTGTCCAGAGTTCTCAAGGGTTCTATCTTTTTGTCGAATTTTTCAAATCCTTTGAGGACAGTATCATTTACGACTACTCCGCTTGCACTTATCTGGCGTAAGATATCTGATAATTTCATGATTTTTTGGGCATCAGATTCGTTGGTGAAATGTGTGGATTCTGCTAATGCATCTAGGCCATTTGTTGTGCATAGCTCTTTTGTCTTTTTCCCGATTTCATTGAGTTCATTTGTTTCAGATACAGAAAGTTCACATTGAAATCTATTCATCGCAGCATTGCGTAAAATCCAGGATTCTGTAAAATCTCTGTTGTTGATAAGCTCTTCTTCTATATGTCTGATAGTTTCATCCAATGTTATCCTCATTTCAACATCACGAATGTCTTCGATGCTAGTTGGATTTACTCCTGTTGTATTTATGTACATTTCGGCAGCGATAAGCGCTACTTTTTCTTTGATACTCAGACATTGTCTCAATGCCGCTCGATTATATGTAGGCGTATGACCTTGTAATTCTATATAATTGTGCAAAAACTGATCCAATTGATCTCTTGCAATAGAAGAACCTTCTCCTGCTTCTAGGATAGAGAGGATTTGGTCTGACTTATTGCTCGCCGCAGCATTGTTAAAATCCATGAGCTCTTGAGCTCTGTTTTTTGCTAGGTTTACTTGTCATTTGAGATTGCTTGCCATGATAAGATATGAGAGTATAAAGTGTATCTGTGTTTTTTTTTATCACATAGGAAATTAAATATCTTCATCTTCTTCTCCTACAATCACTTCACCTACCATATCATTTGCGATTTCGTTGATAAGATCGTGATAATCAGGAATTTTTCTTTGAAGATATTCATCCATAGCTATGGGATCTTCTGAATTATCTTCTAAAAAGGTCATGTCGTTATCCGTCAGGATGAATTCTACTGATTCTATAATTTCGTCCATGATGGTCTCATATACATCATCCCTTTGGATTTCAGGATTGAGCTTTTGGAGCTCAGTATATACATAATCTGTTGCTTGTTGGATGTTACTCACTTTGTTGATTTTGTTCATTTTTTTTGTTTTTTTAAATAAAATAAAAGGATTTATTCTTGTTCTGTAATGTATTCTGTCACTATTTCTTTTACGGTCTCTTCAAGTAATGTCTGATAATTACGTACTTTATGTATCATGTAATTCTCAGCGAATTTTTCATCATCTTCATTGTCTCTGATCATTTTCAGATCTTCTTGTGTAAGGAGAGGTTCTATCTTTTCCATAAATCTCTCTTCTAAGATAGTGTCTATGACCTCTGGCATTACCTTATCTTTTGAAAGATCATTTATTTTCTCTTGAAGATATTTACTCGCTTCTGAAAGTCTTGAAATCATTTTTTTTGTGGGTATAAAAGATAAAAATTAAATCTTGTTGTTTTTAATGATATTGTCGAGATAGGTATTGGTAGCTGTTTTGACTTCTCCATACAGCAATTCTTTCATAAGTTTCACTTTTTTGGAATCGCTCTCTTTTGGTGAAAACCTTTCTAAACATGTTTTCATCTCTGTTTTGATATTTTCTACATTGAGTCCGCCTGCTGATTTTGTAAGGAATGCTCCAGAATTTATTTTTACCATACCTCTATTGATAGCTGCTCAAACTCTTCCTCCATCTCGGAATTTCATCATCGACATAAAATAAATGACTGCAGATTTTGGATAATCGGTTTTTTTTAATTTTTCAATTCTTTCACTCATGTTACTAAGTCTTAAACGTTTCAAGTATTCTCTAGGACTGATGATAAGCTCTGTTTTATCAAATACGACCTCTTTGAGTTTCTTATTCTGTTTTTCTAGGATATTTTTTTCATCAAGCAGTGCTGTATATTTTGCGATAAGATCTTCTTTTCCTTGCTTTATATCTAACTTATCACCTTTTTTTGCATCATCCATCGCTTTTTCAGCTAAATCTTTGGTTACGATTTTTTTGATTGTTTCTGCTGATTCATTTTCTAGTTCTTCTTTGGTATATTCATTTAATTTTTTTATCGGTTGTTCTGTTTTTTCTACTTCAGGTGTTTTTTTCTCAAGTTTATCTATTATTTCCTGTTTTTTCTTTGGATTTCCAAGATCTTCAAAAATATCTCCTAACTGTGCTGCAGGAAGACCAAGATTTTTGGATTTGATATATGATTGGAAATTTATGAAAGACTTTTGTGGAATAGACTTATCTTTTTTGAAGTCTTCATAGGTATCAAATACCATTTCTGATTTTGTTTTGTCTGCTGTGTTGATACTTTGGGTTAATGTCATGGAGATACTTAATATGTAAAAAATTTATTTTACTCTCTAATAGTACTCAGAAAAATTTATTTGTCAAATATTCGAGAATTAAAAAAACCTGCATTTTTTGGCAGGTTTATCTCCATTCTTGGCTCATTTGCTTCTTCCTATAGGAATTTGCGAATCTATGCGCCTCATCCCTAGCTTTTAATAGAATCTTATCGGCTTGGTCGTAGACCATGGCTGTTTCGTGGATTTTGAGGTTGTCATCGAGGCGGTAGATAATTTCTCAAATTTTCTCTCCAAATCCTCCCTTTGGTTTCCCTCCTTTTTCCCCCGGCTTCGCGGAGGACAAGTCAAGGAGGACTTTAGTCTTTCATATGTTTGATTTCTTTCTCGCTTCACCTTTTCCTAAGGAAATAATATCAATCTGACTGACTATTTTTTTCCGTTCGGGATACTCTTTGCAGAGCTTTTTTACTACGCCTAGCTGACCTTTTCCTCCATCAATAACCAATAGATTTGGCAATTCTCATCAGTTTTTTTGCCTGCGTTCCAGGAGTTCTTGGAGTGCTTCGTAATCATCGGATTTTTTGGCTTTGATCTTGTATTTGCGGTATCATTTTTTGTAGGGGAGTCCTGCCATGAAGTAAGAAAGTCCTCCGCTGGTCCATCCACCGCTGAGGTGGGAGATATCGATGCATTCTATTCTGTACGGGATGTTTTTGAGTCCATATCTTGTGGTGAGCGTCTTGAACATATCGTTGATAAATGTGCTTTCTTCCTGGAGTGTCTGTGTGATGATATAGGATTCCAAAAAGTTCTCTCCTAGCTTCCAAAGCTCTTTGGTGGCTGTTTTTCCTAGTTTAACAAAGCTTTTGCTGGTGATCTGGATCTCGTTCTTATTTTTTTCCATCTTTGCTTCTCCAAATGTCCTTTGGATGGCTAGATAGAGGCTGTCTTCATCGATATCGCTCTGCTGCTCTTTGCTCGTGATGATATCCACCAGTTTTCCTTGCGTAAATACCAGTACTGTGTAGATATAATGGGTTCCGATAGGTTTCATAAGTGCGAGATATCCGTCCTTTCTTTCTGGAAGGACGACATTCTGCTTTTCTACGAATCATTGCAAAGATTGGTAGATATCCCTCAGTTGTGCAGCCCATTCAAAGTTTTCGTGGATGATCGCTTCTTCGATCTGATGGTAGATCTCTTCTTCTATGGGTTTTGTGTTTCCTTTGAAAAATGAGGTGATGATTGCTATGATGTCTTGATAGTCTTTCTTTAAATCCTCCACCACTTCGTGGTCCCCCTCCTTTCTCAAGGAGGACATTTGCTCTTTAGCTAATTTGCATCGGCCACGGCAGAGTCAAAAGTAGTAATCGGAGCATAATTTTCATTGTCTGAATTGGGTGTTTTTACAGCCTCTGAATTTCAATATCTGTCTCATATACTGCAAAAACTTTTTGAGCTGGATGGTATCATTTTTTGGCCCGATGTAGAGCGCATTATCGTTGAGTTTTTTCCTTGTCAGGAAAATCTGAGGAAAGGATTCTTTCGTTATTTTGATATATACATAGCTATTATCCGCTTTGAGGAGGTTGTTATATTCCGGCTGATGTTGTTTGATCAGATTATCTTCAAGATAGAGCGCTTCGCTTTGGTTTTTTACGGTAAGAAAATCGACTTTATCCGCTTTTTCCAGCATCTCTTGTTTTCGGAGCGAGTTGGGTGCAAAGTATTGTCAGAGCCTTTTTTGGAGATTTTTTGCTTTTCCGATATACAAAATAGTTCATTTTCTGTCTTTGAACAGGTAAACTCAGGCATTGATTGGAATTTTGCTGATATCGGTGGTGAACATGAAGAAGAATTTAGAATTTAGAAAATAGAATTTAGAAAACAGAATAAATGTAAATTATGCTACATAAATTGCAAGTTTGATTGGTAGTGCGAGGATTTTGCTTGAAATTGTTTTCTGAATCACTATGTTTTCTACCCAAACAAAAAAATCTTAAAAAATTATGAGAAAGTTTTATGCAAAAATTAATGAAAAATTTGAATTATTCTTAATTATTATTACCTTTTTTTTATTGGTGATAGGTGCCTGTATATTGGGATGTATCCGTATATGGAATGAAAAGAAATATTTAGCTACGGGTATTCCGTAGTTTTTTTTAAATATTTTTTAAATCCTCCTGTGCTTCGCACCACCCCTCCTTTACAAAGGAGGACAAAACAAAATAAAATAAACAAAAAACCCTGCCGTGAAGCAGAGTCTCTATGTATTTCCTCGCCCTGAAGGACGGGGTTGATAATTATTTTTTAGATGATTTTACAAGTTCGTATACTCCTTTTTCTACTCTCTTGAAAAGATCCTTGTATTTTTGAAGATTTAACATAACGGTGTTAGGACTTACCATTTTCTCTTTTAACATCTCTTTGCAAAGTTCCTTAACATTCATAGCTCTGTCGTTTCTTTCAAATATCCTTACTAAGATTTCTTTTACCATACCTCCTTCATATCACCGTTCTTTGAGTCCGTAGATTCCAAGTCCGAGATTTACGAAGAGATCGTTATTTTTTACTAATTCGTTGTGAACTGTGTTGATCTTGATAGCTTTTGCTGGGAATCGTTCCATGATCTTTGATGGAAGCTCCTGGTAATGAACTGGTTTATTGATCCTTCTCATAGTGTAAAGAATCTTCAATTTGATAGTCTTTGGATTTACATCAGCAAATGTAGGTAATCCTACTTTTCCATCAAATACGTTTATCTCTCTGATAGAATCAAAGAAGTTTACGTAGAAAAGATCGTTTTTCATATAATGGACATCTTTGTAGTCTTTTGCGAAATTTTCTTTCATCCATCCGATGAATTCGTACAAGTCTTGGCTCTTAGCTCTTTTTTCAAAGTAAGAACTGATGGTAAGCACCATCTTAGTCAAAAGATCTTCGTATAATGGTTCGAGGTAGAATGCTTTGTTCAAATATTTATTTCTTTTGAGGTAGGTAACGTCGAAGTCAGAAACGAGAATTAATTTAAGTTCTTGTTTAGAAAATTTAAATATATTCTTGTTTACGAGTTTAGAGATCAATATATCTTCTAGAAGCAACCCTCCATGAACATCAAGAATCTTTTTAGCTTCTTGAAGAACTTCCATATAGGTGTCGTTTCCTACGATAAGTCTTCTGAATCTCATCAATGCTTGAGTTTCTATCTGTCTGATTCTTTCTCTGGTCAAGGAATATTCCTTTCCAATTCTTTGGAGAGGCGTCTCTTTTGATCCATCGAGACCGAATTTCTTCATAAGCACCAATCTTTCCTTTGGTTTACAATATATCAAAATGTCCTTTAAGTTTGTTTTCTCAATATCCACCTTGAGTTTCTTGTCGTCCATTTTTACGTTAAAATTCATTGAGGTTAATTTAGCTAATTAAAATGAAGTATTTTTTTAGGCATAAATTCACTTTCCAAGTGATAAGAATTTGCTCATTAATGTCAAGAGATTGTTCAGATATTTTTTTGTACTCTTCTGCCTCTTGTAGCCCTCTTATACATTGAATTTGAAGATGATGCAATCACCATCCTGTACTATATACTCCTTTCCTTCCAATTTTACAAGTCATTTTTCCTTGGCTTTGACCCAAGAACCTTGTGCTACCAAATCATTATATTTGACCACTTCAGCTTTGATGAATCATTTTTCAAAGTCAGTATGGATGGCTCCTGCTGCCTGTGGAGCAGTAGATCCGATAGGTGTGGTCCAAGATCTTGTCTCTATTTCTCCCGTAGTGAAATAGTACATCAGTCCCACTTTTTCAAATCCTAGTTTGATAAGATCATCCAATGTCGGAATATGGGTTACTTTATCCATATCTAGCAATTCTCTGATGAATTCGTCTTTGTCTTCATTGCTCATATCCATCATCTCTGATTCCAGTTTTGCACAGACGATACAGACCGGACTTTCTAGCTTTATCATGAATTCATTCGCTATCTCGTGTGCGCGTGGGATATCATCTTGTCCGATATTGATGGCGTAGACGATCGGTTTCGTAGTCAGGAAGTTGTATGATTTGATGAGTTTCTGATCATCTTTTGATAATCTTGCTTTGATATTGTGTGCGATTTTTCCTTGGAGAAGGGCAGTCTGGATCTCCATAAGGATCTCCACTATCCTGACTTCCTCTTTGCTTCCTTTTCCTACTTTTGTTTTCTTCGCAAGATTAGGCAAAATCCTGTCGATGACTTCTAGATCGGCGAAAATAAGCTCGGTATTGATAATTTCTACATCTCTCATCGGGTCAACTCCTCATTCTACATGCACGACTTCGCTATCTTTGAAATATCTGAGCACTTGCACGATGGCATCCACTTCTCTGATGTGAGAAAGAAATTTATTTCCCAATCATTCTCCTTTACTGGCTCATTTTACGAGACCTGCAATATCCACAAATTCTATATGAGAATATATTTTCTTTTTTGAATGTCCCATCTCGCCCAATACATCGACTCTAGCATCCTTGACATCGACGATCCCTACATTTGGGTTGATCGTACAAAAGGGAAAATTTTCTGCTGGCGCAGCGTATGATTTGGTAAGCGCGTTGAAAAGCGTGGATTTACCGATATTAGGCATTCAGACGATTCCTATTCTCATAAAAAATAATGAATAATTAAAAATGAATAATGAATAATGATGGAATTTTTTTAATACTTAATTAATTGATGTGTAATTACAAATTGCAATTGTTTTTTTATTTCCATATCTTCAATAGTATCAAACTCTATTATTTCGTCTGCTAGGGCTCTGAGAAATCTCAGATCGATTCATTTTCTGATCAGCAATACTAATTTTTTTCCTAAGGCTTTGGCATATCCTACCTCTAATAACATACCTTCGCTTTTTTCTCCACTTTCTATAAATGCAACAATTATATCAGATTTTTTGACTTCGATGAATGCTTGTCTTATGATTTGATCGGTTGGTGTACTGATAGCTCCTCGATTTTGTGTATCACGATAAAAGATAAATGCCGTATTACCTGTTTCTTCAATCATATCGGAAATGATCCCTAATCTTTTTTTGAGAATTTCTTTATCAGAGTCTAAAAATTTATATGCGATGTAATATCTCATAATAAATCAATTAATAACTAAAAATTAATAATTAGTAACGATGGTATTTTTTATGCAATCAATTACATTTTTTTCTTTTTTTTTGTCATTTCGACCGAACAAGGTGAGTGGAGAAATCGCTTTACATTGTTTCCATTTTAAACTGATATATGTTATAAAGGGATTTCTCGACTTCGCTCGAAATGACAAATAGTTGCTCGAGATGACAATTGTATTTTTCTAGTTGATCTCAATATCTATATGTCTCACTTGTGGGAATTTATCTTTGATCTTCTTTTCTACTGCATCTATTTTTGTCCCTATGATTCTCGGTACTCTTCTCGTATAATCGATACAGAATTCTAAAAAATCACTGTAACTTTCTTGTACTCTTTCATATTCATTCTTCAGAAAATTATTTCTGTTTATCTCTTTCAATAGTCCTGTTCCATTACACTCTATTTCACATTTGATATGGTAGGTATCCATATCCAACATCGTGGATTTGAAATCAATCACCCTTTCTATCGTTTCGTCTTGTTCCATGAGCTCTATGATCGCTTCTTTTGTTTCTATAGGGATGGATTGTCCGATCAGAAGTTTCCTATTTTTGTTGATCAATATGATTGCCATATATCATAAGAGTATCCCGATTATGATAGAGGTTATTGCATCTCGTACGGGATTTTTTGTAATATATGTACACAATAATCCTAGAGTCGCTATTGTTACTCCGATCACTGCTATCGTATCTTCATATACTACTGCTAAGGTTATGGGATCCGCATGTTCTATTATGTGTTTCCATTTCTTATGTGTTGATGATTTTTTGATTTCATTGATGGCTATCCCAAGGGTGATCGATTCAATGATAAATGATATCGCTAAGATGATGAATGTCCGCTGACTGATATGTATCTCTTCTGGTGCCATAAGTGCTACGACTCCATGATACGTAGTCACTCCAGCTCATACGAAAAATATCCCACATGCAGAGATCAGTGCCCGTAAAAATCTTTCTTTCCTATATCCATACGCAAAAGTGTCTGTAGCTTGTTTTGTAGAACGTTTGACACCTATCATAAGCAATGCTTGGTTGGCAGTATCAGCCACACTATGGATGAACTCTGAGAATAATGATCATGATCATGATGCCAGAAATCATAATAGTTTGATGACGGCGATGATAGTATTTCCTATGACTGCTGCTGAAATCGATATCCATCATTTTTGGTGTTTTAATTTTTTCATCTTTTGAATCAGTATTTTATCACTATAAAAATATTTTTCTCTTCTGCGCTTTTATTATTTTTGCTCTATGCAAAAATAATATCCTTCCAAATTTAATTTTTTGTATACTGGACATCATCCGCATATGCAGCCTTGCCTTTCTTTGATGCATTTGCTTTTTTTTCAGATACAATAAGCTATTTTTTCTTTTCCTATTTTACTGGAACATTCTTTGAAGCTCGGACATGTTTTGCATATACAATCTTTGGTCATTTTTAATTTGCAGTATAGTCATAAAGCCAACTTGTAGGATCTACTTTTCTAGCTAATTTTGTTTCGGTCATCACATTTTGAGCCAACAATCTCACTTCTTCGGTATAACAATCGTTCATGACTATTTTTTTGTCCTCATAAGTGGAATTACATACGGAGGACATTGCATACATACTGCTGAATGGCGGGAAAACCATTCCAAAATTATTGAGCGTCATAAAGAGATTGGATATGGTCATGCCAGCTCCTGCTTCGTGACCGGTGACTATGATGCCGGCAACTTTTCCTAGAAAACGTCTCAATAAACCACTGCCGGGGATAGCATTGTCTGCTGTGAGTTCTATGAATTTCATATGTTTTATATTCAGGGCCTTATTCTTGGTTTGTTTGGGATCTGCAGGTTGCAGACTTCAATCCAAGCTTATGCATCTGTCGATGAATGCTGCCATCAATGTAGAGATTTTGAAATTGTTGACGGGCGTCGCAAAAATTATCGCATCAGCTTCTAATATCTTATCATAGAGGATGTTGCTCATATCATCGCCTCTTGGTGTGTCTTTGGGATAGCATGAACAATAGAAATGACATTGCGTGTTAGCCGTAGAATAGCATGCTCTGCAATGCTTTATATCATATTTTTTCAAGCTGATAAGTTCAGTATCTGCTCATGATTTCTTGCATTGTTCGAGACATTGTTTCAATAACGCTTCTGAATTTGAGCTTTCTTGCGCCATATCAAATTCATCTCTTGCTGATCCGGAGATACCCAAAACTTTTATTTTTTTCTTACGATTCTTGATCAACGATTTTGCTTCTTTGATGGTGTCTTTTTGGATCTGTTGGAATCTCTTGAGTGTTGTACTATCTATATCAAGTCTCTTCATCAATTCTTTATCTGATAATTTATTTTGTTTCATGAGCGGTTTTGAAGTAAGATAAAACCTTATTTTACAACAATTATTCCTTTCATATTCAAATGTGGTACACAATGATACGCGTATGTCCCTGCTTTGCTGAATGTGTATGAAAAACTTTCTCACTGCTGTAAAGCCGCGCTGTTGAACAATTCATCATCTGCTACGACTGAATGAGCTACACTATCATTATTAGTTCGCGTCACTGTCTCACCTATAGCGACTTCTAGAGTTGCTGATGAAAATTGGAAATTAGCTATGGTGATGTTTTTTGTATTTGATGAAGTCGTAGGTGTTGAAACATCTATTGCAGGAGCTGTTGCAGTCGGTGGTGTTGCTGCTGGAATAGCTGGTCTTGATTGAGATTGACTACATCCTGTAATAAATATCAACGATGCCACTCAGATAAGAAGTGCTGTTTTTTTCATGTATAGTTAAGTTAAAATCTAAAACTTGAAATAAACCGATAATCAAAGAGTTCCATGAATCAGAGCCAATAGCAAAGAAATCATCGCTACAATCGGATGAATCTTGAAGGGAATACGATATCATTTATGAATCAGCATTCAGAATATTGCTGTAGTCAAAAATCAGAGTAAGGTCAATATTCACATATACATGATGAGTGGTTTTCCGAGAATTAGGGTATAAGCTAGTTTTGCGATCATAACCTTAGATTAAAAGATTAAAAGATTTGGAAAATTAAAATATTGATCTCGTTTGAATAGTTGATTAATCTTTTAATATTAATAATATTTTAATATTCATAATATTGTTAATATTTAACAACATAAATCTCTTTGCTTTCTTTTCTGCAGGATAAGGGTTTCAATGTCTTGATATGTTTTCCCCCATAGAGGGTTTTCATCTCTTTGACGAATTCTTCGAATCCTGGACCCATAAATACTTTGATTGCAAATTTCCCTTCGGGTTTCAAAAGATTTTTAATGATAGGTTTTACATATTCAAGGAGTTCGAATAGTCTCATCGCATCCACATCTCCGACTCCTATCGTATTTGGCGCCATATCTGATTGGATGAGATCCACTTTCTCTATATTATTTTCCGCTAAAATACTTTTGATGAGCTCTACATCGCTGATATCAGCTTTGTAGGTCTTCACTCCTGGAAGATTGAGATTGACGTCTTTGAGATCTACTCATAAAATTTTATAATTGGTTGTATTATTTTTTTTCATCTGTGAGACAGCGTATTGTATCCGACTTCCTGGCGCACATCCGATATCAAGAATTGTTTTTGTATGTTTATCAAAAATATGAAATTTGTTTTGGATCTCTTCTAGTTTAAAAACGCTTCTTGCCATAAAGCCTTCTTTCTTCGCTTTTTTGAAATAATGATCTTGGAACTCAAAGGTAGACAAAATAATGAATAATGAATAATTAAAAATGAATAATGATGGTATTTTTTTTGATTTAATTTTCTAAGGGTCAGCTATTGTTTTCTAATATTATCGTTATGGGCTGTCAGATAAAATCTGAGAGATCTACAAGTTTTTGCGGTATCTGGATTATTTTTTTTTGGGGTCGTGTATGTGCTTTTCATTCGTGTTTGAGTTTTATATAGCGTATCATGTCATCGAATGCCATAAAATCTTCTCATCTTGTATTTTCTATGATTGTACGTACTCGTATGCTGGGCGTGATGATCCTTATCGATCTGAGCATTTTTATCTGTCTTTCTCTTATTTCTTTTTGGATGTCTTTTTCTTTGTTCATGAGGATCGTAAATAAGTCTTTCTTTTCTTCTTTGATGCTTGTCTCATATGGTTTGCACTGTCTAAGAAATTTTTTGGTATCTCCATATTCCTCTTTATCTATATCTGGACCTTTCCCCAAGATATTGGTAATATTCTCAATAATTTCTTCTTTGATCGTATTGAGTTTTTGGTAGGTCACTTTATAATATTCAGTAAGCTGCCTGTTTCCAAGCGTTCTGAGATAATCTGATTTATCCATTGTTTTTTGAGCATAAAAAACAACCTTAAGATAAGGATTTCGCTTAAAAAAACAATTGCTTTGTTTTTTTATGTCCTCCTTTTAAAAAGGAGGGGTGGTGCGAAGCACAGGAGGATTTAAAAAATATTTTGTTTTACAAATCCCTCTGCCTTCGGCTTCTCCCTTTAAAAAGGGAGACAAATTTACTTTATTATAAACTTTCTCAACTCTTTTCTTGTCTGCTTATACTCCGGACAGAAACTTTCCACTAATGCTCGGAATTTTGCGCTATGATTTTTTACTTTGAGATGACAGGCTTCGTGGATGATGACGTATTTGATATATTTTGTGGAGAGATATATGAGATCGAGATTCAATGAAAATTTCTGGTCATGCGTACAGCTTCCTCGTTTGGAATTAGTCTTTCTGATGCTGAGTTTTTTGTAGGGTATTCATAATTTTTTGCTATACAAGTCAAAAAGTGGTGTCGCATAGTCTTCTAAAATTTTTTTCAAAATTTTAGAGGTGAAAGGTGGAAGGTTTCAGGTAGAAGGTTTTGTTTTTATGTGGGGATGTTGTTTATAAAATTCTTCTAGCGGGACTTCTTCACCGAAGAGCATGATATTGTCTTTTTGGATAGGATCGATATGTGTCCTTTTGCTGTAGCGTTTCAAGAGTGCTTCTGCTTTTTGTATGAGACTGTCTTCAAATTTCTGGTTTCATTTTTTGGATAGGGGAATAGTGATTAGGAGCTGTCCGTCCTTATCTATCCTTGCGTATCCGTGTCTGATATTTTTATAAACAATATTCATTAAAAGATTAAAACATTAAAAGATTAAAAAATTTCGAATTTTAAAAACTATCATATGCTGATGATATTTTTTGGTTGTATGTTTACAAATAGATATTTTTATTTTAAATTATTTTTGAAACTTTTTTCTAATTCTTTAGAATTTTTCTCCATGTTTTCTAGCAATTTATCTATATCTGCTTGTATCTTTTTGGTTTTTTCAAAAATTTCATCTATCTCTGCTAGTGTTTTTTTTATTTCTTCGTCTCATTTTTCTTGTTTTTTTTTTCTTCTCTTATTATGAATTGTAAATTTTTATTCAGTGTATCTATCTGTTTTTTGTTATATTCATATATGCTGAATATATTTTTAGCTTTTATCACTTGTTGGATGTCGGTTGTATCTATTTTGCTTATATACATTTCAATGAATTCATTTATGAGTTCTGGTTGTATTATCTTATGTGCTTCATATTCTATCGATCATTTTTTTTCATATAATTTACGACCATTTCAACCTGCTTTTATAAGCATTATCATATCTTTTATCATCCTTAATGTCATATGCCCTTTTTGAAATTGTTTGCTATGACTTAATTCTGCTAATCGTACTTCTATTATAGATTCTTTTTCTTGATCCGTTGTATCTTTTTGATTGATATATATCGTTTTTTTGTAAAAAGATCATAAATAATCATTACGATTTCTTCATCCAAGCCGTTTTATCGTTATTTTTGGATTTCCATATTTTTGATTCAATTCTTTCATGGTTTCATAAAGTATCGGATCTTTTTCTTCTGGAGCTATAGAGTCTATATCACTTGCAGTGTATCAATATTTCTTCCATAGAGATTTCATCCCTTCATTGTCTAGATTAGATGCAAAAGCCATGATAGTTTCTGTCTCTTTGTCTGTTTGTATGATATTTTTGTTATTTTGTACATTTTCAATCAAATCTTTTTTGGGTTGATGCGATGGTGGTATCTGTTTTTGGAGTTTGCGCATAAACAGACCCCATAATTCAGAGACCTATTGCTGCATTTCTTAGTGTTTTTTTGAAATTTGTTATGATGTGAGGTTTAGTAAATAAAGTATACTTTATATTATACTCTTAATTGTCTTTTTTTGCAAATTTTTTGTTAATTTAAAATTTTGTATTTTTTTGTCTCCCTTTGTGAAGGGAGAAACCCGGAGGGGAGAGGGATTTTTTTATTGTCCTTAAATCCTCCTGTCCTTCGGACCACCCCTCCTTTGACAAAGGAGGACAAAATAAAAAATATAAAAAAAAACCCGCATTTTTTTTGCGGGCTATATTATTTGTTATTTATTTTTTCTCTTTGCTGGTGTTTTTGTGGGGATAGCAACAGAGGACGTTATCCAGGTATTCTATTCCACAAAAATAATCGCATATTGAAATATTTTTCACTGCGCATTTATGTGTGTTGGTTTTTTCAGCTTCGTTTCGAGGGCATTTTGTCTGCTTTCGTGAAGTGTTCTCTCCCGAAGTCAGATCAATGTCCATGTTCGCTCAGTCTAATTTCTTGATTGTTTTTTTCATGAGATTATCTGATAGAGATGTAAATCTATTTCCCGTACTTAGCTGCACTTCCTAGATTTTCTTCAATCCTCAACAACTGATTGTATTTACAGATTCTTTCTGATCTGCTTGCTGAGCCTGTTTTGATGAATCCTGTATTTAATGCTACTACCAAATCTGCGATGAACGTGTCTTCTGATTCTCCTGATCTATGAGATACGATAGCATTCATACCATGCTTTTGAGCCATGTGTATGCAGTCAATAGTCTCTGATACGGATCAGATCTGATTTAATTTGATAAGGATAGCGTTAGCCAATCACTGGTCGATACCCATCTGTAGTCTTTCCCTATTAGTTACAAAGAGATCATCTCCTACAAGCATGATTTTATCATTCAATTCTTTCATGAGCTCTTTTCGTCCTTCAAAATCATCTTCTGCCATACCATCTTCTATAGAGATGATAGGATATTTTGCTACTCGGCTTTTGTAGAGTTGTACGAGTTCTGGGTGATCGATTGTTTTTCCTTCAAGTGTATATGTTCAATTTTTGTAAAATTCTGATGCCGCACAATCGAGCGCTATCTTTATCTTTCCTGTATATCCTGTTTTTTCTATCGCTTGTACTATCACTTGCAAAGCTTCTTCGTTGCTTCCGAGATTTGGAGCATATCAACCTTCATCTCCTACACCGGTATTATATTTTTTTTCTTTTAATATTTTCTTCAAGGTATGGAATACTTCGGCGCCCATCCTCAATCCTTCATGGAAATTCGGTGCTCCGACGGGTACGATCATAAATTCTTGGATATCTACATTGTTGTCTGCGTGAGATCCGCCGTTCAAGATATTCATCATAGGAAAGGGTAAGGTGATACCTTCATTTTCTCCTAGATATTCATAGATCCATTTTCCTTCTGCTTTTGCGCAAGCGACTACGAATGCCATAGATACTCCGAGGATTGCATTCGCTCCGAGTTTTGTTTTATTTGGTGTTCCATCAAGCTTCAAAAGCACTTCATCAAGCGCTCTATAATCGGCGAATGTTTTATCTATGATTTCGTTTTTGATTGTCGTGTTTACATTGGCTACTGCAGTGAGCACTCATTTACCTCCGTATCTTTTTGGATCGTTATCTCTGAGTTCAAGCGCTTCGTGGATACCTGTGGATGCTCATGAGGGGACGATAGATCTTCCCATGATGTTGTTGTCTAAGTTCACTTCTACTTCTACGGTAGGATTTCATCTGGAGTCGAGGACTTCGCGTGCATGGACGTTTTTTATTTTGTACATTGTATAAATTACTAATTAAAAATTACGAATTACGAATGAAAGATATTGTTATTGAGATTTTTTGCAAGAAAAAAAATCCTCCAGAAATACTGGAGGATCATTGTGAATTTTTTTGTCACCTAATTTATGCTAGTTGTTCTTCAGCAATATATTTAGGATTTGTGGTCTTGTTTTTTTTGAGCGGTTTTTTGGTCGCTACGAAGTTGAATTTTTTGAGCGTCATGTATGGCGCTTCTCCGTGTACCGGCACCCAACCTGATTCGGAACCGCATTTTCCATCATCGGGTTCTGTCTCTTTTGAGATGTCTTGGATCGCTCCGATGAATTCGAAGAGATTGCCTGAAAGCATTCCTCCCCAAACTTTTTTTCGTGTGCCATCCAAAAATACCATATCACATTCGTTGATGCCGAGATTGAACATGCCATCCTCTACAAATACCTGGCCTTCTTTTGACCAGATTTCTAAATAGAATTCCATATTGTTTTTTTTGCAATATCTTATCATGTTTTTCCGCAGATCCTCTTGTGTTTTTTGAGAATGGGAGGTGATGATAAGATTGGAGATTCTTGGTTCCGGAATAACAATAGCACGTCCGTTTTGTGTCATTTCTACGAATGTTGATGTCAATGTCGTACCATTGGATTCTTTTTGTCCCAATCGGAACGCTGAGTTTCTGTTGGTCAGATAGTTCATCACTTTCCCTTTGTCCATAAGCACGATATCTTTTGCTCGGATTCCCTCATGATCAAAGGCATAGCTTGCAATAGTATTTGGCATATTCGGCTTATTCTCTACTGTCAATTGCTTGAGGATCTCAAATCGGGGATCAGCAGAAAAATCTTTGTCGAGTACTTGAAATACTTTTGAATCTTCTTCTACGATGTATTTGCCTGATAATAGGTGTCCTGCAATGCCTTCATGGAATAGCGTATGCGTTGCATCCGTATTCATAAAGATAGGATACCATCCTGTTTCCAAAAAATTGATTTGATCATGTTCTTGGACAGAAAGTTTCAGGTTTTCATACATCTTTTTGATTCCTTGCTGCAATTCTTTTTCTGTCATCGCATATACGATATCAGCATTTTGCAGTTCATAACTTTGTTTGTTGATGAATGTGATAACTGAATATACACAAAAGAATTCGTTGCTTTTTGTAAGAATCTTTCTGCCTTCACTATCTGCCATCAAAAAGATAGAAAATTCTTTTGATAGGTTAGTATTGGCATCACGGACTTCTTTGATGTCTTTGTGAAGTCTGTGTGTCATCTCCAATGCTGATGTAACCGTGTTGATTGAAATCTCCGGTTTAAGATCTGTTTTTTCTATGTGTTCCTCAACAGCATCATTTGTTCTTTTGCTGTATTTACTTTTGGATTTTTCGCTGCCAAAGAATAAACGGAAAGCATTATTCACCCATGTGTTGAGATTTTGATAGAAAAAAATCTTAAAATTCTCCGGATCCAGCGTAGTATCTGAATATCCAGCCAGATATTCAATCGTTTTGTACTTGTTTTTGATCCAAAAACGGATCATAATGCTTTTGTCTGTGTTAGTCTCTTTTGTGTCAATCGCACCATTATTGATGAGATACATTTTGTTTACCTTGCAAAGGATGTTTATTGACATGCTTTGTATCTTAAACGTCTTCATCTGCCCTAATGGGTCTTCGATCTCAAAGTCTTTTTGAGTTGCTTCTTTTACCAATATTGAAATGGTATTTAGAAGATTTTCATAATTCGCTGATTTCGCTACATTTTGCATAATTTTTTGTTTTTAGGTGAGTTTTTTGTTTTCGTGAACGTTGAATATAATTTTAATATATGTCAAGTCAATGGAAAATGGTTTATATCTTTATCTGTCCTTTGGAATTTTCTAGCATATCTTTTTTGAAAGCTTCCAGATATCAGCTATTAATGCTGATTTCGCATGCAATGTCTTTGTCACATTTTTCTTCTACGACTTTTGCAGAATATTTATTCAGAATATTTCTGACGGTGGATACGAGATCAAATGAATATGAGAATTTTACGGTTTTGATGATTTCCGTGTCGCTGATATCGGCGTGCTCGATGACTTGTTTTGCACAGTCTCCGTAGGCTTGTATCAGACCTCAAACGCCGAGTAATGTTCCACCGAAATATCTCGTAACGACTACGAGGACGTTGTGTAGGTTGTGTTTCTCTATCGCATTCATAATGGGCTTGCCTGCAGTGCTTACGGGTTCTCCGGCATCTGAGACTTTGTTGTATTTGCTTGTAAAAACAGTAGATCCAAAGATATCATAGTTCATCTGCACTTCGTATCTATATGCATAGCAGTGATGACTTGCATCGGGATATTTTTTTTCTATTTCGTGAATATATTTTTCTGCTTCCTCTTTGTTTTCAACATGAAAAATATTTCCTATGAATATCGATCATTTGACCTTAGGATTTTTGTATTCGCTGTGTTTGTGGACGGTTTTGTAAAAATTTTTTTGCATGTATTTTTTTTTATAAATCTGTCTGTACGCTGACTTTGAATTCAGAGGTGATCAAGATGGTGATTATCCCATGAAGAAGTATCCGTACCGGTGTGAGACTGACAAATTGAAACATATAGGGGTTGTTTGCAACTGCTGTTGCTATACTTGCTATCGCTGTGATATTTATGCCGTCTATTCATAAAAGCACTATCTGTAATGTGAGCACCATACTGATGACGGTGAGCGGTACAAAAATCAATTGTAGCATTTTTCTTATCGCTTCGTCACTCGGCAGACTTATTTTTATCTTGGATGTTCTAAAGATGACAACGAGTAAAATGATATAGAAAATCAGGATGATTGTCATGCTTCCATTATTCAAAAAATCTGCTGCCTTAGCATAGGTAAATCCTAATATTTTGAGCTCTGGAGTTTTTTGCATGGCTTGGACAGCGATGTTGATAGATTGAGAAGCTGCGAGACAGATACTGCTCAAGATATAATTTCCCAAAATTATTTTGATCATCTTATCTATTCCTATCGTGAAGGAAAAAACTGCTAGGATGGCTACGAGGATCACTATTCAATACGTGATGAGATTTTCAGTCATGTTAATGGAATGCAGAATGTAAAATGTAGAATTCAGAATGAATAATTATGAAATTTATTTTTTTATAAGATTATTAATTGAAAAAAGTCTTGTTATGGTTACAGTATCATTACTAACTTTACTACATAGGAATTTTTATTTTATATATGTATCTAATTTGATGAAGTTTTCAACTAAAAGATGATTTACTATACGAGAGATACTTGTCATTATAGTGGTCATCTCTGTGGGCTTGTTGTCCGTAGTTGTTGTGCTTACCAATGGAATGAGATATGTGCAAAAAACAAGACAGAAAGTCATCGCTTTGAATCTTGCGAGAGAATGAATGGAAGCGGTCTATCAGATGAGAGATACCAATCGAACGAGACGAGCTTGAGTCAAAGATCAATGCCGGCTTAAAATCAATCCTTTGATGCATGATCAATGAACTGAGCGTTGTGCTGATGATCTGCGATTTGCTTCCGGGTCTTATGCACTTCAACGTTTGATGGCATGAGAACAGCAATATTTTGCATTGACGGGGCCTTTGTCAAACTGAATCGATTTAAGCGATGGTTTGGATACTAATGATTATAATTTCGCTTTATGTCAGCAAAGCGGGTATCGAGATTCATGTTTCATAGGTCAAACTCCAGCGATCCAAGCTATGATAATGCAAAATCCGACAACTGAGGGAAAATATTTCAGGGAAATAGAATGACTATGATTATATCTCAAAGATGTTGCTGTTGCATGATGAAGCGGTATCGTATGCGTTTGATGAGCGAGTCCTGATTGTTGAAATAACAGAGCCAAAGAATTCCGTTTCTGTAGTAAAGTCTCTTATGTAGGTGATGGTACAGGGGAGGTGAAAGTGTGTGGAGTGATGACGAACTTCAAATAAATTACGAATTACGAATTAACGAATTACGGATTATAAATTAATCTTTCAAAATTTAAAATTTAAAATTAATATTGTAGATGGATATCAGAGAATTAGAAAAGTTTTTTGCTTATAAGCCGTTTATTGATCAAGATCCACAGATAATCTTGGATAAAATTCTTCATAAAGCGAAAAAATATCTTCCTGCAGAACAGATTCCTTTGATTGTTAAAGCATATGCGTATGCTGCAGAAAAACATAAATGACAGATCAGACTTTCATGAGAACTCTATATCGTACATCCCTTGAAAGCTACAATTTTCTTGATGCAGATCAAACCCGATTTGGAAACTATCCAGACGTGTATCTTACATGATGTCATGGAAGATTGTGATGTTTCTGAAAAAGAGATAGAAAAAGAATTTGGAACTGAAGTCGCAGAACTCTGTGAATGAATGGTCAAAGTCTCTAAGATCAAATATAGATGAGAAGATAGACATCTAGAAACCCTTAAAAAAACGTTTCTTGCTATGGCGCGTGATCTGAGAGTAATCTTTGTGAAGCTCGCTGATCGTATCCATAATATCCAGACGTTATGTTATCATCCCAATCCTTCCAAGAGAGAAAAAATCGCTCAAGAAACGATGAAAATTTATGTACCGATTGCAAAAAGGCTTGGATTATACCATTATCAGCTCTATCTAGAAAATGGCTCTTTCAAAGTATTGGATGAAGTCGCCTTCAATGATATCTTTACGTATCTCAAAAAATATTTCGGGGAGGGAGAAAAATATACTGAGAGAGGAATCAAGATGTTGACGGCTATGCTTAATAAAGAAGGGATAGAAAATTTTGAAGTCAAATGAAGGATCAAGAGTCCGTATAGGGTGTTTGAAAAACTTCACAATAGATATAAAACGACAGATATCAGTACGGTGATGGATCTGCTTGCGTATAGAGTGATCACCAATACCGTAAGTGACTGTTATATGGTGTTGTGAATCATCCATAAATATTATACACCCTTGATCAAAAAGATCAAAGATTATATCGCTGTGCCAAAGTTCAATGGATATCAAAGTATCCATACTACGGTGCTTGGGATGTTTCGTTTTCCTACGGAAGTCCAGATCAGAACTTATGAGATGGAGGGTGTTGCAGAATATTGAGTAGCAGCGCATTTTGCATATACAGAACATAATGCCCCCGTCAAAGTCTCTCAACAACAAGGTGACTGGATCAAAAAATTACAGGATATCGTTGCTAACTATAAATCTTTGGATGACAAAGAACAATTCAAAAAAGATCTCAATATCGAGATCCTCCAGAAACATATCTTTTTGTATACACCGCAGTGAGATGTCATAGAATTGCCTATAGGCAGCACTGTTTTGGATTTTGCTTTTGCCGTGCATAGCACTATATGATTGTCGTTCAAAAATGCTATCGTCAATGGAGAGATCAAACCTATCAGTTATATACCTCATACCTGAGATGTCATCAAAATCAATACTTTCAAAAATAAGTTTTCTGCCAACAAACATCGATTGGATTTTCTTCGTACTACGGGTGCTAAAAATAATATGACGAAATTCCTCAAAGGACAACAAAAAGAACAATTGGTCACTCAAGCACTTCATGAGCTCAATACCCAGCTCAAGACATTTGGATTGCCTTTGTTTTATGCAGCTGGTGATCAAATCAGCAAAAAATATTCCAAAGAAGATATCGAAAAAAAGCTTCTTGCGATCTTAGATAAAAAAGAGACCTATCTGCAATTCATCAAACTCGTATATCCCAAAGAAGTTGCCGCTAAAAAAGAGCATGAATATGTATGACCAAAGCCTGCTCAAAAAGATCTGAGAGAACTCAAGGATACTATGGCAGTAGTAGTGGATGGTGATAATATGATCAATTATTATTTTTGTCATGAATGTAAACCGAAGCTGGGAGAAAAAATCATCGCTAAGACAGGAAGGGATGGTATCAGAATTCATACGGTCGGATGCAGAGGCATCAAAACCATTAGTTTTGATAAATTGCTTGAGGCTCATCGAGCAGCAGAGTCAGATAATCTCTATAAGATTTTGGTAGATATGAAGGTTTCCAGCAGACAAGGGAATATCATCGGTATGATGAAGATATTCAATGATCTTCATGTCCCTGTGCTTCAAATCTCTATGAAAAATCTTCAGGAAAATATGAGTTTAGTCACTTTTGAAACTGAGTTTTCCAATCCAGGTAAAATGGCATTTCTGTTGAATAGCTTGAAAAAATATGATGATTCTCTAAAAGTGGTGAAGAAAAGCATCTCTTAAACTATTTAACAAATGTCATCCTGAATGAAATGAAGGATATAATAAAATTATATTCTTCGACTGCGCTCAGAATGACAACTTGAATTTTAAATCATTAATTATTACCTATGGGGACTTGAGTGGGTGTCGTACTTGATAAATCTTCTTGGACTTTAGCATCTTTGTTTGGTGTGACGGGTATCGCTCTTCGGATCAATATCGCAGCTATCTTTTTGGTTTTTTTGCGAGTGATAGCTATCATCCGAACAACAAAAGATATCATTAATAGGACTAATAGCTTCAGTTTACAGGTCATCAGCATCTTGTTTGTCACTTTTTTGACACCGCTTGTGGGATTGCCATTATATTTTCTTATCAGACCACTCAGTTACAAAGGGGACAGAATACCTCGAAGAGAAGCTTGTGCTTCTAATCTCATCCCTTGTTACAATTGCACTACCTTAAACTCTAAAGAATATCTTTGTTGTATCGCTTGCGGTGAAAGGCTTAAAGTAAAATGTAAAGAATGCTGAAATAGTTACGCTCATTCATTCGCATACTGTAATATCTGCGGTGCACCGAATATAGACCTATAAAAATTAATGAAAAATTAAAAATTAATAATGAAAAATGATGGAAACTATTTATTAATAAAAAAAATACCAACATTATTCATTATTCACTATTCATTATTCATTCAAAAAAATGTTTCTTGTTTTCACACTTGTACTCCTTGTTGTTGCTGTAGGGATATTGGCTAGCGTCTATTCTGTTTTTTTTCCATTCATGCAAAATCTATGAACGGTCAATCACTACTATGCTGCGTATTATGGTGCTATCTCTGCGGTAGAAAGAGCAGAGCTTGGGCTGAAATATAGGGCGCCGTGATTTGTCTGATCCGGATGATTCCTTTGAACTACCCGTTATGGTGCACTCAGTGATTATACTCCAGAATTGCTTCCTGGTGATCAGCAATGATTTTGGCGGACGATAGATTCTAGAACAAATTCTATTCCTAATATTGGCATGGGAAATACTGATTCCATGATTTCTGATGATACTAGTAAAGATTATAATCAGATCTGATATACCAATCTTGAAACATTTTTGCTGTCGTATGATACCACTACTGATGCAGAATCCTATTATACTTCAACAAAAAATATGTCATTTTTTTCTGGAGACGCTATCACGTGAGTATTTAGATTACCATCAAAAATCTATGGTCTCTTTGGTGATGCTGCTGGTAAACTTTGTGATAATGATATCGGTAATGACTGTGATCCTGATGGCGATGGTACCTATGATGATATCGCTTTATCGTGGTCGCTTGAATGACTGTATAATGGAAATGGATTTAAGATATTCCCTACGATATCAGTATTTTATTATAGCGGAATGCAGGTTGATGAAACTAGAGATAATGCAATCAGAGAATCGCTCATCAATGACGCTGCTCCCATAGCTTTTACAAATACATTTACGCCTGTCACTCCTCATGGGACTCGTCTGCTGCAACATACGGTTGTGGGGCAGGATGCTAAACTGATACAATCAAAAAATTTTCAAACAATATTTAATGATACAATAAATTTTTCTGGATTACGTTTGTCGTTTGGTGCTACTAATCTCTTCCGCACGTATACTGACGCCATCTATCCTTATCTTGAATATCAATTCACTTTCCCTCAGCCTATCGCTGATAGGTTCTATACGATCCAAGGGCATGGTCGTGCAGGGGAATATGACGTGCAGATCGTATTAAAAAAACCAACTGTGCAAGGCACAGTCGGCGGTGATTTTACGGGGATTTTTTAGGGATTTTTTTTCTTTTGTATTTTGTAAGGCATTATTTAATGCCTT
>CAZBWN010000022.1:0-20296 GCA_964495905.1 uncultured Candidatus Peribacteria bacterium
CCCCCCCCCCCCTCCCCCGAAAAGGGGCCCTTTCCCCTCTCCTGCAGAGAGGGGAATAAATATTGCTGCTCCCTCTCTGAAGGAGAGGGTTGGGGTGAGGAAAAGGGAGACAAAAAAAAGTAAGACCCAGTCTGCGAAGCAAAAAATATCTTTTTAAAAAAAGGTATTTTTTTATAGTTGAAAAAAGAAGTCAAATATACATATATAACACATAAAAACGTACTTCTTAATTCTTAATTATTCATCATGTTACTCACCATCGGATTAGAAATCCACATAAAACTAAAATCAATCAACAAGATGTTCTGTCAGTGCAAAAACGAGCAGAATTTTGACAATCTTTTGCCAAACACAAATATCTGTCCCGTCTGTACAGCACAACCAGGAGCGCTTCCTACCTTGAGTGAAGAGGTACTAGAAAAAGCATTGCTTCTCGGTAAAGCATTGAACTGCAAGATAAACGAAATCTCAACCTTTGATAGGAAATCATATTTTTATCCTGACCAGCCAAGCGGATACCAAATCACGCAATTTTATCATCCGACCAATACCGAAGGTCACGTCTCGTTTTTCTTGGACAATTACACGACAGAAAAAACGATACACATCCACGATGCACATATGGAAAACGATACCGGGAAGATGATCCACGCCGAAGGACAAGCGATGCTTGACTTCAATCGCTCAGGGACACCACTCGTAGAGATCGTAACTAACCCTGATTTCAGCACGACAGAAGAAGTCGTAGAATTTTTGAAAGAACTACAAAGATTGGTAAGATTCAATGATATCGCAGATGCAGATCTAGAAAAAGGACAGATGAGAGTGGATGTGAATATTTCAGTCAGAAATTCAGAAGCAGATCCTCTCGGTACCAGAGCAGAGATAAAAAATATCAACTCATTTGGGATGATCAAAAGAGCGATAGAACAGGAACAAGCAAGACAAGAAAAGATATATGCAGCAGGAGAGACATTCTCCCAACAGACCAGAGGACGAGATGATGCCAAAGGTGAATCCTACCTTATGAGATCCAAAGAAGACGCACTTGATTACAGATATTTCCCAGAACCTGATATGCCAGCATTAAAGATAGATGAAGCAAGAAGGAATCGATTGGATACACAAATAATAACTGTTCCTCACAATATTATCAAACAATTCAAAGAATATGGATTCAACAAGGAATATATCAACGCACTTATTTCAGATAAAGCAGTATTGGATTATTTAAATTTTATTTTATCTTCCTTTATAAAAGGAGAAGCCTCAAAAACAGAAGGATTTAAAGAAGCTGATTTTGTTAAACTCACAGCAAAACGAATTTCATGACCTATCGCAGCATGGATAAAAGAAAACTTTACAACCATTGATACACTTAAGTTTTCTACTGGACAATTTACTGAATTTCTAACCAAAGCACAAGCCGGATCTCTCATGGAAAATCAACTCAAGATAGTCATGGACGAGATGCTGTCTACAGGAAGAAATCCAGAAGAAATCATCAAAGAAAAATGATTTGACGCACCAGCAATGGATAGCAATGAAATAGAGCTTCTCGCAAAGGAAGTATTAACATCAAACCCAGCAATAGTAGAACAATATAAAGCAGGAAAAACAACAACCATAGGATTTTTCATTGGACAATTAATGAAGAAAAGCTGAGGTAAGACCAACCCAAAAATAGCTCAAGAGGTATTTGAGAAGTTATTGGGGTAGAATTACCCACTATAACTCGCCACTTATCTATCATATTTCAGATAGTGAGAAGTTATAGGACATATTACTCACCCAGCACAAATGTTTTATAGTCAAATGAAACACAAGGAATGAGAACATTATTATTCAATTGAAAATTTGGATATTTAAAAGAAAGCATCCACGAAGGAATTGTTGTTTTTTGTCATTTTGAACCAGAAGATAATGAAAAAATAATTTTACAAGCAGTAAAAAAACTTCAATCAATTGTTAAAAAAGAATTAATTCTTGTACCATTTGCCCATCTTTATGAAAAGACCGCAAGCAAAGAAGAAGCAAAAATATTGTTTGAAATGCTAATCGATGAATGTAAAAAAAATGAAAAATGGAACATAATCACGATTCCTTTCGGAGTAGAGAAAGAATTTTTTCTTTATGCTCCTGCAGATGATTCTGCAATTAAATTTTCAAAATTTACAAATAAAAGCAAGCAAAAAGAAATTGTAAATTTATATGATTTATGTTACATAGATTATGATAAACACATGTCCGAAACTGGACATTACAAAGCTCAAGAAAAAATTCTAAGTTCAATCATCAATTATATCAAAGAACCTATCTTAGATTTAGCTTGCGGAACCTGATTTTTAATCAATTTACTTTCAAAATCGTTTTCAAACATAATCGGAAATGATTTTTCTTCTTCGATGGCAAAAATAACCAGTACAAGAAGCAATCTGATTATAACTAACGAAAATGCGGAAATCTTAAAATCTCAGAAGCAAAAATTTAAGACAATCATTTCCTGTAATTTATTTTTTTACTTACAAAATAGAGATAAAGCAATAAAAAAATGGGCAAAATTATTAGATAAAGATGGTAAAATTATTTTTATTGAAGAATATCCTTTTATTAAGCCGAAAAGCGAAGAAATGGACAAACATACGGAAAAATTAATGTCATTAATTGATCCTATTTCTCCTGAAAGGATAACAGAAATAATGGTTCAAAATGGCTTTCTTTTAGTTAAAGAGACAAAAACAATAATTGATGAAAAACATAATTTATATGGCTTAGTATTCTCTTTAAAATAACGCTGGGTTTCGTAACACAATCGTCTAACACCTGCTACCGGACATCCCCGACCTAATAAATTTCATCGGAGAGTCGGGGCGTCCACAGAGCAACAAACGTTCTACGCAATTCAAAGATATTTTATATTAACATTTAAGATGATCCAATACATTGTTATATTATGAGCTCTTGTAAGTCTATGATGATGTTTCATTTATCTTAAAGAAACAATCAAAGGGAATACGAAACCCAACAGAGTTACTCGATTAATGCGAGCCATAGCTCCTATGATAGCAACTTGAGCTGCATTATCCGATGGAATTCATCGAGCTGCACTTCCAGTATTTATGTCCTGATTTGGACCATTTTTGATATTCCTCGCTTCTTTTGTTAATAAAAAAGCATACTGGAAACTTGAAAAGTTTGATTATATTTGTGGTGTTTCTTCAGCATTAGCCTTACTATTATGGTGGATTACAAAAGAGCCTGTAATAGCAATAATTTTCGCAATTATAAGTGATGCATTTGCAGCTATTCCAACACTTATCAAATGATGGAAACATCCCGAGACGGAAACAGTTCAAGCATTTATAGGAGGATTATTTAGTGCTTCAACCGCGTTCTTTGCACTAAAAGTATTTAGTTTTACAGAACTTGCTTTCCCTATTTATTTAGTTGTTATGAATATTCTATTAATTAGCTCAATTAGTATTGGGAAAATAAAGAACAAACATAAATTATCAGAATAAAACGCCTTTAAACATATAAACATATAAATTATGAAGTACAAACACTCTCAAATCGGTTACCTGATACTAGTTGTTACACTAGCCATGCTAGTGCTTTTCGCATGGATGTATATTACAGCATCTGCCGAACCTGTCTCGGTCGATTCCGGTCCAAATCTTCTCGTTACTGCTACAATGGCATTAATTGTGTTTATTCTTGCTTCCTTTGCGTCACTTCAGGTAAGTATTGATGGAAAATATTTAAGAATCAAATTTGGCTATGGTATTTTTCAGAAAAAATTTTCGCTTAATGATATACTATCCGCTAAAACCGTAAAGAATCATTGGTGGTATGGATGGGGAATAAGAGGATGGCTATGGCCCAAGATGCGGATTTACAACGTTTCGGGTTTTGATGCAGTTGAGATACAACTGAAAAATGGTAAAACGTATAGGATAGGCACAGATGAACCTAAAAAATTAGAAGAAGCAATTCTTCATGCAATTAAATAATGAAGAGGGATATAATCAAATTGATTTATTTATCAAAAACAAATGAAATCTGCAAACATCAAAATACAGAATTTATGCGATTATCCTGAACATATTCAAACTGTCGCAAAACGATATAGAAAAGTTTTTTTCAAAGATTCAGTCGATAATATGTACAATACAATATATTGTATCCAACATGCTTGTCAAAAAAATAAAATTCCACAAACACTAATTGTATTTTATGACGAAATTCCCGTGGGTACAGCAGCAATATGGAATTGCGACATTGCATACAGACAAGATCTTTCACCACGACTTGCGAATGTTTTTGTTTTACCGGAATATCGTCATTTAGGCATTGGAACTATGTTACAAAAGGAGGTGTTCAAAAGGGCTAAAAAACTTGGATATAAAAAGATATACTTATATTCTAAGTTAGAATGATATTATGAAAAAACATGATGGAAATTTAAAGAAATGATTCCAGTAAACAAAAAGGAATTTGAAAGAATATATGAACACAATTTATAATTTATTTTTTGCACAATCAACAATCCATGTACCTCATCCCCAAACAAAACTATTTCTCTCCCAAAGCTGAAATCAGACCAGCTACCATCCACGGCAAAGGCATTTTCGCAAAAGAACCTATCAAAGCAGGAGAGACCGTAATAATACGATGATGAGACGGGTATACAGACAAAGCCTGAGCAGAACAAGCGCAGAAAGAATGAAAGCTGGTAATGCAACGAGATGACGATCTATTCAGCATCGAAGATAGAGGTGATGATGACGGTTACTTTGTAAATCATTCATGCGATGGAAACTTACGGATGACAGAAGCCTTTACGCTTGCAGCAAGAAGAGATATCAACAAAGACGAAGAGATCACCGCAGATTACGCGCTATGGGAATGAGATGAAAATTATCTATCAAAATGGGAATGTAGATGCGGCAGTGAACATTGCAGAAAGAGAATCACCGGCAAAGACTATCAGCTCAAAGAAATTCAACAAAGATACTTAGGACACTTTAGTCCCTTGATAAACAAAAGAATCGCTAGCCAGAGATAATACTTTATTTATTTATTTTTAACAAACCCCCTCATTCCCCCTTAACAGGGGGACTACATTGAATAAAAAAAATATTTAATTTTCCTTTGGCCCGCCCTGTTAAGGGAGGGTCGGGGTGGGTTTGTTTATCTTAATCAAAAGTATGTCTCCGAAGGAAAAAAATATTAATAAAAAAAATCCCCAATTACGGGGACTTTTTTTATAATAATTATAAACTATATCGTAGTCAACACATAAATACCCAATCCCAACATCAATACTCCCACAATCAAATGTATCAACTTAGTCTTTTCATGTTTGATCTTAGCAAGCTTATCCACACTTGCATATCAGAAGCTGACCATGATCGCTATGACAAGCATAGGCAATACGAAGATAAGATTATAGACTATGAGATAGATATATCATCGCAGATTAAGATCTTTGCTTTGAGCGCTCATAAATCATAAGATCGTGAAGTACGGACCAGATGAACATGGAAGAAGAAATAAACTCACCAAAATTCAGATGAAAAATGCTCATAGAGGAGATGATACTTTATAAATCAAATCCTGCATTTTAGGTCTCCGACTAAAGGGAACTTCCATCACGAACCGTTTTCCATATCGGAAATAATCTTTGAGGTTAGCAAGTCAGACAAGAACTCATAATATTCAGACAACTAATTTAAGGACGAAGGTATTGCTAGAAGATGCAAGCGCTGAAAACAATCAGACACCCATTGCAAGATACGTCAGGAATACTGCCAAAGAGAACATCACTCATGCAAGCAAAGTCTTTCTCCTGCTTTGACGCCTGCTCAGGATAGAAGATAACAATAAGAGCATCACTGCAAACGCACAAGGGTTGATACTATCAGAAATCGCAGCAGGGAGCATGATAGCAAAAAACGATAATCTCTGTTTCAAACTTTTTTCCACCGGTTGCACTCCTCCGCTCAACGCAGTATCTTTACAAGCTGCAGTAGCGATTTGCGCTAATTTTCCAGAAAAATAATCTATGATATTAGTATCACCATTTACATAGCTACAATCAACACCGCTATTGATGATCAAAAAAGGAACTCCGATTTTATCATAAGTCAGTTTATGTTTTTCAAGATATCCATCCAATTCAATCAGATTAGTTTTATTGAAAAATACCTCTTTTTTTACAAGATCAAATTTTTTGGTAAGATCATTATCTTTAATATACTCCTCTACGTTAGCACAATGAGGACATCCATTTCCATAAAACAAAATATATTCCTGAGCAAAACTCACGCTTATCATAGCCACAAATGCAACAAATATTCCTATCACGTATTTCATTATCATACACAATTTATAATTTAAAAATATGTTTTTCAAATCCCTCTTCTTTTCTCCCTTTATCAAGGGAGAATTTTTTGCTCCCTCCTTGATAAAGGAGGGTTGGGGTGGATTTGTTTGCGATTAATTCTTATATCTTGTTGTTTCGATAGTCAACGTCCCCTCTTGATCAACACTTACAGCAAGAAGATAATCGATATTGGTATCTAATAATTCATGATTTACATAGACGATTCATTTGGTCAAACCACTGATATCCAATCCGGAGATATAATCTATAGTACCGCTATTTGCAAGTGATTGCGCTTGTGCAAATGTTTTGCTTACATACAAGTTAGCTTGTTCTGCTAATGTTTTTGCCTGTTGCATCGCGATAGCATAATCTCATGTGTAGACAAGGAGTGTAGAGCTATATCCACTAGCATCAACAATAGTCTGTTTGGATCTTGTGATATCAAGCTCCATTCCTTTAGGTTCAGTCATTCCAAGCTTCAATGCCCAAAGCGGTAATGTATAAGAAGCAAGCGATTGTGCATCAAACACTTTTTGTATTTCACCAAATTGCGTTTCGATATTTTTCTGAGTGGTATCAGTCAAATCCACATATTTTTGTTGAAGCTGATTGAGTAATTTTTGTGCAATTTCCATATTGATTGTTCCTGAGTTCATTTGTTGAGAAACTTGAGCAATAGTGGTTTCTAAGGTAACTAAATCAGTGATAGCATTAACATCTATAGCTTTTGGAGTGCTCTTTGCACATCAAACAAATACAAGAGAAGACAAAACAACAAGAAGCAGATATTTTTTCATAGCAACAAATAAAGAGATAAATATTTTTTTGTTTCTAAATTTTAAATTTTAAATTTTAAATTATTTATATTTCTATCCCGCAGAACTGCGGGACTGAATTCTTAATTCTTAAACATATTTTCATTTTTTAATATCAATATCAGCAAAACAGAAGTTATCAAAAGATTAATGAACCCCGATCAGAAATTTCCATATGAGTTATATGAATAAAGCCCCATAGGCATCAAACTGATGATGAATGAAAACACAGAGACAACAAATCCAAGGATAGCCAAAGACATCAATCGTTTTTTGTATCTTATCAAACCGATTCAGATAAAGACAGAAAGAAGTGAAAATAAGATAGCCAACAAGACATAGATCAATACACGAACACCGATACCAAAACCTAGACTGAACATAAATCCAAGGTTACTTATATCTCTGAAAAGAAAAAACAGGATCCCTGCAACTCAAGTGATGAGGGATAACCATCCCACGATAGTAAAAATAATATTGAGATGGGGTTGTACCTTATGATTAGCTTCATTCACGACATGAGCACCGAGAATATCTTTAACGATTTTTAGATTAAGGAATTTATGAGCAAATCAATGATTCATGATCTTTTCCATAGTGTAATCTATTTTTTTTTCTACTCTATCCAAAGTCTCCTCTTCACTGAAACGTTTTTTTTGATGGGTCTGATGTTCTTGATGAGGTTGGTGAGTTTTTTCCATAAAGAAAATATATTGAAAAAAATAAAATAGTACTATTAGCAATCAGCTTATATGAAATTTATGACAGATTTCAATACCATACTCCGTCATTTCAAAAAAAAATCCCCCGGAACACCGGAGGATATATTTAGTAAGAAAGTTTACACTGCGATTTTATAATCAACCTTTGGATGTGATTCATATCCGACCAATTCAAAGTCAGTATATTCCCAATCCCAGATTGAAGTGAAATTAGTGATTTCAAGTGTAGGAAGTTTATAAGGTTCACGAGAAATCTGTTCTTTTGCGTTAGTGATATGATTTTCATACACATGAACATCACCGAGCGTACCCATGAGGATACCAGGAACCATAGCGACTTCTTTTGCAAGAAGGAGAAGTAATAATGCATAACTTGCAATGTTATAAGGCAAACCGAGCATGGTATCAACTGATCTTTGATTCCATTCCAAGTTAAGGACTTTTTCACCTTGATGATTCAAAGTAACGATTAACTGAAATGCATAGTGACAAGGTGGCAAAGCCATCTGATTAAGTTCAGCCGGATTCCAAGCATTTACCATGATTCTTCTGCCAGGAGAACCGAAAGGATCGTTTTTCAATATATCAATAGCATTTTTCAATTGGTCTATCGATTCTTGTTTATACAAACCTGTTGCTTCATCTTTCACATACTTTTTCCAATCTCTCCACTGTACTCCATAGATACGACCCAGATCATCTTCAGCCATCATCTTAGCTTTACTTGCTTCATCATTTCCATAAGGAACTTTTTGTGGATTACACCATTCATCCCAGATGAAACATTTTCTATCATGAAATTCCTTTTTTGAAGAAAATCCTTTGATAAAACATTCAAGTTCAGCAGAGATATTTTTCATTCCCATCTTTTTAGTAGTCAATAATGGGAACCCATCAGCCATATCATGTCTGATAGCCCAACAGGCGGTTGCATAGGTATTTATGCCTGTTCTGTTTTCCTTTTTAGGAGATTGAAGAATCTCACCTACGAGTTCTCCATACTGTACATCAATGTGAGCGTTTTTTTTCATAGATTGACTGTTTGTTTATAAATATTAATATGATTATGTTTTTATTTACTGTCAAGTAATTAAGGAAATAGGAAAAAAAAACAACAGAAAAATTACACCCGGGTGCGACAGCCAGTAACCCAGCTTCCATACCAAGCAAACAAAAATCGCCACCCGGGTGGAAATAGCTTGAAAGCACAGGCTGATTTGATATATTATCTATTTGAACGAGATAAAAAGATATCACGAAGTGTTTATCATGAGCGATAGCGAATATTTATCGCGAATGCAATGAGCATTCCTCGTGAGCCAAAAGCGAACATTTATCATTTAGTTATATAATATGACTCAAAAAGCATTGATAGAAAGCCTCAACGCATATTGGAAGGAACATAAGATTTTCCAAAAATCCCTTGATCAAAGATCAGAAAAATTTCAATCGGTCACCTATGACGGTCCTCCTTTCGCTTCAGGGACACCTCATTTTGGACATGGACTGACTTCAGCGATGAAAGACACTATCCTCAGATATAAGACAATGAAAGGATATAAGGTGAATAGGGATCGATGACGGGATTGTCATGGACTACCTGTAGAAAAAGCGGTTGAAAAAGCGCTCGGTATCGATGGTAAAAAAGACATCGAAGAAAAGCTCGGTGTACAGAAATTCGTTGAAGAATGCAGAAGTTACGTAAGTAATACCAGCGACGAACGAGTAAAATTCATTGACCAAATCGGAAGACGAGCAGATATGGATCATGCCTATTATACTATGAATTTGGATTATATGGAATCCATCATCCGAGTGATCCAGAATATGTACAACCAAAATCTAGTCTACAAAGGATTCAACGTGCAATGGATGTGTCCAAGCTGTGCGACTACCCTATCCAATTCAGAAGTCAACGAAGGATACAAAGATAGACAAGACCCAGCGATAACGATAAAGTTTCCTATATACGATGACAATAAAGAAATTTGAAGTCTCTACGAAACGACAAAAGATGGATTTATTAAAGTAATATCTTGTGTTATAAAACAAGAGAATAAATTTCTCATGCTCTACCATACCAAGGAAATGGCATATTATTTTCCTGCAGGAAAAATAGACAAAGGAGAAAATACAAAGGAGGCTATCACAAGAGAAATATGAGAAGAACTAGGAGTTCAAGTAAATAATATAAAAGAGCTAGGAAGTATCAAAGACATAGAAAATTGAACGCTTCGAGAGATGAATCTCGCAGAAATAGATATCATAGGAGAACCAAAGAACATGGAGCCCAAAAAACATGCACAAATGATTCGAGCTGAGATAATAGACTCCGATAATAGTTTAGGATTCGCGGTAAAAATCGAGGGAACCATAATTGATGAGGATCATGAAATTATACATCAGTTTTATGATTTGTATGTCTATCATAAAAATATCGTGAGCCAAACATCACAGCTCCAATGAGAAGAACACGCTAAAGTAAGCGTCCTTGCATGGACAACTACTCCACGAACCTTACCGAGTAATATGTTCTTGGCTGTGGGAAAACATATTCACTATGTTATGGTCTACGACATAAGCGCAAAAGAATACTTCATCATCGCAGAAGCACTTCTCAAACAATATTACAAAGAGACGAGTGAATATATTTTGGTTGATATCTTCAAAGGAGAAGATCTCATCGGACTCAAATACGAACCATTATTCCAGCATATCAACAAGAGCAAAATAAATAAGAAATATAAAGAGCAATTCTTCAAAATCATACCAGGAGAATTTGTGAGTACAGAAGATGGAACAGGTATCGTGCATATGGCACCTGCATTCGGTATGGAAGATTACAATGCCGTCGCACAATTTTTGCCAAGAGATGATTCCAAAAATCGGCTTTTCTTGCCCGTAAACGAATACGGTGAATTTACTGATGAAGTTCCTGAACGAAAAGGAATCAGAGTATATGATGCGAATAAAGAGATCATCCAACGTCTCAAAGAAGAGAAAAAACTTATCGGACAAAAATCATATGAGCACTCCTACCCTCATTGCCGAAGATGTGATACACCATTGATTTCCAAAGCACTTACTAGCTGGTTTATCAAAGAACCATCACTTACTCCGATCACCGTACCTCACGCTGAAGAGATAGGATTCGTACCTGAAACCGTCAAAAAAAGATTTGTGGATGTCCTCAAATCAGCTCCAGATCGGAATCTTGCAAGAAATAGATATCGATGAGCTCCCTTGCCTATCTGGGAAAATACAAAAAAACCAGAAGATATCATCGTAGCAGGAACACTAGATGAAATCTATCAAGGAACAAGAAATGGATCAAAAAATATTACAAAAAACATAATCATCAGACATGGAATGACCGACTATAATGAAACACATATTGCTGACAGTTATGGTAAAGCAATCTTAAATAAGATAGGACAGAAACAAGCGAAAAATATTGCTAAGATGATAAAAAAAGAAAAAATAAAAGATGCAATCATAGTGATATCTCCGTTACAAAGAACATTACAGACTATCGTTCCTTATTTGGAAAAAATAATAGACGAGAAACAATTATCTGAAGTGATAGAAAAATATGATGCTACTCAAAAGATATATCAGGGATTAGTAGAGAAATGAGAAATACAGACATACATAAAAAAATCCGACACACAAAAACTTTTCCAATTATATGGAAACATATATATGGATTTTAGGATTACTGATGTAATAGTACCAGAGCTCCAAGATAAAATACGACCGGCACATCTCTCAATAAGCAGACCGACTAATCAATCATTGACTGAAAAATGAGAATCAATGGACGATGTTTTTGCAAGAAATGCTGAGTATATAAAAGATATCAATACAAAATTTACAACCAAAACGATAATCACAGTGACTCATGAAGACTCATTTATCTCTATGGCAAAAACATTCAAAGATTTTGATTATTTGACAAAGAAAAAGGATTACGTACCCGTAAATGGGCAGATAAGTACACGTTATCGAGACAACAATAGAAATATGGAAATGGATCTTCATAAACCGTACGTAGACAGTTATCGATTCAAAAAATGAAACAAGGAATATCGCAGAATTCCAGAAGTCATGGATTGCCGATTTGAATCAGGATCTATGCCCTTCGGTCAAGCAGGATACACTTCAGACCATAGCACCAAACCGCTCATCTATCCAGCCGATTTCATCATCGAGGGATTGGATCAAACCAGAGGTCGGTTTAGAGGGATGCATGTGTGTGGAAATGCAGTCATGAAAAAAAATTCCTTCAATAATGTAATCATTAATGGAATGATTCTTGCCGAAGATGGTAAAAAAATGTCAAAAAAATTAAAAAATTATCCAGATCCAGAATATTTGTTTTCAAAATATGGAACAGACGCATATAGATTATATCTCTTATCTTCACCAGGAGTAAGAGCAGAAGCAGTAAGATTTTCAGAGAAAGGAGTTGAACAAGTATACAAAGATTTCACCGGATCAATCATGAACACGTACAAATTTTTTGAAACCTATGCAAATGTAGATAAATGGACTACAGACAACACTACGCTCTACTTCATGAGACATGCAAAAGCTACAGGTCTTGAACTAAAAAGTCCACTCACAGAGGAGGGTAAACAAGCCATGCAAGATCCAAAATTCATCGAACGCGTACTCAGAATCAACCCAGATATCATCTATGCAAGTCCAGCAACAAGATCAGTAGAAACAGCTGAAGCAGTAGTTGAAATGATGAAACTTTATAGAGACAAAAAAGTGAAAATCAAAAAAGATGAAAAATTACGATCAGGAGAAAGCATGGACACAATAGGAGCATACAAAAAAATTATTAAAAAATGAGAAGGACAAAATATTCTGATTATCTCCCACGACGTAAACTTCAATGAACTTCGATCAACACTCTATGACACGAAAGCATCACTCGACAAACTTGAAGCGATAAAGCTTCCTACCTATAGTATCAACAATGAATTAGACAAATGGATACTCGCAGAACTTCACAGTCTCGGTACTCAGATCGAACAAGAGATGAATAAATATTTTCTTGATACGAGTGCAAAATTAGCATTAGGATTTGTAGAGAAACTCAACAACCGATTTATCAGAAGATCAAGAAGAAGATTCCGAGCATCAGGTATGGGACAAGATAAAAATTCAGCATTCAATACTCTATTTGAAGTATTGCAAAGCTATATGAAAATATGTGCATCATTCGCACCATTCGTAAGCGAACATATTTATCTTGAGCTTCAAAAATTTACGACTCAATGAAAAATGGAAGGAGATTCTATCCATCTCAAACACTTCCCGATCTACTCAGAACAATATATTGATAGACAACTCCTCGAAGAGATTGGTATCGTGAGAAGGATTATCTCTCTTGGACTTTTCATCAGATCAAAAAATAAGATGGCAGTCAAACAACCTCTCGCAAAAATGCAAATCAGACTGTAATAAAGCTGTAATAAAAGATTTGCAAACTTAGAAAGTTTGTATATAGTCATAGCAACCTTTTATACCTTACCTCTCTATGATGGCAGTAAAAAAAACAGTAAAAAAAGCTGTAGTGGCTCCAAAAAGAACAGTAGCTTCAGTAGAAAACAAAGTTAAATCATTTGCAAAAAATGTAGAAAAAGAAGCAAAAGACAGATTTGGTAAAGAAACTAAAGAGATCAGCAGCAAAATCGGAACTCGATGGGAAGTATCTACTAGTGAAGAAAAAATGTTCACTATCATCGGTATCCTTCTTTTGATTCTAGGAATCTACTATATGAGACAATTTATTGGTGGAATGCTATTGATTGTTATCGGTCTTCTTTTCGTTACAGGATTCTTTCTTAAGAGAAAGAAATAATACTATAAAATTTCTATCATAAAAAGCTTTCACTACGGTGGAGGCTTTTTTATTTATTTATCCCCTCTCTGAAGGAGAGGGGGAAGGGGGTGAGGATATAAAAGCAATAGACTTGATAATCCAGCCCCTTTCCATAAAAAATTAGCATAAGATTTATTACGTATTATGATAACGATGGCAAAACTAACCACAAGAGCAGCAGATTACAGCCAATGGTACAACGAGATTGTCCAAGAAGCAGGATTGGCAGAAAGTTCTGTAGTCAGATGATGTATGGTCATCAAACCGTATGGATTTGCTCTTCGAGAAAATATCAGAGATATCCTAGATAAGATGTTCAAAAATACAGGACACGTAAACGCATATTTTCCGATGCTTATCCCAAAATCATTTTTCAGTAAAGAAGCAAGTCACGTAGAATGATTTGCCAAAGAATGTGCCATCGTGACGCATTATAGACTCAAAAATGATCCTAACGGAAAAGGAGTGATCGTAGATCCTGAAGCTAAACTTGAGGAAGAGCTCATTATCCGCCCTACCTCAGAGACCATCATCTGGAATAGTTACAAAAATCGGATCCATTCGTATCGTGATCTTCCGCTTCTCATCAATCAACGAGCAAACGTAATGAGATGGGAGATGAGGACAAGAATGTTTCTCAGGACATCAGAATTTCTTCGACAGGAATGACATACCGCTCACGCCAGCGCAGAAGAAGCGGATGCAGAAGCAAGAAAGATGTTGGATGTCTACAACGATTTCGCAACTAACTTTATGGCGATAGATCCTGTATTAGGAATCAAGCCAGAGCATGAAAGATTTGCAGGAGCTGTAGAGACCTATACGTTTGAACCTATCATGCAAGATGGTAAAGCATTGCAAGCTGGAACAAGTCATTACCTAGGACAAAACTTTGCAAAAGCATTTGATGTAAAATTTACCAACAGCAAAAACGAACTAGAATTTGTATATGCAACATCTCGAGGAGTATCTACGAGATTGATCTGAGGGCTTATCATGGCACATTCTGATGATCAAGGACTTGTCGTGCCCCCAGCACTAGCACCACTCCATGTCGTTATCGTTCCTATCTTCAAGACACCGGAAGAATATACACTGATCCAAGAATACATCCAACCCCTTATCGAAAGATTTGAGACTACAAGACTCGCTTTCAAATCCAAATATTTCCACGACACTATCCCACTCAGATGGAAAATCGACGCTGACACCAACAAGTCTCCAGGACGAAAGTTTAATGAATATGAACTCAAAGGAGTACCCGTAAGAATTACCGTAGGAGCAAAAGATATCGCTAATGGTACCGTAGAAGTATTCAAGAGAGAACTCTGAGAAAAAGCAGCAATCAAGATAGAAGATGTTGATCTTCATATCGATCAATATCTCTACAAAGCACAAAATAATCTATTAAGAAAAAATAAGGAATTTAGAGAAACCCACACCTTCGTGGTAGATACCTACGAAGACTTCAAAGAAAAAGTGGAACAAGGATTCGTCATGGCACATCGAGATGGAACGACAGAAACCGCAGAAAAGATCAAAGCAGAAACCGCAGCTATCGTAAGATGTATCCCATTCGATGAAGAGAGGTTGAGCGATAGCGAAATCCCGCAAGGCGGGACAGGAGTATGTGTATTTAGTGGTAAGCCAAGCACAAGAAGAGTTTTGTTTGCAAGAAGTTATTAAATACTATTTTATAGAATAATTTTATACTTATGAAAATTTATAGTTGAAAGGAAATTATAGAAAAAACCAATGAAGATATTCCAGAATTAATAACAATCATCAAAACAAAAGAACAGGAAATAACAAATTTATTAATACAGGAAAATATAAAAGATACTCTTCAACTTAAATGAAATGCATACGAGCAATTCCATAAGACAAGAAAAGAAATATTAGGTACTTTAAATATTCTAGAGCAACTCTGATATGCCAGCAAAGAATTGAATATGCGAAAAATATTTAAAACATGACCATTTTTTACTTTTAACAAAGTAGATTACGGATCACCCAAAATAACAATAGAAGTAAAAAAATTAAAAAAAGAACAAAAAGAGATTGCGAAATCAGGGGAAGTGGATCGAGAAAAATTAAAAAAATTTATAATTAATATATAATCAAAAAAAAATCTTAGCAATCTACGCTAAGATTTTTTTTAACATAATCGCCCCCAGATGCATGCCACGAGATAGTAAGCAATTCGTAAATGAAACAACCAACCACAACGAGCCGAAATGGGGACCCACCCTTGTGGGGTTTGAGGTGAGTCACGAGGTCATGTGTAGTTGGAATATTAGTCCTGAGTACTGCATCTGGAAAGTGATTTTGCATACTTTTGGCACTCCAAAAGTATGTCTCCGAAGGAAATTTTAGAAAAAAATCCTCCCCCCGGACCGCCGGGGGGGGCAGGCCGGGGGGTAATTTTTCTATATAAACAATCTTTCTACATCTTCATACCATTCTTCTTCCTATCTGAATCCGTAAGGAATACTTTTCTCAATCTGATATTTTTTGGAGTGATCTCTACATATTCATCAGTGCTGATATATGCAAGTGAATCCTCTAACGTCAAAGGGATGATAGGTTCCAATCTCATTGATTCATCATTTCAGCTTTCTCTTACATTTGTCTGCTGCTTATTCTTTGTAAGGTTCACCGTCATATCACCTGGCTTAGCGCTTTCACCTACGATCATACCTTCGTACATGGCTGCTTGAGGCAAGATGAAAATCTTTCCTCTTTCCTGTAACTTCCAGATACTATATTTCATGCATTTACCGTTTTCTTGACTGATCATAGATCCAGTAGTTCTCTTTGGAATTTCTCCTCTATATTCTCCGTAATGAGAAAATGAGCTATACATGATACCCTCTCCCCTCGTCACCAATACGAATGCAGATCTGAATCAGAGTAATCCTCTTGTAGGTACTTCAAATTCTAAGGTACAGATTCCATTTACGGTATTCATATTCACCATCTGTCATTTCTTTTTGGCCATCATATCTATGATAGTACCAGATAATTTTTCATCGACATTGACAATCACACTTTCTATCGGTTCCATTTTTTTACCATCTACTTGTTTGAAGATTACTTGCGGAGCAGATACTTGAAGTTCAAATCCTTCTCTTCTCATAGTCTCGATCAACACAGACAAGTGGAGTTCTCCTCTACCAGAAACTGCGAATCTATTTCCTCATTTATCGAAATTGATTTCTAATCCCACATTAGTCTGCAATTCTTTAGCAAGTCTTTCTTGGATATTTTTTGAGGTGACTAACTTTCCTTCTTTACCGGCAAATGGCGAATCATTAACGAGGAAATCCATAGTCAATGTCGGTGCATCCACTTTGATAGGTGGGAAAGGTTCACATCATTCAACTCCTATAGTTTCTCCTACATAGATATTCGGGATACCAGCGATAGTAACGATATCACCGCAAAGTGCAGTTTGAGTCTCTACTTTAGAGATTCCAAGCGTTGTAAATATTTTAGTGATTTTTCCTTTTCTTTTGACTCAGTCATTACCGAAGACAACAACTTCTTGAGCTTGCTTGACCGTTCATTCATATACTCTTCCGATACCAAGCCTTCCGATGAAGTCATCATATCCGAGATTAGCAATCTGCATACGGAATGGTTTATCAGTATAATCTGGTGCAGGTGCAACCGCTTTTTCTATAAGATCAAAAATAGGGAAAATATTTCCATGTTCTTTCGCTTCAGCAAAATCCTTGAGATCATCAAATGCATATCAGCCTTTAGCGCTGCAATAGATGATGGGAAAATCTGCTTGTTTATCTGTAGCTCCAAGTGCGAAAAAGAGATCAAACAATTGATTGATCACCCAAACCGGTCTTGCGGTATCTTTATCGATTTTATTGATGACTACGATAGGATTGAGTCCGAGTTCCAAAGACTTCTTAAGTACGAATTTTGTCTGTGGCATCGGTCCTTCGTATGCATCAACCAAGAGCAATACGCTATCAACCATCTTCAAGACTCTCTCTACTTCGCTTCCAAAATCAGCATGTCAAGGAGTATCGATGATATTGATAACATCTCCTTTGTAATTCACAGATGTATTTTTGGAATAGATAGTGATTCCTCTTTCTCTTTCCTGGTCATTGCTGTCCATGATAAGATTCTGATCTTCAGCCATTTTCATCGTTCCAGACTGAGTCAATAGTTGGTCGACTAAGCTCGTCTTTCCATGATCTACATGGGCGATGATGGCAACATTTCTGATCTTCATAGGTATATGGTATAACTAAAAAAAAGCCTTTTGACAAAGCCTTGCTTAAAAAAGCATATCTCGATTGCTTATATGTATACGTTTTTCCTAGCAGATTACAACTGTTGTTAAGAGATTGACTTTTATTACAATATAAATATAATATCAAAAACAAAATAAACCAATTTAAAAAAAAGCTTTATGAAAAACAAAATCAGAAATCATTTTATCTTAGCGATAGTCCTTTGGATTATCTCTATCGGATTTTTAGCTGCTTTAGTGCTAGCTATAACAAAAAAAACCGATAATCTCGGAGATTGTATTGGCTATTCAATATTTTATTTGATCTTTGCCTGCACTTCTATAGCCTGTTTTATAGAAACTGGAGCTGGTATTGGCATAAAAAGACTTGCCGAAGAATGCATTCGCAGAAAAGGCATGTTTTCACTTAATGGAAATGCAACCTATACAAAAGAGCATGTATTGGCCATCCATATCCAAACCAAAGGACATGAAATTGTAGAAGTGAGTTTGGAAAAAATAGAATAAAAGAAAATTAATGTTTACCTCATGTTTTCATGAGGTTTTTTTTATAAAAAATATTTTAACTGGTAATCAACTTAGCTACAACCATGATCCTCTTCTTATCTGTACCAAGGGGATAACATCACATCAAAGTGATATAACTACCGCCTGCATTTTGATACGTCATATACTGAGCATTTACTTGTTTTGGAGGAACCACAAAGATATCAATGACTTTATATTCAAACAATTTTCCTTGTCGTAAAATCTGGATCAGAGTATTATCTTTGAGTTTAGCGATATCTTTGAAAATAGTTCCATAAGGATTAGTTTTCCATACTACATAACTGGTATGCCCAAATAATAAGGTGTTTCACTCTTCTCCAGGAGCAGGTGTTGTAGGATATTTTACGACTCACTCATCAAGTTCTTTATCAAAGTCTGCCTTTGCAAAATCCGTAGGTGCCATATTTTCATTAGTGATAATAGGTACATCAAGTCCTAGCGATGGAATGACAATCCTATCTACAGGAGGAACGGTATTAAAAGTGAAATTATAATCCATCAGATGAGATTGAAGCGTCTCCTCTGTTGACGGAGTTAAGGTATTTGCATCAGCATTCTGTTGATAGCTTTTGAGCAATCATTGGATCTCTACATCATTTTTTTGTGCAACATCTACAATAGAAGCGATATTATTATCTGCAGAAACGATAGACGAACTGATAGGCGCTACCGGATGCACTTCACCTTCAAACAACCCGATGAAATTAGCCGCGAACAAGTTAAAGTTAGTGAATACCAGAATAATCACAAACACAGCACCAAAAAAAATCGCAAAAGTCCTGATCTCCTGGAAGAAAGAACGTTTTTGTGGCTGTTCAACATAATGTTCGTGCAATCAATACATACAGACGAATAATGATAAATTTCAAATTACATAACAATTATACCCGTAAATCTCCAGAACACCAAAAAAACCGGATATCTCTTGCCAATACACCTTGACTTTAAAAAGTTAATATATATAAAACATTAAACCAAAAAACAAAAACACCATGAATTTAGCAGACTTACAAAACAAAGACCTAAAAGGTTGGACACTAACAGATGTTCATTACATGTTATTAAAAGATAATAGTGATGCACTAATAGAAAAAGACACGAAACATGTTGCTATAACAACAGACAGAGAAAATTTAAGAAAAATTTGGGAGAGTTCTTGGCCAAGAAGAGAAATAACAGTGATAGCATCAAAAGCTCTTGTCAATAAAAATGAATCAACAGTAGTGATGTTAGATGGAAAGATAGATTCGGAAAATATCTTTCTGATTACGGATAAGAACCTAAAAGAAGATATAAAAAATCAAATTTTCGGATACCGTGAAGAATCTAGGATACTAGAAACAACATTTCCGGAATAGCACCTCAAAAAAACCTATAGCAAGCCCGTATCGAGGCTTGTTTTTTTTATAAATATTTTAGACTCACCAGACTTATTAGTCCCCAGAAATTGTTGTTTTTTTTAGGGCACCATTACCCAATCAGCGTGAAATGTAGGTCGAGCCGAAAACCACCAGCAACGTCTGGGGGAATTATCCCAATATGATCAAAGTAAATCCGTGATACTGCCCTAATGGTGCCGAGGGTTTTTTTGGTTACTTTTTTCACCTGGAAGGAAAAAAGTAACGCCCAGCCGGCAAGGCGATA
>CAZBWN010000023.1:0-2641 GCA_964495905.1 uncultured Candidatus Peribacteria bacterium
CTATAAACATGGTACTGGTTTTTGGACTACATTTGACGATAACCTATTCGGTTTCTTGTTTAAGGATATCTCTGATGATATGATCCTTGATATCTCCAATATGTTCAGGATCGTCAATCAGGATTTCATAGTGGAGAAAAAGATGAATCTCATCCAGTCGAATTGCCAAAATAAATTCACCCAATTCCGTACCATAAATCCAGAATGAACATTTGTTTATGCTGATTCTTATATGGTCACTCTTGGTCTTAATGGCGTTGATAAGAAAAAGAATCCTGTCACTTGTAAGATCACTTTTGATATACGAAATGATCGAACGGTCACTGAGGCACAAATCAACTAACATCTTGGCTTGATTTGATGCTTCGTTTTCTCTAACATTATTATAATTTTCTATTTAAATATGTCAATAAATAAATATATATTATATACTTTTATGTTTTAACCATAAAAAATGGCAGATCTTAATAAATTTAGCATCGAATCTTGAGAGCAATGATTTACTCTTAAAATTTCAGAAAAAACAGACATAACAGATAAAGAGCTTGCCGACGTTCTTAGTGAACAAGATATTTCTAGAATCCAAAAATTAAAACTTGCTAAGAAAAGAGAGCAATATGAAAAATTGCAACCTGCAGGATTTGAGCATGCTCCTGAATCAGCTAAACAGAAACGAGAAGAATTAAAAAATACTGATAATGTAGAAAAAATGAAATGGTGCCAAGATAATATTTCATATAATGCTGACCATACAATAAATATAATTGCTATTAAGAAAACATTTTGTGAAGATATCAGCGGACAAAATAATACATTCACTTTTGCTCAAGCACAAGAATTGGAAAAAACTAATGTTTGATGATATAGGTTGATGACTGATTATAATGAAACTGATACTGAGCAAGAGAAAAAGCAGACTGATTGGTATAAAGTAGTAAATCTCTTTGGTGAGAATACATGAGATACTACTGGATGAATGGCTATGTTTAGAGATATGTCATGATGTAATAATCGATACTGGACAGCCACTCCTTACAAAGATGAGAAGTGAAAATTAGTTTCAGGTGTTGTTCGTACCAGGTTACTGAACGAGGACTACTGTGACAGAAACTGAGACAATGCATACTACAATAACCGCGTCTGCGGTTTCAAGGACTCTATGTAGGACGCGAAGCGGACTAATATTTGACTATTTGACTATTTGATTATTTTCTCTTGAAGCTAAATAAAAAATTTATAGTATCTCATTGCCAGAGTCCGATATCTTACGGGATAGCGGAGCGTGCAATTAAATAATATTCATAGAGTCCAGTGGCCCACTCGGAGTAATTCGAGTAGTAAAAGATTGTAGTATCGGTTACGATAGTATGACAAAGTTAGTGGCCACCAATGTTTCAGGTGTTGTTCGTAACAGAAAACTGAACAAGAACAACTGTAACAGAAACTGAAACAATACAAACAACAATAACCGCGTCTGCGGTTTCAAGCACTGTATGAATATAAAAAAAAAGAGCGAAAGCTCTTTTTTCCTTTTTCCTAAAATTTCTCTCCCAAACTTTTTACTTCAATAATTGTTAGTTATTAATTGTTAGTTGTTAGTTTATTTCACGTCTAATATCTTGAATTCTTTTCTTTCGTTATTAAGTCTCATCTTTGCTATATCTCATGCTTTCTTTCATTTTATAGCTAGTCCGATCGGTGATTCTAAGGATATCTTGATAGAGTCTTTTTCTGTCTTGAAATTCTTATCAAATCCCATAGTGGTTTCTCATGTACCTACAACTGTTACGGTATAGATGTCATTATCATCCATCTGTATGGTTACTTTAGACCCATAATCTATCATCTTATCTGATTTGCTTTTTTTCTCTTCTTTGATTATCTCTACATCTTCAATCAATGTCTCTATTTCAGAAATTCTTGAATTGACAAGATCCTTATCTTCAAGTGCAGATTTATATTCAAAGTTCTCTGAAAGATCTCCCATAGCTTTCGCTTCTCCGAGTCTTTCCAAGATGGAAGGAAGTTTGACTTTTTTGAGCTCGTTGAGCTCCTGTACTAAACTTTCATATCCCTCTTTGGTAAGATAATTTTTTTTCATTAAAAAATGCTGTAAATGATTTAAAAAGTATGATTTTTTGCTTTTGTTGTTTTCTTATTTTTTTGCTTGTCTTGGTTCCTCTGACGTGTCAGACAAGAGTTCTTTGAAATGTACGAATGCATGATTCACTACATCTTCTACAAATTTGAACGCTACCTTATTTTTGTAATCAAATGTCTTTCCATCGAAATTGAGATGGAAGTTTCATTCGTATTTTCCTTGCTTGTTTTCAGTGATTTTGTATTCTATCCTGATCTCTGCTGTATCTTTATTGGCATACACTTTTTTGAAATATGTATCCATTTTTCCTTCAAGATTCCTTTGTACGATGTCTTTTACAAGTTCTTGCTTGTCAGCAGGAACATTAACAAATTGGTAGGAAATCACAGGTTTTTTTTCCATTTATATCTAGATACAAGATAAAAAACACTTTATATATACCTAATCTCTTGAAAAATTCAATCTATTTTCTCGATATTTCCCTAAATTATCCTAATTTATTGATAAAATCTTTTTTGATATCCATATTTTTCTGTCCTT
>CAZBWN010000024.1:0-4026 GCA_964495905.1 uncultured Candidatus Peribacteria bacterium
ACTATCTGTATGAATCTTTCTACGTATGTGGCAGATAAATCTCTCAGTATCGGTGATGAAGTGGAGATTGTCTCTGACAATCCTCGTGCAAAGAATTCCATGATGAATCTCGCTGAACAGAGTGGTACTATAGTATATGAGACTTTGGTGAAGTTGGATAGAGGAATCAGAAGGGAGGTTATTTAAACTAATATGGAAATATAAAAGAGTGGAAACATGGAAACATGGAAAAATAAAAAAAATACTATCATTCTTTAACCTTTCAAGTCCTTAACCTTTCAATATTTCAATCTTTCAATTTTATTTTCTATATTCAGTTAAATGGCTTTTATGTATGCGTTGATGAGTGTATTGATTGTAAGTGTGATGTCGTTGATAGGTATCGTTACTTTATGACTCCGTTTATCATTGCTCAAAAAAATAGTGTTGTGGCTTGTCAGCTTTTCTGCTGGTGCATTGCTGGGTGATGTATTTTTTCCTCTCTTGCCTGGAATGGTCAAGGCTTGATGACGGCCTGTTTCAGCTTCGTTATGGATACTTGGATGAATCTCATTTGGGCTGATCACGGAAAAAATCATCCGTCGAAATCACTGTCATATGCCTGTTACTGAGCATCATACCCATCCTGTTGCAATCATGAATCTTGTCTGAGATAGCGTACATAATTTCATTGATGGATTGATCATCGGTGCAAGTTATCTTGTCAGCATACCTGTTGGAATTGCTACTACGCTTGCTGTAGTCTTTCATGAAATTCCCCAAGAAATCTGAGATTTTGGTGTGTTGATCCATTGATGATTCAGTAGAAGAAAAGCATTATTGCTCAACTTCTTGACCGCTTTGAGTGCAGTGGTGGGTGTGATCATCGCTTTCTTATTATACCGTTATACCGATAGCATGATCACCGCATTGATCCCTTTTGCTGCGGGAACGTTCATCTATATAGCTTGTTCTGATCTTATCCCTGAGCTTCATAAAGAAAATAGTCTGTCTCACAATATCCCACAAATACTTTTTTTTCTTTTGGGAATTTGAATTATGTCGTTGTTGTTGTTTATTGGATAATAAAATATATTTTAAAAAAAATCCTTCTGTTATAAGAAGGATTTTTTTTATATCTTTTTTAGCACATAAATTATCCTCTGGATATCTCCCTCAAAAAGTTTGTATTTATGCTTTTTTTGTATAACGAAACGGTATCTTTTGCTAGCATATGCCATATCTTGTGCTTCTTCTGGGCTATATTGTTTGTATAAGATGAGTTTACCCTTTTTTTTGACGAGATGATGTAATTGCGGAAGTAGTTTGTCTGTGTAACTGACTGCTCTTGCTGTGACGTAATCATATTGCTCCTTATGATCTTCAGCTCTTGTCCGTATCGCTTTGACGTTAGGGATTTTGAGTTCAGCTACCATCTTGTTGATGGCATCGACTTTTTTTCTGGTGGAATCGATTCCTACACATTCTATCTTAGGATTGGTCATCGCTATCGGTAAAAGAGGAAATCCTCCTCCTGTCCCCACGTCACAAAGCGTTGAACCTGCCTTGAGTATGAGTGCATTATTGATCTCTATCGAATCATTGATATGTTTGATTTGGATACCCTCAGGGTCTCTGATGGCAGAGAGATTAACCTGTGAGTTTATCTCTATGAACTGGTCTATTAACTTTTTTCGTTGCTGTTCCATGCGTGAGAAGCTGTATTGCTAAAGTTTTTGTCCTATTGGATACCCTTGCTTTCTTTCTTAAAATCATTATAGTATGTCACTATGCTCGTTTTTTTACATAGTATGAGTTGATATGGTTATAAGAAATCTGAAGCAAAAAAAAATACTAAATACAAAAGTCATTTTTTGGTTTATACTTCTTTGTGTAGGAGTATATTTTCTGATCAAACTTGTCTCTTCAATTACACAAAGATTTAGCGAAAATCCTCTGGAGGGTATGTATACTTTGTGAGCGAGCCTTACTTTTTCCGGTAAGATTGTTGCTGACAATAACTTCCCTAATTATACTCATTCACTTTTCACTCAAGAAGGAAAAAAGATATGACTCAAAAGTTCCAGCATCAATCTCAATGCTTATGTAGATAAAAAGATAGAACTTGTCGGTAGAGTCAAAAAATATTTTAAATTGACTCCTGTATTGGAGTTAGATACGCTTAAAATTCCTGATCAATGACTTATCATCAATGCTAATAAATATTTTTTTGTCAAAGAGCTTATGTATTTGGATTTCTCTACACAACCTCAGTTGAGCGCTTCTAAATCGTGAAATGATATTCAGGTCTGGTTTGATGGAAAACCTGTTGTAACCATAGAACGTTTTGTTTGTAGTAAAATCCTTAAAACTCGTGATTGCACCTATTTGATCACTAATTATATCCAGACCAATAAGGATAATTTTGAATCCTATCGGACATATACGTTCTATAAACATGGAACTGGCTTTTGGACTACTTTTGATGATAACCAATTCGGTTTCTTGTTTAAGGATATCTCTGATGATATGATTCTTGATATCTCCAATATGTTTAGGATCGTCAATCAGGATTTCATAGTGGAGAAAAAAATGAATCTTATCCAATCAAATTGTCAAAATAAATTCACTCAATTCCGTACTATCAATCCAGAATGAACTTTTACTTATGCTGATCCTTATACTGTTACGCTTGGTCTTAATGGCGTTGATAAGAAAAAGAATCCTGTTACCTGTAAGATCACTTTTGATATACGAAATGATCGAACGGTCACTGAGGCACAAATCAATTAAAATTAACTAATAACTAATAATGAAAAACGAAAAGTGTTGGAATCTTGTTTATTTGTCATCGCGAGCGAAGCGTGGCGATCTTAAATTAAGATTGCTTCGTCATTTCATTCCTCGCAATGACAATGAAATAAAAAAAATCCCTCTGCCGGAACCTGTCCCGGTAAATCACCGGGAGACAAAAAATAAACAAAAAAACGGTGGAATAGTTCCATCGTTTTTTTTATCAATTATTTTCTAATTATTTCACGTCTAATATCTTAAATTCTTTTCTTTCGTTATTAAGTCTCATTTTTGCTATATCTCATGCTTTTTTTCATTTTATAGCTAGTCCGATAGGTGATTCTAAGGATATCTTGATAGAATCTTTTTCTGTTTTGAAATTTTTATCAAATCCCATAGTGGTTTCTCATGTACCTACAACTGTTACGGTATAGATATCATTATCATCCATTTGTATGGTTACTTTAGATCCATAATCTATGATTTTATCTGATTTGCTTTTTTTCTCTTCTTTGATGATCTCTACATCTTCAATCAATGTCTCTATTTCAGAAATTCTCGAATTGACAAGATCCTTATCCTCAAGTGCAGATTTATATTCAAAGTTCTCTGAAAGATCTCCCATAGCTTTCGCTTCTCCGAGTCTTTCCAAGATAGAAGGAAGTTTAACTTTTCTGAGATCATTGAGTTCTTGCAATAAACTTTCATATCCCTCTTTGGTAAGATAATTTTTTTTCATTAGAAAACACTGTAAATGATTTAAAACATGCTTATTAGGTAGTATTTTTTTTACTCTTTTTTGTCTGACAAGAGTTCTTTGAAATGTACGAATGCGTGATTTACTACGTCTTCTACAAATTTGAACGCTACTTTATTTTTGTAATCAAATGTCTTTCCATCGAAATTGAGATGGAAGTTTCATTCGTATTTTCCTTGTTTGTTTTCAGTAATCTTATATTCTATCCTAATCTCTGCTGTATCTTTATTGGCATACACTTTTTTGAAATATGTATCCATTTTTCCTTCAAGATTTCTTTGTACGATGTCTTTTACAAGTTCTTGTTTGTCGGCAGGTACATTAACAAATTGAAATGAAATTACAGGTTTTTTTTCCATTTATATCTGGATACAAGATAAAAAACACTTTATATATATCTAATCTCTTGAAAAATTCAATCTATTTTCTCGATATTTCCCTAAATTATCCTAATTTATTGATAAAATCTTTTTTGATATCCATATTTTTCTGTCCTT
>CAZBWN010000025.1:0-49560 GCA_964495905.1 uncultured Candidatus Peribacteria bacterium
TATCTAAGACCGTCACTCAACAGATCAAACAAGATATAAAATAATTTTATCATATAATTTTTCATATGTATGCCTAAGCTCAAAATTTCGCTTATCATCCCTGCATATAACGAAGAAAAATATATCTGAGACTGTCTAGAATATGTATTCAAAAACAGAGAATCATATCTCCATGAAATCATTGTAATAGATAATAATAGTACTGACCAAACTAAAAAAATAGCAACAACCTATCCTGGTGTCAAGGTGGTTTCAGAAAAGAAAAAATGAACATCATCTGCACGTCAGAGATGATACCTTGAATCTACAGGTGATATCCTTGCTTTCATCGATGCTGATACCCATATGCCTGCATGATGGGCAAAAAAAATAGAAGAAAAATTTGTGCACGATAATAAAACATGAGTGATCAGCGGTCCTTATAGTTTTTATGATCTGCCTTGGTATAGCTTCTTTTATTCTTGGCTCTATTACTCACCGATACTCAGTTATATCGTGTTCAGCTTGGTGGGTGGCATTTGTACGGGAGGAAATTTCGCTATCAAAAGGGATGTGCTTGATAAGATGAAATGATTCAATACTGATATATTATTTTATGGCGATGAAGCGGATGTTGTCCGTAGAGCTAAAAAATATACGAGGGTGCAATATCTTTTGAATCTGAAAATGCCTACATCATCTAGAAGATATGCGCACCAAGGGATATTCAAAACAATCTCTCTCTATATGATCAATATGTTCAAACCCTCCTCTACTCCCGTCAAAGATTTCAGATAAAAATATTTTATATCACTCTCATGAGTACAATGAAACACGAGTCACCATTGGATATAAAAAATAATAAGAAAAGACTGAGCATGAGTCTCGTCATTCCTGCATACAATGAAGAAAAATATATCTGATCATGTCTAGAATATGCTCTTCGTCATGCGAGTGGATATATTGATGAAATCATCGTGATAGATAATGCAAGTACGGATGCTACAAAAAAAATAGCTGAAACCTATCCTGGTGTCAGAGTAATTACCGAACACAATAAATGATTGACCTTTGCTCGTCAAAGAGGATATAAAGAAGCTAAGGGAGATATTCTTGCTTTTATAGATGCGGATACGCGTATGCCTGCATGATGGGCAAAAAAAATTGAACAATCTTTTGAGTCACATCCTGACATATGATTTGTAAGCGGTCCTTATCTCTATTATGACTTGCCTTGATATAAACAGATAGGTAATCGATTATATTGGAGAGTCTTAGGCTATCCTAGCTATCTTTTGACCTGATATCTCTGAGTAGGTGGAAATTTTGCCATCAAAAAATCTGTACTTGATAAAATAGAATGATTTGATACAAAAATAGTATTTTATGGCGAAGATACAGATATCGCTCGTAGGGCTTCAAAAGCTAGTAAAGCTAAATTTGATCTCCAACTTGTGATGCCCACTTCAGCGAGAAGATTTACAGGACAAGGCATGCTGAGAACAGCATATACCTATACCATCAATTTTTTGTCCCAAGCGATATTTCACAAATCAGCTACTAAAAAATATAAGGACTTCAGATAGAAAAATAATTTATATAGTATTGTATACTACAATGAAAAAAGCGTACCAATCATTTTTTTGAAATAGACAGCTCCTACGATCATCTCTGGTTGCATTCGTATTGTTAGCAATCAGTCTTTTTGGTAATTTCTATGCGGGAATGTATGCTAATGAAAAGGGAAGTTTTCCTGTCACTGATATTGTATTGAGTAACACTAGAGCATATGATGTAGATCTGTTATTTGTCGGTGGAATATTTGCATTTTTTCTGTTTATTTTGGTTTGGTGCTTAAGATATCCTGTACAAATGCCGTATATCCTAAAATCCCTTGCATTGTTTATCGCTATCCGTGCGGTTTTTGTGACATTGACTCATATCGGACTCTATCCAGATAGCGTCATCATCATCAATACCGGTATCATCGGAAAATTAAATTTCTGAGCGGACCTCTTCTTTTCCGGGCATACGGGCATGCCTTTCCTCATGGCATTGATATTTTGGAAAAATAAGCTGATGAGATATGCATTTATCTTGGCAGCGATGTCATTTGGTATCATCGTATTGCTTGGTCATCTCCACTACTCTATCGACGTACTTGCAGCATTTTTCATCACGTATACCATAAATCATTTTAATGAACTCTTACGAAAAAAAGATAAAGTACATTTTGAAAGTGATGATGCTCTTTTGTATGCTATTTGAAAAAAATCATTTGTAAATCAGAAATAAATATTTATCCTTGATTCAATAATCAGACTAAAAAAAAACGCCTCATTTTGGGAGCTACTATAAAATAGTAGGTAGCACCAGTTGTTTTATTTAGTCTTTTTTTTATTTTTTGAAAAAAAACCATGAAATTGATTTTTGTCACCGGCGGAGTAATTTCTGGTTTGGGAAAATGAATAACTGCAGCTTCGATAGGAAGACTGCTCAAAGCGTGTTGATATACCGTAGGTATAGCAAAAATGGATCCTTATCTCCAGATAGATGCAGGAACGATGTCTCCTTTTGAGCATGGAGAGACTTTTGTGACGACTGATGGATTTGAAACTGATCTAGATCTCTGACATTATGAAAGGTTCATAAATCAAACTATGACAAGCAAAAGCAGCATCACTTCATGACAGATCTATTCTTCCGTCATAGAAAAAGAAAGAAGAGGCGATTACTTATGAAAGACCGTACAGGTAATCCCGCATATCACCAATGAGATCAAAGACAGGATCAAATCTTTTGCAGCAGATAACGATGTGACGATCATAGAGATATGAGGGACAGTAGGAGATATAGAATGACTCCATTTCATCGAAACGGTAAGACAGCTTCGTCATGAACTGAGGAGAGAAAATGTCATGATCATCCATGTCGTACCTATGATCACCATCTCCACTTCAGGAGAGATGAAATCAAAAGCCATCCAACATTCTGTCGTCAAACTCAGAGAACTCGGCATACATCCAAGCATACTCGTATGTAGGACACGTGAACCGATGGACAAAGAACTCAGAAACAAATTAGCTATGTTTACTGATGTAGACTCTGATCACATCATAGAAGCGCTGGATCAAAAGTCTATCTATCAAGTGCCTCTCGCATTCCAACACCAAAAAATACATCTTCTGATACAGGAAAGGCTTCTCTGATGAAAAAGAGAACCTGATATGGAGAACTGGAGTAAACTCGTGGACAAAATATTGCATCCTCAAAAGACCATCCATATTGCATTGGCCGGAAAATATACCCATCTCGCTGATAGCTATATCAGCGTCATCGAAGCATTGCAACATGCAGGAGTCGCTTTTGATAGCGCTATCAAAGTCCATCTCTTGGATACCGAGACCTTCGAAGGAAACAATCGGGAAGAGAAATTGTCTGCATACATCCAAGAACATCAGATAAAATGAATTGTTGTTCCGGGTGGGTTTGGATCAAGAGGTATAGAATGAAAGATTAATATTGCAAATTATTGCAGAGTGAACAACGTCCCTTATCTCTGATTGTGTCTGGGATTACAGATTGCAGTCATCTCTTTTGCAAGAAACATATGCTGATTGCCAAATGCAAACTCCACTGAATTTAATGAAGAAACAACAGACCCCGTTGTAGCTATCATGGAAGATCAAAAACATATCGATAAAAAATGATGAACCATGCGTCTCGGATCCTATGAAGCGATTTTGAAAAAATGAAGCAAGGTGCAAGCGCTCTATGGGCAAGAGAGCATCGAAGAAAGGCATCGTCATAGATATGAAGTCAACCCTGCATATCATACCATCCTTGAACAAAATGGAATGGTCATAAGTGGTGTTTCTCCTGATGGAAAACTTGTAGAATATATAGAACTCCCGAACCATCCTTTTTATGCTGCTACACAGTCTCATCCAGAATTCAATTCTAGATTGGACCATCCGCATCCCTTGTTTTTGGGATTGATTGGAGCGTGTTTATAAAAGAGTAGAAAGTAGTGAGTAGTGAGTATTAAGTATCAAGTAGAAAGTAAAAAAAAAGAGGGAAAAAAATTCTCTCTTTTTTTGAATATATAAAAAATTAATTTTTAAATTTACACATAGATAAAGCATTTAAATGTCTCCTAAACTTGTTTGTTATACGCATCATGTCGTTTATATTTTTCCGAAATGGAATATATGTCTGCTGCATAAATAGATTTACATCCTTATTTTTTTCAAACTGACGCAATCATTTATCAAAGTTCTCTTTTCCATATGCCATATTCTGTAATATCCATGAAAAGTTTGTATCGTCTATAAACTTTTGGAATGATGAATATTCTTCTTCATATTCTATTTCTTTTGTTAGGGGTATTTCTTTCTTAAACTTTTGATATATCTCCTCAAAAATATTAGCATCAACCAAATCTTTGATTTTAACCATTTCTTCAGAAGTTTTTTGGAAGTCGGTATGAAGTTCTTCTATTTTTGCAAAAAGATTCTTTATTAATTTGGAGTAACTTAATTTACTTGGACCTATTTTGTTGAGGATTTGAGCGATATCTTTAAAATCATTGTGTAATAACCGATTTTGAAGATCCAAATAGTAGGTATGCATATGCTGCTTTATATTTTCATACTTTAAACTTAGCGTGGTATAGAGATGATTCTGTGTTTTTTGAATCTCTTTTTTTTGTGAATCCTGAATCATATCCTCATATATTTCATGAAAATTTTGATAGTGATGGGTATGTGGTTTTGTTATCTTATCCATATACAATCGCAATGTCTGTAAATAAAAACTTATACAAGTTTATGGAAAAATTAAAATAACGCAAATTTTAAACATTTTAAAAAATCCCTCCGCCGTGGCGGAGAGCTTTTTTGTTTTTATAATCCCTTATATACATTTCCTCTGCTTTCTATCTTGAGTACTGTATTTCCACTAGATTCTCTACGAAATATTATCCTTCGTTTACCTATTCTGATCCTATAAAGATCAGATCCCACTAATTTCTTCATATCAAAATTTTCAAATCTATCTTGTGAGATAGCCTGTAATGCATTGAAAAAATGCTGTCTCGTATTCCCTTCGAGCGTCTCCAGGAATTTCTCGTATTGTTTTGTCATTACTTTTTCTTGTGCGCCGCTAAAAGCTTTTTGGGACTGATTCATTTTTCACCAAAATCTACGACGGTATGTCGTGGCTCGAAAAACTCAGCGATTTTTTCATAATCTTTGATACTGATCAGCATCGCTTTTGGCTCATTGTTTGCTATGATGCACTTAGGTGTGCGCAAATTTTTGAAGATTGCATTGGTATTGACTCTCAGTACAGAAACTGGGATGATGTCTTTTGGATGCATATGTTATTTGTTATATAATAAATATGTTTTATATTTATACTAAATTTGTTATAAATCTCAAGAGCATTTGGATGTTTTTAAAAAAACTCCCCTACCTGAGATAAGTGAATTTAACTTTTTCTTTTCAAAAAAAAACGCTTCGCAGACTGACTTTTGGCATTGACCCAAAAGTCAGCAAAAGGTCTAGTTCTTTACAAAACTCGCCACACAATTTAGCTTGTTTTTCTAGAATGTACCCGGCTCAGACAACTTGCAAAGAACCAAAGATCATTGACTGCTTCTTCATTTACGATTCCCTTTCACTTTTCTAAAATAAACACGTAAAAATAAACAACAATCAAAAAAGCCCCGCCTTTCAGCAGAGCTTTTTTTTATAATTTGAAATTCGTAATTTGTAATTCGTAATTGATCTATTCAGCGTCCATAGCTTTGATTTTTCCAGCGCCAACTCTTTCGTCGATGATTTTTTTTGCAACATTGTCTGGCACTTTTTCGTATGATGAGAAACTCATCGCTGATGATGCTCTTCCTTGCGTATTTGATCTCAAATCTGTCGTATATCCGAACATCTCTGACAAAGGCACTTTTGCTCTAATAACTGCAGCATTTCCTCTCTTGTCTTGTCCTTGGATCATTCCTCTTCTAGAAGAAAGATCACCCATCACGTCTCCAACATAGTCTTCTGGAGTCACTACTTCTACATCCATGATAGGTTCCAAGATACATGGACCAGCTTTCATAAATGCGTCTTTGAATGCTCTATATGTTGCGATTTTGAACGCGATTTCAGACGAATCTACATCATGATATGATCCATCATAAGGAACTACTCTTACATTGATGATAGGGAATCCTGCTAATACTCCTTGTGCAACAGTTTCTTTTGCTCCTTTGTCGATAGCTGGGATGAATTCTTTTGGAATCGATCCTCCAGATACTTCATCTTTGAATTCATATTCTTTTTCCATATTTTTTTCAAGTCTGATCAATACATGTCCAAACTGTCCTCTACCTCCTGTTTGTCTCTTGAAGATACCTTCTCCTTTAGCATCGTGTTGGATTGTTTCTCTATATGCAACTTGTGGTTTACCTGTAGTCACTTCTACTTTGTGTTCTCTCTTGAGTCTATCTACGATAATCTCGAGATGTAATTCTCCCATCCCTGCGATAATTGTCTGATTGCTTTCTGCATCAGTGAAATATTTGAATGAAGGATCTTCGTAAGCAAGCTTACCAAGAGCGATACCCATCCTTTCCTGATCAGATTTTGTCTTTGGCTCGATAGCGATATCGATAACTGGTATTGGGAACGTCATCTTCTCTAATACGATCTGGTCTTTCATATCACAGAGCGTATTTCCTGTTCTCGTATCTTTGAGTCCAAGGAATGCACAGATATGACCTGCGTGTATTTCTGAGATTTCTTCTCTCTTGTTTGCGTGCATAAGCAATAACCTACCTACTCTCTCTTTTTGTCTTGTAAGCGGATTGTATAATGTATCTCATGATCTAACGATACCTGAGTAGATTCTTACGAATGTAAGCGTACCTACGAATGGATCAGTAGCGATTTTGAAGGCGATAGCTGAAACCGGGTCAGTGTCATTAGGTTTTCTTTCAAGTATGATATTTTCATCATCCGGATCAGTACCTTTCATCGTACCTCTATCTAGTGGGTTTGGTAAGTAATCAAGTACTGCATCAAGCACTAATTGCACTCATTTGTTTCCAAGTGCAGATCCGCAAAGGATAGGATATAAGTTATTGTGGATAGTTCCATGTCTGATCGCTTTTTTGATGAGTTCGATAGAGGGTTCTTCTCCTGCTAGAAATTTTTCTGCTAATTCATCGTCAAACATAGAGACTTTGTCAATCATATCTTCTCTGTATTGTTTTGCTTTTGCCAACATATCAGCTGGTATCTCTTCTTCATGCACTTCAATACCTTTGTCTCCTGAGAAGGTATACATCTTCATCACGAGCAAGTCTATGATCGCTTTGAATTCGTCAGCCTGTCCTACAGGAAGTTGTACAACAACTCCTTTGTCAGTGATTCTAGATTTGATAGAATCTACGGACATATAAAAATCAGCTCCAAGTTTGTCCATCTTATTTGCGAAGATGATTCTTGGCACTCCATATTTGTCAGCTTGTCTCCAAACTGTTTCTGTCTGAGGTTCTACTCCTTGAGAACTATCAAGCAACGCTACCGCCCCATCAAGAACTCTGAGAGATCTCTCTACTTCAACGGTGAAATCAACGTGTCAAGGAGTGTCTATGATATTGATATGATAGTCTTTCCAAAAACAAGTAGTCGCAGCAGAAGTGATAGTGATACCTCTTTCTTTTTCTTGTTCCATCCAGTCCATCTCTGCAGCACCATCGTGCACTTCTCAGATTTTATGTTTTTTTCCGGTATAAAACAGTACTCTTTCGGTAGTAGTAGTCTTACCTGCATCGATGTGAGCCATGATTCCAATGTTTCTCACCATGTTTAAGGGTTTCAGTTCAGCCATAATAACAAATTAATAGAGTAAAATGTTGTATGAAATTCTTATGTATAAAAAAAATTTCTTTCGGATTGTGTATAGGAAATAGCTCGTCTTTTTCAAGGGAAACTAACAAATATCATCCTGAGCCCCGCCTTGCGGGATAAACTCCGTCGAAGGATATAATAATCATTTATACTCTTCATTTCATTCAGAGTGACGGTTTTTTTTCTATTTCAGCACTTTTCATGCTATTTAAGACAATACTGATTTTATGACGATAGAATTGTTCACTATTTCGTGTTTTACGTTCTTTAAGAGCTTTTTGGTGTCCGTATTTTGTCTCACTCCTTTTATCGTCCTGAGGGTGAGTTTACCCATCTTGGTGATGGACAAGTCTTTTGACTGTTTGGATCATGAGATATCCTTGGTTTGGGGAAGTTTTCCGAGGAATCCGATAATATCGGTCAACTGAGCTCAGAGTTTCTGTTCTTCCTGAGGGGAAAGTGATATGCAGGAAAGCTTTTGGAGGCGTTTGATCTCTTGGGTGAATTCGGTCATCGGGATAGAAAATATAAAGTATTCGAAGTATATAAAAACAGTTAAAATTTTCAACTAAAAAAGTCCTCTAAAATTTGACAAAAATGGCGCTTCTGGATATAATTAAGTATTTCTTTTTTTTCTATTTATCCTTGTCAAACCTACACCCATGAAAAACACAAAAAAATCATTAAGAATGATAGCTCTATGAGTTCACAAAATGGTAATTGAAAACCATATTTTGAAACTTCTGTTTCTAAAATCCTGTTTGCTTACTTTGATAGCTTTGGGATTTTGAATTTCTTGGTATCTTGATATCTGAATATTCAGCTCTACATATGCAACAAACGATGTTCATGAAGTGAATATCTGTCATATACCCCAAGGTAATGCTGAAAATATGCAGACCATAACTGTTGATGAAAATTCAGTGAACTATATCTCTCACCTTTCTCATGGCGATTATACTTGAGAATGTATAGTGCCCATACAGCCTATCTGTGGTAATAATATCATTGAGCCTTCTGAAGCATGTGATGACGGATTGTCCAATGGACTCCCAGGATATTGTAATACTTCTTGTACTAGCACTACTCCTGTAGTGCCTATTTGTGGAAATGCAATAATAGAAACTTGAGAACAATGTGATCTGGGTACAGGAAATGGCCAAAATAAATGATGTTCAACGAGTTGTGTGATAGAAGCGATTCAACCTGTATGTGGGAATGCAGCGGTAGAATGAAGCGAACAATGCGATGACGGAAATCTTGTCAGTGGAGATGGATGTACTTCGTCTTGTACCATAGAAAGTTCATGAGGATCATTTTGTGGAAATAGTATCTTAGAAACAGGTGAAATCTGTGATGATGGACTCCTAAATGGACTCCTATGATATTGCAACACTTCTTGTACTAGCACTACTCCTGTAGTACCTGTTTGTGGAAATACAGTACTAGAAGTATGAGAACAATGTGATTTGGGTACAGGAAATGGTCAAAATAGATGATGTTCAACAAGTTGTACAATAGAATCGATTCAACCTGTATGTGGTAACACTATCCTAGAAGCAGGTGAAGAATGCGATGATTGAAATCTTGTTGGTTGAGATTGATGTACTTCGTCTTGTATTCTAGAACATGCATCAACACCTGTTTGTGGAAACGCAACACTAGAAATCTGAGAACAATGCGATGACGGAAATCTTGTTAGTTGAGATTGATGTACTTCGTCTTGTACCATAGAACATGCATCAGCACCTGTTTGTGGAAATACTATCCTAGAAACCTGAGAACAATGTGATGATGGAAATCTTATTGATTGAGATTGATGTACTTTATCTTGTACTGTAGAAAATCCTTCAGAATCAATATGTGGGAATACTGTCCTAGAAGCAGGAGAAGAATGCGATGACGGAAACACGCTTAATGGTGATGCGTGTAGTAATCTCTGTATACTTGAAACTCCTGATTGAACTTTATTAGCGATTCCAAATGCTGGGCAAAGACCGTTTGATACCACTTTCAGTGCTACCAAAACCTCTCGAGCGAAATATGTAAGTTTCGATTTGGGTGATGGTTCATCATTGATTGAAAATCCATCGTTTCCTACACCTCATACCTATACTACTTTGTGAACCTATACGGGAACATTGATCATCAAAAATAATTATCAATGAGCGATAGCTCCATGAGTCGCTCTTCCTCAAATCGAATTGCACGAAACAATCACCGTCACAAGCAGACCTGTTGTCTGTGGTAACGGTAACCTAGAAGCGGGTGAAGAATGTGATGATGGAAATATACTTAACGGTGATGCGTGTAACAATCTCTGTACGCTTGAAATACCTGATTGAGATTTGTTAGCAACTCCTAATGCTGGTCAGAGACCGTTTGATACTACCTTTATTGCGAGCAAGGATTCGCGAGCGAAATATGTGAGTCTGGACTTAGGTGATGGTTCACCTCTCGTCAGTACTCCCCTATTTCCTGAATCTTATACGTATACTACACCAGGATTATTTACAAGCAGAGTCACTATAAAAAATAATTATCAATGAGCGATAGCTTCTTGGGCTATACTTCCAGAGGTCACTTTCCAGACGAATGTTTTTTCTTCTGAAACCGCTTTATATTGCGGTGATGGTCACCTCAATGGTACTGAACAATGTGATGACAGAAATATCACTGAAAGAGATGGATGCAGCAGCACTTGTATTCTAGAAACTCCCGAAGCTAAAATAATATCCACTCCTCCTTATGGAGAACAACCATTGACGGCGACATTCACTGCGACCAAAGATTCGCGAGCGAAATATATAAGCCTCAATTACGGTGATGGTACACCTATCAGCACTAATCCAATTTTCCCGATCAGCCATATCTATCCTAATTTGTGAGAATATATCATCACATTGATCGTAAAAAACAACTATACCTGACAGATAGCATATTGAACCACTTTACCGTCAATTCAGGTACATACTGAAGATACGATAGCTGTCACCCTGTGTGGAAACGAGATCAAAGAAAGATGAGAACAATGTGATTTGGGTTGAGGAAATGGGTTGAATCTTTGATGTACAAATCAATGTAAACGAGAAATTCCAGCTGCAAACTGTACTGTTACCGCTGATCAGACAGTGGTGATCTTTGCACAGCCGGTGACGTTCACTATCACTGATGTCTATACATGATGGATGTCTCTGTATTCACTGGACTTCGGAGATCATAATATTTTGATGCCATGATCAGGTTTGGAAAATAATCAGATGATATATGTTCATAGTTATAATATCGGTAACAACACTTTCCGAAGTTATAGACCTACTATATATGTAAGAAATGATGTCGCCTACACAGCATGAGATCTTGTAGTAGGAAGCTGTGCTCAGAATATTGTCTCTATAGGACAAGATTATTCATGGTTGCCTATGAGCTCTGTTGTCGTCAATACCTGACATAGTGCTATAAGCACTATTACGGGTGATGTCTCAGTAGCAGCAATGCTTTTCCCAAATTATATTTTCAACACTTCTCAAATCTTTGTTTTGGATGGATCTCAACCTCTGACAACAATATATAACCCTGGACAGATTCTTCTAAGTGATGGGACCGTATTAAATGTTGACGGATGAGTCGTGATAGGAGATACTATCGTCGATCCTCAATGGATCATCAAGGTAGGTGCTTTGGATCAATGAGGATTCACCTTTGATGTGAGAGCATCAAGCGGTGCCGCATGGATGCAACAAAATACCTATATCTTATGACCCTCTGGTCGAGGCGGTGAAGTAAAACCTCCTGTACAAACCTTAAATACACTCCAATTTGGAGGGACAGATACTCCACTACTCTTTACGAAACCCGTCCAATTGATCATAGAATGATTTGTAGCAAACGAAGTGAATCCTCCAAAATATAAATCTGAAGGACAAACAGAGCGACATGATATCATCACGGTGTGTAATACTCCTTATGACGTTGAGCCAACCAATATCGTTCTTTTTGGTACACCTCAAGAATGTTATCAGACCAATGATAAGAATACCATGATATGGACGTTTCACTCTACAGAATTTATGGTTCCTATACTATCAGATATACATCTTTTATGAAAAAAATTAATAAAAGATATCCAATCATCATTACATCTCTAGTTTTATTTTGTGATAAACAATCACGGTGCTAAAATCAATCCATAAACACATAACCATGGTATTGAAAAGCAAGAAGATCTGGACCAGCGCCACTCATCGTAATTTTCTTCTTACAGGATTGTGAGCATCGATATGAGTCAAAATAATATTTATGGTGTTGGGTGTAAGTATGCCATTATTTTCTCATGGTGCACGATGGTGGATTCCTGGATGTGGAGATAGTATAGTCACTATCATCCTTTCTGAGCAATGTGATGATGGAAATATAAAAAATGATGATGGTTGCAGCAGTGCATGCATACTTGAAATGCCTCAAGCAACACTCGTCGCTACGCCAGATTTTTGAGTAGATATACTCAATACGGTGTTTACTGCGACTAAAGATTCACGAGCAAAATATGTAAGACTTGATTATGGGGATAGCGGTGCAATAGCATTAAATCCGATCTTTCCAAATTCCCATACCTATACTACACTCTGAATATACACCTGAATATTAATCGTAAAAAATAATTATACTTGAGCGATAGCAACGGGAATGATCATCCCTCAAGTAAGCGTAAAAGAAACCGTGATAGTCAGTAATGTCCCTCCCATATGTGGCGATTTGATCTGTTATGGAACTGAAACATGCGGAAATTGCGCACAGGATTGTGGAAGCTGTTGAGGATGAGGTTGAGGAACCTGAAGTGGTGGTTGATGATGAGGCTGATGATGAGGTTGAGGTGGTGGTTGATGATGAGGTGGTTGAAGTTGAGGAGATACGTTATCAGGTTGAATATCTTCATGAAGCTGAGCGCCTTGACCCGTATGAGTCCCGTGATGAGGGTGTGTAGGGTCACAATGCGGACATGCATCTTCTCCAGAATTTTTTGTGAATTATAGGATACTCCATGGATATAAAAATAATTACAAGGATTATAATCTCACCGAAAAATTAACCCGAAATCAATTATCAAAAATCATGGCAAGAACACTGACTGACGAAAAATTCAATCCTGCATTTGAATGAGAAAATCGAGGATATAAATATAGGAATGTATTGCGCGGATTGTGAATCAATGAATATATTAATTTTAATGGAGAAAGTTCTGTGTCCTATGCTATGGTCAATACCATGATCATCAGAGGGCTGGAATATCGGAAATTATCCGATGCCCTAGCTAGTTTCAAATCCACTATGAAATGAGGAAATCAAATCATAACCAGATGAGAAGTCCTTACTCTCGTAACCAAAATTTTGTTGCCGTATCTAGGATTTTCAGGTTCTCCCGACAACGGTATCACGGGTAGATTAAAGATATCTGAAACCAGAATCAGAGCACTCAATCTGACTGATGCACAAAAACGCAGTATCTTATGACCGCTCTTTGATACTACAACTCATGCGGTAGCTGCTGTCACTACTTCTACTAGAGCGATAAATCTCACAAAATTCACTACAGGGGAAATCATGGCATTGCAGCAAAAATTATTTGATCGTAATTTCTACTATGGAAAAATAGATGGAAAGATCACGTTAGACTTCCAAAAAGCTGTAAATCGTTATATGGGCATCACTGCAACTCCGCTTATTGCAACTCCTCCAGCTCCTCTCATACCACCAGAAGTTCCTATCACTCAAACGGTTCCTGCACAACAGCTCCCTGCACCTACTGGATTCGTTTTTTATAGGTCATACAAAAAATGAGAACAGAGCAGTGAAATCAAAAAACTTCAAACGTTATTATACAATCAAGGTTTTTATGCTGGTGCTATTGATGGTATATATTCCAATCAGACTATGGATGCAGTCTTTGCATTCCAAAAACAACAATGACTCTTGTCAGACAGTAGTCCAGCAGGCTTGAAATGATATCTGGGTCCTGGAACTAGAGAAGCATTGAATACAATGACAAAATAACATGACAAAAAAAAGTCCTCTAAAATTTGCACATCCTCCTCCAAAAATTTCTCTTATTTTTGGTTGAAGGATGGGTGATTTCAGTAGTTAAAAAAAGTCCTCCAAAATTTGACAAAAAACATATTTCTGAGTATACTTAATTGTTACTATGAAAGATTTAACACTCCATGCCCCTTTGATACATAATATAGTCTAGGAAAACAAAAACTGAATTTAGAATTTAGAATTCAGAAATAAAAAAAAATTTAGAATTTAGATTTTAGAATTTAGAATTTTTAAAAAAACCTTTATTCATTTATCGAAAAAAAAAAATGAAAAATCTGAAAATCGCTGGTGTAGTCACTACGCTTATCGTATTTGCTGTTGTTATCCTCAATCTATGACAATCTTTTGCAGCAACTACAGAAACAGCTCTTGCTCAAACTCCTGGAGTTTATATGTGTATTTAAAATAATAAAAAAAATAGAAATCTTATCCGTAATACTACGGTTAAAATTCCTAAACTATACTATCTATCAGAAACGGGGGCGTAATATTACGATAGACGACGAAACTACCTTTGAGGTAGTTTTTTCGTAAATTTTTTTTTCTAAAAAAACGCTTCGCTGGACATACTTTTGGGTCTGTGGCATGCACCTGGGGGTGACAAAGTTTTATTGCTTTTTATTTTTTTTCTTGAATTTTATTATTTTTTATATTTTTTTTTAGGGAAAATGAATATTTTAGCGTAATAGGCGAGAAGCAAGATTGTGAGAATCCAGAAAATATTTTTTTTGAGAAATGAATTTTCTTTGACTTTGATATCAATAAATTTCGCTTTGCGCATCAAGACTGAAAAGCTGAGTCCGCCTCACATCGCTACGCTCTTGGTATAAAAAACGAGACATCCATTAATTATTCATGTCGCTCATTTTGGTAATGTGAATATTGCATGCTGAACTATAGTATCATTTGCTGAGATTATAAATGAAGCAACGAATCCCGTGACGTAGTGTCAGAAATTCTTATCTTCTCATTGCTGCGTACAGGCTTTATTCTTTCGTTGATCGTTGGTGACCGTTCCATCGACAAATCATATAGTCGTTTCAATATCTTTGTCAGACATATTGGTTGCTTTGAGACAGATATCCTGATTTCACCCGGGTGCAAGCGTATATATGATCTGCTTTTCTCCTAGCTTATCACAAAACCCTATTTCTATCTGAGAGAGATCGGCGTTGGCTTCACTAAGCTTACTAGCATCGAGTTGGGTATCTATGTATTGTATCCCGCTTTCAGCAAGACAGATAGGACTTAGCAGCAACAAAAAAAACATCGCTACAAAAATTTCTTTCATTTATCTATAGAAAAAATAAAATTATTTCTTTTTTGGATGATGATGTACTGGATGTTTATGTGCTTCAGGGTGATGTATTGCTGCTCTTTTTCCTTTTTTTCTTCTGATGCTTCTGATAAAAAATATGATGATCCCTGCGAAGAGAAATATCGTTATAATACCGCCATAATTAATATTATTTGAGATCAAAAAAATTTCTTCTCTATCTCCAATAGCAGTTTTTTGATTATCAGATCCAAATAAAATATCTGTGATATTAAGCTTATTTTTTAAATTCTCTGGTAGGATATTCTCAATTTTTTGTGTGATGAGCAATAGATTTGATCAGAGAGTCTCCTTTTCTTCTGCAAGTTTTGGATCGCCTACAATCACGTCGATGAATTTCGCTCTGCGCATAAGGATAGAAAAACTCGTATCAGCTATCTGAACACCCGTTTCTTCTTGTACTATGGAATATACTATACATCCATGATAGAGTCCATCCCTACCTATGGGATAGAGAAGCTTGGCTTCTTTTTGTATGGTTTCTCCTGGTTGTAAGCTAACGAATTGATCATAGCTTGTCACATATCTTCAGAAATTCTCTACATCTGCATCACTGAGACACGCTTTATTTTGTCGTTGATCGTTGGTGAATGTTCCGTCTATAAATCAGATCTTCACTTTGACAGGAGCGCCACTTGTGCTATTGGAAAGCGTATAACAGATACTAGTTTCCACTCCTGGAATGATCTGGTATTGCACAGTGCTATTTGTGGTATCACAATAATTGAGAGTTATATTTCATAGATCATCTGCATGTATTCTTCAGAAAAACATCAATGCAACGAAAATCATTCATAGAAATTTTTTCATAGAATATACGAAAAAATAAAGGACATTCGCTTTTTTTATAGGCAATCAATAGTTATATTCAACCGAAAAATACCTCTTATTTTTTAAAACAAACCCACCCTTCACCCTCCCTTAACAAGGAGGGACGCTCCCCCTGTTAAGGGGGATTGAGGGGGTTTGTTATTTTCTAATATAGTGTATATGTAATAACTCCGGAATAATCACCTATATTCTGAAATGCCGGGATATCTATCTTCCAAATAGTCTGGAGTCCATACGTTCAGATCATCCCGCCATTTGCTGCAATATCCCTAGAGATAAACGTCAGTGGTGAAGCCGTAAAATATTGGTAGGTATCTGTGATTGCTGAGTATACTCTTGGATTTTCCGTTCATGATAATGTCACAATACCTGTCAGCGCTTTGACTGCGATATCTGTATATGGTATGCTGCCACCGCTCGGATTGTTCATATCGCTGATTGAGATAGTCGTATAATATCCGGTATCGATACCTTGTCTATCAACTACTTTGAAATAATCAGTAGATCAGCTAAATGTTTTTTCTATAGTCTGTATGGTAGTACTTGCATCTCGATTACCAAAATCAAAACTTGTAGGGCCATTGATAGTAGCAGGAAGATCCATCGTAGTGATTGTAAAATCACCGGTAGTATCTCCTATCGTCAACGTAGAGGTGTATGTAATCAATGGATCCGAACTGGAGGTCATCGTGATATAGAATTCATCATTTTCAACTCATGTAGTCGTCAACCCGCTCAATGCAACTCCATTTTTATAGAGTATACCTGTAGTGATGCTTACTGCCACCGTACCTGTACCACGTCATCATATAAGCTCAGTATTTGATAGATATTCGCTATCTAATGCTATTCATGTAAATGCTCATAAATTAGGTTTGATCCGCCATACATATACTCGAGTTTCTCAAGTATTGCCTGCAAGATCAATAAATTGGAATGAAAGACTTTCATTATTTTCCAACGTAATTGTGTCTAATCAATCATTGTTAAGAATGACAATATCTTCTGATGTTCATGTCAAAGTGGCATCAACAAATCCCGTTGTTGCGATTCCTACTGGAGGCGAATATTCTATGGATGCGTTAGGTTTTGTTTTGTCTATTGTAAATATGGCTCAGGTTCTATCTCCATCTGTTTCATATACGGTGAATCTATACATTCATTCTCCTGTGATGAGTGCTCAACTTTGATAATTGCCGTTGTAATATCCATTCCCATTGAGTCCGCTCAATACCGCTCATGAAAGCGAATCATCCGGATCAAGATGCACTAACCGATAGTCTATCGATACATCATGATTGTAATATCCTCCCGTCACTATTCATGAAAAATGAAGGATAGAAGTATGTACACGGAATGTGGCGCCAGTGCTATTACCTGCAAGATCATATACGGTGAAGATAAATCTTCCTTCTTCGTCAATCACTGCTCAACTACTGTAATTACCACTATAATAGCTATTATTTGTTCATGATACTACCGCTCATGACAGATTCAGATCACTGAAATATATCGCTGGATATGCATCATAATTTCATCAAGAAATTATTCCTGTAAACGTGGGCGAAATGGTATCTATCGTAAAGTTTATTGATGCACTATTTCCTATAATATCATATACTGTAAGAAGATATATCCCATCTCAAGTGATGCTTGATCAGTTTTGGAAATCACCGCTATAATATCCATTATCCCATCATGACACTATTGCTCATGAGAGATCAGCCTCACTAAATGCAAGAGTGACTCCGGTATAATATCCTCCGTTCACTGCTCATGATATCGTAGGCGGGAAAGGATCTATCGTAAATATCGCTCAGGTGTTATCACCATCCGCTTCGTACATAGTGAATGAGAAGATTCATGGTTCATTGAATATCCGTGTCTTTTCTGTCCATCCACTAGAAAAATCACCGCTGTAATATCCGTTGTTGAGTCCGCTGATAATCACTCCTGACATCCAATCCACTAATAGATCTCCTGTAAACGTATAGATAATCGTCACTCCGCTATAGATACCTCCGCTTGTGATTCCAGAAAATCCAAGAAATGAACTCTCCACTTCAAAAACAGCTCATGTACTATTTCCTGCAAGATCATATATCGTAAGTATATAATCTCCATCTTGTGAAATTGTTCATGTTTGGAAACTTCCACTATAATACGTATTTCCATTGAGACCACTCAAAATCGCTCACGAAAGATTTTCATCACTAAAATCAACAAGTACAGACATCAAATATACTCATCAATCCACTACTCATGTTAATGTAGGCGGAGTCTTATCTATCCAATCAACAGTACCTGTTGTAGCTCATGTATGACCAAACGCATCAACAAGTTCAAAGACAAATGATGTATTACCCGTAAATATATGAGTAAACAATCAACTATTATTTGTCACTGTTATCCCTGTCAGATTAAATCACGTCAAGGTAGCGATAACATCTCCACTTGTCCGTGATCATGATCATGGACTATAATCAACCGTTGCTGTTGGAAGCATAAGATGGATATGAAAACTTGCTCATGTACTATTTCCTGCTATATCAGTCACCGTAAATATATAGTTATAATGTCCAGAAGCGATAAATGGGGTTCCGCTTATATATGCTCATGTATATAATATCACACCTGTTAAACTCTTGGTTGTTATGACTGCAGTCGCTCAAGTGTTGTTATCTGAATAATTTATGATGACTGAATTTACATATGCACCACCCGTTACAACTCATGAAAAAGTAGGCGGAGTCTTATCTATCGTAAATAATGCCACTCAAGTATTATCTGGATCATGTTCATACATCCAGAAGGTAAACATTCATTCTCCTGTCACCGTTACTTGTTTCTCTGTATATCCGCTAGAAAGATCTGCTCGATAATATGGATTATTTAATCAGCTTACTATCACTCCTGACATCCAGCATGTTTCATGACCCGTAAAGGTATACGTTATCGTCACATCTCCGCTATATATTCATCCTTCGCTAACTCCGGAGAATCCCTGTATAGACGTATGAAAACGGAATGTGGCGCCAGTGCTATTACCTGCAAGATCATATACAGTTAACATAAATTTTCCATCAGGTGCCAAGAATGGAGTGTTGTTATGAAAATCTCCACTATAATAACTGTTTCCTATTCCGCTCAAAATCGCTCATGAAAGATTATCATCACTAAACGAAATAGTCACACTTCATGGATAAAAACCTCAAGTACTTACTCCTGTAAATGTCGGCGGAGTTTTATCTATCCGATTTACTGTCGCTGTCGTAGATCATATATTTCCTACTGTATCTTGGAATGTGAATACAAAATCCCCATTGCCGGTAAATGTATAGTTTGCTAATCATCAATTATTTGTTATCGTCACGCCTGTTTTACTAAATCATGTCAAAGTAGCGATGACATTTCCACTTGTAAATGTTCATGATCCTGGTGAATACGTCACTATCGCGGTTGGTACCAATAGATCTATACTAAAATGGACTGAAGTGGTATTACCTACAATATCCATGATTATAATCGTATATTCTCATTCTCCATTGATGATTGTATCACTAAGATATGTTCATCACGTATAATTTCCTCCGCTGATTGTCGCTGTCGCACCCATATTATTATCAGTAAAAATCACACTCGCTGATATATAAGTCCCTCATTCTGTCACTCATGTGAATGTTGGTGGTTCCTTATCTATCCGATATACCGTAGCTGTAGAATAATGCGTATCAAATCCTTCTGGGTGATAGAAACTAAATTGAAAACTTCCATTTCATGTAAATGTATATGTTGCAGGAGTGATATCTGTGACAGGTTCGCTAAATCAAGTGATCACTGCTAAGACATTTCCACTGGTTCGTGCTCCTGATCATGGTGTATATATTGTCGTAAATGTGAGATAATGAATATGAAAACGTGCTCATGTACTATTGCCTACAGCATCAGTAACTATCAATTCATAATCATAATGCCCAGATGCAATAAGTGGAGTACCGCTTATATAAGCTCAAGATGATACTACAGTACCGCTAGCCATAGAATACGTTATCAAAACGGCACTCACTCAAGTATTATTATCGCCGAATGATATAATATATCAGCTACTACTATAATCATATACTCCTCACGTAGATACTCACGTAAATGTCGGTGGAATTTTATCTATCCAATTTACTGTACCTGTGGCAAATCATATATTACCTGCTGTATCTTGGAATGTAAATAGAAATGATCCATTGTCTGTAAACGTATAGTTTGCTGATCAAGAATTATTTGTTATTGTCACGCCTATCTCACTAAATCATGTCAAAGTCGCAATAACATCTTGATTTGTCCATGTTCATGATCCTGGTGAATACGTCACGTAAGCAGTTGGGGGTGTAACATCTGTATTTATAGTAAAAATAGCTCAAGTGCTATTTCCTGCCTTATCTCTTACCGTAAATATATATTTTCCATCTGATGTGACCGTTGATCCATTTTGGAAATTTCCGCTATAATAGGTATTTCAGTTGAGACCGCTCAATGTCGCTCATGAGAGATTGGCATCAGCAAAAGTTATCGTCACATTTCCTGAATACTGCGATCATGAACTTACTCCTGCAAATGTAGGTTGTGTAATATCTATTCACGTCACGGTAGCAGTGATATATCAGGTAGTCCCTTGTTTATCTACATACTGCCAGATAAAACTTCCATTGCCTGTAAAGGTAATGAATTCACTTCAAAAATTATTGATGATCATATAGGTAGGATCAAGTCATGTCAATGTAGCAATGATGTTACCACTCGTGAAGCCCGTAGGACTATACGTGATATGCAATCATGTAGAAGCTGGCAAAGAAATAGTCAATCAAGCTGTATATATAGTAGATCATGTATTTCCATATACGTTGGTGTAATTTACTGTTACGTTATAGGTGCCATTTGCAAGTCCCGTTATCATAGGTAGAGTCTGCCATTTTCAACCTGTACTTCCTGTGGTTGCATATGTAGTGCCATTGATAATAAGAGAAACATTTCGCATTTTTGGAGTGAATTCTCCATATAAAGTAGGCGTCCCTGTAAATGCAGTCTGCACATCAAATGTAGGTGGAATCATATATAACGAATCAATTTCTGTCTGTGATAAAGCCTTGTCATATACACGCACTTCATCGACTGCTCCATTGAGATATCTATCTGGACTACTATCTCCCATTCTACCTATTGTCATTCTATTACTCGTACTCGTACTAAAACTTACAGAAGTTGTTTGTGTAGCATCCAAAATACCATTTACATATAATCTCTTGCTGGTACTGCTGTTAAATACTCATACGATATGATATCGTTTCCCTGCTTGTAAAGTTGTGGAACCATTGGTAATGGTCTCAGTTGAATTGGATGATATAATAGCAGCTTTATTTCCATTGAGCATGATACCTCGATATCTACTATTAGAACTACTTCTTGCTATATCGTAAATCACTTGTGCTCAATTTAAATCAGTAGGTTTTACTCGGGTAGAGAAAGAGAATGGATAGCCCGTAATCACATCTGTATTGTTGTATACATATGCATTAGTGCCATTGAATGTCATATACTGCTCTCATGAACTTGTTGCGGATGAAGCGTTTGAATTGGTAAAATCATTGGCATTGGCAAGATCATAAAATACAGAACCATTATTGGAACTATCAAGATATGTCTGCAACGAATCAGCTAACGTGCCAGAACTGGTATCATAAATAATGCTATCTGATACATTTCTCACGACTCCATTTCCACTAAACTGCGCATAGACTCGTTTGATTCCATCACCATCCGTTCACGTCAAATTCCAAGAATATCCTGTCGCATAAGCAACCCAAGAAGTAGCATCTCTTTGTGCGATACTATTTCAGAATCTCATCTGCACTGCTCAGCTTACACTATTGTTGAGGGTGACTGCTAATCATGTCGTATAGGTAGTATCATTGTTAATTAAAAAAGTTCAAGTATCAGTACCTAAGTAGAACGTAGTAAAATGGTTTGCGTAAAATACTGCATATGATTCATCATCGATGATCTGTACATTCACTGAATTCATATATGTCCGATTCACTCCATCTTCAGAATAGTTTACGTCTACAGTATCACCGATATTCATACCAGGGACCGGAACTCTAAATGTCGCATAGAGATTATTTCCTCCGGTATCTTCAAACTGGATATGTTCATCAGCTCAGACATCAATCACAGCAACAACATCTTGATCTACATATTGTTCTACGGTCGCTGGATCTTGAAATACGGGTGGCGTAAGTTCTCCTGTAAAGAGACTACCATCAGCCGTCTTGAGCAATGTTCATGCTGGAAGCTGTACTTCAGCTATATGTCCAGCTAATTCATTTACTGATTGAAATACTACCGGTACTAGTAATACTCCGCTCAAATCAGCGAAATCCATTGCCACATCTCCGACTAATGTCTTAGTGTTTACGGGAACCAAAGTCATAGTTCCTGTCACGTATCCTAAGTTTTGTAGATATGCTGTAATCTCTTGTGATGTTCAAGTAGTGAATACAAGTCCTATCTGTGCTCATGAAGTATAGACAAATCCTGATAATGCTGATTGGAATCCTGTATCCAGCAACAATCCTGAAAATAACAGTGGATTCGACAAAGGATCAAAAAGCACTATGGTATTTACTCATGGAAGCGTTCCGATCTCGTTTAGAACTTCTTGTTCTACCGTAGGCAGAACAATTTCTGTAGTTCATGTTTCTACTTCAAGGGTTCATGGAGCAGGGAGCAGGGTTCAAGTTGTAGTTTCCAAAATTCAAGTTTCGATCTGAACGCCCACCTCGGCGGATAAATTTCATGTTTCAGATAAAATATTTCAGGTTTCGATTATTTCAGTCGAAAGTCATCAGGTCGAAATTTGGATATCTCATATTGAAGGAGCTACCTCTTGTGCGGGAGCAAATACATCTATAGTATTCACTCATGAAAGTGTTCCTATAGCATCCAATGTTTCTTGTCCTGTGATAGGAATAATAATTTCGTTGATTCAAGTTTCAATTACTCCCGTCGAAAGTCATCAAGTCTCCGTCAAAATCTCTCAGGTAGAAATAAGCTGTTCTTGTAATTGCTGTTGTAATGAAATTTCATAATTTTGATATTCTACGTAGGATTGATTCAAAGCTTTTCTCGTTTTTGGTCCAAGATATCCTCGTACTGCTTTGTTGGTCTCTTGTCCTATAAGCAATCAATTTTGTGTTTGATATGTATATACCGCGTCAATCACTTCATCTGAATATATGCCGTCTCAAGCTCCTGTATACATCTGCATCCAAGTAAGAAGCTTTTGGAGCTGGATGATTTTGTCATCGTAGGATCATTTATCATATGCAGTATCAAAATATCCGGTTACGATTAATTCAGTCGAAAGTCATCAGGTCTCTATTTCTCATGTTAGGATTTCTCATGTTAGGATTTCTCAACTTAAAATTTCTCCTGTACTTATTTGTGGTATTTCTTGTACCGGTGGTATAATAATTTCAGGTACTATGGGTTCAACTATGGGTTCAACTACGGGAATCACTATTCATGTTTCTCCAGCTCCTGTAGCCAGTATCGTCTCTCCTGTCAATGGAGTGATATCAATGATCGGTGCTTCAGCAGCTACAACTTCAGCATCTCCCGCATAACTGTGTAATGAATGAGAACTACGATTTGGATATTTGTCATCGAGATATGCTAATATTTCTAATCTCTTCTCAAGGGGAAGCGAATTGTCATAGACCAATACTTCAGATACATATCACCCTAATGGTTCATCTTGAGTAAATCAAAAACTACCGATTCCAAATCAGGTAGGTGATTTGTTGTACATAGAATTTTCTGTGATTGATATTCCATTGTTTGATACATATGTTTCCGTTCAGTCATTTCTGATACTAGCAATCACAAAATCTGGTGAGGTATATGGTCATTCACCTATGATTGATCCTGAGGTAGCATGCGTCAGTCTATAATTCAATGTCCCTAGATATCGATTGTTCAATCCTTGAAGCACACGAGTATTTGCTAGATAGGGATTCTCTACGTTGAATACGGTGTAGATGGTATAAGGCGCTTCAAATATAATGTTTGTGCCAAGTCCATCATTCACATCATCAAAATATATTGCAGGATGTCCGCTGATGATATCCGTTTCATAGGTAGGACGTCTGCCTGCTTCTGACATAGTAGCTTCAATTCCGTTATCTCTTTTATCTTTTCGTGTACTGATTCTTTCATTGCTATTCATAAGCAACGAATCATAGGCGCTGGCATCTAGCCAAAGAAGCAATCCACTGATGGTGTCTGGAGATATTATTTCAGTCAAAAGTCATCAAGTCGAAAGTCATCAGGTCACTATTTCTCATGAAAATATTTCTCATGTTAGTATTTCTCACGTCAATATTTCTTCTGAAATAATTTCTCCGCTTGGTGATATTCATGACAGTATTTCTCCCACTCACGGAAGTATTTCACTTCACGTCAAAATCACTCCTGATGTAATTTCTCATGTTATTATTTCTCACGTAAGCATTGCTCAAGATAAATTTTCTCACGTCAAAATTTCTCAAGTTAATACTTCTCAACTTAGTATTTCTCAACTTAGTATTTCTCAACTTAGCATTTCTCAAGTTAATATTTCTCAAGTTAATATTTCTCAACTTAGCATTTCTCAAGTTAATATTTCTCATGAGAATAATTCTCATGAAAGTATTTCAGCGGTTCAAGTCACTGCTTCTGCCGGTACTTGCTCTGGTGCTATTGTCGTATCTCCTGTTTGTCGATCAGGAATTATCTGCGGTTCATTTTCTATAATGATAGGAGTTTGATCTGGTGGTAAAATGACCTCCTGTGCGGTATTAAATGTCGTGATGTTATATAAGAGAAACACTACCAACAGCAATAAAATATGGATGTAACTTACTCAATGATGCTTTCGTTTGTGTACATGATGAATTATTTTTTTATGGATATGATTGGTATGTTTTTTTGTATTACAACAAAATCTCTGAACAAAGTCCAGGGGTGTTTTGGGATAAAATTTTTTGTCGCAGAATTTGCACATATACGTTGCGTTGCTTGTAAATTAAATATTCTTGCTTACAGATACTATTATATACAGAGATTTTTCTAGCACAAAAAAAAGACTCATTTTATTCAAAAGATACCTGTATTTTTATCAAAAAGTTATGTAGTATGTTTATATGATATATAATAGTGTATATATATCCAATTTTATCTGGAATTTTTTTATAAAAACAGTAAATATATTATATGACGAACAAAAGAAATATAAAAAATATTTTTTTCTTATTGATCACCTGAATTTTTTGTACTACAGGATTAATTTTTGCGTATGTGGATGTAAATACTTCTCTCGGGATTTTACCGCCTCCGTATGCAGTCATATATACTCCTGCAGATATCAGCGGAACCTATGTAAGCTGACCGGTGTATGTAGAGATCACGGGGGCTGGTATCAGAGAGAATAGCACATGAATTTTCATCAATGGAAACTCTACCCTTGATTTCTATCGAGGAACGGGACCGTTCACCACTTGAGCTACATATTCTGATACGAATAGACGAACCCATCTCCAGACTACAGCAACGGTTGACCGAATTGATGCCGTTTGACCTACATTTTCAGGGGTCACTGATGGAACGACCTATGATGCTGCGGTGACCATCACCTTTGCTGATGATACTACCGGTGTCACTGCCACGATAAATGGAAATCCCTTCATCAATTGAAGTTCTATAAGCGTTAACGGAACGTATCAACTCATCGTCACTGATGCTGCAGGAAATAGCACTTGAGCTTTATTCATCATCTATCTCAGCAGCACCCCTCCTCCTTCATGATGAGGCGGATGAGGATGAGCTGGAGTCGGTGTGCGACACTTAATAGCACCCGAATGTGCATCCAGAAGCTGTTATAGTTCTTATTATAATGCTCTCTGTGGATCATGTACTCCACCAAAAACATTAGTCATCCCATGAAATCGGCCCGTATACCATTATTCTAGTCCTGTACAACCAAGCATAGTAGTCTCTCCCTATCCCAAGGAATGGAATGATGCCTATCTTCGAGCATACCACCTGGGGATCACAACTGCCACGAATATCAGAGATGCAGAGATGGAAACACTGCTCTATAGAAAGTTTGCTGCTAAAATGGCATCAGAATTTGCAATGAAAGTCATAAGACGTGTTCCTGATACAAGCAAAAAATGTGAATTTAATGATATCAGCAAAGAAATCCTTGAGCTACAATATTATATGAGACTTTCCTGCCAACTTGGCATCATGGGGGTTGACTACTATGGAGATCCTGATACTACCTTCAATCCAAATTATGTCCTCACGAGAGATCAGTTAGTCACTATTTTTTCGAGGATCCTCTTTGGAAATCAATATAATCTCAAGCATGGAGAACTCACCCTCTATGAGCAAGCGATCAATTTCATCAATCATACGCTTACTAATATCGGTAATGCATTGGGAATCGATTTAGGCATCATCACTCCTCTTGACTGGTATAAAAGGCATTTTGAAGCGATCAAACAATTATGAATCCTCACCAATTATACACTCACTACAAAAGAATTTAGAGGATATGTCATGATCATCATGTATAGATTGGATCAGATGTGAGTCGCAAAAATAAATGCTATTAACAAAACAGTCATCGACCCATTGAAATAATTTTTGTTTAGTTATTACCCCACCCTAACCCTCTGCCCCAGGGCACCCTCTCTTGAACAAGTTCAATTCACCTTGCCCATTTCATGGAGAGGGAACTTTGCTCCCCTCTCTACGTAGTGGAGAGGGGTTGGGGGGTGAGGTAACAATTTCACACTAAAAAAACCTCCGGGAAACCGGAGGGTATTTTTTTTGCTTAAATTTTACTTAATAGCTAATTTTTCTTCTTGTTTCTTTTCCCAATACTCAAGCAACTGACTGAATGAGCTGAATAAGGGTGCTTTTCTTTGACCATCTTCTTCGCATGTTTCAGGATTTTCTATCACTTTGATGACTTTCTTATCATCAAAATAACATGCAAGAAAAGTCATGCCAAGATCAAAATGGATGCCGTAAGAAATCGGGTTAAAAAAGATATGAATCTCATCTGCTTTCAACATCGCTTTCATATTCTGCATGCAGATAGCATATCCACCCGCTTCCTGGTTGGTATCCAGATGCGGCATATGCACCTCGTGACCTTCTGCTTCTAATTTTTGTTTGTATGCTTCAAGTTTTCTTCTTGTGGCATCATCCGCTATCCGTACGGGACAGATTACGAATATCTTTTTTTGTGGTTTCATGTGATTTGATTTTGATTTTTATTTATTTGAATTATATATTTGTGATTTTTGTTATTGCACTTTGAGATTAATTGTTCCATCGATTGAAGGTTGATCTGTATATGTAACGGTAGCTCTGATAGTATATGTTCCTGCCTGTATATATATGTGTGGTGTGGTTGCACATGATCTTGTATTGCATGTAAATGATTGTCCATCACCAAAATCCCAAGTGATTGACGATAATAAACCATTGAGATTAGGCAATGAAAAATTTACGTTATCACCGACGTTTGCTATCTGAGCAGGATAATCTGGGATTGTAATGATCAAGCTTTGATTTGCTCTTTTGACGATGATATCATTTTCCGGTGATATGGTGACTTGACGTCCCTTTTTGGTTTTGATGATGACTACAGGATGAAATGTTCAATTATTGTGTATGGTATCATATCTGTAGGTATGGGTGATAATAGCGTTGGGGAAATCTTTTCTTATTGAATCCGTTCCTGTACCATCTCAGAAGTCCCATGTGAAGGATACAAGTTCATCAGTAGGATCATTGATCACTGTAGTGGATGCATCAAACTTAACTGTAAAAGGATCTGTACCTACGGTATCTGGAGTGACTATGAGTTTTCCTATGATATCAACTCTATTCACTTTGATAGGAATGTTCATTTCTGTTTTTGCTCCACTTGGTATATCTTCTATGACAAGCGTCGCTTGGTGATCTTGAGCGCTATCAATCGTAAATTCAAAATTATTCTGATCTGTAGAGATGATCTGTTTTCCATCCAACAAAAGTTTTTTGGTGGCGGTAGGTGTATTTGGAGAAATCTGATTGATCTGAATCTTGATGACTGTCGGTATCTCCGTCAAAATAAGTTCACCGGAAATAAATGCTACGATTCATGTATTGGTCACTTTTTTGAATTGAGGTGATTGCGGTGATTTGAAATATGCATCATAGTTGATTTGAAAATCACTTACACCGATCTGAATATCATCGCTTTCGCATTGCCCTTGTTTATCGCCATCTGTAAGAAAAGTATTTTGGATAGCATAATTTCCTGCACCAAGAAATTGATAGGTGAAGGCACCATTGCTATTTTTGATCGTATCGATGATTTTGTCTTTATTATTCCTATCAAGAATATCAAATTGATAACTGACAATCTTCACGGTCTTATCAAAGAAATTTGTCGTAATGGCATAATTTTTTCCTTGACCTGGAGTCACGATGACTTCACACACGGGTACATCAGACTGTTCCACTCTAATCGGGAATGTATAGATATAATTATTGAGTCCTGGAAATCTTACATATACATTATAGAGTTTTGCTTCATTGTATACGAAAGTGGCAGATACATTATTCTGTTTGTCTTGAGTGCCATCGCCGTTAAAATCCCAGATGATTTTGTAGTCGCTGAGTCCAAGATCCCTGAATACTGCGCCTGCATCAAATACGACTTTGCTTGGTGCTTTACCTACAATCATCTCTGTCTTTGCATCGTTGAAAGTGAGATCGTTTTTGGTAGGGCTTATGCTAATCTCTGAATCGAATAGGATTGATCATCCTGAAAATGTTTTTTGAAGTCTTTCTGAAGTCGGGATATTTATGTATTGGATATTCACCATAAGGAAATATTCACCTTTTTTGAAATATATGCATGATCCATCAAACTGGTTGGTGGTAAGATTCAATTTGAGCAGCTGTCCATTTCAGCAATCGAGATCCACCGCTTGAGCAGCTACCTGACCCAATGTTCATAAGAGTTTAGAACTATACGCTGCGTTGATCTGATAGAACATAGTGGCAGGTGCGATGAGTTTGAGATCCGGTGTGGTATGGATATTTTTCACTCCATCTTTGAGTTGTAAAAATGGCAGGATCAGACTATTGCTATCTAAGATACTATCTACGGAAAAATTATTCACCATAGTGATCACTCTCGCTCACAATACGATAGCAAAAATAAAGACTAGGAATCACAACAATGCACCGAAAATATATCCTACTTTTGATTTATTTTTGACCGTGATCAATCTATAAAGATTGGCTATGAGAAGCCCGATTCCAAGGAATGTTATCAGTCCGAAAAAGATTACGGAAAATGTCTGCAGCAATGTCTTGGTGGTATTTGGGTCGAGTCCTACACTAGAAAGCTGGGACGGATTGTTCATCAGATTATAGAAGACAAGCGACAATCCTCCTATCACGAACATAAATAAAATTCCGCATCCTATGAGCACTCCTCTGATAGAGATATTTGATGTTGGTTTTGTGATATTTGCTGTCTGCTGAGGACGTACGGGAACCTGTTGAATAGGCGCCTGTTGAAGCGGTGTTTGAGGCATCGGTGGCACAAATCCCCCTTCATTTCCCCCTTTATCAAGGGGGCCCTTAACTGGTTGTAAAATTTGATCGACCATGATAGATAAAAATAATTAAAAATGAATAATTAATAATGAATGATGTTGGAATCTTTTTATTTTTGTCCTCCTTTTTAAAGGAGGGGTGGTGCGAAGCACCGGAGGATTTAAGGACAATATAGTTTTACAAATCCCTCTGCCTTCGGCTTCTCCCTTTACAAAGGGAGACAACATAAATTATTTTTTAGATTTTTTTGTCGTTTCTTTTTTCTCAATTACTTTTGTTTCTTTATTGTTTTGTGCGGCGAGTATTTTTTTGTAGATATATGCTGATGCTATGAAGCCCAATGGTAACGTTCGTAGAAGTCCCACAAGAATTGCTATAAATCATAATATATTAATCAATCATATCAATATACACAGAAGAAAAATATCACCGATAAATCATTTCGTCATCTTCCGACTCATCTTGATCGCTTGGATCGGTCCGATATTTTTGTCTAGGATAAGATAGGGAACCATAGATAATCTCAATGCAAAAATAACTCATGGAACGATCAATAAAATCACTCCTATAATGATAATGATATATACCAGTATGTATGCTCATAAATATTTCAGAAATTTTTGGAAATCAACAAATACATCAGAATATTTCGCTTTTGCTTCGTTGACGATATTCAATGATAAATTTTTGTATCATAAGCTCAGCCAAAGTCCACCAAGCAAAACGATGCTAGTAACTATGATATTGAGCAATTCTACTTGTCCTGTCTGTTCTGAATATCCAAATATATTGCTGATGATCTGTAAGATACAATAGAGAGCGAATCACAATATAAATTTGCCCATATGTTTTTTTGCCAAAGTCCGGCTATGTTTTACGATCTCTTTCACTGTAAATTTTTTGGAGTTATTTTTATCAGATGTAGATAAAAATACGATTCCTATGATCAATAAAGGAATGGAAAGTAATGCTAGCAATCATAATCATCGATTGATGAAAGTTTTGATGACATCCAACAATCCTACTGCAGAAGCATCTCCGGTAGCTCATACTACTCGGAATACCAGACTCACTAGAATCCAAAGTACAGCAACAATTACAGGAGAAAAAGTGAACCACCATCATAACTTTCTTTTCATGTTTCATGAAAATGATAAAAAAAAGGTTTTGTTACTTTATTCTTGCTTAATTTCCTAGCCCTGAAGGACTAGGTTGATCAACCATGTCCCCGCCAAAAGTGCGGACAGGATTTATTATATAGAACTACAAAACAAATAACAGAAAATTTATATTTTTTTGTTGTATTTTTTCAATCCAAAACTGTTTTTTTGCTTGCAACCTATTGCATCATTTTTTTGCAAAATAGCAAGTCAAATATGTGCTATAGATAGTAATATTTGCAATTTTTTTTGTCCGCGTATATAATAGTAGATAAGTACTTTATGTTATTCACTCAAATATCATGGAAAAACAGACATCATCATTTTTCTCAAAACTCATGTGAGTTCTCTTTGTCGCAATGGGATTCTTTCTTGGATTCTACGCATTTTTTGCTGATGCAAGCACGTGGACATTACCATGAGGAGCTACTTGGGATAATGCGAATTATCTCAACAGCGGATTTTGGAATAACAGTCCGACCTCTGGAGATATCGTGAAAGCCTTGTATGGAAGCGGAAACGCATGATCTGCCTATACCACAAATTGGAGCGGATATACTTCCGGTTCATGTTTGGCGAGCGGGATGAATGTAGAATATGTTCCTGCATGATCATATACACTCCCATTATCATTATCTGGAAATACCATCTATGTCCTTACCGGTAAGGAATATATCACTACATGAGTGATAGACTTTTGAAATTGTACAGCATTGATAAGCCAATCCTGATCCACAATATTCAGTACATGACAGTTGATGACTGGTATACTTACCATTATTCTCAAACAAAACACTATCATAGATACTCTAGCAATCGATTGATTGAGAGATGGACTTGGAACTATTCATCCTAAAAATGACTATGGAGTACGTTATATCTCTTCCAATAATAATACAATAAATAATATCCAAACTTCTAATAATACATTTCATGGAATCTATCTGGATACTTCATCGAATAATCAATTAAACAATATACAGGCGTATAATAATATACGGGATGGAATATTTTTGAACGCTTCATCAAATAACATAATAAATAATATCCAAGCATATAATAATATACGAGATGGAATCAATCTATGAGCGTCATCAACTTACAACACATTGAATAACATCCAAACCTATAATAATACTTATGGAATCCGTATACAAACGTGATCAAACTCTACTGTTTTGAATAATATCCAGACGTATAATAACTTTTGGTATGGAATCTATTTGAATGCAGCACTAAATACTACATTAAATAATTTCCAATCTTATAATAACATCACTTGAATATACCTGGATCCTACTGCTACATGAAACCAATATTACAGCACTTGATATTTATTTTGAAATATAGGAAATATCTGATGATCCGGAGAAAATCTCACTTGAGGGACATGAATATATGCTGTTTCAGTATGACGAGCTACAGGACAGCTTATAACTGGAAAAACTATGTCATGGAGTTATATCACCAACCCTATAAATGCAAGCGGAAATGATTTGTTGAATTGGAATACTTGATTTGCCAATATACTTTGATTTCGACGAACATGGTCTGATACAGGTGCGATTCTCTATAGTATCGGATGAATGATCAGCAGACAACAGCAACCGGTGATGTACTCTGGAACTACTCTCATCACGTGATGAATTTTCAGTGCTGCAAAATTTATCGGTAGTAATGTAAATTTCCTTTCGTGAAATGTCATCGTTAGTGCATATACAAATTCATCAGGTATAAATGCAACCGTGATAAGTGCCGGTAGTATGAATTTTAGAATTTTTGGAAATGATATCACGGGAGAAAAAATCTGAATCAGTGCGTGATCTCTCACTACATGAATTTTTCTTTCCGGTGCTGATGGACAAAAAAATATATTCTTGCAATTATATACATGAAACACCCGAGCTACCCATTATCAAACCACCACAATACTAGATACTATAGTTCCTACCTTTACTTGAACCTTAGCTTCATGAAGCACTATCGTCAGTGGATGATATTATAACACGACAGGAATCACGCTCATCTTCTTTGATACTAATCTTTCATGAGCGATAGTAAGTGGACTCAATATTCCTTATTACAGCGGAACATTTGCAAGCGGTTCAATTCTCACATGACAATGAACATATAAATTCACGGTATCTGATCTTGCTTGAAATGTTACAGGTATCATCTTCACTATTGATACGATTGCTCCTCTCTTAACATGAGCGAGTTCTGGTGTATACTATACTACCAATAGAACAATCATCTGATCTGACACTATCGCTTTCTCTGGATTTGTGTTGAACGGAATCGGATATACAGGATCTTCTTTGACGATAACAGGAGACGGTGTCCGAATGATTACGGGATACGACAAAGCAGGAAATTTCTCTACAGGAATCACCTTTATTATAGATAAGACATATCCTGCATTCACTTGAACCTTAGCTTCATGAAGCACTATCATCAGTGGATGATATTACAATACGACAGGAATCACTATTACCTTCATGGATACTTATCTCTCTTGAGCGCGATTGAGCGGACTCAATGGAAATGCTTATTTGAATACCTGATTTGCAAGCGGTACAATTATAACAACCTGATGAACATATCTCTTTGGTATCTATGATATTGTGGGTAACACTACTTGAATGATCTTTACTATAGATACTACGAATCCAATAATCACAGGAAATTATCCTACGAGCGGACTCAATATCACAGGAGGAAACTTTATAACATTCTCACGATCGGGATTTGATACCAATATCTCCGGATATATTCTTACTATTAATAGTACAGGATATACTATCACAGGAAGCTCTTCATGAGTGACACTTCCTAACTGAGTATATACTTGGAATGTTATGATCACTGATCGTGCAGGAAATACTGGTATGAGTGTTACCCTACCCTTTATGATCACTACACCGCTTTCAGGAAGCGTAACGCTTACGGGAACGAATATACAGTATAATGTAAATCCATATACCAAAGATTATGCATCATTATATCTCTTACCTAATCAACCTTGTACCTATACTATCACAGGAAATATAAACCCACTCGTCATCAGTTGAGCGACTAATGGAGCAATCATTGTCAGTCCGTACCTTGCTGGTAGTGATGGAGCAAAAACCATTTACGTCACCTTTACAAATACGAGCTGAGAAATCGTTACAAGAACAGTAGCAGTATATCTGGATACGAACATACCTGCACCACTACTTAGTAGTCCAACAAGCGGAGCGACCGTCGGTGGAGCATTTAATCTTGCCTGGTCTACGGTAATTGATGGTGGAGTCTGATTGTCCGGATATCAATACTTCATATCTACAACGGGGACATTCGCTACTATCATCAAGTCTGGATTTACTGCATCTACAGTTACGACTGCAGCAATCGCTAATGCAGAAATATGAACCGGCGGAACATTCTATCGATATGTGAAAGCGATCGACAAGTTGGGAAATGTATGATCATCAACAGGCCAATCGTTCAATTATAGCGGTACCGTGGATATCATTCCCGATCAATTTACCTTCAATGCCAAAACAAACGCACTATTGAATAGTGTCTCTATTTCCAATACGATAACCATCACATGATTGTCAGCAAATACTCCCGTACTTGCAAGCATCACGAAATGAGTGCTCTATATCAGTGGAAACACCGTCCCTGGAACGACCGGATATGTACAAAACGGATGGACCGTAAAAATAGAGCTTGTCGCAAGCAGTAATTATAGTGACATCGTAACAAGCAAACTTACGATAGGATGAATCTCTTCTATTTATAGTGTCACTACACTTTCTAGCAACGGTACGAATTATACAGATATTCCGACCAATCTCTCAAATACAGAAAAACTCCAAATCATCGCAATTTTTGAAGCATTGAGAGACTTGTATATATGAGATAAACAAGTTGAATTCATCAACTCGCTTATGGTGATGCTCCAAAGCAAAATCAATGGACTTGGAACAAGCACTGATGATATCAATAATCGTGATGTCTTACAATATCTCTATGATCTCGTCAATCAGTATCGTGGTAATGTATCAACGAACGCTGATATCTCCAGCACTTCATGGATCATCAATAACATCTACACTGCACCCAATGGCAAAAGATATACGATCACGTATGATTCCGGAAGAAGACAATTCACCTCAACAAATTTTTTGACACCGAAATATTTTCCTACACTTGATGTCTTGAAATATACTATAGATATCAACAATCCTGGAGGATCGACTTATCTCAATGCTAAAGTCATCCAAGCACGATGGGGACGTATCTCTATAGATGGAACACGACAGACTTCTCCGTATACCGCACCTAACCGTAAGGTATTCTATTTCTTCAAAACTATAGAAGGGCAATATTCTTCTTATACTTTCGGAGCAGAAAGATATTTTGATAGTTTGGAATGAGTGAAGGAGTATATATATAATAACAACAGAAGATAGAAAAGATAAAAAATTACCCCACCCCAACCCTCCCCATTGCATGGAGAGGGAGCTGTAATACTTGTCCCCTCTCTACGAAGTGGAGAGGGGGAAGGGGGTGAGGTAATTTTTTTTAACGATAAATTTTTATCAATTCTCTGACCGTATCATTCCGAGAAAATTCTTTGGTGGGAATTATATACTCAGGATTTTGTATCCGAGTGTCACGTTCAAGGATCGCTTGGATGATTTCTCTCTTGGATGCGGGGGCGATGAACTTCACATTGCCTCGAACCACTTCAGGGAGAGAGGCGACATAGGTCGTGATAAGCGGTTTTCCCATCGCTACGCTTTCCGTATGGACAGAACCGAATCCTTCAGATAATGAAGGAGCGACAATCATATCGGAGCTCGCAATCAATGTGCGGAGTTCGTCTTTTTCGAATCCATCGAATATTTGAACGGATGAACCTAAATGATATTTTCTGATTTGTTCTTTGATAGCTTCCGTTCTTTTGGAATCTATAAGATTGAATACAAAAACTAATTTGGAATCTACAGGTACGAGTTCAGGCAAGGCACGGACTAGATAATCAAGTCATTTAGATTTTCCTGCATGACCATAATAGGTGATTACAAAACGATTGCTTCGTCCGTATTTATTTTTTAGAGTATTGATATCAAACTGAGATACTTCTTCAGGATTTCGGAAATTCGTATCTACGCCATTGTGGATCATCGTTATTTTTTTGTCCGGGATACCGTAGACCAGACGTACGGAATTCATCGTATACGCCGATACGCAGTGATATACGTTGTAAGGCATCCAGAAAATAAGTCTTTCAAAAAACCTATAAAATCTCCCTGTAGCTCGTCATTTGTAGCGTGTCCGAAGTCTTCAGAAAATTTCATGTACAGTAAGAATTACTCTTTTGTGAAACATCTTGCCGAGTAATGATGCGGGAATAGCGCCTCCATACGTACTAGTATGTATAAGTGAAATGTCCTTATTTTTTTTCAGGATTTTTTTTCCTTTGATCAATGCCCAAAACATGAAGCTGATCCTATTTTTTCCGACTCTGTAAATATGAAAATTCTCTTTGCTTTCTTGTGCGGGAACCTCTGAATCAAAATGACTCGTCAAAACAGAGACGGTATATCCTTTGGCCAGCAAACGGGAAATGATGGCTTCAAATACCGTTTCCGATCAGCCTTTGTGAGGTAAGTAATAATCTAGTATGAATAAGATATGTTTGTGCATGAACTTCCTGAATTAAAAGATTTAGAACATTAAAACATTAAAATATTTTGTAGCTACGTAACTGATATTCGCAATCTTTTAATCTTAATAATATTTTAATATTTTAATATATAATTTTTTAACCTTTTGTCATTTTAATGCAACAAAAAAGTCCCCTAAAATTTGACAGGAAAAAAAATCTGGATATAATTGAGTTATGAACTAATTTTCATTCACTTTATACCTTCATATACACTTATGAAAAACACACTAGCAAAAGCGAGAAAACACGCTTCGCATGTAATCAATCACATCAAGAAACATAAACAGCATTATCTGTTTGGTACTTTTTGATCGTATGCTATTATCAAAATGGTCTTGCTGTTTGCTGGATTTTTTGGATTGATGCAGGTAAGGAATACGTATGCTTTAGTCAGTGGACAGCTTAATAGCGGTAATGTTACGACGTACTGTTCTATTTCAGATATTTCTTGTGATTTATCGAGTCAAGGTATCACAAGTATAGCGACAGATACGTTTATCAACCATACAAGTTTACAGAGTTTACAATTTTATAATAACCCAATTAGTTCTATTGAGAGCGGTGATTTTAACTGACTTTCTAGTTTGACTCAGTTATATTTTGATACTAACAATATTGCTTCACTTGAAAGCGGTGATTTTAACTGACTTCCTAATCTAACCAATTTGGGTATGGGATATCAGTTGATCACTTCTATTGAAAGTGGCGATTTTATGCTATTACCTAATTTAACTTATTTGAGCCTTTGATGAGACAAAATCACTTCTATTGAAAATGGTGATTTCTCCTGACTTCCTAATTTAACTAGTTTATATCTTGCTAACAATTTGATTACTTCTATTGAAAGCTGAGATTTTTCCTGACTTCCTAATTTAACTGAATTATATCTTGGTGGTAATAAAATCACTTCTATTTCGTCTGGCGACTTCAGCGAACTTACTGGATTACAGATGCTATATCTTGATGGCAATAAAATCGCTTCTGTTACTTCTGGTGATTTCTCCTGACTTCCTCTTTTACAAAGTTTGAATATCTCGTATAATCTACTTACTTGAATTGATAATGATGATTTTATCTTACTCAATGCTTTAAATAGTTTGGATATTTCTTTTAATCAAATCACTTCTCTTGAGTCCGGTGATTTTAATTGACTCCCCAGTTTAACTTCTTTGCAACTTTCATCAAACCAAATCACGTGAATTGAAAATGATGATTTTTTCTGAATTTTTGGATTACAATATTTGTTCCTTGATGATAATCTCATTACTTGAATTGATAATGGCGATTTTATCTTACTTTCTGGTTTACAGGTTTTGCAACTTTCATCAAACCAGATCACTTCTATCGAGTCTGGTGATTTTTCCTGAATTTCTGGTTTACAATATTTGTACCTTAATGGTAATCTGATTACTTGAATTGATAATGGTGATTTTATCTTACTTACTGCTTTAAATAGTTTGGACCTTTCATCAAACCAGATCACTTCCATTGAATCTGGCGACTTTTCCTGACTTCCTAATGTATGGGGCGTAGATCTTCATTCTAATTTAATCACCTCTATTGAAAATGGTGATTTCAGCTGACTTCCTAGTTTAAATAGATTGTGGCTTAATTCTAATCTATTAACATCACTCCCTGAAAGTTTCCCTACGGAATTAACAGGATTATTCAATAATCTTCTTTATATAGATAACAACAAACTCTGTACATGAAGTTGGAGTACGGGTCTTCTTAATTTCATAAACCTAAAAGCTACAGCTACATGGAAAACGACACAAGATACCAGTGCATGTCCTGTATGTATAGATAACGACTGAGATACCTATGGTGTAGCTTGTCCTGCATGACCCGATTGTAATGATAACAACGCATATTTTTATACTGGTAATGTACTTCCATGAGAATTGAATGGATGTAATATCATTACCTATTGTACTACTTGAATGAGTACTTGTAATTTATCCAGTCAGGGTATCACGGGCATCGCTCTAAATACCTTTACGGGGTATAAAAACATGGTAAACCTATTACTCTCTTCTAACTCCATCACTTCTCTTGAGTCTGGCGATTTCAACTGACTCTCTAAAGTCACTTTATTACAGATTGATAATAACCAGATCACTTGAATCGATTCGGGTGATTTCTTCTGACTTTCTGGACTAACTTATTTAGACCTTCATACTAATCAGATTACTTCTATTGAGTCGGGTGATTTCTTCTGACTTCCTAACTTAGACACTTTATGGCTTAATGATAACCAAATTACTTCTATCAAATCTGGTGTTTTCTTAGGACTTTCTAGCTTGATAACTTTGGAACTTCAAATCAATCAAATCACTTCTCTTGAGTCGGGTAGTTTTAATTGACTTGATAATTTACAATCACTACTCCTTGCGTACAATCAGATTACTTGAATTAATAATGGTGACTTTATCTGACTCCCCAATCTAATTGAATTATATCTTTATAATAATCAGATTACTTCTTTTGAAGTTGGGGATTTCAGCTGACTTCCTAACTTACAAAAATTGTATCTTTTTGATAACCTATTAACATCATTTCCTGAAACTTTTCCTGTGGAATTATCAAATTTGAATATAGGTGATCTCGCTATAGATACCAATAAACTCTGTACATGAAGTTGGAGTACTGGTCTTTTAAATTTTGTGAATACTAAAGCAGGATGAACTGGTTGGCAAGCGACACAAGATACAAGCAGTTGTCCTCTTCCTTGTATCGACAACGACTGAGATACTTATGGTGTAGCTTGTCCCGCATGACCTGATTGCAATGACAATGATCCGGGCATCAATTCAAGCACTCCGCTTCCAGGAGAGCTCAATAGTTGTAATGTTGTTGATTACTGTACTACTTGAGATACGGTTTGTGCATTATCAAATCTAAACATCTCAAGCATAGCTTCAGGAACTTTTGCAGGATATACGAATGTAACATATTTGGATCTTAGATGAAATACTATCACTTGAATTGATAATGGGGATTTTTTCTGACTTTCAGGAGTGACTCTCTTAGAGATCTATAATAATAGCATTGCTTCAATTTGATCTAATGCATTTGTGTGACTTCCTAATCTACAGACGTTGGCACTTCAATATAATCTCATCACCTCTCTTGAGTCTGATGATTTCAACTGACTTGATAATCTAACTGATTTGAATCTTTCTAATAATCTGGTCGTTTCTATCGAGAGTGGAGATTTCAACTGACTTCCTGGATTGATCACTTTATCTCTTCGTGATAATCAGATCACTTCTATCGATAATGGCGATTTTTATTGACCCTCTAATTTAGAAAATCTGTCTCTTGATTCTAACCAAATCACTTCTCTTGAATCTTGAAATTTCAACTGACTTGATGCTTTGATTTCTTTGTCTCTTCAATCCAATCAAATCACTTCTCTTGAATCCGGTGATTTAAACTGACTTGGTGTCTTGACTACTTTGTTCCTTCGTAACAACCAGATCGCTTCGATTGAATCCGATGATTTCATTCCTTCTGCTTTAGAGTCTTTGTACCTTGATTCTAATCAGATCACTTCTGTTGATACTGGCGATTTTGATTTACTTTCTAGCTTGACTACCTTGTCCCTTGAGTCAAATCAGATTGCCTCTATCGGAAGTGATGCTTTCAACTGACTTTCTAATCTCCAGACATTATCGCTTCTTGATAATCTATTAGCAACTCTTCCTGAAAGTTTCCCTGCTGTATTGACAAGCTTGGAAAGTCTTTCTATAGATAATAATAAACTCTGTACATGAAATCGGAGCGTTCCGCTTTTTGATTTCGTGAACCTAAAAGCAGATGATGCTGATTGGCAGACAACACAAGATATCAGTGAGTGTCCTCTACTCTATACATGATCATTTGTCATCAATAACGATGCTATTTCTGTAACAGTACCTGTTGTAGTTCTCAATATCACAGGTGTTTGAATAACTAATATAAGATTCCAAAATGATACTACTGGAGGAACTCGATCGTCTCGAGAGATATTTTCAACAATCAAACCATGGACGCTTTCTGCATGATACGGTACTAAAACCGTGTATGTGCAATTTGATGCGGATGGAAATACAGGTACCGTTGAGATTTCAACAAGCGATAGTATCAATTATATAGATATCATATCACCTACTGCATCCGTAATATATTCTACAACATGACTTACCAATCAAAATGTCACAGCGACTGTAACAGGGTTTTCTGAAACTATAACATGACTAAATGCAGCATCAAAAATATTTACTTGAAATGGAACATTCACATTCACCTTTAGTGATCTCGCAGGGAATACAGGAAGTGTTATAGCGACAGTAACTAATATCGATAAGACTCCGATCACCGGAACCATCATATATAGTAGCACATGACCAACCAATCAAGATGTCATTGTTTCTATCATATTTAATAAGACATGAGTGATTGTAACAAATAATTCTTGAGCTACGTGATATACATTTACTAGTACAGGTTCATTTGTTTTTGAATTCATAGATAGTTTTGGCAATACATGATCTGTTGTTTCTACAGTAAACAATATCGATACAACTATACCTACAGCGAGCGTTATATATAGTACAACTGCTCCAACCAATCAAGATGTGACTGTAACCCTTACGGGATATGGTGAAACTTTGACGTGAATAAATGCGACATCACGAGTATTTACTTGAAACGGAACATTCACATTCACCTTCCAAGATCTTGCGGGCAATACAGGAAGCTATACTGTGACAATAACTAATATAGATAAGATCGTGAGATCTGCTGGTTGAGCATCTATTCTTTCAAAAGATAGTTGTCCAAACGGCGATCTTTCACCAAGCTATTATGATAGCTCATGTGCTGCTCGTGTTGTGCAACATGCTGCCGCTCCTATCTGTGATGTTTCTGATTCAGTTTATAGTCAAGAAATCACTGATGCGTTTTCACGAGGATATACGCTCAATATCACTAATCAATGTCCTATCACCAACGCTCGTCTCTATCATTCTATCATAAGAAAAGATTTGGCGAAGATGATGACGATGTTTACGATCCAAGTTATGGGCATCACTCCTGATACTCATAAAGTCTGATGTGATACGTTTACAGATACCAATACTCTGAGCGATGAAATGAAATTTTATACTAAGACCGCTTGCCAACTCGATCTCATGGGACTCGAATCTGACGGAACAACACCAAACAAAACATTTGATCCGGAATCTTCAGTACCGAGAGCACAATTTTGAACTATCCTTTCTAGATTGATTTATGGTGATACCTATAATATCCATACGGGTGAACAAAACACGTATAAACGATATGAGAAACATCTTAACGCATTGCTCGGCGATGCTATCATGACTCAGATACAAGATCCCTTTATGTTGGAACAAAGAGGACGAGTGCTTCTTATGCTCCATAGAACTAGCCAAAAAAATCTTGTAGAAAAATATCGTCTTGTCACTCCTGCTCACAATGGTGCGCTTGCATTATTTGGAAATATTTGGTAAGAGAATATTTTATATAAGTACATAGCCCGTAAAGAAATTTTCGGGTTATTTTTATTTTAAAAAAAAACAGCGACAAAAAAAAGTCCTCCAAAATTTGACAGGAAAAAAATTCTGGGTATACTTGTACTAATCAAAAAATTTATTTTTTTATTTTTACTTTTATTTTTCTTCTCTTCTCCAAATGAAAAAAAATTTCCTTAAGTTTCTTACGCTCAGCGTAACAGCAATTGGTGCTTTGTTATTTTTCCAAACATTTGCCAATCAGGCTCTTATGGATCCTAGCTTTGATACAAGCATAGTGCCGGTAGGATTTAATAATACCGTGCAGACTGTAGCAAAACAAAGCGATGGGAAAATAATCTTTGGAGGAGATTTCACTACCTATAAGTGAGTCGCTGCAAACAGAATTGTCCGTTTGTATACTGATGGAAATATAGATTATTCTTTCAATGTCGGGGGAACTTGATTTGATCAAACTGTCTCTACAATAGCAGTCCAAACTGATGGAAAAATTGTCGTAGGGGGAACTTTGCAATTATATAACTGAGTGACCTCAAATAGAATTATCCGTTTAAATGCTGATGGAACTAAAGACACAGGATTCAATGTCGGGGGAACTTGATTTGTCGGTCTTGTTAAATCTATAGCAATCCAAAGCGATGGAAAAATTATCATAGGGGGAACTTTACAAGTATATAACTGAGTAAGTTCAAATAGGATTATCCGTCTAAATTCTGATGGAACTAAAGACACAGGATTCACTATCTGAGGTTGATTTAGTAGTGATGTCTATACTCTAGCAATTCAAAGCGATGGGAAAATTCTCGTCGGGGGAGTTTTTACAACATATAACTCAGTAGGATCAAAATATATTGCCCGTCTAAATTCTGATGGAACACTAGATACATGATTCACTATCGGAACTTGATTTAATAATGCCGTCAATACTTTAGCGGTACAAGGCGATGGGAAAATTCTCGTAGGTGGAATTTTTACAACATATGATATATGAGTATTATCATGAGCAAATAGGATTATCCGTCTAAATGCTGATGGAACTAAAGACACAGGATTTAATAACGGATGATTTGGTGGTAGTGTCATTACCCTAGCACTCCAAGGCGATGGGAAAATCGTAGCATGAGGAGCCTTTACAACATATAGCTGAGTAACAGCAAAATATTTTACACGTCTAAATGCTGATGGACTCAAAGATACAGGTTTTAATGTCGGAGGAAGCTGATTCAATACTAGTGTCAATGCCCTAACGATTCAAACAAATGGAAAAATCGTCATCGGAGGAGCTTTTGTAAATCATAACTGAACAACAGTAAATAGAATCAGTCGTGCAAACACTGATGGAACGAGAGATACCTCTTTCAATGTCGGAGATGGAAATTGATTTAATACTACTATCCAAGCTGTAGCGACACAAAGCGATGGGAAAATAATAGTAGGAGGACAATTTACAACATATAAATGAATAGCAGTCGGTAAAATTGCCCGTCTCAATACTAATGGAACTCTGGATACGGGGTTCAATGTCGGTTGAGTTGGATTTACTACTACTGTAAACGCTCTAGCAGTTCAGAGTGATGGAAAAATTATTGTTGGTTGAAGCATATTAGTATATAACTGAACAGGAGTAAAATATCTTATCCGTCTAAATTCTGATGGATCTATAGATACCGGTTTTAATATGGGAAGTTGATTTAGTTCTACTGTCAGATCTATAAAAATCCAAAGCGATGGTAAAATCGTAGTGGGAGGAAGTTTTACAACATATAACTGAATAGGATCAAAATATATTGCCCGTCTTAATACTGATGGATCTATAGATACATGATTCATTATCGGAATCGGAACTTGATTTAATAATCAAATATACGCTTTGACAATCCAAAATGATTGAAAAATTATTGTCGGTGGACAGTTTACAACATATGGTACATGAGCATCATCATGAGCAAATAGGATTATCCGTTTGAATACGGATGGATCTAGGGATACGGGGTTCAATATCTGATGAGGACTTGATAATCAAGTCATGTCTCTAGCAATCCAAAGTGATGGTAAAATCATCGTAGGAGGATACTGGTTAGCAACATATAGCTGAACAGCCGTAGATACTCTTGTCCGTTTAAATACAGGAGGAAGTCTAGATACAGGTTTCAAAAAACCATGATGGGGTACTTTTCAAACTATAAGCGCTATAACAATCCAAAGTGATGATAAAATCATCGTCGGTTGATCTTTTTCTACCTGTAGTTGAGTATCATCAAATAGAATTGTCCGTCTAAATAGTGGTGGAACTAGAGATAATTCCTTCAATGTCGGACTTTGATTTACTTGAGCAGGTGCTAGTGTCCAAGCTTTTTCACTTCTAAGCGGTGGAAAACTCTTCGTCGTAGGAACCTTTACAGGGTATAACTGAACGCCTGTATCAAACTTCGCAACGCTCTATGGAGAAACTCCTTATATCATTCTTCCTGCTTCTTCTTCACCATCTGATTTGACCGGTGAGTTTTTTAGCAAATGATATGTAGATTTAAATGGGGATCTTAGCTGAGCTAATGCTATCTCTCTAGAAGCGATCACGGGAAACATACCTGTATGATTTAATATCATAAATCAGAATATAAAATTATCATTACCTACGAATATCAAAATCAATAAAGCAAATAATATAACTACCTATACAGGCATCATCGTACCGCCTACTCCTAGATTAATCGCTAGTGTAAACGGCAACACCGTATTATCAGCATTTAAAGTGGGTAGTACTACAGAAGCGCTTAAACTCTCATGATGAGTAGCTACTTTATCAGTCTTTACTCCTAGTAAAACCATATGAGATCCTGTACAAGTATTCTCTTCGGACAATAATGGAACAAGCCGAACTCTCGAAACTACAACAACCGTATCAAGTATCTGATGAACACCATGAGTAGAATTTACTGCTAATCACTTTACTGACTTTGCGATTGTCTGATACTCTACGGGATCATTCGTCATCAATAACGATGATGCTTCTACTACAGGAGATTCTGTCACTCTTACTATCACGGGTGTTTGAATTACAGATATGAGTTTCTCTAATGATGGAAGTAATCGATCGTCTCCTGTAGCCTTTGCTACAAGCCAAGCATGGACGCTTTCTGCAGGTGCAGGAACTAAAACCGTATATGCAAGTTTCAATGGAGGTGATATAATTACGACTGATACTATAACTTATAGTATTCCTCTTACTGTATTTACCATACAAGGTGGAGGTAATTATTGTGATTGATGAACAGGATTGGATATCAGCCTTGATAATTCTCAATCTGATGTAAATTATGAACTTTATCTTAATAATAATCCTACAGCAATTACTTTCACAGGTACTTGAGCGCCTCTTGATTTTTGAATACAAACTGTTGCAGGTGATTATACTGTTGTAGGAACAAATGGTTGATGATCTACTCCAATGAGTGGTACTGTTACAATCACTGTAAATCCACAACCTACAGCAATCACTTGAACTACATATGTTAATATATGAGAAACATCTGCTTTGACTGATGATACAACAGGTGGTACATGGACTAGTAGCGATACAGGTATCGTAACCGTTTCATTGACAGGTCTTGTCACTCGTATCTTAGAAGGTACAGTAACTATAACGTATACGTTACCTACAGGATGTTCTGTATCAGTTTCAATAACTGGTCCAGCAGCAACTTGATCATTCGTCATCAATAACGATACGGGTACTACTAATTCTCTAGCAGCAACACTTAATATAACAGGTGCTTGAATCACTAATATGAGATTTCAAAATGATACAACCGGTGGATCTCGATCTGATCGAGAAATATTTGCTACTACTAAAGCATGGACGCTTTCTGCTGGAACCGGTTTGAAAACAGTCTATGTAGAATTCGATACAAACAACACTACAGGTACTGCTGAAATTTCATCGAACGATACTATCATATATGTTCTTCCTAGCATGTGTAGCGATATTTCGCAAGCGGAATGTGATTCGTTAGTCGCACTTTATAACAATACTAATGGAGCTAACTGGACTAACGATACTAACTGGTTACAGACATGAGCAGTGTGTAGTTCTTGGTATGGTGTCACTTGTGCTTGAGGTCATGTAAAGAAAATTAATTTACCATCTAACAATCTCTCAGGTATCATTCCCGTTGAATTTAACGGTCTTACTTCGTTGACTTGATTATATCTTAATAACAATTTAATCACTTCTCTTGAAGTTAATGCTTTCAGCTGACTTAACAGTTTGGTTACTTTGCGACTTCATGGTAATTCAATCACTTCTATTGCAAGTGGTACTTTCAGCTGACTTCCTCTTTTACAAACTTTACGACTTCATGTTAATGCAATCACCTCTATCGAGATTGGCGATTTTAACTGACTTCCTAATCTAAGAACTTTGTATCTTAATAATAATACTATCTCTTCTATTGATGTAGGTGCTTTCAACTGACATCCTGTTTTACTTTATTTGTATCTTCAGGATAATCAGATTCCTTCTATCAGATATTGAGATTTCAATTCACTTTCTAATTTAGTTGTCTTGTACCTTGATCATAATCAGATAACTTCGATTGAGAGTGGTTCTTTCAACTGAAATCCTAATCTCAATAGTTTGGCACTTTATAATAATCTACTCACTTCACTTGATTATAATTCTTTTCACTGACTTTCTACTGTAAATAATTTGGAACTTTCTCATAATCATATCTCTTCTATTGCAAGCAATACCTTCAACTGACTTTCTGGTTTGGTTAGTTTAGGACTTACTTACAATCTACTTACTTGAATTGTTCCTGGCACTTTCAACTGACTTCCTGCTTTGACTACTTTATATCTTAGCAATAATGCCTTAGCAACTCTTCCTGAAAGTTTCCCTACTGAAGTTCCAAATTTAGGAGTTGGTACTCTCTATATAGGAAATAATAAACTATGTACATGAGCTTGGAGTAACGATCTTTTCAATTTTATCAATACTAAATCAGCTGCGGGATGGCAAGCAACACAAGATACAAGCAGTTGTATTATCGCCACAGGATCATTTGTCATCAATAATAATGCACCTGTTACTGTATCTGATATAGTGACACTTAATATGACAGGTGTTTGAATCATGAATATGAGATTCCAAAATGATGCTACCGGTGGAGCTCGATCATCTCGACAAACATATTCTGTTACAAATCCACGAGCATTGACTGCAATTGCAGGTATGAGAACCGTATATGCACAATTTGATACTGATGGTAATACAGGTACTGCTGAGATTACAACAAGCGATACTATCAATTATACTCTTCCAGCTCCTTCATTTACTATCAATAATTATGCTGCTTCTACAATATTGACGGGTGTCACTCTCAATATCTCCGGTTCTTTCATGAATGCAAGATTCCAAAATGAAAGTGGAGTACGATGATCTCGAGAACCTTCCTTCGTTATAGGTGTTTCTAAAGCATGGATACTTTCTGATGGAACCGGTATGAAAACTGTAAATGCAGAATTTGATACCGATGGAAATACAGCTACTGCAGAATTTATAACGAATGATATTATCAACTATATCGGTACTCCTGCTCTTCCTCCTCCAGGTGGAGTTTGAACACTTACTATCAATAACTATGCCGCTTCTACTACAGGTACTCTTGTTACTCTTAATGTCTCTGGTCCTTGAATTTTGAATATGAGATTTCAAAATGATACTACAGGTTGATCTCGATCTGCTCGAATGCCTTTTGTAGGAAGCACATCATGGTCGCTTTCTGCAGGTACGGGTTGGAAAACTGTATATGCACAATTTGATACTGATGGCAATACAAGTACGAGTGAAGGTACAGCTACAGCTAGTATCAGTTATACTGATGCTGTTATTATTCTTCCTCCTCCAGGAACTGGTGTTATTCCTCCAGGTACTGGTGTATTGCCTTCATTCACTATCAACAATAATGCTATTTCTACAATAAATCCTAGTGTCGGTCTTCGGATGACTGGTGTTTGAACGTATATGAGATTCCAAAATGATAGTATTGTCGGAACTCGAACATCTCGAATGCCATTTATGGCAAATGCTGGTTGGGCTCTTTCTGCTGGAACTGGTATGAAATGGGTATTTGCAGAATTTGATACTGATAATAATACAGGTACTATTGAAGTTTCAACGAGTCGCTCTATCAATTATCTTGGTACAGACGCGGTAATTATCAATAGTTCAACTATTAGTTGATTTATTGCTAGTTTGACGGGTAAAACATTTACGCTTGTCAGTGGATTCTACATAGGAATAAATGATATCAGTTTTGCTGATCCTCTTGCTACCAATGAGATTTTGGCACCTATCATTATGCAAAACAATACTATAATCCCGAGTGATGTCATAGAAGTACAATTTGATGCGGGAACACTTATCACATATAGCGGTAATCAATTTACAGGGACATTGAGTGCTCCTACATTATCTGCGGGATTGAACTTACCTTGATTATCTAATGCTGCCATCCTTATGCAATTCTGAACATTGGGACATAGAATAGATTTCAATCAACCTGTAACACTCAGAATCCCTGCTCCTGGAAAATCCGTCTGAGAAAAACTCAATATATATAGTTCTGAAACAGCAAATGTCTATGCAGGCGATCCATCACAACGAACATTTGAACAAATGGGAACTGTAGAATTATATAATGGTTCACCTTATGTCGTCATTCCTACACTCCATGCAAGTCGATGGGCTTTAGAAGCGCTTTCAGGATCATTTGTCATCAACGATGATGCTGCTTCCACTACAGGTGTTGATGTTATTTTAAATATCTCTGGTGCTTGAATATTGAATATGCAATTCTCTAATGATAATTCTACTCGATCACCACGAGTATCCTTTGCTGCAACTACTGCATGGACACTTACTGCTGGAACCGGTAATAAAACTGTATATGCACAGTTTGATGTTGATGGTGATTTTTCAAGCGATATCGCTACCTCTGATGATATCTTATATGATACCGTTGAGCTTACAGGGTGTATATGATCTTCATGTGCAGATATCACACTAAGGATTATAGCCAATGAATCATGATATTGTGAAATCGGTGATTCAGTAAACTTCGGTCTTACCTGATATTCTGCTTCATCTAGAATACTTCAATCAGCATTTCCTACTACAAGCGGAAATACTCCATGGTTCTGTAATGATATGCAGGGAAATGGTACAACACGAAATCTAAGCATCCAATCAAGT
>CAZBWN010000026.1:0-2530 GCA_964495905.1 uncultured Candidatus Peribacteria bacterium
ACTTGATTGGATGCTTAGATTTCGTGTTGTACCATTTCCCTGCATATCATTACAGAACCATGGAGTATTTCCGCTTGTAGTAGGAAATGCTGATTGAAGCACTCTAGATGAAGCAGAATATCCTGTAAGACCGAAGTTTACGGAGTCACCGATTTCACAATATCATGATTCATTTGCTATAATCTGTAGTGTGATATCGGCACATGAAGATCATATACATCCTGTAGCTGCATCTATATATTGGATATCATCAGACGTGGATATAGCACCTGAATTGAATTGTGCATATACGGTTTTGGTACCTGTACCCGCAGAAAGTGTCCATGCTTTTGTAGTAGAAAATGTTTCCCAAGAAGCTGCATTTCTTTCTCCGATCGTATTTCAGAATCTCATATTTGTAAGTCAAGCACCAGAGATATTAAGAGTTACACCTGAAGATGAAGTAGTAGGATCATCATTATTGATGACAAATGTTCCTGTAGCATATCAGATGATTGCAAAATCAGTCATGTGATTTATATCAAATGATACTCATACTATTCCTCCTCAGATATCTGATGCAGTTGTTATAATTTGACTATTCCAACTATATTTATTGTCATCTGAATATTTTACTTCTATTGGATCTCATACGCTTGCACCAGCAATAGGAACCACTAAATTACCCATTCATCATGCTAGCTTAAGCGGTTCGCTAGGACTACCTACCTTAAATGATGTTAGTACGGTTGTACCATTTATACTAGGTACAGATGTAGCAGTAGGTACTGCGAGGATACCCGAATAGGGAGTTGTGTTATCTGCCTTATTGATTTGTATGTCTGTAGGTAATGTAAATTTGATATTTGCATTTTTTACGGTAAATCATAAAGCTATATATCCATTGCTTGAAGCTAGAGAAATAGCATTAGATCATAAAAATTCTCCATTTGAAAATGTATATCAATTAGTAGTGAACTGGTTTTGTAAAAGAGCTGGTGAAGATGGAGAAGAAAGCGTGACATAAAGAATTTCTCCAAAAAGCGCAGCAAAATAGGGGACAGAGGTTGAATTGAAACTTGAAAATCAACCTCCAGCAAAGACTTTTCAATCAGTTTGTACTGCCACAGCTTGGACACTAGCATCAAATCAATATACAGTAGCAAAACCAGTATCCATACTTGCATCACTATTTAAACGAACGATATTATTTGCTCAAGCTCATTTATAAGTTGTAAAACTTCCTCAAGCGATAATTTTACCATCGCCTTGAATTGCTAGCGCATAGACAACATAACCAGCACCAAATCAAACACCAACAGCAAAAGTGATATCATTGCTTCCATTAGTATTTAGACGGAGAATCCTATTTACTGATCATCAATTGTATGATGCAAGACTAGCTCATCCTACTATGATTTTCCCATCACCTTGTATCGCTAAAGACCAAGGCTCTTGTCCTCCTGGAAATCAAGCTCCACCAGCATTGAATCCTGTATCTATGATTCCATCAGTATTGAGACGGGTAATACCTTTTGTAATTTGTCCAGCGGCGATAATTTTTCCATCGCTTTGTACTGCTAAAGCACGTACTCTGATAGGTGTCAATGATGTAAGTGCTGAGACACTGAAAGAGGTATCTCTAGTTCCATCAGTATTTAGACGAGCAATATGATTTATTGATGTTCAGCTATATGTTGTAAATTCACCTCAAGCGATAATTTTTCCATCGCTTTGAATTGCTAAAGATCTTAACTGACTATTAAATCATCATCAAATATTAAATCCAGTATCTCTAGAGCCATCAGTATTGAGACGGATGATATTATTTGCTGACACTCATTTATAACTTGAAAAAGATCAACCTACTATGATTTTACCATCGCTTTGAATTGCAAGAGCCTGAGCGATAAAACCAACAAATCAAACTCAGATATCAAATCCAGTATCTCTAGACCCATCAGTATTTAGACGAATGATATGATTTGCTGATTGTCATTGGTAGGTTGAAAAATAACCAGCTATGACAACTTTTCCATCACTTTGTACTGCTACAGCATTGACGCTACCATTAAATCAAGTTCCGACAATAAAAGTAGAATCAACAATTGCTTGATAGGCAAATACTTGTGTATACAAGAGCATACCAATCATTGTGAGCATAAAAAATTTGGATAAGATTTTTTTCATTTGTGTTAGAATAAAAAGTAAAAATAAAAGGGAGCAGAATATAATTAGTTATAATTATAACCAGAATTTTTTATTTGTCAAATTTTGGAGGACTTTTTTTAACTCTTGAAATTACCTATCCTTCAAAAAAAAATCCGCAATTTTTTTTTGCGGATTTTTTTGATTTATAGTATCATATATTTTTTATATTCCACTCGGTACTGTAATGATAAGCGTTCCAGAGTATTGACCTACTGCTTGATACGCAGGGATGTTTATCTGGAGATCCACTTGTGATGTCTGTATCTTACATACTTCGCCCACACCTCCTATTTTTCATAGGATAGGAGTATCTACACCGATAGGAGTTCGTGCATTCAAT
>CAZBWN010000027.1:0-1720 GCA_964495905.1 uncultured Candidatus Peribacteria bacterium
ATGTCCTCCATGACCCAAGGTACAATCGACGATAAGCTTGCTTTCAGGGTTCAGAAATGAACACACCTCATGAAGTAAAACGGGCGTATGAAGTATCATTTTTCAAATATAAGTAATCGATTAAACACAGAGAGAGTACGAATTAGAGATAACTTTGCAATTAGTAAATATCAAGAAAAAAGAGAAGATTGACTTTTTATAAAATATAATTATAAGCTCAAAAACATAAAAAAATATAAACTAAAAAATAACAAAACATGAAAACAGTACAAATAATTGGAGAAAATCTCCACGAAAATTTATTAGTAGCTATTACAAGCAAAACAAAAACATCAAAATTATCATTGGCTATTAATATAAAATTCATTGAAAAAGAAGAAATACAGGAAGCAAGATTAGTTATCCATACAGTTGAATTTTTATATCAAGAAAACATCATTTCGTTCACAGGAACTGTTTTTACGAAAGAAAATGCTCGTCCTTGTATGGTATGTCATTGCACAAATAATTCTATCCAAGAATGCTGGATGACTATCATTGAACCAAAAACAGAAACATTCACAACCAACATCAGCAAAACAGAATTTATCAAAAAGTGTAAAGAATATTGCATAAATGCAGGATTGGAGATAAACCAAGATGGAAATTTAATGGAAGGCTTTTCAATCTTCAGAAATAGTCCCAAACCTGGCGATCCAGGGGGAATATTAATGAATGGAAAAGAGACTATTATGGTAAACACAGAGATGTACAATAATCTATTTCCTATAGAAAAAGACAATAATGTAATTTTCGGTGAATATATTGATGAACACATCGTCAGAACATGTTCTATAGAAGAAGCTCGTTTGAGAGGAGTGACAATAAGTTAAATAACTGATAATATATTATCTCCCATATATCTATGGGAGATTTTTTTTAATAGAGTATAATATGAGGAAAGCACCAAAGAAGCGGTTGTTTTTTCAAGCCTTTTTTGTATACTCACCTAACGACTTTTAATTAACAAAGACATATGAATATAGGATTAGTAGGTTCGACCAACGTCGGAAAATCTACGCTTTTCAACAGACTTATCGGACAGTTTAGAGCGATAGTGACAGACATCCCAGGGACCACAAGAGATATTATAGAGCATGAAACCTTGATCGATGATATCGGTAAGGTGACTTTTCTCGATAGCCCAGGATTACATGATTTCACAGAAGAAGAAGTGCTTATCAAACAGATCATAAATCATTCTGATCTCATCCTTTTCGTGATAGACGACAGCGTTGGGATTACAGCCAAAGAACAGCATATATATTCTTATATCATAGAAAAGAATAAGAAGAAAAATACGATACTCATCGTAAACAAGATCGATATCAAACATAAAGAGAAAGATTATGACGTTGCAATAAACGAATATTACAATCTAGGATTTGATAACGTCATAGGTATCAGCGCAAAAAAGCAGAAAAACGTGACAATAGTCAAAGACCTCCTCACCAAAATAATCAATTCAAAACTCTTGAAAGATACAGCAAAAGAAGCTGAAGTATTAGTCACCACTGAAACAGCAATCCAAGACAACAGGATACATATGGCTATCATCGGTAAACCTAACTCAGGAAAATCGACATTGATCAATGCATTCATGAAAAAAGTCGTATCCAAAGTAGAGAATATCCCAGGAACTACGCGTGATTATATCGTAGGAGAATTCAAAGTGGGAAAA
>CAZBWN010000028.1:0-1991 GCA_964495905.1 uncultured Candidatus Peribacteria bacterium
GAGCGAATTCCTCGCATTCCCGCTGCATCAATAGACATAAGGATAAGGGTTATCTTTTAGATAAATATTTAGGTCGATGTGTTCAAATGTAAGAATTGAGTCAATGTCAGGTAAGTGCTAATTTTTTCATCTCTTCGATGGCTAATTGACTAGCGCTCATATAAGTATATGTGTAGATATAGGGACTTCCTGGTTTTGAGTTTCAAAATTGAACGACGATAAAGTCAGCACCGTTTTCATATGCAACGACATTAGAATCTCATCCGAGATTCTTGTACGGGGTAAGTAGGCTCATTGGAATCAATGGGTTATTGGGGAATTAAATTTGACTTTGCCTACGAAACCATATAATCCGCTTACATTCTCACGTAGGAATATTTCTATGGGAAACATCAGCACCTATCTATTGACGTAGATGGGTGTTTTTAATATTGGTAAAGATCATAAAATTATGGATTAACAAGATATAGTGTATAATAATAACTTCAAGCACATTATATGGGGAATAAAACTTATTGCAAATTTTTCTATCAAGTTACGTTGCTTTTTGTAAAAATCCGTATATACTTCCTCTATATTATCATATAACCAACCCCTATATGATCCATGAAAAAATAAAAAAACTTCGCACAGAGAGCAATATGTCTCAGGAAGAACTCGCTCGTCTGATGGATATATCACGCCCGACACTCTCACAGATAGAACTCTGAGAACGCAAGCTCAAAGCTGAGGAAGTGCAGAGATTCGCGAGTATTTTTGAGGTATCGACTACCGAATTTCTCGAAACTTCCAAGTCAGTCATAAAAAAAGAGCGACAAAATGATTCACATACCAAGCTCAAAAATCTCATTCTCTATATCCTTGGAAAGTGCTGACAGAAACCGAATGTTGGGGAGATTGTACTTAATAAGCTCCTGTATTTCAGTGACTTCAATTATTATGAGCTTTCTTTTGAATCTATCAGTGGGACGGATTATCTAAAATTTCCAAAATGACCAGTTCCAAAAGATATGGATACGATACTAAATGAGATGGCGGAGGATAATCTCATCAATCGGTTTAACGCGGATTATTTTGGATTTATTCAGAAAAAAGCGATACCTCTCAAAGAGCCAGATATGTCGGCATTTAATGGAAAGCAGATTGAAGTGATTGATCGAGTGATTAGTGAGTATTCGGATAAAAATGGGAAATGGCTTACGGACTATTCACACGAAGATATGCCATGGAAGGCAACGAAGAATCTTATGGACACTATCGAATACGGACTCGTGTTTCACCGTGCTCCCTCTTATTCCGTAACTGCATCAGAAGTGTTTTAGCCTATGATCCGATTCCTCTTTACCCCCAATTTTCAGAAACAGTTTGAAAAACTGAAAAAGAAATACCCCTCCATCGAGAAGGATTTTGAGGTATTTTGTTTGGCTCGGGAAACCAGTCCAATTGGATATGATCCGAATATTGTGAGGGTAGCCTGACTTGGAGATGGTGTGTATCTTCCGATTTATAAAGTACGCAAATTTCCACTCACCTGTATGAGACTTGCAAATAGTGGTATACGGATTATCTATGCATATGACGGGGAGAATAAGGCAATTGAGTTTATAGAATTTGCGGAGATTTATCACAAAAATACTCAGGAGGATCATGACAAGGAATATATTTTAACTCACTATACAGGAGTAACCGATCTTGAACCATAATCTTTCTTCTATGTCCCAAATCACCGAATCTCATATCGAACAAAACCTTATTGATCTCCTCATTGTCCAAGGTTACAAGTATTTCTACGGTCCCGAGATTGCCCCGTACTCAACGAATCCTTTACGGACCAGTTTTGATGCAGTGATTTTGGAAAGTGTCTTCGAGGCATCTTTGAAACGATTAAATCCCGATGTTCCTGAATCGGCACGTGTCGAGGCTTTATCAAAGGTTCGAAGACTGGGTTCCACGGACATTATGGCGAATAATGAGGCATTCCATACAATGCT
>CAZBWN010000029.1:0-256487 GCA_964495905.1 uncultured Candidatus Peribacteria bacterium
TATTGAGAGAAATCTTTGATTGTCCCCTCTGTTTCACCAAGTGCGGAAACGTTATCAAAATTCATCATCAATACTAATCATGAATCATAGATATTATAATTGGTTCCGTTTCGTGTTCGAATAAATTGATTGAGATTGTTCTCTGTGATATCTAATTGTCCTGTGAAAGAATTGGAATTTATCCATGCGTTGTCTATTGGATTCATTCAAGTAAAGTTTAGTGCGGGGAGTATCGTATTTACGATAAAATTCCATCATGAACTTCGTCATCAGGTATTACCTGCACTATCAAAAGCATAGACTCTTCGATAGTAGATAGTATCTGCCAGTCAATTTAATGTTGTTCCCGTAGAAAAAATTGATCATGAATTGTATATTGTAGCAAAATCAGATCATGTACTTATCTGTCGTATATATCAGCTCAATCAGATGCCGCTATCAATAGATCAATTTCGTAATAAACTAACTGTTCCTGTATTTAGTGATGTTCAACTTGCTGGTGAAAGGAGTATGGGAGTTGTCGGTCATACATTATCTCGTCAGATATTTCTACCTGTATCGGCCATATTTCCTATGAGATCGCTTACATATCCTGTATATCTATATAAAATATTTGCTAACAATCCTGTCTGTGCGATAGTGAAATTCCATTTATTTATATCGTATTTATTGAAATTAGAATTGTATTGATTAGCTATTTCTCAAGAAGAAAGTGCACGATTTCGGATACGTGGTTCATCTATTTTTCCATTAAAATATCTGCCAGCATAGTAGCTTTTCCCGATTATTAAATCAGATCATGGAAACCTTGTTATCGGAAGACCTGCCGTAGCAATCGAATTGTCTAGCACTCAGTTTACGTATCCTTGTAAAACAGAATTTCCATATACAAATGTTAGATAGTACCATGTGTTTGTCGTTAGTGTGTTTGCACCATTTCCGTCGTAATTGTATTGGGTCACTCCATCATAGACATATAAAGCTAGTTTTCCATTGCTTTTTATCATTGCCTCAAATTCGTAATATGCATTATTTGTTCATATGATTGTACTATATCCATTGGTAAGTGATGCTGCATTGACTCGCATACTAACGGTTTGATAATTTGAATCTAGATTTGTCGTCTGCGCTAAATTTATATAATCATCTGTTCCATCAAATTGATATCATCCATTTCGCTTTCCGTTTGCTGTCCATGTTAGTCCATTATATCCGCTACCATTGTTTCCCTGTTGAGAAAAATCTTTAATTAATCAATCTGTTTCAGACAGTGCTGAAATTTTGTCGAAGTTCATCATCAATAATAACCCAGAATCATAGATGCTATAATCAGTTCCGCTTCGTGTTCGCTTAAATTGGTTGATATTGTTTTTTGTAATATCTAATTGCCCGGTGAAAGAGTTTTTATTTATCCATGTATTGTCTGCTGGATTTGCTCCGGTGAAACTTATGCTTGGGGGAGCATCTCGTCAGATATTTCTTCCGGTACTTACGATATTTCCTCCTAAGTCACTTACATATCCTGTATATCTATAAATACTATTTCCTACTACTTCTGTCTGTAGAATAGTTAAATTCCATTTGTCGGTATCGTATTTATTGAGATTGGAATTGTAGAGAGTAGAAACTTCTCATGAAGAAAGAGCACGGTTGTAAATACGTGGTTCGTCCATTGATCCTTTGAAAAATCACCCACCAATTCCAGCAGAGCCTAGAACGAAATTTACTCCTGGTGCATAACTATACGCAGTAGCATTGGTATTTGAACTAACTTGAATACCATTTAAATATGTTTTAGTACCTGCTGTTGATGAGATTGAAACAACGTAATGATTCCAAGAATTTGTAGTGATTGTTCCCCAAGATGCATCATATGTAGCACCATTTTTTCTCATAATTAAATATGGGGTTGTTCTTGTGGGGAAATATAATCCTAATCCATTATTTCAATTTGAGGCATTTTCATATCCAAATATTCTACCCCCATTATTGGCATCTTCATAGGCCCAAAATGCAATGGTTAAATTAGTTAGAGGGAGATTGTTGATAGAGGTGCTTACATAATCATTTATTCCATCAAATTGATATCCTCCATTCCATTTTCCATTTCCTGTCCATGTAATTCCTCCCATTCCGCTACCATTGTTTCCATATTGGGATAAATCCTTGATTAATATACCTGTTTCACCAAGTGCTGAAACTTTATCAAAGTTCATCATCAGAATCAATCCTGAATCATAGATGCTATAATCAGTCCCACTTCGCGTTCGTTTGAATTGATTGAGATTGCTTTCTATAAAATTTAATTGTCCTGTAAAAGAATTAGCATCTATCCATGCATTGTCTGCTGGATTTGCTCCGGTGAAACTTAGTATTGCTGCTGTATCTATTTGAATGCTATCACTTGTTGTAATCTCAGTGGCGCCTGTATTTCAATCAGTATCAAATTGAGCGTATACAGTTTTGGTTCCATCTCCAGTAGAAAGCATCCATGCTTTTCCTGTCGAAAAAGATTGTCGATCTGATCGCGTTCCCCCTGTATTGTCGTTTATAAATCTCATATTTATAAGTCAATCACCTGTTATGTTGAGAGTGGCGCCTGTAGATGTGACAAATAAATCATCATTGTTGACGACAAATGATCAGGAACCATATCAAGCAATTGCAAAATCAGTAAAATGGTCAGTTGTAAATACTATCCCTTTCTGTCATCAACTGTATATTACATTTGTTATACTCTGAGTATCCCAAGTTATTCCATTGTCATTTGAATAAAATACTTGTATCTGATCTCATATATTCTTATCGGGAGTAGAAATTGATAATGTAGCTACTCATCATGTTAATTTAAGTAATTCTTTAGTGCTACCTACTTTAAATGCTGATAGTACTGATTTATTATTTACACTTGAGAGCGATATAGGAATCGGAACTGTTATGATACCACTATAATGTGTTGTATTGTCCGCTTTATTGATTTGAGTACCTGCTGGTAGTGATAATATAATATCTCTATTTTTTGTATTAACCGTCAAAGGTATATTACCATCAGTCGCTATTAAAGAGATATCATTGGATCAGCTAAAAACTTCACCTGATTGAGTATATCATTTGTTGGTGAATTCATTAGCTACCGTACCTGAATTTGTAGAGTTTGGAAGCATGACAAGACCGCTTTCTCCGTATACTTCCATCAGATATCAGACAATTATCCCATTATATGATTTGATATTTTCTTTAACTAATATTTTTCCATTGTTGAGTACTGCTAGAGGATATAGATCCTTATTAGGTCAATTTTCGACATCGAGACTAAAATCTTTGCTTCCATCATCATTTAAACGAACAAATCTGTTGGATGTTAATCAACTATATGAAGAAAATGCTTCACCTATGAGGATTTTTCCACCATTTTCAACTGCTACAGATCTTACATTGCCATTAAATCAACTTGGATTAATAAATCCTCTATCTAAGGTTCCATCAGCATTTAAACGAGCAACTTGGTTTATTGCTACTCAGTTATATGTTGAAAAGGTTCATCAAACGACAATTTTTCCATCGCTTTCAATTGCTACAGATATTACAGTACCATTAAATCAATCTGGATTATTGAATCCTGTATCTAAAGTTCCATCAGCATTTAAACGGGTGAGATACATTGTTGCTGTTCAACTATATGCTGTAAAATCTCCACCGACGATTATTTTACCATCAGGTTGTATTGCTAGAGTGTTTACCGCACCATTAAATCAAGTTCAATCGTTATTGAATCCTGTATCTAAAGTTCCATCAGCATTTAAACGGGTGAAATATTTTGCTGCTGTTCAACTATATTGCGTAAATACTCCTCCTACGAATATTTTTTCATCGTTTCCAACTGCTATAGCATACACAGGAGCATCGAACCCCCCTCACATATTGAAAGAATCATCTATGCTTCCATCTTCATAGAGACGGGTGAGATACCTTGCTGATGTTCATTTATATGCTGTGAATTCTCACCTTACAAGTAATTTATTTCCTGTATCAAAGCTAAAATCTATGTCTGTCTGATTGGCAAATGTTTGCATGTAAAGCAATATCCCAGTTGTTATCAGCATAAGCGAAAAGAATCTGAATATATTTTTTTTACTAAAAAATCTAGCAATACTTCTAAGGTATTCCCTGCGATAATCCTTCATATCTGATCTCATGCGATTACAAATTTTCATAAGGATAGATCAATGGGGAGAGATTTAAAATTATAGGTGTAAAGCTTCTTGTAGAAGAACTTCTTTCTTTGTTCTTTGAGCTTTATACTATTATATCCAATACTGTTTTTTTTGTCAAAAAATTGGCGTTTCGTATGCGATTATTGGCTAATTTGGATTGACATTTTTATTAATTATTAGATAATTCTTATATAGTATATAAGTGTTTTTTTGTGGAAATAAAATATTTGACAAAACGACTCTTTTTGGGTATACTTGTATAGAGTTCAAAAAACTTATAAAATTTATTTACTCTCTAGCATACTATGAAAAACGTTTTTCATGATGTACATCGTCATATCAAGCACCATCACAAAAAATATCTGTTTGGATTATTTTGAGGTTTTGCAGTAGTTAAACTCTTTTTACTTGTGCTTGGGCTTTCTGCAGTAGAGTATACTATTTCAACTTTCGCTCAATTAGAAAACTGATGTACGCTTACAGGACAGTATTATACTTGAGAATATCAAACTTGAGAATATCAGACTTGAGAATCTTTCACTTGAGAATATCAGACTTGAGGATATCTTACGGGACAAGAATTGACTGTATGATATCTTACGGGGGGATATATGATTGGTTGTACTACCTGAGGCGGATATTTTACTGGAGGGACTTTGGATGAATCAGGTTCTTTAACCTGAGAGACCCGAGTAGATGCATATGAAACATGATGTATCCTTACAGGACAAGAACTTACCTGACAGGAACTTACAGGAGGATATATGACAGGATACTCAACAGAATATTATCAAACTTGAACATATCTTACTTGATGATATCTCACTTGATGATATCGAACTTGAGGATATTTAACTTGATGTGTTTCACAGACTTGAAATAATCAAACATGAAATAATCAACAACAAAATATTGTTACGTGATGAAATTGAATCTGTGAATCGGGTGATATCCTATGGAATACGCCTGTATCGTGATCAATCTTCAGAGATATATTTCCTATCAATCGGTCCTATTCATGAGCGGATTGCATCTCTGGATTATCGCTTCAATTGCGGGATCACAATAGTCAACGGATCGATCTGTCATCACTTGCTTTGTGAACTACCTGATATACTGTTGATTCTAGAAGATTGTATAGTTTCCAACAATCAGGATATTACCATATTATCGGTAATACGGGTACAGAAAATTTCTATCTCTATACATGAACATATACGGGAAATTATTCACGTTTATCTACCTGATACAAACTGAGATTGCTTACTTCAAATCAAACTTCATTATATGAAACCTCACCCTTTACTATAGATAATCAAACTCCTATATTAACATGAATCTCCTTGCTTTCCAGCTGATCTGCTACATGATATCTTAATCTCAGCGGAGTGGTGATCTTGAATTTCACTGCGAGTGAAGAATTGAGCGGATTGCAAGTAAGCTTATGATCTGGTAAAATTCCTACGAGCTCAACGATTTCATGATTGAATTATAGTTATACGCGAAGAATCACCTCATTATATACTGAAGGCGTATTGACTCCAACCATCATTTTTGCTGATAAAGCGGGTAATACAGGTGCTGTTGTATATGCTTCATCACTTGTCTTTGATATCACTAGACCTACGGTCACCGACTTTGTATTCAGCGGTAATGCATCATGATTTCAGTTAAAGTTCATTTCATCTGAACCCGTAAGATATACGATTAACTATTGAAAAATGTGATGAGAGAATATGACTAGAACTAGCGCTGATTATCTGACTGCACAATATATCGGTTTTAGCTGAGTTGAAATAGATCAATTCTATACGTTCAGTCTCAATGTCTTTGATAAGGCAGGTAATGGCAGAGCATTAACCGGTGATTTTACACGAACAACTGCATGAACGATCATATTTCATGCTTATATAGTTCCTGTGACTAATGAAATTATCTTGAGTTGAAGTCTAGTAACATTGGGTTCTACTCTCAAAAATGAGATAGAAAAATTTAATGCATGTAAAAGCGGTTTGGTGTATGTTCCTGTAGATCTTAAAATCAGAAATACTGTTTTTGCTATTCAAATGCCTAACTTCCAAAAATCTCAAGTAAAGACTTTGGTTAACGCATTTACTCTGTTCCTTTTTGATAAGGTTAAACTTAATCGTTCTATTACTCCAGAAGAGTTGACTCAGATTACCAAAAAATTCGACAATTTCTTGATTATCTTGAAACTCTTGAGAGATGATGATAATATCTGTAAACAAAATCTCTCTAATTATCATATAGTCCAGTTTAAAAATACTTTGGAAGAGTTGAAGATCAACTTAGAATAATATTTTTACTCCCCATACCCCTCTAAAATAGAGGGTTTTTTTTTATTTTTTTAAAAAACAGCAAACCCCCTCATTCCCCCTTGACAGGGGGACTACATTGAAATTTCAAGGGAGGGTTTATTATTTATATTATTATTTTTTTTCTATTTGTCTTTCATTTTCAGAAATCTTTTTTATGTGAAGGGTAGTAGAATTGTTGAAGGGGAGTTGGTCGATGAATTTCGGTCGTTCGATGACGATATATTCAAATTCATTTATCTGATCTATGATCCCTTTTTCTATGAGTTCGCTATATTCTTTGATTCTGTACATATCTATATGCAAGAGTTTAGCTCCGTAGACGTTGAGATACGCATAGGTAGGGCTTTGCACTGCTTTGTGGTCTAGTCATAACCCTTGTGCGAATCATTTGGTCAATAAGGTTTTTCCTGCTCCGAGCTCTCCATGCAATAGCAAAATCTTATGAGCTTTAGCGAGCTCTTTTCCGTAGTTTAGCATTTGTTCGGGGGTGTTTATATTCATTTTTTTGAGTTATTATAAAATTTTTTATTTTTTTTCAAATCCCTCCTCACCTCCCTTTATCAAGGGAGGAACAGCTCCCTCCTTGATCCCGCCTTGCGGGACAGGTGCCGGAGGGTTGGGGTGGATTTGTTTCTTAACTTGTATTTTATACCGAAAATTCTATATATATCAACATTTATTCGCTTAGTCTCTCTATGAAGTTTTTTCTTATCGATGGATCGAGTTTCTTATATAGGGCGTATTATGCTTTTCCACCTATGACAGATAAGGATGGACATAATGTAAACGTAGTCTATGGATTTTTTCGTATGCTGATGAAAATCTTCCAAGAGAAACCGGATTATTTCGTCATCACCTGGGATTCTCCTGTCAAGACATTCAGACATGAAGAGTATCCAGAATACAAAGCTAACCGCAAGAAAATGGATGATGATTTCAAACATCAGATCCCTATCACCAAAGCTATCGCTGCTGAATTATGAATCCCTAGTCTGATCATGCCGTGATACGAAGCGGATGATATCATCTTTACTTTGGCGAAAAAATATGGTGCAGATAAAAATGTTCTGATAGATATCTATTCATGAGATAAAGATCTGAAATATCTTTTGGATACTAATATCTCCTGTGTGGACTCCATGAAAGGGCTTACTACTACGCCAGAATTATTCATCAAAGAATATGGATTTGAACCGATACATATCTTAGAATATCTTGCTTTGGTAGGGGATAGTGCTGATAATATCAAATGAATAGCAGGCATCTGACCCAAAAAAGCGTCTGACCTCATCAAAAAATATCAGACTATAGACAATATCTATACTCATATTGATGAAATACATTGAGATATCAAACAGAAACTGATTGATGGAAAAGAGGCCGCATATCTGAGTAGAGGACTCATAGAATTAAAATCGCTCCCTGAAATACACGATACTCATATTGAAAATTTTAGATTAACGTTGGATTTCCCAAAGTATAAAAAGATATTGATAGGAGAACATCATTTCACTTCTTTTGAGAAGACATTGGATGAATTGAAAAAGAAATTGCAAAATCCGGTACAAATATGATTATTTTAAAAGATTAAAAGATTAAAAAATTAAAAGATTTGTTGTAAATATTTGATAAATATTTATCACTAGTTCATTTGTTTTTACTTAAACATATCTTCTATGAAACTCAAACGATTACTATTGCTTTTTGTATTCGCTGCATTGCCAAGTTTTGCTGCTTATGAACAACAGGGATTCTCCCAATTTCAAGAGCTTGATGGAAATATCGATTTTACCTGTACAGGACAATGCTTTGCTTTGCTTGGTCCTCTAGCAGGAAGCGATTATGTTTCGCTCAAGGGAGCATTGCAAGGAGATGGTGCTATAGGATATGGTTTTGTAGTCGGACAACAAGTAGTCCCAGGAGAAACTGTTCAGATACATTGAGAGACTCTTGTTGACCAAAAATTCTCTTTTGCTAAATTGTCATTTTATTGACAATTATCGAAAGATGCTCAAGTGGTCATGATACTCCAGGGTGATGTGGTCGGACAACAAGTGAATGCTGCTATAGGATTCATGGATTCCTATCAGAAAATAGCGCAGGGATGGAAAGATTTCTGGCAGATGGAAACATTGACGCCGTACAGCATCAATCTCAGATATGGAGTCAAAATAGTTGGAACTTCTCTATTGAAATATGGATATATATTATTTCTCCTTGCTGCTTTATATATCCTGTTTTTTGATAAGTGAAATAAGGATAAAAAAATCCGTAAGATATTTTTTCGAGGGATTGGAATCTTCCTCTTCATAGGAATCAGAAACCTGATAACGTATACGTGGATTGTCCATCAGGGCATCCAAAACTATGCTACCCCTGCTATGGAATCCAAAACGTTTTTTGATCTCTGAGATTATATTCCATTTACCGATAAGATAAGAAAGGAATTGAAATTGGATACAGAAAAAAAAGCGTGTAAGATATATGTGGATAGTTTCCAGGATCGGCCGTTTAAAACACATCGGGAATCCTTATATCTCAAACCGTGTACCATCACTTTGACTTGATCAGAAGCTGATTATATCATTTTTTATAAAAAACCTATCGCTAGCGGCGATCTTCAGAAGACCGTTCTTATAAACTTCAATTGAAGTTATCTTTTATCAAAATAAATATATCTGAATGTTTGAAACATGATTTTTGCTTCTTATCAAAGCATTGCTGTATAACATCGTGCTTCCTCTTATTCCTGGAATACTCTTTTTATGGATATTTTTTGGAAAAAAAATCAATGGGATGCTGCTCTATCTTTTATGATGGTTTATCGGTGCAGGAGTAGTGGCTTTTAGCCTATTCAATCTCCAGTTCATCCATTTCTGAATAGGAATAGGTGAATATTTCCTTGTCTTATGACTTTTGATAGTGATTTTTGTGGGTATCCTTCTGTATAAAAAATCATCATTCAAAGAATATATTCCCACATTGAAGATCAAAAATATTTTCCCTCAGATCAAAGAATCATTTCTTGGTCTTTCCAAGATAGAAAAGATATTCACTTGGGTAGGATGAATATCCTGAATATTTCTCTTGATCATAACCTTCCTTCATGTCACTCATTTCCCTACTTATGCTGATGACAGTTTCCAAAACTGGAATGGTCCTGCATACAATATCTATCAAGATGGCGGCGTAAAGATGTTCTGAGAAAAAACTGAAATCCTTGGAAGATGAAGACTCGGATATCCTATTTATATCCCTATGTACAAGGCTACCATAAGTAAATTTTTGTGAGGGTTCAATGATATTTATATCAATCTTTGGCAGTGGCTGGTATTTTTTGGAATGCTCTTGTTTATCTTTACAATCACTTTCGCTAAGACAAAAAATATTTTCCATTCCATTCTCCCTATCGGTTTGATCGCTTGATTGCCATTGCTGTTCTTTCATACAAGCGAAGGATATATGGAGTTACCTTGTGCAGTGTATTCCATCCTCACTATTCGGGCATTTTGGAAATTTCTGGAAGAGAAAGAGTATACCTATATCTCATTAGCGTTATTGTTTTGATTTATGTTGTCTCATATCAAAAACGATTGATTGCTATGATATTTTGCTGGGATACTTATCGCTTTTGTTTGTATCTTAGTGGTATCCAAGACATTAAGCAGTTTTGTACAATGATTCCTGAAAGATAAACCAGCTATTCTTTCTTCTTTGTTCTATTTTTTCTTTTTTCTTTTGCCCTTCTTGATAGTGAGATCCATCAATAATCTTTGATTCAATCCTGTCGCTACAAATGAATGATGAATATGATTCTCTCAAACAACACACTGGGAGATATTTTCTGTATTCCCATCTATTTTCATGAAAATGGACAATTATAATGTCATACTGATCGTACTTCTTCTTTTAGGATGGTTCCTTTATACTCAGAAGAAAAATTTCAATAAATATTTTCTTGCTCTCTCTTGATCTGTCATTTTTATTGTTTTTGTATTGGTATTCCTATTTACGGAAAATTATGCTTTTGTCATGAATCAAACTACGGTAAATAGAGTATTCACTATGTGTTTCTTGATCATATTATCGTTTTCCGGTATTTTATTACATAACCATCATGATGAGTAGAGATCAATCTTTTTGACATAAAAAATTATCTTTGATAGATATCATAATATATAAGCTCAGGACAAAACAGATATTAAAGCATTGTAATTTTGATGATAAGGTCATTGTGGATGCAGGATGCTGACATAATGCCTTATTTCTACAACATATCAAAAAAAAATATGCTCCTAAAAAACTTATAGCATTTGATATGAAATTAAATCACGAAGAACTGAAAAAACAATGAATACTCACACAAGAATGAAATCTGAATGAAGATTTCAATTTACCAGAAAAGGTGGATCTATTTTTGTGTACAGCTGTCTTGGAACATCTATCGGAACCTATCAATTTTTTGAAAAATGCTTATGCCAATCTAAAAAAATGAGGATACCTCCTTCTTACAACGCCTAGTATCCGATCAAAACCTGTATTGGAATTCATCGCATTCAGATTGAAATTGATAAATCCTATAGAGATAAGCGATCATAAAGAATATTACACAAAAGATAAGCTTGTAAAATATCTGGAAAAAGCATGATTTGAAAAGAAGAACATCAAGCATAGATATTTTGAATTGTATATGAATAACTTTGTTTTAGTGCAAAAATAAATATGAAAATCATAAAAAAAGTTTTAGCATATAAATTCATAAGATATTCCATCTGATGATGATTGGCAGCAATTTTTGATATTGCTCTTTTGCGGGTATTCACTGATATCTTTCATATATATTATCTCTATTCAGCTATATTATCATTCATATTCGCTTTTTCATTCTGATATGTATTCCAAAAATATATAACTTTTAAGGATTATTCCAATAAACATATCTTGCAATGAGGTCTGTTTCTGCTGTTTCAGCTTATCGGACAAGGTATCTATATATTGCTCCTTTGGATAGGTGTCCAGCATATGTGAATCTATTATATGTATGTCGCTATTGCTGCAAAATGAATTGCGTTCATCCGAAATTATATCTCCAATTATCTTTTTAATTTTAAAAAATAAGTATGAGCAAACTTTCTATCATCGTCCCTGCATATAACGAGGAAAAAACTATCCATCGTATTTTGGATAAGGTAAAAGAGGTCGTATTGATCAATGGCATCGAAAAAGAGATTGTCATCGTCAATGATTGTTCCAAAGATGATACTGAATGAACCATCAAAAAATATATGGAACATAATAAGGATCTGAATATCTCTTATCATACCCATGCAGTCAATAAAGGCAAATGAGCTGCATTGCATACGGGTATCCATAAAGCGACAGGGGAGTATATCATCATCCAGGATGCTGATTTGGAATATGATCCGCAAGAATATAATCTGCTTCTGCAACCCTTGCTAGATGGATTCGCTGATGTGGTGTATGGTTCAAGATTTGCTTGAGGCAAACCTCATAGGATACTCTTTTTTTGGCATACTATAGGTAATAGATTCTTGACGTTCTTGAGTAATATGTTTGCCAACCAAAATCTCAGCGATATGGAGACATGCTATAAACTTTTCAAATCAGATATCATCAAAAAAATAAAATTAAGAGAAAATAGATTCGGTTTTGAACCTGAAGTGACGCAAAAATTGGCTCGTAATAAAGAAGTGAGGATTTATGAAGTGGGGATTTCCTATTATGGAAGGACATATGCTGAAGGCAAAAAAATCAACTGGAAAGATTGATTTAGGGCTATCTATTGTGTGCTGAAATATTGATTATTTAGGGCTAAATAAAAATTGATATCTCTGATTTATTATATTGTCATTGCGAGTGAAACGAAGCAATCTAAAATAAAAATATAGATTTAAAATAAAAAATGGATTGCTTCGTCGTACCTCCTCGCAATGACTCGACTCCATTTAGTCATTGCGAGTGAAACGAAGCAATCTAAAATAAAAACTGGATTGCTTCCCCCGGAGTACTCCGGGGTCGCAATGACAATATAGAGAGGAACGAAGCAATCTAAAAAATAAGTAAATATATCTATTTAGATCTAAATAAAGCTGGATGAAAATCTCAATCATCACTCCTTCCTATAATCAAGCGGAATTCATAGAAAGAACCATTCTTTCTGTCATTACCCAAAAATGAGATTTTGAACTGGAATATATCATCATGGATGGAGGATCGACGGACAATACAATTAAAATAATTCAGAATTTAGAATTCAGAATTCAGAATTGAAAAATAAAAACTCATTGCAAAAAAATAAATTTTATCTGGAGGTCTGAGAAGGATAAGGGGCAGTCTGATGCGATCAATAAGTGATTGAAACTTGCTACCTGAGATATCGTGACGTATCTTAATAGTGATGATACCTATGAGCCTGGGGCATTGGCACATGTCGTAAAATATCTTTGAAGATCAGACAAGATGCGATGTTATGGAAAATGCAGAATCATAGATACACAGGATAAGGAAATCAGAAAATGGATCACTTGATATAAAAATCTTTTGTGAGGAAAATATTCATATGCTAAACTTCTCTCGGAAAATTTCATCTCACAGATGACGGTGTTTTGGAAAAAAGAGGTGATGGGAGAGTTAGGATATTTTGATATCAATGAACATCTCTGTATGGATTATGAATATCGATTGAGGATAGGAGCGAAATATGCTCCCGTATATATTCCGCAGTATCTCTCTAACTTCAGATTCTATCAAACAAGTAAGAGCTGATCAAGATTTGTCAACCAATTCACTGATGAGCTAAGGATAGCAAGGAAATATGCTCGTGGAGGACACAAATGGGCTTTATTTTTGCATAGGATTAATTACTATAAAATTGTTATGGCATATAAGATTTTACATCTGTTTAAGATATAATGCAAAAAATACTGATAACGTGATGAGCGTGATTCATAGGCTCAAATTTTCTCGATACCTATGTTATCTTACATCCTGAAATACATTTCATCAATGTAGATTGTTTGACTTACGCAGGGAAACTATCTAATCTTGCTGAAGCTACCAAAAATGCTCCTAACTATTCTTTTGAACAAGTTAATATCAAAGATGTGGAGGCATTAGAAAAGGTATTTCAAAAACATGCTCCTACGGATATCATCAATTTTGCTGCAGAATCGCATGTGGACAATAGCATCAAAAATCCGAAGATATTTACAGAAACCAATGTCATAGGTACACAGAATCTATTAGATTTATATAGGAAATACAGTCTCAAAAGATTCTATCAGGTCTCTACAGACGAGGTGTATGGTGATGTTCCTGAGAGTTGATATTTTGTAGAATCTACACCTATCAATCCGAGTTCACCGTATAGCGCCTCCAAAGCTGCTGCTGATATGCTGGTAAAGGCATATGGAAGGACTTTTGGTATAGATTATGTCATCTCTAGATGTTCAAATAATTATGGACCAAATCAAGATAATGAAAAACTTATTCCTCATTTTATTGATTTATTAAGAAATAATAAAGTTGTGCCCGTTTATGGTGATGGTCTGAATATTAGAGATCGGCTCTATGTCCAAGATCATTGTGATGCTATACGAGAAATATTCACCCAAGCAAAATCATGATCCATATATAATATTTGATGAAATAATGAATATACCAATCTTGAAATAACCAAAATCTTATTGCAAGAGATGGGAAAGGATGAAAGCTCTATAACATTTGTGACTGATAGACCAGGACATGACAAAAGATATGCTATAGATGCTTCAAAACTAAAAAACGAATTGTGACGAGAACCCAAAATACTCTTTGATGAATGAATCAAAACAACCATACAATTTTATCTGTCTAAATAGTGCATCCATGAAATGAATAATCCTTGCGTGATGATTCGGCACGAGATTATATCCGACAACAAAAGCTGTAAATAAGCATCTCTTGCCTATCTATGATAAACCGATGATTTATTATCCTCTGGAGATATTATTGGAATCTGGCATAGATAAGATACTTCTCATCACCACGCCAAATGATATCTCTTCATTTGTTAGCTTGCTTGGATCGGGAGAAGAATTCAGAGAAAAATATAAGAGACCTATACAGATAGTCTACGCTATACAACCTAAACCTACAGGAATAGCTGATGGTCTGCGGATGGCAAAAGATTATGTCGGGAAAGAGAATTGTGTATTGATGCTTTGAGATAACTTATTTGAAAATGCATTGGAAATCAAAGAAGAGATAAAAAACTTTGTGGATGGAGCAATTGTTTTTGTAAAAAAAGTGAAAGATCCTACGAGATTCGGGATAGCTGAAATAGATGCCAATGGAAAAGTTCTCTCTCTAGAAGAGAAACCCCAAGCACCAAAATCAGATCTTGCGGTCACCTGAGTATATCTTTATGACACTACTTGTTTTGATAAATGTGTGGGACAACCTACCTCAGCGAGAGGTGAATATGAAATCACGTATATCAATGATCTGTATAGAAAGGAAAATACACTTAAGGCAGTGACGCTTTCTTGAGAATGGCTTGATACCTGAACTTTTGATTCTATGCTTCAAGCAAGTAACTTTATTTATGCTAAAAAAAATGGAAATTAGATATATAGAACTGCCAAAAAAATCAGATGAAAGAGGAAGCTTGAGCTTTATGGAATCACATAAGCAAATCCCTTTTGATATCAAAAGGGTCTATTATATCTATGATCTTAAGAACGATAAAAACATCAGATGAGAACATGCTCATCATGAAACGGAACAAGTCATCTTTTGTATCCATGGATCTGTGATATTGTGATTTGATGATGGACAGGAAAAGAAAGAGATAAAAATGACAGAACCAAATATCGGCGTATATATCCCTATCAATATGTGGCATTATATGAAAGACTTTTCTGACTGATGTATCTTGCTTGTTGTAGCATCTCAACATTATGATGAAAAAGACTATATAAGAAATTATGCTGACTTTTTACAATCTATCAAAAAATAATGAATATCTTATTCAATGATTTCAAAAAACAATATCAAGCCATCAAACCTGAAATAGATCAAGCCATACAAAGGGTCCTAGATTCTGGATGGTATATTTTGGGTAAGGAAGTGGAACAGTTTGAGCAAGAGTTTGCAAAAAAACATGGTGCGAAATATGCTATCGGTGTAGGTAATGGTCTTGATGCTATCAAGATTTCTCTGCTCGCATTATGAGTCTGACAGTGAGATGAAGTAATCACTACTTCTCATAGCGCAGTAGCTACTACGCTTGCGATACTTGATGTAGGAGCACTCCCTGTTTTTGTGGATATTGATGCATATTATCATATGGATGCCAATAAGATAGAAGAAAAGATCACGAGTAAAACCAAAGCTATTCTCCCTGTTCATCTCTATGGTCAAGCTTGCGAAATAACAAAAATGCAAGAAATCTGCAAAAAGCATGATCTTTTTCTTATAGAAGATTGCGCACAATCCCATTTTACGAAATATGATGGACAATTCGTCTGAAATTTCTGACAAGTCGGATGCTTCAGTTTTTATCCTACCAAAAATCTCTGAGCGTATGGGGATGCAGGAGCTATCATCACCAATGATGAAGAACTCTACAAAAAATGTAAAATGATTAGAAATTATGGACAAGAAAATAGATATGAACATAAGATATATGGAATCAATTCACGTCTGGATGAAATACAGGCGGCAATATTACAAGTACAACTTAAACATATCGATCAAGGTACGCAAAGAAGAAGTGAGATAGCTCAAAAATATAGGGATTGATTGTCAGTTCTTCCACAAATCTCATTGCCTAAGATCAAGGAGCATTGCGTCCATACCTATCATCTTTTTGTGATAGAGATAGATGAAAGAGATGCACTCATGGCGTATCTCAAAGGAAAATGAATTCCAAGCCTGATCCATTATCCATTGTCTATCCATAAACAGCCATTCTTAGAGTGAAAATACGCTGAGGCAACATTGCCTGTCTTGGATCAGAAAGTCAAAAATATCCTTTCATTGCCTATCCATCCTTTGCTTACTGATGAAGAAATAGAATATATCATTTCAACTATTAAAATGTTTTATAATGAAAAATAAAAGGATACTTATCGCGTCCTGGACATTCTATCCTGCATGGAGTTATGGGGGTATCGCTAGGGTGATGTATGAGTTGGCAGCTCAATATGCTAAAGATGGATACGAAGTGGACTGTATAAGCACTGATGTTTTTGATAATACTACAAGACATGATAAATCTGAAGATACTGTTGATTGAGTGAAGATATATTACTTCAAAAATCTTAGCAATAGACTTGCGAATAAACTTAAATTTCCTGTCCCTCTTGGACTCAAAACACGATTGAAACATAATATAAAAAACTATGATATTGTCCATATAGCTGACTTTAGGAATGTCTTCAATTATCAGATATATGCACAATGTAAAAAACATGCTATACCCTATATAGTCTCTCCTTTTGGTTGTGTCCCTTATGAGATGGATGCTAAGTTTTTCATAAAAAAAATATTTGATCTTCTATGGTCCAAGAACATGCTGAAGCAAGCAAAATATGTGACCGTACAGACACAAAGCGAATTTGATGAGGTCCATAAATTTTGAATCAAAAAAGAGAATATCAAACTGATTCCTTTGATGGTGGATTATGAAAAATTCAAAAATCTTCCTGCTCGTGGATCTGTCAGAGAAAAATATGGGATTTCAAAAGATGCGAAGATATTGCTTTTTGTAGGAAGAATACATAAATATAAGGCGACTGATATGATGATAGATTGTTTTTTTGATTATCAGAAAAAAATATCAGATTCTTATCTGATCATCATAGGCAGGGATGATGGATATGAAAATCATCTCAAGCAGTATGTCAAAGAACTTGGCATAGAAAAAAAAGTCCTTTTTGTATGAGCGATCTATTACCCGGAAAATATGAATTATTATGTGGATGCTGATATCTATTTCATGGCTCCGTCCCATCGAGAAGAGACTTCTACGGCAAGTTTGGAGGCATTAGCATGCGGAACCCCCTCAGTGGTGACAGAACAGGCTGATATCCCTTTCATATCTGAATATAACGCTTGATCTATTGTGAAATTTGCTAGAGAGGATATCGTACAGAGACTCCTGGATGTGCAAAAAAAAGATAGTGATAGTTGTAAACAATTGATACAAGAACATTTTGATGTGAAGAGCATAAAAAATAACTTTTTAGAACTTTATTTTTAATATCATGCACGTAGATACCTTGATTGCACAGCAAAAAAATAATATGAATAGGGATTGGGCAAATGCTTCAATTGACGATATGGGAAACGAATTACAAAGATATTTGTGAACATTATCCTTGGAAACTGGATATTCACTGATAGGACATCCTCTTACATGAAAAACTGTTTTGATTATCTGTGCATGAACTTGATATGATGCAGATTTTTGGCATAAGAAATGAGCGAAAGTGACTGCTACGGATTTGTCTGAGACTGCTTGCAAAAAAATCAAAGAAAGAAATCCAAATATTGAAGTACAAGTGGAAAATGCAGAACAGTTATCATACGCAGACAATAGCTTTGATTATGTGATCGTGAGAGCGTGACTTCATCATCTTCCTAGACCGATACTTGGAATCTATGAAATGTTGAGAGTGGCTAAAGTATGAATTCTTTTTATGGAAGCTCAAGATAGCTGGATCATGAGATTGTTAAGGATGAGTTGATTGGTATGTCAGATAGAACCCTCATGAAATTATGTCTATTCATTTACAAGAAGAGAAATGCAAAAGTTATGTAATTCTATGTTTTTACCAAGACCAAAAATAAAAACTTTCTTTTATCAATATATCCCTTTTCTGAATAATAAGATTTATGCTAAATTAAATGGAAAATGACCGTTAGTAATATACAAATCTATTCTCTATGTATTGAATATATTTCTTTGATATCGAGGTAATAACTTTGTATGTTATATACCCAAACATGAGAAAAATAATTTATCGTAGTAGTTTAAATTTGGAATATTTTATGTTGTAAAGAAAAATAGAGATGCAAAAAATTACTATTCTATGACTTGGATATGTTGGATTTCCGCTTCTTTGTGCTATAGCGAAATCATGAAAATACACTACGTGTGGTTTTGATGTGAGTAGCAGACATATAGAAAAAATCAAAAAATGAATCTCTCCGATTGATGATGCATTAGCCAAAGAGGATATGAAAACTGTAAAATTTGAGGTATCAGAAAAACCTGAAATATTGTCAGATTCTGATATATTCATAGTCTGTGTCCCTACTCCTATAGATGAACAATATAATCCTGATTTCTGACCTATCATCTGAGCATGCAATTATATACTGCCTTTTATGAAAAAGTGATGCTCTGTCATCATAGAATCAACCATCAATCCTTGAGTGTGTGAAGAGATTGTTCTTCCTATACTTGAGTCCACATGAATGACATGAGGTGTAGATTTTGAATTGGCTCATTGTCCAGAAAGGATCAATCCAGGAGATCAAAAATGGAATGTCTATAATATCAACCGTAATATCTGAGCGTTGACAAAAGAGTGATGTAAAAAACTTGCTGATGTATATAGGAGCTTTTTACATGCAGAAGTGAATGAAACACATACGATCAAAGAAGCTGAAGCTACCAAAATAGTTGAAAATACTTTTCGTGATATCAATATCGCATATGTAAATGAATTGGCAAAATCTTTTGATAAGTTATGAATAGATCTTGTCAATGTCATCAAATGAGCGAGTAATAAACCGTTCGCTTTTATGGCTCATTATCCTGGATGCGGGGTAGGAGGACATTGTATCGCTGTAGATCCTTATTATCTTATTGAAAGAGCAAAAAAAGCATGATTTGATCATAAATTTCTCAGAACAGCTAGGATGGTGAACAATAGCATGCCTGAATATACCATAGAAAAATTGGTCCATGCATTAAATAAAGTGAATAAATCCGTAAAATGAACAAAAATATGACTTATGGGATTATCCTACAAAAGAGATATCTCGGACTTGAGAGAAAGTCCTGCATTGAAAATCAAAGAAATGCTTATCAAAGAATATGAGGCAGACTTGAGAATATTCGAACCGTATAATCTTGATATCTCTACACATAAAGATATTGATAGTTTCTTGTCTGATTGTGAAGCGGTCATCATCGCTACTGATCATACCGTATTTAAACAGTTGCCTATAGAAAAACGAAAACATCTCAAGGTTATCGTTGATGGAAGAAATTGCTTGGATAAAGATGCTCTTGCGAATACTTGAGTTCTCTATACATGAATAGGAAGATAAATTTATTATGTAATCACGGGTATCAGATGAAAATCCTTATCATAGTCGACTATTTCCAACCGATGATCGGATATAGCGAAACTTTCATAGCCAAAGAATTCATCAGACAATGACATGAGGTGTTAGTATTAACTTCAGATCATTATTATCCTTTTCCTGACTATGAAACCACTTCATGAAAGATCTTATGACCAAGAAAACAGAAAATCTGATTTAAGATAGAAGAGTGAATACCTACACAAAGAGAGAAATTAATTTTTGAGATATTTAATAGGGCGTCGTTTGAACACATCGAAGAAAATATCAAAAAATTCTGACCCGATATCATCATAGTAAACTGAGTTGCGAGCATCAATGCCGTAAAAGTCGCTAAATTAAAAAATACATATACATTTAAATTAGTATGTTTTGATAGTAATCTGATGTCTATCATGAATCAGTGATTGGCAATCAAAAAGATATTCTATTTTTTCTTTAGATTGTTTTTTTCTAGATTCTTAGAAAAAAAAGTGGATAAATTTGTGGCTGTACAAGAAGAGACTAAATATATCATCCATAGATTTTATGGAATAAAAAATAATCTGATTGAATTCATCCCTTTGTGAACTGATATTCATAATTTTAGGTTTGATAAGACGCAAAGAGAAAAGATAAGAACTCAATATAAGATTCCTCATGATGCGATAGTACTGATTTATACCTGAAAGCTTTTAAGGGATAAGGGATATGATCTCTTGATACAAGCGACAGCAAAAATCATCAAAGAATTTCATGATGTCTATGTCATCATCATATGATCCGGTCCCCAAGAGCTGATCAATGAAATGAATGCCTATACCAAAGATTTCGCTTCAAAATATATTTACGTGGATTTTGTAAAAAATACTGAATTATATGCGTACTATTCTGCAAGCGATATCGGTATCCGGCCATTACAGGAATCAGTAAGTATGGTGGAATGAGCTGCATGCAATGTCCCATTCATCGCTAACGATAAGATCTGAACTAAGCTGAGAATATCCAATCATAATGCCTTATTATACAAACAATGAGATGTTGAAGATCTGTATGAAAAAATCAAATACCTGATTGAAAATAAGGATGAAATGGTTAGTATGTGAAAAAGATGAAGAGAGCTTGTAGAACAAAAGCTTTCTTGGACAAATATAGCAAAGGAATATTTAGCCGTTTAAATGATTCTCCTTATGAAAATTCTTATCATCGCTTGAGCAAGACCAAACTTTATGAAGATTTCACCTATCATCAATGAAATCAAAAAGCATCCTGCGATTGAATATAAACTTATCCATACAGGACAGCATTATGACAAAAATATGTCGGATAAATTTTTTGAAGACCTCCAGCTCCCATATCCTGATACTAATCTCAATATCCATTGATGATCGGTCTCTGAACAGATAGGTCATATCATGATCGCTTTTGATGCTGTTCTCTTACAAGAAAAACCGGACTATGTGTTAGTGGTAGGTGATGTGAATTCTACGGTTGCGTGCTGACTTACTGCAAAACAACATGGAGTCAAAGTCATCCATGTAGAGGCAGGATTGAGATCGTTTGATATGACTATGCCTGAAGAGATAAATAGGATTGTCGTTGATAGGTTGTCAGATTTATTGTTTGTATCAGAAAAATCTGGTATAACAAATCTTCTCAATGAATGAAAAAAAGAATGAGTCTATCTCGTATGAAATGTCATGATAGATTGTCTTATCCATAACTTAGCTAATATCGAAAAGAGCGCTATCATGGAGAGTTTATCTGTAGAAAAAGATACGTATGGAGTCATCACTATCCATAGACCATCAAATGTGGATGATCCTCAGACTTTGACAAAAATAGTCGATTATTTCAATACGGTGTCAGAGAAGATTAAACTCATCATACCTATTCACCCTAGGACAAAGAAAAATCTTGAATGATTAGGTCTGTTTTCAAAATTGGAGAGCAATAAAAATCTGATTATCACTGAACCGTTGGGATATTTGGATTTTATCAAATTAGTTAAAAATTCAAAATTCGTACTTACGGATAGTTGAGGAATACAGGAGGAGACAACATTGCTTCAGATTCCTTGTCTTACCATGAGAGAAAATACTGAGAGACCTATTACCGTTGAGATTGGAACAAGTACTCTTGTAGGAAATGATTTTGCTAAGATAGATTTACTCATTACTGATATCATAGCGTGAAATTACAAAAAATGAAAGATTCCAGAAATGTGGGATTGAAAAGCAGCTGAGAGGATAGTGAAATTTATTATTGGATAAATTATTATTGGGCTATATGATAAATTAAAAAAATATTTTAGATTCTTAATCCAAAAATAATATGCCAATTTGAGATTTTATGATTGATATGGATCATTCTTGAGGTATGTATAAAATACATAATTATCTGGTAAAAAAAATTTGAGTTATGGATTTGCATACACATTATAGAATCTGAGCGGTTTCTGACTACTTTAAAAAAGAAAATATTAAAGATAAATATATCAATATTCTAGAAATATGATGTTGAATGTGAAATAATCTTATTGAAATACATAAAATCGATACAAATATTTCTGCAGTATGATATGATATGGATCTTGAAAGCATTAATTATTGAAAAAAAGTAATTAAATATAATAATATAAAAAACATACATCTTCATAATGAAAATGCAGTTAATCTAAAAGTTTCATGAGAGAAAGCATATGATTATATTCTACTTATTGATTTTTTAGAACATATAGAAGATGATAAAGGATTCATCAAATCTATTTCGCACCTTTTTGCAAATAATCCCAAAATAGTTGTTTCTGTGCCCACTCATAAATATAAAAAAATATTTTGAGAAAGCTTTCATAAGGATATTTGACATGTCAGGGATTGATATTCTATCAATCAATTGATTCCTTTATTTGAACCATATGGTTATACATTAGAGTATAAAAAATATCATTCTTGATTGATCAGTCAAATATGACTTTATTTATCATATAGAGTACATTTTAAGATAAGATATCTTGAATTTTTGAAAAAATTATTTTTATTGTTGGTATTCAAAAAACTAGATTTTATAAATTGACCATCAAAGAGTTGTAGCTTGTTTTGCGTATTTAAGAAAAAATCATAAATATTTTATAATAATAATCTGTTTGATGATGAAAATTAAAAATCTTATAGTTTGAGCATGACCTTCATGAATAGTTTTGGCTCAAAGATTGGCTGAAAAATGAGAAGAAGTCATGATAATAGAAAAGAGGGATCATATATGATGAAATTGCTATGATTATTATGATGAAAATTGAATTCTAATCCATAAATATTGACCACATATATTTCATACAGATTCAGAAGATGTATGGAATTATATAAATAATTTTAGTGAATTCACCAATTTTCAGCATAAAGTTCTGGCTTTTATAGATTGAAATCTTATCCCTGTCCCTTTTAATCTAAATAGCATTTATTTGTCATTTTCTCCTAAATTGGCAAAAACAATAGAAGAAGCTTTACTTAAATATTTTGAGTATTGAACTAAAGTTTCAATAAATGAATTAAGAGAAAAGGCTAAAAAGGAACAAAATAAGGAACTGGGTTTTGTAGCAGAATATATATTTGAAAAGGTATTTAAAAATTATACCATCAAACAATGGTGAATAGCTCCAGAAGATATAAACCCAGATGTTCTGAAAAGAGTCCCTGTTCTAATAAGTAGAGATAATAGATATTTTCCGCATAATAAATTTCAGTGAATGCCTAAAAATGGGTACACTAAAATGTTTGAGAAAATGCTTGATAATAAGAATATAAAAATAGTATTGAATTCTGATTATAAGGATATTATTAATGATATTGAATATGAAAAAATGTATTTTACATGACCTATTGATGAATACTTCAATTATAAATATTGAAAATTAGACTATAAAAAAACATTATATAAATTAGAAACCTATGATAAAAAAGATTTTCAAGAAAATATAGTCATAAATTATCCGAATGATCATGAATATACAAGAATCACTGAATTTAAAAAATTCTATCCAAATAGCTCAACTTACAATATAGAAAAAACTGTTATTTGTAAGGAGATACCTTGAATCGGAGATATTGATGCTTATCCAGTTGAAATAAAAGAAAACTTAGAAATATTGGAAAAATATAAAAAAGAAGCTGCATGATTAGAAAATATCTATTTCTTGTGAAGATTGGCAAATTATAAATATATTGATATGGATAAAACTATAAAAAATGCTTTGGATTTTAATCTTTCATAAGAAAATGAAGAAAGTATTGGTTTTGCCTGAAGTATATTCAGATGTAAATATATGATGATCTTTGTCTATCGTAAAAAAAATGTATGATTTAGATAGATATCATTTCGATTTTATTGAAAAAAAATGAAATGTAACATACTGAAAGACAGCTGTAAACTGAATTGGAAATATTTGAGATACTTTATTGATGAAAATAGTGAGATTTGTCGTTAAAAAGGTTACATCATTGCCGATTAGTCTTTATTCTATTTATCTTGTGTTTTTTAATCTTAAAAAGATAAGAAAATATAAGATAACTAAGTATGAATATATAATATCACATGATTTGATAATGTCTTTTGCTATCATATTTTTTTATAAAAATATCAAAGTCATAAATGTCTATCATTGACAATGATCCTTATATTATGAACATACAAAATTACTTGGATATAAAAAATCTTTCATTCTAAAATCTATTTTAAATGGTATAGAAAACTATGTATATAAGCATGCATACAAAATATGATTCCCATCAAATTGAGCTTGTGAAGCATTATTACAAACTCATCCTGGGATAAAAAAGATTATAGATAATAGGAAAGATCAGATAAAAATCTTATATAATTCTGTCGATATAAAAACAGAGACTAAACACAATATAAATATCGAATCCAATCTAATATCTGATTGATTCAATTTCGTTTCTATTTGAGCTATCAATCATGCAAAATGAATTGATAGGATTGTTCCTTTTTTAAAGAGTTTGAAGAATCATTGAATTAAATTCAAATGGATACTTATATGAAGGGAATGAGATTGCAGTAATATCTTAAAGAAATCAATTACTACTCTTGGTTTGAATGATGACGTTTTCTTATATGAACAGTGAATACCAAAAACAGAAATTTATTGATTATTATCAAAAACGGATTTTTATATAATGTTCCAGAGATATTCAATCTTTGATTTATCAACTTTGGAAGCTATGTATCTTTGAAATGTCCCTGTATTGTCAAACGTTTGAGGAAATAAAGAAGTTATTTTTGATAATAACTGATTGTTGTTGGATGAAGATTCTTTGCATAATTCAGCTAGTTTCCTTGATTTCATAAAACAAAATAAAATTGAAGATTTAAGACAAAAAAATAAAGAAATAGTTAAAAAACATTTTTTTGATGATAATTTCATTAAATGATATGTTGATTTATTCTAGATTATGATCTTTTACTCTTATATTTAGCTGCTTCTTTTCAAATTAATGAAAAATATTTTCTTTTTTATGTATGCAACTAACTTTAAAAATAATCTTTGGTATAAAGATCATATTTTAAATACGTTACAAAAAATATCAAATCTGACCTATTGTAATCCCTCTGATGATAATATCCATGATGTCTATGAATATAATAAAATTCTTTTAAAAAGAATAAAATCTGCCTGAAAAATCGATTTATTCTTCTCTATGGCTAATGATTATATCATATTGCCAGAGACAGTACAAGAAATCAAAAAATTATGAATTTTGACTGTAAATCTATCATTTGATGATCTATCAAGATCGTTTGATCTTATAAAAATGGCTAAATGCTTTGATTATATGTGGGTGATAGAACCTGAAGCAGTTAAGATATTAAAGTCTTATTGAGCTAACCCTATTTATTTGCCAATGGCTGCAAATCCTGATACATACAAACCATATCCTGAAGAAAAAGAGATTTATGATGCAGTTCTTGTATGATTTAAAAATAGTTCTCGTCCTCAATATATATATAAATTATTGGACAATGATATTGATGTCAAAGTCTGGTGATATTGATGGAAGGCTATCCAGCAGAATGATACCGCAAAAAAAAGAGCATTAGCAAATCCATTCAATACTATAAGACATATATTTCATGATATTAGGTATTCCCAATGAAGAGAATGATTGTGGGCGGATTTTCTTAATGTTTTACGTGAACCAAAGCCATCTCAAAAAGTTTTATCAATCTTGGATAAACATGTTTGATGAGAATTAAATTTTGAAGATATGATCAAACTGTATTCACAAGCAAAAATCTCTTTATGATTCAATGAAAGGTTAAATACCTATCAATTTAAGAAGCCTTCATATATCATGAGATTGAGAGATTTTGAAGCTCCTATGTCTTGAGCTTGTCATTTGATGTATCGTATCCCTGAAATGCTCAAATACTTTGAGGAAGACAAAGAAATGTTATTTTATAGCAGTTTTGAAGAGCTACTAGAAAAAATAAGATTTTATACCAAACCAGAAAATGATTGACTAAGAAAAAAAATCAAAGAAAATGCCAGAAAAAGAGCATTAAGGGACCATACTTGGGAAAACAGGTTTAATGAATTATTCAAGATTATCTGAATATAAATAAAAAAATAGCAGATCCTAGAATGGTCTACTATTTTTTTTATATGTACCGATTTATACAATTTCTAATTTTGGTAGATAGAAAACAATATGTCATCATCTCTCTAAGAATTTTTTTTCATTTTCCAAAATTCATTTTTTGAAATGCCAAGGCAATACCATAAGATAATCAGGCATCATCGCATGTCATTCAGTTTCAGATATAATAGGGATATTTGTTCATGGTGTGAATCTTCCAAACTTATAGTCATTAACATCCATTATGTATGGCATCATATCAGCTGTTATTCAACAATATTGCAATACCACATTACCTTTGGTAGACGCTCAATATCATATGACTAACTTGTTATCTTTTTTTGCCTTTTCAAAAAAGCTTAATACATCTTTTCTATTTGTTATGACATTGTTTTTGAATGTTTCAAAAACATCGAGCCCATTGTATCCATTATCTTCTTCAGCTTGTAGTATCTTACTTACATCATATTCATCAAATTTTTTAGATCATTTTTTTGCTAATATCGTTTGGAAACTTCATCAATTCAGATCGTTAAATTCCAAACCAATAATTTTAAGTCAGACCCTATCTGCCATCCACTTGATTGGTGTCAGTCAGTAATATTCCAAATGTTCATGACACACCGTATCGTATGATGTCTTCTCAACCATTGTAGGCATATAACTTTGTTCTGATAGCCAAATACCATCATCATCCAAGGATTCTTCAATCTGTTTCATAAATTCCATAGGTCTTTCTAAATCATAGAACATACATATAGATGTTATGACTTTTGCTTTTTTGTCGCTATATTTTTTTACGATATCTCAAGAAAAAAAGTCTGCTATATATTTTACAAAACTTGGATAGTATTTGCTGAATTTTTCTGCTGTTGGATCTATTCATAATAAATCAAATCAATGATCTCAATATGCATTAAGCAATACTCAATCATTACTTGCTATATCTATTATAAGATCTCATTTTTCTATACTAATCATTTGTTTTATTTTATTGACGACTTCTTCCAAGTGTTTGACCATAGATTTATTTAATCAGGATCTGTATCAATAATTATCTCAATATAAAAGATTCAAATCATAGTTATGTCATAGTTGGACTAATCAACAACCCTCGTTTCAATGGCATTTTATGAGTTCAAGTGGACCAACCCCTACTTCTTCTCCTTTTTGAGGAAATACTCCTGTAAGCGCTTGCTCTCATAAGTCTAAAATTTTTATCAAATTTTTATTATCACAAATCCTACATTCTGTAACTTTTTTAAATAACATTTTTGATTTTTAATGAATAAATATGGATGTATATCTTATGTGTAATTTTTTAGATAAAATGTATATGCTTTTAATATTCCCTCCTCCAAATCAGTTGTATAATGCCGTCATATTTTTTCTAGTTTGCTGACGTCAAGCAATTTCCTAGGTGTCCCATTTGGTTTACTCGTATCCCATGTTATTTTACCTTCATATCCTGTTATTTTTTTCATAAGTTCTGCCAATTCTTTTATTGTAATGTCTTTTCATGTACCTATATTGAAAAATATGTCTCATTCTTCATTCTGTTCTTTAGTCGGATTAAAATTTTCCATTAGAAAGATACATGCATCAGCCATATCCCCCACATAAAGAAACTCTCTGTATGGTGTTCAATCTCACCATAGTATCACTTCAGATATATTATTTATCTTAGCTTCATGAAATTTCCTCATCATTCAAGGTAATACATGAGAATTATGTAAATCAAAATTATCTCAAGGTCAATATAAGTTTGTCGGCATACATGAGATGAAATTTGTTCCATATTGGCGATTATAGCTTTGACATATTTTAATTCAAGCAATCTTTGCTATAGAATACGGTTCATTGGTAGGTTCGAGTTTTGATGTCAACAAATATTCTTCTTTTATAGGTTGAGGACATGCTTTTGGATATATACAACTAGATCCTAAAAATAGGAGTTTTTTGACTCATGAAGCATAAGAATTATAAATCACATTGTTTTGTATTTGAAGATTTTGATATATGAAATCGGCAGGATATGTTGTGATAGCACCTATTCCTCAAACTTTTGCAGCAGCAAGAAAAACATATTCCGGTTTTTCTGTTTCAAAAAAAATTTTAGTAGCTTTTTGATCCATCAAATCAAGTTCTTCATGGGTTTTATATATGAGATTAATATATCATTCGGATTGTAATTTTTTAAGGATAGCTCCTCCAACTAATCAATTGTGTCAAGCTATATATATTTTAGATTGTTTTTGCATATTTTTATATGGTGGAATAAAAGTAAGAATAACCCTTTATAAGGACAGGTTTTTATATAAATAAAAAACAACTAATATCAATACAATAAATTAATTTGTAAAGTTAAATATTCTCTGATTTTATAAAATCATTAATCCTGTCTTGTAACATATCATGCAATGAATCATCTTTTGGATTAAAAAATTTTAAACCTTTATGCTGGTTGTCATTGATATGAATATTCTGCTCTTCTGATTTACTTAGATGATATAGATACGTTCTAGATGTATAATGAGATCATCATCAAGGAAAGAAGGAATCATTTGGATAAACATCATCATACACTCATAGAAATTGTAATTTTTTGATATCTATATCTATTCAAATTTCATCAAGCGCTTTTCTTTTGGCTGCATCAAAAATGTTCTCATATTTGAAAATCCTTCATCAAGGCAAGTAATAAATATCTTTTAATGGAGCATTGTTTCTCAGCCCCAAAAGTATTTCTCCATGGGTATTGATACACATCAAATCTATAGTAATAATTATCGCATTTTCCATAATCTTTTTATATATGCTTTCTTCTATAAACATCTAATTATTCATATTGATTTAAAATTTCATACCCATGTTTTTTTAATATTTCTTCTTTTTTGAATGTTTTTAGGTCTGCCTCAATCATTTCGGAGATTAGTTCTTCTAGAGAATGTTTGGGTTCCCATCAAAGAATTTTTCTGGCTTTAGCGGCATCTCATAATAATACATCAACTTCAGATGGACGAAAATATCTGGAATCTATTTCTATCAAACAGTCACCACTAACAGCATCGTATCATTTTTCTTCAATTCATTCTCAACGCCATTCTATATTAATTCAAATTTTTTGAAAAGCAAATATTACAAAATCTCTGACTGTATATATTTTTCATGTAGCAAGTACAAAATCATCAGGGGTTTCTTGTTGGAGCATTAACCGCATTCATTCTACATAATCTTTTGCATGTCATCGATCTCTTTTAGCATTTAGATTTCATAAATATAGTTTTTTTTGAAGACCTAATTTTATCTTTGCTATAGCCCTTGTAATTTTTCTTGTAACAAAATTTTCTCATCTAATGGGAGATTCATGATTAAAAAGAATTCAATTAGATGTAAACATATTGTATGCTTCACGATAATTTCTTGTTAACCGATATCCATATAGTTTAGCCACTCAATACGGGCTTCTAGGATGAAAAGGCGATTCTTCAGTATATCATGTTGTTGGCATATTATATCAAACTCAACCGTACATTTCTGAAGTAGATGCCTGATAAAACTTACAAGTTTTTTCCAATCAAGAAATCCTTATGGCTTCTAAAAGCCTTAATACTCATATAGCATCTGAGTTTGCTGTATATTCGGGCATTTCAAAACTTACTTGTACATGAGATTGTGCAGCTAAATTATATATTTCATCTGGCTGGATCTTTGTGATTAATTTTATAAGATTTGCCGAATCTGTCATATCTGAATAATATAAAAAAAGATTTACATTCTTTTCGTGAACATCCTTAAAAAGATGATCAATCCTTTGCGTGTTCAAAAGAGAAGATCTTCTTCTTAATCAATGCACTTCATATCATTTATTTAAAAGCAATTCAGCCAAATAAGCTCAATCTTGACCCGTAATTCATGTAATTAATGCCTTTTTCATCTATATATATTATTTTTTTAAAACTATTAATTTCTTTATCTCTTTTCACAATAAAACAAAACTCTTATAATTAACTCCTCAAATTATTCAATAATAAACCAATAAAATAATCATTAAATTGACGATATTTTTCCATCTATATACATTTTCTAGCACAAAAATACGATCCTGGAAGTAGTAGAGGAGGAGTGAAAATCAGAGAATGATCACTAGATTGTTGAATAAAAATCTCCAATCAAAATCAATTTTTTGATGTTTGTTTATTATCCTAAAACTCAATAAAAATAAGATAATCCATCCAGCAATCATAGCTATGACTGCTCCTATCAGTCACATCTTAAAGACTAGAATAAGCAGTATATTTAGTATAATATTCACTCATAAGGCTCGTCATAATATTTTCACTCTGTCTTTTACTTTGCCTAGTCCCGCTAATATCCCGTAATTTATGGAAAAAAGTACATGTAATACAAGAAATGGAGCAGAATAGGAAATCAGGTGTCCTGAATACGTGAATTTAGATCAGAATAAGATAGTTGCGATTACTGGTCATAAAGCGAAGAGTATACCACTGATTGTCAACACTACGAGAGAAAAATATTTGTAAAGCAGGTTTTGGAGCATTTCGAGCTCTTTATCCCTATTTTTTGTGATAAGCTCGGTAACAAGAGGAAATAGCAATGAAAGTAATGGTGCAATCAGAACAAGATACATAGTCATGAGACTGAGATAGTTTGAATAATATCCAGCTTGAGTAGGTCATAGAAAGTTAATCACCATCTGTTGATCTACTTGCCCAAGTAGAGTCATGACATTAGCTCAGAGAAATATCCAAAAGGCATATTTGAATTGTGTTTTTACTAAATTTTGTGATCGTTCTATAGTTCAGCGTTTGAGTGTTTTCCAATATTTTTTGAAGAAAATGATAGAGGAGGCTACGAGTCCTATACCGACTCCGGAAATCCATCACATGCTAAAGTTTTCTATTGTCAGGCTATGACTTAGCCAAAAAAATAGTGTGAATGCTAATATCCCGTATACCTTGAAGAACTCTGTCAGACTTGAATATAAGGTGTCCTGAAATGCTATATATACCGAGTTGAATACCTGAAGAAAATTTATTCATATGAAGTATCGGCATAATGTCTTGATGATCCCCACCGCTTCTGGTGAATGGAAATGATGTACAGCCAACCGATTCGCTCAGAAATAGATGATGCATGCTACACCTATTCACGTGATGACTTGTACGATCAGGGTAAGATATAAGATAGTCTTGTACTCATTATATTTTTTTTGTATCCGGTATCTGGGAAGATAATATTGTAATGCTTCTGTCAATCAAAGATCATGATAAAGGGAAATCAATAGAATAAATCAGATGATACTATAAAAAAGTCCCACATCAGCTACAGGAAGCTGGTTGGATATAATGACCCTGATGATATATCAAATAGGTGCGGTCACTATCATAAAAAGATATAACCGACCTCACTTCTTGATTAGTTTATGACTTAGGGGTTGATCTGCGAGTAATTCTCCTTCTCCGTCCATGTATAGAATGCAGAATGTAAAATTCAGAATTTAGAATTTGAAAACAAATAATTTAGAATTTGAAAACAAATAATTTAGAATGAATAATTAATAGTGTTGGTAACAAAACCATTTTATCTTTCAACTGTATCTTATTGCTCAAATTCAGTCTGTTGGATAATCTCTTTGAATCTAAGGACTCTTGTATCATTGGGATCAAAAATGAAATATGCCAAATCTTCTTGCATTTCTGGTAGTGAGAGAGCATGAACCTTTTCCAAAATACGTTCTTTAAGTTGCTGCGGAGTGGTAATGTGGATCTTCTTGAGTATTTTTCGATCAGGTTTTTTGTTGTTGGCAGAGATAAAACAGATATCATACATATCTCTTCACTTATGCCTGCTTAAGAGGGCATGAGTCTTCATAGAAAGAAGCTGTGGCAATTCTGCTATAGATATAGTGGTAGAAACCTCAAACTTTTCAAGTAACATTTTTTTGGGTTGATAATCAAATCATTGAGAAACTGTATCTACTTTTATCATGATTTTTTCGGTTTTCATCTGAGCTAGATTATTATCAAAAAGTATTTCTGGTATTTTGATGATGCAATGGAATGCTCATTTATATATATGCCTTATTTCTACTATATATCCTTCCTGTTCAAGTCTTTTTTTGATTGTAGTTGTGATTGCTTCAAATTCTTCTGGCGTCAATCCTCGATTATCAAAATCTAGATCTTCAGAAAATCTAGTATTCCCATATCCTATTCTCAAGGCAGTTCCTCAGATAAAACAAAGTTTTTTTGACTCAGGACAAGAAAATATGTAGTCCAATATCTTATATTGGAGATATTCTCTCAAAATATCTTTTTCACGCGATTGTAAAAATGGGGGATAAGAAGACTTGATATATTCCAGATTAAGCATTTTTTTTCACATAAGAAATAAAATCGGTCATCTGTTTTTTAAATTTTTGGGAAGAATACTGTTTAAGATATCTAGTAAATTTTTTAATATCAGCTTGCTCGAGAAATTCATAACAATCGAATCTCAAATTTTCAAATTCTTTTTCCGTGTTAAGATGGGGTTTAAAATAAAAGAAATCTAGAACGGTCTTTTCTATATCGGCTATTTTGTAGGTTAGATTACCGATTTTCTTCAAAGTATAACCAAACATCAAGTTTTCCTTGACTGAACGATAAATAAATTTTCCAAAAATAGTATCAAAGTGTTGGGTTTTTTTGCTGGAAATCGATGTGACGGTAAAAACCCCTTCAGGGATAAGATGATAGTAGGAAAGCGCCATTTCAAGGGAAATATAAGAGGGCTCATAAATTTTATTGGCGATATGATAAAGAATATCTTCATATACATGTACATCGCCAAAAATATACCATCACTTAACGATAGGTCTGATATATCATTTTTTAGTCCAATTAATGATATTTTGTTTTAAAAAATTAGCCTCATATTTTCTGATTTCATCCAGAGAAATAATGACTCTTGGTCTAAATTGTTGATAAAATGATTGATAATTCATTTCTTAAAAGTATATAAAACTATATCTATAAGAAACATAATAATACTCATTTTTTTGTAAATTGCAAAAGATTTTGGTGTTTTTTGTAGGGGTATAAAATTATACCCTTCTATTATAGATATAATATTATAAAATGGAAAGGAAAATGTATTCATTTTCCAATTGTATCTTATTTTACTTTGGATATAACGAAATTAATTAAAATATTAAAAAATTAAAATATTAAAAGATTCATACACGAGTTCACAAAATATTTTAATCTTAATATTTTTTTAATCTTTTAATCTATCTCATATGAAAATTTCAATCGGCTTCTCATGAGCTGCAGGGAGTGGAGTCAATACTTCTGGATTGCTTCTCGGACAGCTCTTGTCGTCCAAATGATATATGATTTTTGGTGATAAGGAATATGCTTCTACTATCAAAGGAGACAATAATAATTTTTTCCTTTATATCTCCGATACTACTCCGTTCATCACTCAGAGCGTTGATCACTTTTTCCCGTTTGATGCTTTTTCGGTGACTAAAAACACTAAACTCTATAATCTCAAAAAAATACATCTCGTTAAAGATAAAGATAAGACTATCAAATATAAGAATGTCTATTTTTTCTGAGCTGCATTGAAGCTCCTTGGTATCGCTCGTGAAGAAGGTGAAAAATTGTTAGCGAATCAATATGTCGGTGATGTTCTGGCTACCAATATGGACTGTTTGGTCAAGTGATATCAGTATTTCAAAACTGCTAAATATGACTTATCCAAAAATATTTTACCTGCCAAAGAATTTGTATTCTGAAACGAACTTATAGGTACTTGAGCTATTGCTAGCGGTATGGATTTTTATGCTGCATATCCTATGACTCCTGCATCATCATTGATTGAAGTCATCCAACCGCATAAGGATGTCACTTTTTTCCAATGAGAAGATGAAATCGCTGTAAGCATCACCATGCTCGGAGCAAAATTTGCTGGTAAGAGAGCTATGTGCGGAACGAGCGGAGGATGATTCTGTCTGATGTCAGAGTCTATCGCTTTTTCCAATCAAGCTGAGCTTGGAGGAGTCTATATCCTTTCTCAACGTGACGGTCCAAGTACAGGGACACCTACCTATACTGCTCAGTGAGATCTTAATTATGCTTTGAATGCGAGCTTTGGTGATACCCATCCAATAGTCTTGGCACCTTCCACTTTTGAAGAATGATATACTCTGATCTGAAAAGCATTGAATCGATCGGATATCTATCAACATCCGGTTATTTTCCTTATCGATAAACAGCTTTCTGAGTGATATATCTCTATGGATAAAAGCACATTAGTCTCTGAGCCTATTAATAGAGGAAAATTGATATCTCCTGTCACCCTGAATGAAATGAAGGGTATAAATAAATCCACATTAGATTCTTCGCTATCCGCTCAGAATGACGGGGTAAATTACAAAAGATATGAACTAACTCCTGATGGAATCTCACCTGTTATGTTACCAGGAACTGAGAATGGCGAATTCATCGCTACTTCATACGAACATGATGAATACGGAGCAACCAATGAAGATCCTGTCATCAAGAAACAGCAACAAGATAAAAGATTCAAAAAAATGGAAACATTTATCCAACAAGAATTCACCAAAGATTTTACTGGATACGAAATCGTCAATCCTGAAGCCAAAGAATTCTTTGTAACGTTTGGGGTCAATAGGTATGTGATAGAAGAGTATATGAGAATTAAGAATTCAAAATTCAGAATTCAGAATTGAAAATTAAAATATTGATTGATAGTCGTTAAGTGTATGCAACCGTTGGATATGAGATTAAAAGAGTTTTTGGATCTTAACGTGAAGAAAATCAAAAAATTAATTTTTGTGGAAATGAATTATTCAGGACAACTCCAAGAATTGATAACAAATAAATGCTGGCTCAATGATAAGAAATGGAATAATAAGGTTACGAATATCAGAAAATATACCTTGTATCCGATATTTGCTGAAGATATTGTATTCTAGTTGTTTTACTTTGTAAATTGATTTTTATGAGAGCGTGACTTACTAAAATCCAACGATGTCCTGGTTGTTGAAATTTTCTCATCAACGCTGCCATCAAAAGTGCCCTCAAGCAATTAAATATCCCTAAACATAAGGTAGTTATCGTCTCTGGTATCGGATGTTCCGGTAAGACCAGTCAATATATCGATAGTTATGGAGCTGAAACTTTGCATGGCAGGGCAGTCCCTTTTGCTACCGGCATAAAGCTTGCCAATCCTGATCTCACAGTGATCATCTATGGAGGAGATTGAGATGGATATGGTATCGGACTTGGACATCTTTTACACGCATGCAGAAGAAATATCAATCTGACCTATATCGTCGCAAATAATGAAAACTATGGATTGACTACAGGTCAAGCATCTCCTACGACTCCGCTTCACATCAAAACGAGATCTACACCTGAAGGAAATGAGATATTGCCATTTGATCCTAATGCGCTAAGTAAGGCTGCAGGATGTGCATATTCTGTACATGTTATAGACAAGGATTTACCTCTTCTTACGCAAGCTATCGTTGATGGTATCAAACATGATGGATTCTCTCATATCGACGTTGATCAGGCTTGTCCGACTTGGAGAAAATGGTAACAGCGCGAATAAATCCTCCATCCGCAAAATGCGGATACCTCCTCCTTTTTCAAGGAGGACATTAGTTACTAAATGTGTCCCTTGAAAAAGGGAAGGGGACCCTTTGGGGTAGGGATTTGAAAAAAAACAATCTTGCTATTTACCCTAAAATATCTATAGTATTTTCTCAAAAACAAAAATAGTCAAACTTAAAAAACAAACGCTTATGGCACTAGAAACAGATGTAAAAGCCTTAATAGACAAGGCAAAATTGCAAAAGGAAAAAATGGGAGATGATTCTGCAGATCTTTTTGGTACTTATATCGATGAGGTAGAACAATTCTTGCCTTATATTAAAGGAGAAACAGAGCTTTCTTCCTCTCAAAAAGAACTTTATAAAAGGTTAAAGGCCGCTGTCATTCCTTAGGGATGTTTCATCCTATCAATTCATTGTCCTTGCTTATCTAGCAAGGGCTTTTTTTATTTTTATCTTATCTTGCTATTTATCTAAAATTATTTATAGTATTTTTTCAAAAACAAAAATAATTAACTAAAAAAAACTAATGCTTATGGAACCAAAACTTACTGATGCGTTGGAATTAATCCAACGTGCTGAAAAAGCTGTTGCTAAAAATGTTGATGATCCTGCGTATTGTGAAATGATGAATTCCATTATACGAACTTTCAAACAACAACTTTCTGGAGATACAGGTCTGCCGATTGAATATTTTAATTCGGATGAGTCTGATTTACCGAAATCTACATCTGATGAAGATATATTGGTAGCTAATCCTACTTTATTACAAAGATCTCACTCGAGTTATATTATAATTGAAATGAGTATCTAATCTTTTTGATTGTATAGAACGTCCTTACGTATTTGTAGGGGCTTTTTTTTATCTTGCAAATAATCGCTCTTTGATTAGTATAAGTATCAAGATATAAGTATCAAAAATAAATAAAATAATGCAAAGATTTGTATATAAACAATACCATCATTATTAATTATTCATTTTTAATTATTCATTATTTTAAAGTCATGTTTCAAATCGAATATTCACCTAAACTCAAATGAGAAATCATTATCTCTGGAAGCAAGAATGCTGCATTGCCTATCGTAGCTGCAAATTATTGCATCGATAATGCTATCAAACTTCTCAACAAACCAAATATAAAAGATGTCTTGTCTATGGAGACGTTGGCCCAGTCTGCGATTGCAAAATCTAAAGAATATTTTGATCTGACTGACGATCTCGCAAAAAAATTCAGAGCGTCTATCTTGCTTATCCCTTTTGGTCTTATCAAATACGGCAAAGTGAAGTTTGTCTGAAGCGGAGGATGCAATATCTGAAAGAGGCCCTTAGATATGTTTGACGATGCACTTCTCCAAGCAGGTGTCAAAGTCACGCATTGAGAACATAAGATATTTGAAGTCGTCTGAACTCCCAAAAAAAATATCATGCTCCAATGATTCTCAGTGACTGCTATTGAAGCGTTATTGACGTATCTCACTTTTTCAAATAATTTTGATTATGCAATCAATATCTATCAAGTCGCTATAGAACCTCATGTAAGGAATCTGATTGATTTCCTCAATAGCGTCGGTGCGGATATCCATCTCAATGTTGATCATAGCATCATCATGAAGCCGTCCAAAATCGCCGTTTCACAAAAAGAGTTCACCATCATCGCTGATTACATAGAAGCAGGGACATATTTTGCTATCTGAGCAGGTGCTGATGATAGCGAATTGACTATCAAATGATGTGATGTGGATGATCTTTCTGCCATCTATAGCGTAGCTACAAAAATCTGAATCGATTTCAAAATCATTGATAAATATACCATCAGAGTGACTTCTAAAAATAAGAAAAATTATCAGGCTGTGAAGTTTGAGACGAGGACTTATCCTTGATTTCCTACTGATTTGCAATCTATCTTCTGAACTCTGCTCACTCAAGCACATTGAATCTCTAAAATATTCGAAACACTCTATGAAGGAAGATTCAACTATCTGACTGAATTAGAAAATCTTGGAGGAAAAATAGAGATTCTCAATCCCCATGAGGCGATTGTCATCTGACCTACAAAACTCAAAGGCGGATATGTTTCTTCTACCGATCTAAGATGTGGAGGTGCAATGGTGCTTGCATGAATCATGGCTCAATGAACCACTAATATCATGAACGAAGATATCATCGCAAGAGGATATGATGATATCATCAATAAGTTACAAAGCGTTTGAGTACATATTAAAGCGGTTTAATTGTCATTTCGAGCGAAGTCGAGAAATCCCTAATATATAAGTCCATTATGAAAATAATATAAAGGGATTTCTCCATTACGTTACACTCCAGTCGAAATGACAAAAAAAATGTATTGAGGTTGCTAATCATTTGTTATTTGTCATTTCGAGCGAAGTCGAGAAATCCCTTTATAAAATATATTGTAATGAAAAACTATTATGTATATATTGTTGCTAGTGAAAGTTGAACTTTATATATTTGAGTGACTAATAATTTAGAAAGAAGAATTTATGAACATAAAGAATGATCAATTGAATGATTTACTAAAAAATATTGATGTAAAAAATTACTATATTTTGAGGAATGTAATGATATAATAATTGCTATTTCTAGAGAAAAACAGCTCAAAAAATGGAATAGAAAAAAGAAAGAATGACTCATCGGATTAAAAAATCCTTCACGAAAAGATTTAAGTTTGGAATGGATATAATGTAAAGAGATTTCTCCATTACGTTACACTCCAGTCGAAATGACAAAAAAATATTTTAATTATTAATTATTTTATGTAATGGTTCTCCGTCCCGGGTGATTCCCAGAATATAGTCCAGCAGAGCAGTTGGTATTTGATGAAGTCAAAGCTATCATCGAAGCTAATTATCGTCAATACGGTTTTGCACATATCCAGACTCCTGCAGTAGAACCCAATACCGTGCTTCTTGCCAAAAATGGTGAAGATGCGGGTAAACAGATTTTCTGATTATATGGATTGGCTCAAGGTAAAGATGATGCCAAAGACTATGCATTGCATTTTGATCTCACTGTGCCTTTTGCTAGATATGTTTTGGATTGGGAAAATGTATTAACATTTCCTTTCAAACGTTATCAGATCCAACCCGTACGAAGAGGAGAAAGATCACAAAGAGGAAGATTCAAAGAATTCTGGCAATCAGATATTGATGTGATTTGGCAAGATACTGAAAAATGAGTCATAGGAAAAAATTTGTATTATGATGCAGAAATATTGGTCGTGATTGCAAAGACATTACATGAAATTGTAGCAAAATTTCTCGATAATAAACCATTTACCGTGCATATAAATAATAGATATCTTCTTGCATGATTTTTTTCTCAATTTGATGAAAAGGTGATTCCTCAGTTATATAATCTGCTTGATAAATATTATAAAATATCATTTGATGTTTTTCAAAAAGAGCTTGCTCTCCTCGTTTCATCTGCTGATGTAGCAAAAATAGTCTCTTTTGTACAAACCACATTTGATAGATTGGATCCTAATCTTGTGGATAATGATGTGTATCGTAAAGGATATCAAGAGGTACAAGAAGTGCTTCGTTTCGTTGATGGACTCAATCAAGAAAATAAATATTCTATCATTTGGGATCCTTGTATTATCAGAGGACTGGATTATTATACGGGTACTGTCTATGAGACTCTTTTTGATGATGATTTTGCTTTGGGTAGTATCAGTTCTGGAGGAAGGTATGAAAACCTTACGGGATATATCAATCCCAAAAAAAGCCATTATTCCGGTGTGGGTTGAAGTATCTGACTTTCAAGGATGGTATATCTGATCTTGGAGACTATGAAGCCTGAACATACGACTCAGACTGAATATCTCTTCGTGCATTTCCCTGAAACTATAAAAGATGTCCTTATGCTTGCAAATATCTTTATCAACGAAGGGAAAAATGTGGAAGTGTATCCTTCTGCAGAAAAATTAGGGAAGCAATTTGCTTATGCAGATAAAAAATGAATCCCTCATGTAGTGATATTGGGTGAAGGAGAAAAAATATTGCATAGATATAAGATCAAAAATATGAAGACAGGTGAGGAAAGGGAAGTGGGCTTATAGAAACATTGAAAAATTGAAAGATTGAAAGATGGAAACATTGACGAAAAAGAGAGAAAAATTGAGGAAGAGAGGAAAGGAGGAAAATCGAGGAAAGGATAAAAAAAAATATAAAAAAAAGGCCGGTGAAATACACCGGTTTTTTTTAAATGTTAGTTAGTGGCTGATTAATGGTTGTAAGAAGTATAATATACTGTATAATGTAAGGCAAATAATATACAGAGTGATACTATTGCGATTGATGATACCATTAACATTTCAGCTCTTGGATCTTGATCCAAATAATTTTTCTTTGTTTTCATAGTTTTTTTTTATTATTTATTGACCACATATTCCAATGATAACCAATATTGCATAGAATATTATTATTACGATAATGAATCTAGTTATCATTGAACCTCCATTGTCTTTTTTTTGGGGATTTTGGTTTGTTTCCATGATTTGACATTTTTGTTTTACAATATATAACTTTTTTTATCGATAAAACAACTGATTTTTATCTTGGTAATGTCTTGATTTTTATCCTCAACTAGATACATTGATTTAGCATAATAAGGCAATTCCTAAATTATTCATTTCCTAAATTATTCATTATTAATTTTTAATTATTCATTATTTTAAAAATATGTCATTGCTTCAGTTCATTATATTGATTTCTGCTGTAGTGTTCGTTTTGTTCTGACTAGATCTCTACAAACGCAAGAAAATGAATGTCCTTCATTTTTTCGTATTTTTTGTAGGAGGTGCTATGATTGTTGCCTTTGCTTTAAATCAAGAGCTATTAAATCAATTCTGAAGATTTTTCGGTATAGCAAGAGGCGCTGATTTGCTCGTATATGTCTCGCTTATCCTCTTATTCTATTTCTATATTGATATCCTCAATAAACATACCAAAGATAAATTTCAACTGACAAGACTTATTTCTCAAGGTGCTATCAATGCATGATATTCTCAAAATAAAGACCAGATCACTCATCGACATACTACTGATGAAAGAGATGATTTTGTCTTCAATATCAGGGTCTATAATGAAGAAAAAGCGGTAGGTGCCGTTATCGATGAAATCGTGGATGCAGGATTCAGAAAATTAGTCCTTGTAAATGATGGTTCGAGTGATAACACTTTGCAAGTGCTTCAAGATAAGAAAAAACAATATCCTGATATGCTCATGATCATCCTTGATCATACCATCAATAGAGGAGGCGGCGCAGCAAATCAAACGGGATATAATTTCATCAAAAAATATGGTGATGAACTCAAGATCAAATGGTTTGTCGGATTCGATTCTGATGGACAGATGAATGTCAAAGATATGGAAACCTTTATGAAACATATCCATGCTGATCAAAAACTATGATCGGATGCTGAACATAAAAAACCAGATCTCTATCTTTGATCGAGATTCCTCAAAGGAAGCAAGGTAGATAATATGCCGGAACTTAGAAAGATGATCCTTTGGATTGCAAAATTGGTGACGAGAATCTTTTATGGAGCGAATATCTCTGATCCCCACAATGGGTATAGAGTCATTTCTCTTCCTACATTAAGAAAGTTTGTCATCACAGCAGATGGTATGCATTATGCTAATGAGGTGAATGAACAGATCAAAAGAAATCATATGAGATATATAGAAATACCTGTTCATATCAGATATACTGAGTATAGTCTTAAGAAGTGACAAAAAAATTCAAATAGTCTGAAATTAGCTGCAGAGATGATATATAAGAAATTATTTTTCAAATAATTTTTGATTGTGTCATTCTGAACGAGTGAAATGAAGTGAAGAATATAATTTATTTATATTATCCCTGCCTGCGGCAGGCAGGCTTCGACTTCCCCGTAGCAAGTACGGGGCAGGCGCTCAGGATGACAACATAATCTTTTAATCTTTTAATCTAATCTAATGATTGATCTAAAAAAAGTTCGCGATGATATCGAGGGATACAAACTTATCTGCAAAAATAAGAATAAAAATATTGATGTTGATAAGATTCTTTTTCTTGATGATCAGAGAAAACAGCTTCAACAAAAAATGGATGAATTAAAATATCAGCAAAAACAATTTGCTGAAAAAAAAGATTATGAATGAGCAAAAAATCTTAAATCTGAAGTACAAGTACTTGAGACTGAATATAATGCTGTAGCTCAAGAATTTGATGTGTTGCTTCTCGCTATGCCAAATTTTTATAATCCTAATACTCCTGTCGGAAAAGATGAATCAGGAAATGTTATCACTAAATTATGGTGAGATGTCCCTACATTTGATTTTCCTGTCAAGGATCATGAAGAACTCGGAAAAATGCGAGATATCATAGATAAAGAGACTGCTGCTATTGTTTCTGGATCTAGATTCGCTTATATTAAATGAGATTTGGTGTTGGTACAGATGGGACTTGTTAAATTTGTCTTCGATACTTTGTGAAATAAGGATATCCTTCAAGAAATCATTGAAGCAAAAAAATTGAATATAAAAAATACTCCTTTTGTACCTCTTCTTCCTCCTGTGATTATGAGTATGGATGTTATGGAAAAAATGTGAAGACTTCATCCTATGGATGAAAGATATTGTCTTCATGAAGATAAACAAGTATTGGTAGGCAGTGCAGAACATACTATGGGATCTATGTACATGGATCGTATGTTTGAAGAGGGAGAATTACCAGTTCGTCTTATAGGATATTCTACAGCATTCAGAAGAGAAGCATGAACGTATGGAAAAGATGTTAAGGGTATCATCAGAGTCCATCAATTTGATAAGATGGAAATGGAAACTTTTGCTACTCCTGAAACATGAGGAGATGAACAAGAGCTTATTGTCTGATTACAAGAATATATGATACAAAAATTGTGATTACCTTATCGTGTAGTAGAATGTTGTACCGGTGATATGTGAGATATCGATTATAGGCATATAGATATAGATACGTATATGGCAGGGCAGTGAACATATAGAGAGACACATACCTCTGATCATATGACCGATTTTCAATCACGCAGATTGAATACTAGGGTAAAAAGAATTAATGGAGAAAAAGAATTTGTACATATGAATGATGCAACAGCTTTCGCTATGGGAAGAATTATGGTCGCTATCATTGAAAATAACCAGCAAGCAGATGGAACCATCAAAATCCCTGCTGCGTTAGTGCCTTATATGGGTAAAGAGTATATCGGGAAATAAAAATTACGAATTACGAATTACGAATTACAACTAATATATTTATATATATAATTTTCTATGAAAACTGAGAAATCTTGTGGTGGTATCGTTTTTCGTAAAATTGGATGAAATATCGAATTTTTGATTATTCAACAAAAACAAGGTAGTCATTGGTTTTTTCCCAAGGGACATATAGAAGATAATGAGTCTGAGGAACAAACTGCACTTAGAGAGATTTATGAAGAGACATGATTTCATGTAGATATTCTTCCGGGATTTAGAGAAATATTCTCATATTATATTGATGACACTAAAAGTATAGAAAAAAATGTGGTTTTTTTTATTTGTGAAATTGTATCGTGACAACTTATCATGTCCGATGAATTACAAAATTGTATGTGGTTGGATTATGAACAAGCTATGAAAACTTTAACTCATGATAACTCTAAAGCAGTGTTAACAAAAGCATATAATTTTCTTTCCTTGTAATATTATTTCTGCATATATTATCCTATATATACCATAGGTCAGTTGCTAGATTCATTTCTTTTCTTAATAGCTTTTTCACGTTCTTCTGTGGGGAGGCTATTTATTTTCTCTTGAAAATTCCTTTCATCGTTTTGTGATTTTTCTCTGTACATACATTGTGAATAGAGTCCTCGTGCGCCTCTTCTTTGTGCTTCTTTTTCATAAGAAGCTCTTTCAAAATCATTTTCTTCAAGATATTTTTGATATGCTTTTTCACAAAACTCTTCTTTTGTATATATTTTCCGAAACTCTTTTAATTTTTTTATATTCACGTTTTTTTCTTTGGTATATCTATAAGGAGTCTCTCCATTGTAGCCTACTTTACTGATAAACACTTTAAAAATATCTGATGCGGTATTTTTTTTAGAACTTGTGATGATGTGTAGGACATTGCCTAAATTGCCAAGATGGTTTGCATCTCCGTCTTCATCATATATTTCACCAAATTTTGTCATATCAATTGTTTTCTTTGTAGAAGTGTTCATTGGTCTTTAGAATAGCATTAAAATACTTTTTAAGAATTTTTTTGGCATAACTCATCTAATGCTACTGCATTTTTTCCACTGTGAAAAAAATTTCTTATATTACAACTTATATCGGTAATTATCAGTTCTGCATTGTTATCTTTTATGTGTATCTTGATATTGTTTGGAGTAACTCCATACATATCGGTAAATTTTACTTTGGTAAGCGTCTCTATATATCTAGTTATTGCATCACATATACATTGCGTTGTATTTTTTCATAATTGATCTTCGTAGTCTTTAAGTGTTTTTCCTTCAATATATGTAGGATTTGTTATTAAAATGCTATTTTTAGTCTCTATCTCTGTACTTTCATATATAGATTTTGGATCTAGATTGAGTATTTTGATATTTCGTTTGTTGATTATTTCCCCATCAAGCGTGATATCACCAAAATATACCTCTGTGTCTTTTGTGGACATATATTGGTGCAGGGTATGGTATATCTCTAATATCGCTTTAGAGATATGTTTTTTTTTATATTCTTTAAAAAAATTTTCTTTATCTCATATATTTTCTGTGTAGCATCTGTGAGAATCACCTCTGTTTGATTCCATTTTTTTTGAAATGATATAAATCATATATCTTTTTATATATATTTATATCAGTAAGTCAAGTTTTATTGTAATTTCATAAATTTTTTAGAATTCAACTCGTCATTGCGAGTCTGTCCGCTGTGGCGGAGAGCGAAGCAATCTATTTTTTTTAATATATTTTTTTCATCGGATATTTTTTCTAAAAAACGCTTCGCTGGACATACTTTTGGGGGGTGGTCCCCATTTCGGTTCGTTTTGGTTGGTTATTCCATTTGGGTTTGGATTACTATCTCGTGGCATGCATCTGGGGGTACGATTGCTTCTTCATTTATGATTCCCTTCCATTTTCTAAAATGAGTATTTATTTTATTACTTTCTGAATAAAAAAAAGACCTCATGGAGGTCTTTTGACGGAACAGATGTTTGTATTTCTCTTGGTTCAAGTTTTGCTAGAGAATGGAGGCACCTATCGGATTCGAACCGATGAACCAAGGTTTTGCAGACCCGTCTATTAGACCACTCTAGCAAGGTGCCATTTTGGTCGTGTAGCATATATACGAATCCATTTTTTCTTTTCAATTGCAAATTCTTATTATAAATTCTTCATCTCTCTGTCCATCTGCCTTTTCGTGTCTTTTTCTTTGAGGATCTGTTTCTTTTCTACTTTTTTCATGATTCTTCCAATTCATACTTTGAGCTTGATCAAGCCGCGTTTGTTGATGAATATCTCTAATGGGACTATTGTCGTTCCTGATTTGTCCAGTGCTGAAGATATTTTCGCTAATTCTTTTTTTGTAATCAATATTTTTCTTTTGCCTTTGGATTGGTATCCTGGCACCATTATGTGCCCTGTCTTTTCATATAAGGGTATGTCCATATTGTTGATCCATAATTCCTTATTCTCTAATCTGATGATACTGTCTTTGATGTTTACATGGCTTGCCTTGATTGATTTAACTTCGTATCACTTCAAAATGATTCAGACTTCATATTCTTTGTCAATCTGATAATCGTGATACGCATGTTTATTCTTACTTATTAATTTCATAGAAAATGACTAAATAATTGAAATATTTAAAAGTTGGAAGTTGATGGTATTTTTTTTATTTGTTATTTGTCATCTCGAGCTTGTCGAGAGATCCCTTAAAGAGATTTCTCCACTCACGTTGTTCGGTCGAAATGACAACCCTTTCTGCCTTTCCATTATAATTATTATTTAGCATCTACTCGATTCACTTTCATATTTCCTACTCCAAGATTTACATATATATTTACGATCGCTTTTGCTGAATTGAAATTTGTTGATTGGAAATAGTGTCCTGTAAGTGCATCAAAATCTTGTAGTTTAAGCATACCTATGAAATGTTTGTAATACATCATCACTCCTATGTCTTTAGGAATTTCAAATGTCACATTGGCTGCAGCGCCTTGGATTTCAATCTTGTTTCATGGAAGTACATTTCCTACTTTTATGGTGATGTCGTCTATCCCAGCGTGGAATTTGAGCGTTTTCCGTTGAAAGGTATTGAGATCGATGGTATGTAATCAGAGAAAATTCTTGATATAGAGAAGATCAAATGTGGTATTTTTTGGAACCGTAAGATCGATCTTACTGAGGTAGTTTTGAAGCATATTCCGGTTATTGTCTTCATTGAGATTGATATAGCTTATATTTTGGTTTGTACCTGTAGAACCTAAAGACACTAGTAGATTCCTATCAGAATTCCGTGTTCATTTGATTATTCCAGCTGTATTCCCTTCGATATATGAATTTGCTATGAGTGTATTCAGATATAAATTTGTTTCAGTAGTCGTATTTGTAGTTGCAAGGCTGTAGTTGATATCCACTCATCATTTTCGTTTGCTTGATGGGTTGAGTCCTGTGTAAACTTCTATCCCAAAGAGTCCTCCAAAAACCGTCAAAAAAATAATCAATCACAATATCCTTCCAAATATTCATTTGTAGCTTCGGATGATGATCGCACTTAAGATGATGATGATGGGAAATATCTGATGGAGTTTGAAACTATTGATAGAAAGCTGGATGATTCCTGTAGATTCTCCAAGCATGAGAAACCCTATGACAAGCAATGCTATGATTGTCAATGTCCTAAAAAATCCATGAATCCTTTCTTTTTTGTAAGTCACTTTTTCTACGATTTGAATTGTTTGCGGTGGCTGTTGTATAATTTGAATGGTTTGTGGTTGTTGCTGTACGGGTTGTTGTACTGCTTGTGATGGGGGAGTATCTATTGGTATTATTATATCTGCTGGTATTTTTATTTTAGGTGTTGCTTCAGGAGTATTTCCTTTATTAAGATTTTCATCTGGATTTAGACTTTTTCCCAAAGTTTTTTCTACGAAATTTGTTGCTTCAACCATGATAAAATAAATTTAGAATTTAAAATTCAGAATTTAGAAACCAAATAAGATAATTTAGAAACAAACATATAAAAAATAATTTAGAAAACTATGTCTTCTGCTTTGATTCTGATCTGTTTCATATCGTCTCTTGTCCTAAGCGTCACTGTACCGTCTTTTGGATCTAAACTCTGATGATCTACCGTGATGCAGTAAGGAGTTCCTATCTCATCTTGTCTGCGGTAGGACTTTCCTATATTTCCACTGTCATCAAATTCTACCATATAATTTTTGCTTAATTTATTGAAGATATCTCTTGCCATAGCTACCATTTTCTCGTCTTTTTTGACGAGAGGTATGATAGCGAATTTGATCGGTGCGACATTTTTGTGAAATCTAGCAACGACTCTTGATGCTTCATTTCCATTACCGTCAGTATATTTTTCTTCATCGTAGGCGTCTATCATAGTAGTCAAGATAGCTCTTGTCAGTCCTCGACTTGGTTCTATTACATGAGGAATATATCTTTTACCTGTGTGAGGATCATTGTATTGCAGATCTTTACCGGAAAACTGCATATGCTGTTTGAGATCGTAATCTGTTCTATATGCGATACCTTGTAATTCTCCTCGTCCTCGTGGAAATAAGTATTCTACATCACAGGTTCATTTACTATAAAAACTTAATTCATCTTTATCATGATCCCTAAATTTTAGATTATCTTCTTTGATTCCTATTTCTTCGGTTCGTCGTTTTTTACTGAGTGCTTTCCATTCTTCAAACGCTTTGAGTCCTACTTCTTCGTTATTTTCTACAAAATATTCTATCTCCATCTGATAAAACTCCCTGACTCTGAACATGAAGTTTCCTGGGGTTATTTCATTTCTGAATGATTTTCCTATTTGAGCTATTCCAAATGGAATCCTGCTTCTTGTCGTATCTAATATATTTTTGAAGTTTACAAAAATACCTTGAGCTGTTTCTGGTCTGAGATAGATATCAGTTCATTCTCATTCCACAATACCTTGCTGAGTCTTAAACATCAGATTGAATTTTTTTGGTTCAGTCCAATCACATGATCAGCATTTTCCACATTTTATTTTTTCTCAATCAATAAATTTTTTTTGCTGTTCAAAAGTTCGAGATTCTGAAATAAGATTATTAACTCAGTAGAGTTCATTTAAATCTTTTTGATACTCATCATATGCATGTATATATGTATCACTTCCTTTTTTAGAATCTTTTGCTAGTTTCTCTAATTTATTATTTACATAATTTTCAATCATCTTATCTGCTCTTTCTCTAGATTTACATTTTTTACAATCAATCAAGGGGTCTGAAAAACCTCCTACGTGACCTGATGCTTCTCGTACTTTAGGATTCATCAAAATCTGAGAATCTAATCAGATGACATCTTCTCTGGATTGTATGAAATATGTCCGTCGGTTATTTTCTATATTTCTTTTGATCTCAGTTCCATAAGGTCCTAAATCCCGAGCATTTGCCAATCCACCATAAATATCTGATCCTGGATATGCAAAACCTCTTCTTTTTGCTCGTGCAACGATAGTATCTAGATTAAATCACATAATATATTAATTAAAATATTAAAAGATTGGAAAATTAAAATATCAATTGGTCTATATATAAAAAATTTACCTGTATTTTCAATTGCTAATTGGCTAATTATGCGATTTTTGTGATAAGGTGAAAAAAGTCATCCAAAATTTGCATTATTTGTAATTCTGAATATAATTGATTTGAGGAAGAAGGTCTTGTATATAACTATAATGCGATGCGCTACCCGTCTACTTGCTGTATTCTAGTGCCCATTCTATAGGTTCCGTACCTAAAAGTGCTACCAAAAACAAAAATAAAAATCCCTTTATTATTGTAGCATCAAGCTTTTATCTACTACGTATAGTCTTCATTAGCTCTTATGGTATTGTCAAAAACTGGTTTATACCTCTGTGTATATCTTGCTTGCATCGTATTTGCCGCTATCCACCTCGGTGGGTACTCTAATCCATACTTCACTAGTCTAATAGTGATACCGCGATTTTTGCGACGTTTTATGTACGAGTTCCCTTCTTCCTCACCCTATTAAATCGCTTTTATGAGTGGTTTTTTCTTTTACTTGAAAAAACCCGATAAAATGATAAAATAGATAAAAAATAATTTATCAATTTATCGTTATTTATATGACAGATTGCATATTTTGTAAAATAGTTGCGGGGGAGATACCTAGCGTAAAAATCTGGGAAAATGATGAATTTCTGGCTATATTGGATATTTTTCCTAGTGTGAAATGAATGACTTTGGTATTGACCAAACAACATCATGATTCTGATGTACTTATTATGAATAATGAAATGTATACCAATTTTTTTCTTGCTGCAAAAACAGTTGCTACTCTAGTTAAGAACTGATTGTGATTACATAGAATGGCTATCGTAATGGAATGAATGGGTATCAACCATGCACATATCAAACTTTATCCTTTACATGGAGTAGGTGCAGAATGGAAAGAATATCGAGCAAAGGAACCTATGTTTTTTGATCAGTATGAAGGATATATATCTACACAATTAGGTCCTAAGGCTGATATGGATGAACTTCAAAAAATAGCTGAACAAATACAAACACAAACAAAATAAATTTTTATTATTTTGTTATAAAAATATGTGAAACGTTGGTTTGAATACTTTTGATACTTGATGATCTGATAATCGTTTTGTCAGAGATGAAAATACGATAAAAACTTTGGAACAATGGCATGTTATAGATGCAAAACTTAAAAATGTCTATTTTTTCACACAACAACAAATTAATACCGTTTTTGATAAATTTCAGGAACATGACAGTAATGATTTTCATGTTATTGATAAAATCATCAATGATGTAGAACAAAAATATAGGACAATCCCATACGATACTCATATTAACGACTATCTCTATGAAACTTTGATGAGTGTGGAAGATAGACAATCAGAAAATATACAAAATATCTATCAAGACGTGTTTGATCATCCAGAAAAATATATTGATGTTCCCCATAATGATATCATTCATTATAATAATTTTAAAAAACCGAACCAATCTAGTGACGAAGTCATATATGATACTATCAGAACCTATATCGAACAGTATGTTCAAATTTTTTTTCTTATTCATATACATGAAGATATTTCATTGTCTGATACAGGTAAAAAAAAACTGCCAAAAAATATTCAGAATTTTTTGAAATACTCTGAATATAGATGAATCAATTTTTATGTCTTTATACAAAATGATTGACAAATAAAAATAGCTCCTGGAGTGTTTGGTTGATCTACCTGACGTGCTAATGACGCTATTTTTGGAAAAATAATATCTGAATCAGATGCTAAAAAAATTACTTTACCACTTTCTTCTTTATTATCCTTGCACGAGTAGCATGTTATAAAATCTAATAATTCATATTATATACTAAAAGACGACAAAAGTCGTCTTTTTCTTTGTTTTCAAACACATAGTATTGACTTTATCTGCTAAATTTGTATGATAAAATCATAGATTTTTAATGTATCTGATTTTATACTTTTGTTATCATATACGTATGAAAAAATTGTCCCTCCTGTTTTTTGCAATCCTTTCCCTCTCTGTATTATCATGATGTGGAAAAAAAATAGATGATACCGTAATTTCTACAGGTACTGTACAATGATTCACTACATCGTATGTTGTAGGGAATTCTCCCGTATTCCAAAAAGCTTTGTATGGAACTGTCATCGCTGATAGCATAAAAACTATTGTCGCTAATAAATGAGGTATTTTGGATTACATTGATTGTCAACCTGGTGAAACTGTCTATAAGGATACTATTATAGCAAAAATACAAGCCAATCCAGATGATATTACTTATCAAAATACACAGACTCAATTGGATGTTTTACAACGACAATATGATAATCTTGCCTCTGTCTATACCTTGACTGAGGAAACTTTGTTTTCACAAAAATGAATTTTTGAAGATCAGTATGCTAATAATATCCGCTTGCTTGATGATATGCAAGATTCTTTATACTCGAGTACGGGTACTGCATTGTCACAATTGAAGACACAAAGGACTAATCTTTTGCTGGCTCAACAGACTTTGGAACACCAGATGGATGCTGCTGATACGAGCAGAGAAACTCAGCTTGCAGGTATCACTAATCAAATACTTACGCTCAAACAGAATGTTGCAACTTTGTCTAATTCACTTGAAGGTGAAATTTTGTATGCGGGTGTTGATGGTGTCGTTAAAATGAGATCTATCGGTGAAGAAAACAAAGTTGTACCTGGCACTTTGCTTTGTCAGATTACCCCTACAACTCCGTGAAATCTTAGTCTGCAAATATTTTCTTATCAACAATTGTCCTTATGAACCAAAGTACATGTTACTGATGAACAGTGAAAAAAACTTGGTATGTTGATACTTACGTATGAGTATCCCTATAAAGATCCTGCAACACAAAATTATATCTATGAGGTCCCTGTCATTACATCATTTTTCAAAGAATGACAAAAGGTTCTAGTTGTAGTACCCCAATCTGTTGATGATAATCAGTTATGGGTCCCTTTGCAATATATCAGTCCAAGACTTGAAGGTAATCTTGTTAGACGTAAAGCAGGAACTGCTATTGAAAATATCTATGTGACCTTGTGAGATATCAATGATATGTATGTGCAGGTGTTGAGTGGATTGCATGTGGGAGATGAGATAGTGCAGTAGAATTTAGAATTTAGAATGCAGAATTTAGAAAGATAAAAAATTTAGAATTTAGAATGAAAAATAAAAATAATCGATGCTTTTTAAAATTTTAATGATGATAATGATGTTTGGTAAATTAAGAGAGATAAAGACAGGATTGGATAAAATCAGAAGTTGATGGATCAATAGAAATATCGCAGAAGAAATAGCAGAGACTGTTTTGCAGCATTCAAAAAAAGTCGCAAAGGCGGCAAGCATTTATGGGCAACACTTTCCTGATATTAACTTGAAAAAATTAGTCAGTATGGGGAAAACTCATGATTTTCCAGAATATAAGGAAAAAGATTATGTTCCCTGAGAAATAAGCAAGGAAGAAAAATATAAAAGAGAAAAAGCGGTTATGGTAGAATTGAAAGATAATTTAGGTGAAAAATGAGAAGCGCTCTTTGCTATCTGGATGGAACATGAAGCATGAGAGACTCAAGAAGCTCAAATAATCAAACAATTAGATCAACTAGATGCTGCGGTTCAAGCAATGGAATATGAAAAATTATGATATGATAATGTCGGAAATTTCTATCCGTATGCTTTAGCAAGATTAACGGATCCTGTGTTGATCAAGATTTTAGGAATTTTGTTGAAGAGAGAATATCTTGATGTAAATACATATGATCAATATTTTTTTCTTTTGAAATGTAATTGAGATGAAGCAATTTTTAAGGAAAAAATGAAAAAATATACAGATAAAAAATAATTTTAAAATACTATAAAAGCATGATTGAATTTTTACAGAAAAATAAAGTCGCTATCCTCGTAATGACCTTTTTCATATGAATATATGGGGTCATGAGTATTTTGACGATTCCCAAAGAAGCTCAACCGTCGGTGAATATCCCTTATTATTATATCAGCTTTACCTACTTGGGAGCTGATCCTTCCTCAATAGAGGAGCAGGTAGTCATCCCTTTGGAACAGAGAGTCAAATCAGTGACTGCCGTCAAAAAAATAACTTCGTCGTGCTATTATAATTTCGGTACGATCATGGTGGAGTTTGAAAAATCCAAAAGTGATATCGATGCGATGAATGATTTGAAGGCTGTGATAGATCAGGTCTATCCAAATCTTCCTTCTGATGTAAAACTTCCTACGCTTAAAAAAATTGCGATGGGTGATACTCCTGTCTATTCTTTTTCTGTAGCAGGAACATTGCCCACACAAGTGATGTATGATACTCTCAAGCCTTTGGAAGATCAGATCAAATCCATTCCCTGAGTCTCTGATGTCGCTATCATCGGTAAACCGGTCAAACAGGTGAAGCTCACTTTTGATGCTCAGAAATTAACTGTTTTGGATATGGATTTTTCTATGATTGTAAATCAGCTGAGAGGCGCTTTCGTAAAATTTCCTGCAGACAAAAAAGATGTCGCTGGCAAATTATATTCGTTTGAAATCACTAACTATGAAACGAATCTCACGTGATTGATCCAACAATTACAAGATTACGATCTTCTCAATGTCGCTGGCAAAACCATCAAGCTGAGAGATGTCGCCACGGTGTATATCTGATATAAACAACAAGATAAGAAATCATTCGTAATTACCGATGTGAATAGTCTTGATACGCAGAATGCATTATCTTTTCAGATAAAAAAATCTCCTGGATATAGTCTCAATACGTTTGTTGATACCGTTAAAAAAGTGATCAGTGATTATGCAAAAACTACTACCAATCTCAAATTCATAGAAACATTATCTCAGAAAGAAAGCATCCAAAGAACGTATGGATTGTTTATGGAAAACTTTCGAGAAACAGCTCTTCTTGTCTTTTGCATCATTCTTCTTTTCCTCGGATTCAGATCATCATTTTTGATTCTTGTTTCGTTTGTTATCGTCTATCTCGCTAACTTCATCTATCTCAAAGCTATCGGATATAGCTTCAATAATATTGTCTCTTTTGCATTGATCCTGGTGCTGTGAATCATGATTGATAACTTGATTGTAATTACCCAGTGAATCGTTGTAGGGTTGCAAAAATATGCGGGTAATATCCGAGAGGCCATAGCTGATTCCCTCAAAAATTATGGGAAGGCTCTGATCTTCTGAACTTCTACCACCATAGCGATTTTTGTACCTTTATATTTTTGATTGACTTGAATCATCGGTGAATATATCAGAGCGATGCCGGTCACTATCATTTCTAATCTGGCGATTTCGCTTGTAGTCACTATGATCATCTTGCCGGTGCTTGCTCTGTTCTTTTTCAAATCATGACAGGTATATGTTTCACCGCCTTCTCTGTCGTTTCTCGAGAGAACTGGACACAAATTCGCTAATCGATTTCATCGTGTAAATCAAAGAAGAAGCTGATCCAGATCTATTGTTTTCATATTCCTATTATTTTTTGTTTGAGCATTGTCACTTATCCCTTTATGAATCGTAAAATTCTCATTTATGGGAAATATAGATTCTAATAATATTTGGATGAATCTTAAATATGCTCCCGGTATCAGTCTGGCTGATAATCAAGACTATACCTCTAAGGTTGCCAATGCTACGATGAAATATTTCCAAACCGTCATGTCCGGAGTAGTCAAAGATATCTCTATCGATCTCTGACAATGATATTCTCTGCAATGAGCTTGAGGTGCTGGAAATAATATGAGTTCCTTTACGATAAGATTGGTAGATACGACACAAAGAAATAAAAAATCTTTCCAGATAGTCGAACAGATGCAAAAAGAATTGTTGACAGTGCTTAAACAGAAATACGCTTTTCTGCAAGACGCTTCTATCTTTACGGTCCAGGCATGATGAGGTGCAGGTAAAGCTATCACTTTCAGTATCCTTGGTGATGATTATCAAAAAATAAATGATTATATCCAAAAGATATTACCTGATATCAAAGCTATCCCTGGCGTGTTCAATGTCTGAATCTCTATCGAATATACCAACGGAAAGATAGTCTATGTCTTGGATGAAAACAAAGCTAAATCGCTGGGTATCACGAGTACGTCTTCTATTACGAGTCTGCTTGCACTCAAAAATGCTGGATATGAATCTAATGGTATCAAAATAAAAGAATTTTCTGATTTTGGTACTGATGCATTATCGTTGAATGCATTTCTTTCTACTGATATGTCCGTAGAACAGACCAAAATAGGTAAAGTGCCTTTGGATCAAATCATTTCACAAAAAAAATTGTTGCCAGAAATAAATGCTATCACGAGACAAGATGGTAAGAGAAATATCACTGTCCAAGCCGACAAAACTAATAGCGCTGCGTTGAGTGATATCACTTTAGCGATTGATAAGATCATCGAAAAATATCCATTGCCTGATGATCTGCAATATACAAGCTGATGAGATATAGCATCTCAAGCCCAAAGCATGCAAGATTTATGATCAGCGATGCTGATAGGATTGCTCTTGATGATTTTGGTATTGATCGTGCAATTTAATAATATAAAGTATGCTATCGTGATAGTTTCCAGTGTATTTCTCTCTATCTGATGAACTATTGTGATCCTTGCTTTGACGTGATATGATATGACTTTCCCCGCGATGATAGGAATATTCGGCGTGATGTGAGTCTGAGTGAATCAAGCGTTGATCCATCTGGAAGATTTCAAATATTACTATCAGGAAAAATGACTTTCGGTCGTTGACAGTTTCCAGCAGAGTATCGCTGAGAGGTTCATCCCTATCTTCTTGACTAAGGTGACAACCATCATCTGATTACTTATCCTTGCGCTCAAAGACGAACTATTCTGATCTATGGCAATAGCATTTATCTGATGACTTATCATATCCTTCTTCATTACGTTGTTATATATTCCTTCCTTGATGAACTTGGTATCTAGGGAACACTATAAAAGATAATTTAGAATTTAGAATTTAGAAAAAAATAATTTAGAAAAAAATAAAATAATTTAGAATTTAAAAGTAGGGAATGTTTTATATGCTGTTTTGTTTTTGTTATGCTGTCTATAAAAAATAGTGAGATTATAAGTGATATATCTGAATTGTCTGAATTTAAATCTTTTGTAGAAAGTAAAAAAAATGATATCACTAATGTTCTCGTTTTAGAACCTTTATTTCTCAAAGAAACATTGAAAGATATAAGACAGCAAATCGTAAAAGAAAGCTTAAAATATATAGGACAACCTTCTGTAAAATACAGATGACCTGATGTCGGTATGGATGAAAATTGATTTGACTGTTCTGGTTTCGTGACTTTTATCTTAAAAAAATTCGGTTTAAATCTTGGAGATGTAAGACATTCATATGAATATTTTGATGCCCATGGAATCAATGTCCATAATGAATCCAAGCAACCTTGAGATATTATATTCTTCTCTAAAAAATGAATCATTCCCACTCATATGTGAATAGTCATCTCTGATACTTCCTATATTCATGCACCATGAAAAGATGGCACTTGTATTGAAATATCTACAATACAACAAGAATCTATAGTACATACTTCTGATAATAAATTATATGAATATAATCCCATATGATTCAAAAGAATCGTATTTGTTATCACTGAACAACAAAAGAAAAAATGGAATCTTAAGAGGTTTAATAAAATAGCATAATTTTTATTTCATGTTATATGGGATGTCTCTTTCTCGTCTTGATTCATCAGTAAAATTTTGACAATATGTAGCTGTTCCTTCTTTGGAATATGCTAGAAATTTACATGCTGCATTGGATGCTCTCTCTTTTTCTTGTTCTCCTATAGGTAAAGATAAATCACAATCTGTCTCTTTACAGTATACTGAATGATCTTCTGTATATACGCTTGGATGGTATACTCTCTATTATGGTATCCATTCTGTGATTATATCTCATTTTGCTACTGCTAATCTGCGTTGACTCAATCCTGTTTTAAAGACAAATACTTACTTTGCATCAAAGATGCATCTGTTGAGGAAACCCGTACCTTGACTTTGATCTAAATTGTTTGAACATGCGATAGATATGGCTATGCAACATAATGTTTCTTGTATCAAAATATCTTCTGATGCATCTAGTGTTCCTTTCTATATCAAAATGTCTGAAAAATTTTCAGATTGTTTTGTGAGTGTAGATGAACATCATCGTATCTATAACGATGGGTGATGTGATTTTGTTTTTAGATTAAAATAAGAATTTCTTGATAAAACAGGTCAAAAGTGTAAACATTACTTGTTTATACTTTTTTCTTTATTATTGAAAATATTGTACCATGTATCGTACGCACACCTGCTGAGAACTTACAGCTAAACAAGCATGAACCCAAGTGACCCTTTGTTGACGAGTCAATAAGGTCAGAAATCTCTGAGGATTGAGTTTCATCGATCTTCGTGATAGATATGGAATCACTCAAATCACTCATGATCCTGCGAAGTCTCAGGTAGAATTTCCTGACATGAAATCTGAATATGTGGTTCAGATAGTTTGAGAAGTTGTTGCAAGACCCGTAAATATGATCAATAAAGATATGGCGACAGGGGAGATAGAAATAAATGCACTTGAAGTGAAAGTGCTCACCAAAGCTAAACTTTTGCCATTTCCTATCGTGGATGAACCCAATACCAGCGAAGAAAATAGATTCAAATATAGATATCTGGATTTGAGAAGAAGAAAAGTCTTAGATAATATCTTGTTCAGATCTAAGATGACGACTTTCACAAGAAACTGGTTTGTACAAAAATGATTTGTAGATGTACAAACGCCTATTTTTACGGTTTCTTCACCAGAAGGTGCAAGAGATTATCTTGTTCCCTCAAGAATCAATCAAGGACAATTCTATGCATTGCCACAAGCTCCTCAGCAATATAAACAATTGCTTATGGTCGGAGGTATCGATAAATATATCCAGATCGCTCCTTGTTTTAGAGATGAAGATCCAAGAGCGGATAGGCATGCTTGTGAATTCTACCAGATCGATTGTGAAATGTCATTCGTCAATCAGGATGATATCTATGCTGTAGTCCAATGATATCTTAATGATCTCATCCCTACATTGTCTCCTCATAAAAAAATCACGGTTGCCTTCAAAAGACTTACCCATAAAGAAGCGATAGATCAATATGGAAGCGATAAACCTGATCTTAGATTTGATATGCCGCTTGTTGAAATGACACAAGATTTCGCTACTTCATGATTTTCTGTCTTTAAAGATACTGTAACTAACGGATGAACTATCAAAGCGATGAGATTTGAAAATAAGATATTGACGAGAAAAGAAGCAGATGAACTTACGGAAGAAGTGAAAAAGAATGGCGCTAAAGGACTTGCGTATCTCTGTTTTGATGCAGAAGGAGTAAAAGGTTCTATAGCAAAATTCTTCACTCCCGAAGAGATGGATATCATCAAAACAAAAACAGGAGCCAAAGAAGGTGATAGTGTTTTGTTTGTCGCAGATACCTATGCAACCGTTACTAAATCGCTTGGAAGATTGAGAATAACTATCAGAGATAAATATCTTAAAATAAATAAAGATGATTTAGCATTTTGTTGGATAGAAGACTTTCCATTTTTTGAGATGAATGATGAAGGAAAATTGGATTTTGGACACAACCCATTTTCTATCGTAAAATGATGAGCAGAAGCACTAAAAAATCCAAATAAATTAGAAATCTATTCTGAACAATATGATCTTTCCTGTAATGGATATGAAATCCTTTCCGGCTCTATCCGTAATCATGATCCAGAATTGCTTTTGACGGCATTTGAAATGGTCGGCAGAGGAGAGGATGAAATCAAACAGAAATTTGGAGCTATGTATGAGGCATTCCAATTTGGTCCGCCACCGCATGGATGATTTGCAATCGGGTTTGATAGATTGCTGATGATCCTCAAAGATGAAGAAAATATCAGAGAAATCTATGCGTTTCCTAAGTCAGGAAGGGCACAGGATGTGATGATGGGAGCACCATGATTTGTTGATCAGGTTCAATTAGATGAATTACATATCCAATTGAATTTACCAAAAGAAAAATAATTTTATATTCTAATATGTTCGCTTATGCTTAAATGATGAGATATACTTGGATGATGAAGAGCTTATCAAACCCTTAAAAAACTTGCAGAAGAATGAAAAATGGTTACTCTATCTCGTCAAGAAACTGTAAGAATCGATAATCAACTTGCTATTGCACTGAATACTATTAAAGAAGATTTCAGGAAAAAGGAAAGAGATAGTCGAGTCCATGTTCTCAAAATACAATCAACTACTACTGAAGTGTAATCTTTTATATTTATTATTTATATTTTATTATGGCTGCAAGAAAAAGTCTATTAAAGGTTTTTGTTATTATCATCCTCGCTGTTTTCCTTCTTTCTACAGGACTTATCTCTGTATTATATCTTGGAGGCGCTACAAATACTCCTTGAACGGGAGATATCTCTTCATGAGATGCAATTCCTACTGTTCTTTCATGAGATATTAGAGTTCCTGTAGATACTACTATACAAACTTGAACAGATCTTACAGGTACTGATCTTTCTTGAGCAATTAAATAATTTTACTTATTCATGTCAGGCATGAAATTGATTGTAGAACAATGTCAGAGATATGCGAAAATGAGGGCTCACACCGCTACGCATCTGCTCCATACGGAACTTGCTAAGATTTTCAAAACGACGAAACAAGCTGGGTCGCTTGTGGATGAGGATTATCTCAGATTTGATTTCAATGCTGATAGGCTTTTGACTTCAGCAGAGATTCATGATATCGAAAAAAATATGAATCAGATCATCTATGGTGCATCTACTGTAGACGTCAAAGAGACTTCGTATGATGACGCTATCAAATTATGAGCTAAAGCGTTTTTTGAAGATAAATATGGTGATGTAGTCCGTGTTGTCAGAGTATTCAATGCTGACAATGAAACAATTTCTATAGAATTATGTGGAGGAACTCATATATCTAATACCAAAGATATCGGGTGTTTCGCTATTACAGGACAAGAGGCAGTAGCTTCTGGAGTAAAGAGAATCACTGCAGTGACAGGACCTAAGGTTGCATTGAAAATGCATGAAATGCAGGATATCTTGGATACGACTGTAGCAAAATTATGAATCAAGACTGCTACACAACTTGCTGATAAACTTGATAAGACACTCAAAGAATACGATGAGATGAAAGTGAATCTAGAATCTTTGGAAACAAATATGATCAAGAACATCTTACAGTCAAATGCTTTCACTTCAGATAAAAATTTTGAAAAAATATTTACTATCTCTTCTGATCTTAATTTCAAGAACGTTACATTTCAGGCAAAAGGTTTATTTCCTGATACTACGATCCTTATATATACTAAGGAATGAAATTTCCTTATCCTTGCCAAGAAAGGCGCTTCTGCGAAGAAAATAGCTGAAACTATGGGTGTAAAATGATGAGGAACTGAAGGGATGGTGCAAGGAAGAGATGAAAAGATTTTAAAGCTATTCAAATAATTTATGAAAATCGCTTCTCGAAATGTAAATGGAATCCGTGCAGTAACTACTAAAGGATTTTATGATTGGGTCAAAAAGAATGATCCAGATATCATCTGTCTGCAAGAAGTGAAATCGTTTGAGGCACAGCTTCCTCCAGAGTTCCGCTATCATATGACTGAGTATGATCGGATCCGACATGCGGGTACAAGACCTGGATATGCAGGTGTAGCTACATTCTATAAAAAAAGTTTAAAATTCGTTTCCTGAATATCGAAATTTGAATCGGTGGAACATTTTCATGAAGATGGGAGGGTAGTCGAGACGAAGTTCCAGGATTCTTGACCCGCTTCAGCGGTGTTTACGTTATTGAATCTGTATTTTCCAAATGGTGGTGAAAGGGCTGATGGAACTGAAATGCTAAGTTATAAATTAAAATTTTATGAACACTTCATTCATTATATCAACAAGCTCAGAGATACAGGTGAAAAGATCATCACCTGTGGTGATTTCAATGTCTGTCATAAGGAAATAGATATCGCGAGGCCCAAAGAAAACGAAAATTCTATCTGATTTCTTCCTATCGAAAGAGCGGAATTGGATAAACTAGAAAAAAATTGATATGTAGATACTTTCAGATATTTTTATCCTGACAAAAAAGATCAATATACCTGGTGGAGTCATCGAGCAAGTGCTAGAGCAAGAAATGTTTGATGGAGATTGGATTATTTCCGAGTATCTAAAGACGTGCTTCCTCATATCAAAAAAATCGTCCATGAAACTGCGGTAGGATGATCTGATCATTGTCCGATTGTTTTGGAATTGGATGTATAAAAAATAATTATAAAAAAAACCGGCTAGTTTTGACCGGTTTTTTTTTGTTAGTTTAATATCGATTTAATCCATTCGAAAAAGAAGAATCCCGTATTCATTGTAGATGAACCTGTGAGATAATCAGTATATGTTGTATTAGTATAATTACATTTTGCATTGGTTAATGATCCTTTTAAACTTCAGTTTACGCAGGCTCTGAGCTCCACATTACAAGGAAGATCAATAAATCCACGGGGAGCTTTATATGCTTTTACAAACTGTCCGTGTTTGATGGTTTGTCCTCGTGGAGTTTTACAGCTAGCTTTGTTGGGTAATGGACTTTGTTTTATAGCTGGTTGTGTAGTAACTGGGGAGTTCGTTGTTCCTCGGATATCTATTGGTTTTTCTGTTGTATTTATTTTTCCTTGTGTATCGAATTCTGCTCATACATTTATAGGTGTTGTGGGTTGAATATACTCATTAAGCACTTTTTGATTGTAGGAAACTACGGGTGCTTTTGTATATTCATAAATTACACCTTCTTTGCATGAAGCTCAGCTGAATGTTCCTCAAAGTACTCCCTCTGTACACACTCTTTTTTCTATATCACAGATAGTATTTACGTCTGCTCTTTGTTGATATGCTAAGACAAAATCTTTATTTTTAATTTTTTCTTCCCAAGGAGTGATACAATCTAAATTTCCTGTACTCATCGTTCCTGTATCTATTTGTCCTGTTTGTTCATTCCCGATGATTTGTGTAACTTCATCCGGATTGATTAGACTATCTATCATTCCTGTACTGTTTATTATAATTCCTGTATTCATTTCGCCTTGATATGTCGCTTGTCCTGATTCATTTTGAAAAAGATAATCTCGTTGCTGATCAGCTACATTATGCACGAATGCTTCGTCGGTATTCCGTACGAATTGTAGCCCTGTAGTCGGTGCATCCTTTTGAAATATCATAACCATCGCGAAAAAAAGAAGGATAAGAGTAGTGATTCCTTTCTTCATACTTTCTTTGCTGATTGTTTGAATATTTTCCTGGATGCGTTTCATGCTATTTTTTTGTTATTAAAGAGATTTAAGATTCAAGATACAAGTATCAAATAGTAAATCTAGTATCATAAATCGTGTATCATGTATCTATATATGATTATATTCCAAAAAAAAATCCTGTCAAATTTTATTGACAGAATTATTTGACTTTTTTCTTATATGTTAGCTAGTTATGATGCCAGAACCTATGCATTCATCTCATTTGTATGCGACTATGGTCTGGCCTGGGGCAATAGCTCGTTGTTTCTCTTTAAACGTCACTACGATATCTTTTTGCTTGTTTCTTTTGAGAGTTGCTTCTTGTGGCTCTTGTCTGTATCTGATTTTTGCCAGTATCTTTGTCGGAAGGGTATATGATTTTCTGATCCAATGTCGTCCTGTGGTAGCAATAGTCTTATCAAAGAGTTGTTTATCTTCTCTGTCTCCCACTATCACTCTGTTTTTTTTGACATCGGTTTTTATCACATATGCCTTGAAGGGGAGTTTTAGTCCTTGTCTCTGTCCTATCGTGAAAAAATATGCTCATTCGTGTTTACCTACAATTTTTCCTGTGGTATCTACAATGTCTCCTTCTTTTTTTGGAAGTTTTTTGAGTAAAAAATCTTTGATAGGAATGTTTCCGATAAAACATAATCACTGACTGTCCTTGCGTGCAGCATTGGGCAATCATATTTTTTTTGCTAATGCTCTGATTTCTGGTTTAGTATATCCTCAGACAGGAAATAATGATTTAGAAAGCTGAAATTGATTGAGTCCTGCAAGAAAATATGATTGGTCTTTGTTATAATCCACTCATCTGAGGAGTTTATATGTTGTTTTTTTTGTTGCTTTGATTGTTTCAATGCGTGCATAATGTCCTGTAGCGATATAATCAAATCATAACTCCATCGCTTTCTGGAGAAATACATCAAATTTTATCAATGAATTACATAGTACATCGGGATTGGGTGTTATCCCTTGTTGATATCCATTGTAGATATATTCAATTATCTTTTCATTGTATTCTTTTTGAAGATCAAAAGACATAATCTCTATTCACAAAAATTTTGAAACCTTGATGGCTTCTTCTGCATCATTATATGTTGTACAATTTCCACTGTCAGAGACGTAATTTTTCATAAATCATGCTACTACTTCATATCCTTGCTGTTGTAAGAGATATGCAGTGATTGCAGAATCTACTCCTCATGACATTCAGACTAAGACCTTTGTCAAAGTTTTACATTTTAAATTTAAAAAAATTTTTGTCATTCTGAACGTGAGTGAAGAATATATCCTTCGATTTCACTCAGGATGACATTTGTCACTAAATACTATCTATTACACTTATTTTTTCAAACAAAAATACTCTGCCCGTAGACAGAGTATTTGTTTTTTTTTGTTTTTGCTTTTTAAAAAGGTTATTTTTTCTTAGCAACCTTTTTTACAGCCTTTTTAACTACTTTTTTAGCTGGAGCTTTTTTAGCAACCTTTTTTACAGCCTTTTTAACTACTTTTTTAGCTGGTGCTTTTTTAGCAACTTTTTTCTTAACTACCATTTGTGGTATATAATAAGAGATAAAATGCTAGGTAGAAATTTAACTATTAAAAGTTAAATTTTCCTTGCTACAATTTTTATATGTAAGGAAACGAAAAAAGCAAATGCAATCATGCTTTTTTTAAAAAAATGGTATTTGAATGTTACTAGTTCTTACCTATATATTCATCACATCAAAAAAAATGTAGTTTACATATCGAATATAGTGTATAGATTATGTTATATTTTTAATTTTTTTTGAGGAAGTACCATGTCTTACTCATAAAAGTTATTGTGTCAATAAAAAATAATTTGTCTTTAGAAATGCTAGTTTATACCTAGTTTAAAATGATTTTTATCTTTTGATACCATCAGAAATATATTTTTTGTGGTTTATTTTATATTTTTCTCTGGATCATGATACATGCATCATAGATGCATCCGATATTATTTTTTTTACAAAATGCGATTGCTGCATCACTTTGTGCGCCGGGTTGTAACCAGACGTTTTTTATTCCTATTTTTTTGACTTCTTCCAATATTTTTTCTGTGACTACGGGTTGAGTTACAAAAACAACTACATCTATTTTTTCTTTTACTTCTGAAAGTGTAGAAAAAACCTTTTCTCCCAATATTTCTTTCTCGATTGGATTGATAGGTAGTACCTTATATCCTGCATCTAGCAAATCTTTAAAAACTTTGTATCCGTACTTTTCTTTGGAGTTTGATGCACCGACTATAGCATAAAGAAAATTTTTATCAATCATTTGAAAAATATTAAAAGGTTAAAACATTGAAAGATTGAAAGATTGAAAGATATATGCTATATTAATAATATGGAAATAAAATGAAATATCTGTATTATATAGTATGGTAAGTTTATTTTGGTTTGTGATATGAAAGAAAAAAAACTTATAGCATTTGATCTTTATGATACGTGTTTTAGCATACAAGGTGAACATCTCTGTTATGCACAACTTTTTTCTGATTTGTGAATTTCTGATAGAAGACGTGAATTAAAAAAAGTTTTACTGACTTCTAATACGCCTATAGAAAATATCATTCCCGATATACTTCCAAAAAATAAAATAGATGAGTATTTGTATATATATCGTAATGCTCTTCGTAATGAGATTAATTCTGTATGACTTTTTCCGGAAACATCATCTGTTTTGTTTGCCTTGAAAGAGAGATGATATAAAATAGCAGCAATTTCTAATATCGCTCAGCCGTATATTGAGTCGTTGAATACTCTTTTGCCTCATACTTTTGATTATGAGGTATTATCATGTAATGTCGGTTTGATTAAACCTGATAAAAAAATATTTGATTGTCTCAAAAATATTTCTTGATATCATGCAGATCAAATAGTCATGGTAGGGAATAGTTTGTCTTCTGATGTTCAAGGTGCAAAAAATGCTGATATAGATCCTGTGCATGTAAATAGAGCTTCTTCGTGAATTATCCAGCATAAAGGGTATATTTCTATTTCTAGTTTGGAACAGTTGTTGGATATTTTGAAATAAAAAAATTAACAAATTAACAAACCCCCTCATTCCCCCTTAACAGGGGGACTACATGGAATAAAAAAAAACCCACAATTTCTTGTGGGTTATTTTTTTAAATATTTTTTATTCTATTGATGCTTTAACTATTTCCAAAAATCTGCATTCAATCTTTCTGACACCAAATTTCGGATTATGAAATTTTACGATAGCGAGATGATTCCATATTTCTAATACGTATCCTGTTCCGAAGAGTTTATGTTTTACGATATTTCATTCTTCTATATCTGGTCCACGACTAGGATCAGCACTTCCTCAGAGTTCGAATCTTTTGATCAATTCTACGGGTATTTCATCTAAGAATCTGCTTGGGGGATTCATCTTGGTCTGTCATCGTGTCATCCTGCTATTTGCATGAGAGAGGAAGAGTACATCTTTGGCTCTCGTAATAGCTACATACATCAGTCTGCGTTCTTCTTCCAAAAGTTTCGGTTCCATCATTGCATTGGATAACGGAAAGATGTTATCTTCTAGTCCTGCGACGAATACGATAGGAAATTCCAATCCTTTGCTTGAATGTACGGTCATCAACTTCACTGCATCAATATCTCCTTTTTCGTTTTCTGAGATATCTGAAAGCAATGCTACTTCTTCTAGAAATTGTCTGAGTGTATCTTCACCTATCTCTACATATTTATCCGCCATGTTGATCAACTGTCCGATGTTTTCATATTTTTCATCAGCTAGGGCATCACTTCATTCTTCTTTGACGAGATAGTCCCTATATTTTATTCTCTTTACGAGTTTTCCTATGATTTCTGAGGGTCTATGCTCTTGTATGTGCTCAGTCATCTCTTTCATGCATTCTAGAAATTCCTGGATTCATTTTTTTGCCATCGGAGTGACTTTTATATCAGATCATTCATTCATGCTTTGTTCGAGGATGTTGATCAATGGCGTATTTTTGATTGCTGCTTGTTCGTCGAGGTATTCTATAGTAGTCTTTCAGATTTTCCTATTTGGAATATTCAATATCCTTTTGAGGGAAATAGTGTTTGCTGGATTACAGAGGTATCTTACGTAGGAAATAATATCCTTGATCTCTTTTCTTTCGAAAAATTTGAATGCTCATCGTACTTTGTAGGGTATCCCTTCTTGGATGAAGAGCTGTTCAAAAGGGGAAGATTGAGCATTTGTCCTATATAATATCGCGATTGATCATCGGGATTTTATCTTGGCTCATTCTTTCATCTTTTTGATGAGGTCAATGATATTCGCTGCTTCATCCATTTCGCTCCCATGAGAAAAGATAGTGATCTTATCGTCACCTATTCTGTGAGGAACGATATTTTTTTCATATTGATTGGTATTGTGTTTGATGATGGCATTACTTGCATGTACGATGTGCGGTCTCGAACGATAGTTGATCTGTAATTTGAACATCTGGATATCCGGCCAGTATTGTTTTACATTCAAGAAGTTTTCCATCAATGCTCATCTTCGTCCATAGATGCTTTGGAAATCATCTCCGATAAGTGTTACATTACCTTCATTTCCAGAAATCATTTTTATGAGTTCAAACTGTATCCAGTTGGTATCTTGAGCCTCATCCACTAATATATAGTCAAATTTATTTTGCCATTTGGTGAGTGTTTCTTTGCTTTTTTTGAATAAGCGGTAGGGGAGGAGTAAAAGGTCATCGAAGTCTAATGAATTCGCTTTCTCTAATTCTTTCTGATATTGTTCGTAGACTTTATACATCGTCTGATCATAATCTGTTTTGATATCTTTGATAGAGGACTCAGCATCAAAGCCATTATTTTTTTGCTTGGAGATGAAGTTTTTCGCTTCAGCGACTTTGAATACTTCTTGAAGATTCAATTTTTTAAGAATCTCTTTGACTACGGATTGTGCTTCGTTGGTATCAAGGATTCCGAAGTTTTTATTGTATTTCATTTCTAACTTTTCTATATCTTCTTTTAATATTTTGAGGAAGATACTATGGAAAGTTCCAATCCGTTTTAATGATTCAATAGTATAGAATTTTCTTGGAGTAAGCACTTCTTCATTTTCTTGGATGCTTTCTAAAAAGTCAGCAATGCTATCTTCCTCATTTTTTGCTTCAGTTGATTCAGCTACTTTTTTTTCTATAGCTGCTTTCTTCATCGTTGGCATCTCTTCAGAAATCTTCACAAGTCTTTCTTTCATCTCGTTAGATGCTTTGTTGGTGAATGTCACTGCTAAAATTCTATTAATAGGAATATTCTTAGCTTGTACGATGTACGCTATCTTGTAGGTAAGCACTCTTGTCTTTCAACTTCCAGCTCCTGCTATGATAAGTGAGGAAGTATCGATGTGGATACAGGCTTTTGTCTGTTCTTCGTTGAGCTGACTTGCTATATATTGTTTGATATCCATGAGTAAAATTTAGAATTTAGAATTTAAAATGCAGAATTTAGAATTTAGAATGATCAATTTAGAATTCGAGCGAAGCGAAGTCCCGCAAGGCGGGATAGAATTTAGAACTTAGTATTTAGTAATCGGGAGTTTATGGAAAAAATATTGGGATTCAAATTGAAATTATTTTTTTGTTTGTATAAAAAAAAATCTTCCGGGGATACCGGAAGTTTTAATGTTGTTAGTGTTATTTTCCTAAAATAATTGCTGCGATGTCAGGGAAATGCTCGGTGTAATCACCGAATATCTGTAATCCGAATCCATCCGTTGGGATTTTGTCCCAAGTGATTTTTTCTTTCCACCCTGCACCGGAATATGATCCAAAACTCATGGGTGATGAATGGATTTCAATAAATCCTGCCCATGGGGTGATCAGTTTGTCCTTTGCTTCAGGTGATTCATCATGTAAAAAATCATGTTTGAGGTGGGGAACTACACAGATAGGAAAGTCTGCAGCGATTCCTCCTCCTAAATGTATAATTGCAATAGATGAATCTTTGGTATTATCTACATACCATTCTGCCAGGTGATGCATGTAAGCAAAATTGGATTTGATAATTGATGGATTGATAGGTCGTTCAAGTTTATATTTGGAAAGAAATGAATGATCTCCATTGTAGCATGCATGAGTAAAAATATTTCCCATGGTGCTGTCTTCTGGTCCCGGTACATATACCGGAATTTTGTATTTCCAAGCCTGATATAACCAACAATCATCTTCATTTGCTTCAGGATCTTTTTCTATCAAATTATTTTCAAATAATTGAAAGAAAAATTGATGCCATAAATAACTTTTGTTTTCATTTTCTGCCTTTTGCCAGAGGCTTTCAGTTGCGGGCAAAATTTTTCTTACTGATTCATCTTCAGGTAGAAACGTGTCAGTGATCCTTCGTAAACCTGCTATGCGAAGTTCATTTTCCTCTGCAGGAGTAAGCTCCATGTAGTTGGGGATATATGCGTAATGGCTATGTGCCACATAGCGATATAAACTTTCTTCCATGTTTGCTCCTGTTACAGAGATTCCATGAACTTTTCCTGCACGGATGAGTTCACTGATCGGGATACCCATTTGGAATGAGGAACCAGCACCTGCCATCGTGATAAATAGTTTTCCACCTTTATCTAAATGTTCCTTTAACCATCTTCCAGCATCAACAGTTTTTCCACCATTGCAGTGGCGTTTCTGATTTACCAAAAAGTTGGTTACGGGTGTGTTTGGATTTGGGGTGAATGGTCTTTCTCCTGTAATGATTTTTTTTTGTAATTCAGGGGATAATTTTTTTAATTTTTCCATAGATTTTTGTTTATTTGTTTTTAGTTTATATTATTTTATTTTTATGGGCTTTATATATCTATTTTGTAGATTAAGTCAACCTCTGTTTTCCTTTGATTTCCTCTTTTTTATTGCTACTATATATCAGTTGCTTTATTTTTTTTTGATTTTTTTATAAAGCATAGTTTGGCTGGTTAACCGATTGACCAAACGAGGGAGTTCTGTTTTTCAGGCTCTCTTTTTTTAAATTGAGAAAATTATTGATTAGATCTTATAATACATCTTTATACAAGCGTCTAATTCTTGAATAAGATTTTCTTCTAATGCTTGTTCGGGACTTTTCCAAATATGCTTTTTGTGTTCTTCAAGATTGATTTTTATCTGAGGTTTTTCTTTAAGCTTTTTGTGGTATATATGATATATAAATTCGTATTCAGGATATTGAACATAGAGTTTTTTAAAATATTTTATGTTTTTAAGTTCTAGGCCTGTTTCTTCTTGTACTTCTCTGAGTATCGCATCATCTATTTTTTCTCATTTATCAACTTTCCCTGCAGGAACTCAGTAGGTATTGGGCTCACTTTTATGATCTTGTCTCAATAACAGAAGAATCTCGTTTTGATATTCCACAAAACAGCTTACAATTTCAAATTTGGGAGTAAATATTTCTGGTTTTTTGATGTGTAACATGGATGTATTTGTGATGTAAATGTTTGAATGAATCCTATTTCTTCACTACCAATCCATCTTTATATTGTTCATATAATTCTTTCACATCTTCAGGAGTTTCGTAGTTTGGAAAGAGGGTCTGGTTCTAAATTGATGGTTTAAATGTTATTTTGGAAATAACAAACTGATTTTCTTGAGCTTCTTCAATTGTTACTATATCGTTTTCATTCTTCAATACATGTGATAGACATGTTTTTATGGTTTTTTCTAAATTGTTTGATGTTCAAATATCTTCTTTTCAAAATACTATTTTATCGTTTTTTCTGATTTTTCATATTGCGATGGAGCCATCCTTATTGTTTGGATCCTTATATATGTCGCTATGTATGAGTTCTGGTCTGAAAATTTCACTTACATGTAAGACTATTCAATTGTGAAATTTTTCGGAATCTTTTACTTTCAAATTTTTTGTAATTAATTCCTTTAAAAAATTTATTGTATCATTTTCAGGCTGGTTTTCAAAATTATCGTCCAGTCTTATTTTTCTTATTTCTAATGGGATTCTATTTTGTTTTTCTAATGTCTTGTCTTCTCATAAAGCCTTTAATAAGCTTGAACTTATTGTGTCATTTCCAAAGCGATGTGTCTTTACGAGAATAGTTCATTGTAAGGCTATTCATTCTGTAAATTGTGACATAATTATAAAATTAAAAAATTAAAATTAAATTTATGAATATTGTTTGTTTGTATATTGTGGCTAAATAATCTATTCCTTCACTACCAACCCAGCCTTATATTGTTCATATAATTCTTTCACGTCTTCAGGAGTTTCGTAGTTTGGAAAGAGGGTCTGGTTGAGGTCTATTGCTGTCGTTACTTGGTCAGCAATCTTGTTGTTGGTCTGGATCAGTTGATTGATTATATTTTTATCTAGTCCATTGTTTTCAAGAATCTCTCTGATCTCTGCTTCTGTCATGATGTGGAATTGTCCCTTTGGTTTTCTTCTGTTTTCATCATATATCTTGAGTCCATCCTTGATAGCAAGAGCTACTTCTCGTGCTTGTTTATCTTCTTTTGCAGGATAGAAATAATTATTGTTCACTACGCATTCTATCTGCTCTTTTTCTGCTATCGCTAAAAGGATCTCATTCACTTTTTTGGATTCGTTTGTCTCATTATAGTCTTGCGCTATGATCTCTAGATAGACGTTTTCTTTTCCTAAAGTGTCTTGGAGCATGTGGATGATTTCAATCATCTTAGATTCTTTTTCATCAAGAGAGATCATCTTTCCTATCCATGAATTTGCTCATCCAAAGAGACAGATAATTTCTCTTCAGAATGTCTTCAACGCTTGGAGATCTAATTTCGGTTTACCTTTTATCCCTTCTTTATTGGCAAATGACGTCAATTCCATCAATGACTGATATCACTCTTTGCTTTTTGCTATGATGACTATGTTTCCTATCTGCTGTTCAGAGAACTGAGAATTGATATCCATGACAAATCCTAATTCTACCCCTATGATAGGTTTGATCCCTGCGTCCTTTGCTAACTGGTAAAATTTCACCATTCCATACATGCCGTTGTAATCGGTGATTGTGATGGCGTCCATTCAGAGCTCTTTCGCTTTTTTGATGATATATGCTGGTTTTCCGATCGCTTCTAAGAAGGAGAAGGTACTGTGGCCGTGTAAATGCGTAAAAGACATATTATTAAAAGATTAAAAGATTAAAAGATTTGGAAGATGCTGTTTATTAGTATGTTATTTGGTGAATATTTTAATATTAATAATATTTTAATGTTTTAATACCATATTTGTATTTAATTAATATCCCTTGACTTTCAATAGCTAATAGTTATACTTTACAGGCTAAAGTAATAGATAAAATCTTAATAAAGAAATTGTTTAATCTAAGGCTCAAAAGTTTTTCACCCACGTTTTTTTGAATCAACATAGGCTCGACCCATGTAATATACAAAATAACAGGTACCGGAAGGTAAGAAGGCTGTTGTATTATATATTATGTTGGAACCTGTGTTTTTTTTAAGACAAATTTCCATGCTATACTACCCGTACATCATCCTAATAAAAAACAATAACAGAAGCATATATCTGCGACGGACTGCAAGAATGCTCCTATTACACTAATAAAGAATACTATCTATATATACCCATGGAAGTGTATATCTGCGACGGACTGCACGAACATTTGCATACTATATATTATGATATCTTCTTATTGAAAAAATAAGGCTTTTAGCTATGCTAATCTTGCTTTATTTTTGTGTTTCTAAAAATGTATAAAAAAATAGTTATAGTCATGTTTTTATTGGCTGGGTTCACTTCTTTTGTCTCTGCTGCATGATGGAATCTGCCTGGAGTGACTATCATCACTCGTGCACAATGGTGAGCTGATGAAACTTTGAGATATACTGACAAATCAAAAACTGAAAGAGATGCTCTCCGTCAGCAACAGAAAGATACTGAATCTAATTCACTTGTACAAAACGAGTCCCAAGGACAGATTGCTACTGATTATCTTATCGCTACGACGCCGAGTGAACAATTGGTAGATCAATATCGCGAATCATTCGGCGATAATTTTCTCAAATGGCCGGAAAGCATCCATTTTCATAAAACTAAAATCATCATCCATCATACTGCAGATGATAATACAGCATTGATGACGTGATGAAAAGACGCAGCAATCATAGAAATGCAAAATATCTATAAATATCATGCCCTCACGAGAGGATGGGGTGATATCGGATATAATTTTGTCATTGATCCTTTTGGAAATATCTACGAGGGGAGAGCGTGATGACCCTGAGTGGTAGGAGCCCATGTGGCTTGGAATAATACCCCAACGGTAGGAATCTCCATGATGTGAAATTTTAATGTCAATGTCCCTACAGATGCAGCACTCAAAGCATTGGTCAAACTGACTACTGCATTGGCAAAAAAATATAGAATTAATCCCAAAGCTACTACTACCTATTTCAAGGTTGATGATACCACTCCTTATCTTAAAGCATATACTAACTATACTCTAGCAGGGCATCAGGATGCATGAGTCACTTCTTGTCCCGGGGCTAATCTGTATGCTTTGTTTCCAGAGATCAGAGATCAAGTCAGTGAAAATCTATCTAAAATAGCATTGGTCGTTTACAAAAAACCTGTTATTGCTCCAAAAATAGAGAGAGGCAGTATTGTGGCAGGACGATATTATTCTGATACTATAACAGATACTTTTACGCTTCCTATCAGATGGACAGGAATACAATCATGTACTACTAGCGATGACACTATTGCTATAGGATCATGCAGTTCAAATGATAATAAACTCTCAATCTCTTTGACTAAAAAATGAATAAGCGGACTCAAGACTATCTCTGTAGTTACGTCTGAAGGTACCAAAACATTTTCTATGAATCTCATCCGGCAAGAAGATTTTGCTACTATAGCAAATAAGCTCAAGCAGGAGTATGCTACGAGGAAATCAATCACTCCTTCATCACAAAGCATCACTAAGATAACTTCCAAAATAACTTTATCTGATCTCAAAACTCTGGTTGATACTCCTCTCAATATCCTGTTGTATGAACTGAGTACGAGCTACTCAAGATACGAAATCTCTTGTGATGGATGATGTACTATCCAAACTGATGAAACCGGATATACAGATACTAATCCTATCATAGAAACCAGTAATGGATTTGTCTATCTTACACTTCCAACTTTTGAAAATGCACTAGCTGTAACTCATCTTGAAATCTCCTCTGTGGATGGAGGATTGGTCCGTGTAAATAATTATCTAAGAAAATCATATGGAGGTACCCAATGGAATACCTTTAGAGGATCATTGATCTGGAAAAAAGAAAGCATCAAAAATCTTGCGACAAGTGAATTTGTAGATCAAGCGGTTGTCATAAATAAAACATCATTTGATAACTATATGAAGGGTATCGCTGAAACGAGTGATACTGAAAATCGCGAGAAACAGAAACTAGTGTTGTTGCTTGCAAAGATGTATACCTTGTTCTATATCAATGGACAGAACACGCATCCCTCAATCCCTGCGGGAGCAAGTTATCAAGCGATAGACAATCCAGATATGTTCCAAAAATATGTCTGAGCGGGACGAGAAAAAACATCTACGATGTCTGCAGGTTTGTTGGCAGATATCAAAAATACGGTCATCATGTATAATGGATATGTGCCTATTCTTCCCTATTTCAGCTGTTCTGCTGGATTCACTCGGTCAGCAAAAGAGAAGCGGGGATGGAACGATACTCCGTATCTTCAGTCTAAATTAGACTTCGCTGCATGCTTTGATTTCAACTGACATGGTGTCGGACTCAGTGGAAAATGAGCTCAGTATCTTGCAGAAAAATGATGGACATTAGAGCAGATATTGCAATATTATTATCCCGGTGTGGACTTGGAAATAATTAATTAATTACGAATTACGGATTACGAATTATTTGAATTTTTATATAATAAAAAAAGGGAACCGAAATACGGTTCCTTTTATGCTTTTCTGGTTTTTGGGGGTTGTTGTATAGTCCTTTTATATACAAGAGTCCGTATTAACATAATTCTTGTCGGATTGCAATAATTTGCATTACTAGTTTTCCTTGATTCTAAAGTTAAGAATGCATCTGTTATTGATATTATTTCTGCAGATTTAAATTCTTTCTTTTTGTCCTCCATGAATCTTTTTATAAATTCATTCATTTTTTTGATTTCTTTTAACATATTTGGCTGCAATAGATCTGCTATGCGATCATATGATTTGACAATATGTTCCTCAATAAATGTTTCGATATGTGTTTCTGTTTCCATGTTTTTATTTTTTTTTATTTGTTTGTAATTTTAACTATACATATATTACCTATAAAGTCAATCCTTTCTGTATTGTAATATAGACTGATTTTTTTACATTTAAAATAGAAATTATTTGTCATCGCGAGCGAAGCGTGGCGATCTAATATTCAATAATAGATTGCTTCGTTTCCGCTTAAGCGGATCCTCGCAATGACTAAATCATATTTTAGATTCTAAATATATTTCTGTGTACAAACGCATCCTCAATACCTTATTTCAGTGAAATACCGATCAGGCATGTGAACATATTCTTGGACTCTATGACAAGAAAGGTTTTTGTATCGTAGATTATCTCTATTTTGCTAACGTTGCAGGCAAAAAACTTTTTTCACGTCATCAGAGCAATACTCCTGTAGAGGATTTTAGTGAAGCATTATTATCCGATTATAAAAATATAAATATCCACGGTATTTATGCATTGTATCAACAGGCTATCCTTGATGCTGATGTAGTCTTGCCTGATGGCATCGCTTTACAGCTTTTCACCTATTTTGCAAAAAAGAAACGACTCAAAAATCTGAATGGTACTGATTTTTGCCCGTATTTTCTTTCCTATATCAAAGAATATCATCCTGGAAGGGCTATGAATATCATCTTGTATGGAACATATCCGCATCTTCTCAAAAAGACTCAAGATCTGCTCCTCAAACAAGGGTATACCGTCGTTTATGCGCAGGATGGATATACAAATCTAGACTGGAATGCCCTTGAATTATCATTGAAGGGGAGATGAGAGGCGATTAATTTGTTATTGGTTGCTAGGACGACTCCTGAGTATCCTATCCAAGAGATTTGGGCGTTGACTAACAGAGAGAATATCCATAAATATAAGCTTCTTGTTATGAATCAATGAGGTACTTTTGATTTTTGGGTAGGTGAGCAAAAAAGAGCACCTAAACTCATAAGAACTATCAAATTGGAATGGTTACGAAGACTTGTCTCTGATCCCAAGAGAAATATGAAAAAAGTGCTCTCTACTTTGGCCCTTTTTAGGTATATTTTCTCCTATTTGATATTGAAAAAAGAGTAAAGATATATACATAGATATGTAGTTGTGTAATTTTTTTGATTTTTTATTGTTTTATGTTGTCCTCTGATGCATATCAAAGAAAAAAAATTTCTCTATCTTAACGAAGAACATGTATTCAATTTTGTTGAAGAAGCGCAAAATGGAATCAAGATAAAAATGTTTGTCGGATTCCAATCAGATAAATTTTTGGACTTCCAAAAAGATTTGCTTCAAGAATTTGTTGCTGAACTCAAGGACAAGATCAGCGATGAAGAATATGATGTCGATACCATCAAAAATAATTTTGAAATAGCTCTTCAGAACTTGAATGTAAGACTCAAGGCTTTTGCTGACAAAGTCCGTGATGTTGATTTTTTCGGTATCAAATGATACATCCAACTTGTGTTGGATAATATCGTAATGCTTTCCATGATCGGTGATGTGAGCGTGATGATTTTCAGAAATGAGAAATTATATTATTCATTGAGCAACTCACTCAATGATAAAGGAAAGATAGATTTGTTCTCTGATTTCATAGAGGGAGATCTAGAAACTCATGATCAGATATTATATGTCGGAACTAAAATCTCTGATGTATTTGATACGAGCGATTTCAAGGAAATGGAAAGCATATTAAAATCAGAAGATACTCACTTGATCAATTTTTTCCAAGAATTGCTCAATGCAAGATTGGACAAGAAATCATTCGGTTTCATCTTTCATTATCTCATTACAGGAGCACCTGTAAAAGCGCATGAAGAATATATCTCTAAGATGAGCGAAAATTCATTTTTCCTTAAGATAAAAAATACTCTATTCAAAAATAAGTATCAAGCAACCGTAGCTATTCTCGGTATTTTCATCTTGTTTATGGTGATCAATCTGCTTTCTCAGGTATTGAAATCAAATACGGATACGTTTGTGACTTCTGATGGAGTGACTATCGATCTTACGATAGAGGATATCAAGAAAGATCTCTTTATGTTCCAGGGTATGGATCCGACTTCTGAAGAAAAATCTCTCAAATATAACGAAATCCTCAGTAAGCTTGATGTCCTTGAAAGTAAGGGAAGATGGCTTGAAGATGTCGCTCAATTCAGAAAATTGTTACAATCAGAATATTACAAATGATTTAATATCGTCTACGTAAGCAATCTATCAAAGTTTGATGATGCTACGCTTGGTAAGAAAACTAAAATCTTGTCTTTCAATCCTGCGGAAGTTTCACAATTAGGTGATATCCAATCGCTCTATGTATGGAGAAACATGATCATTGCAGGAAGCAAATCTGCTTTGGTGGGATCGCTTGATGATAATATGAGAGGTTCATTGGTTGATTACAATCTTCCTCCTGCCGATATGATGAAAGGGTGTGGTCTTAATCTCTTAAAGGATGGGCTCTATTGTTTCACTACCAATTCAAACATCTATTCTATCAATAAGGAATGAGCACAACCGGTCACCACTACTGATACTGAACCATTTACAAAAAATATAGCGGGAGTTGTCACCTATGGAAAAGCTAATCTCTATGTTTTTGAAAACAATGTAAGCGCAGCAGGTAATACTACATTGGTCACTAGATATCGTAATACTCTAGGATCACAGACTATATATCAAGGAGGACAAAAATATTATCTGGGTGCAAATATGACAGGATTTAACTTTGGGTCTGGGCTTTCTAACTTCGCTGTAGATTGATCTTTCTTGGCACGGAAGGAAGGTAAATTATATCAATTCCGAAGAAACCCTCCAACAGCATTCACTCTTGATGCTCGTGAAATCAGATTACTTTGAGGAGACAAGAAAATATTGCAATATTCCAATGATGTAAAAATCATCAGTTCTATAAATTCAAAATATATTTACTTATTTGATAGGATCAATCAGACTTTCACTGTCTATGATTCTCGTCCAGCAAAAAATGCTGATCAGTATAATTATACGTATGGACTCTACTATGTCTTCATGTTCAAATTTGATCTAGGAGGTACTAATAGAGTAGTTGATATCGATATCCCTGATCCAAGCGGTAATAGACCGGAAATGTATATCTTGACTAACGAATGAGTGAATAAAGTCTCATTATATGATTTCATAGATAGTATCCAAAATAATAAAGTACTCAAACAACTCAATTAAAATTATAGATGCAAGGAACAAGGAACAGGGAGCAAAAATCAAAACTTGTAATTTAATTTCTGTTTATAAATAAGCTTGAAAACTATGGAAAAAATATCAGCTAAACTCCTCAGAAATCATCGGAATAATTTCCGATTATCAAAACAGCATATATATCTTCCAGAAACTTCATTGGTCGGCGGTAAAGAAAGTACCGCTATGTTTACTATTGCAGGAATGCAGCAATTGATTCCGTATCTTTCTGGTAAAGAGCATGAGTTGGGTAAGAGATTATTTAATATCCAAAAGTGTGTCAGAACTGTAGATATCGATGAAGTAGGGGATGCAAGTCATCTTACGTGTTTTGAGATGATGGGAAATCGATCATTGGGCTCTTATTTCAAAAAAGAAGCAGTGCAACGAAGCTGGGAATTTCTAGTTGATGTTCTTGGTTTTGATGTCAAAAAATTAGCAGTCACCGTATTTGAATGAGACAAGGATGCCCCTAGAGATGAAGAAACAGCATGATATTGGAAAGATATAGGAATGCCCGAAGATAGGATAGCGTATATGTGAGCAGATAATAATCGACGAAGTCCTGGACCTGTTGGACCATGCGGACCTGATACTGAGATTTTCTATCGAGTAGGAAAATCTAAATTTCCTCCTAAAGGCTCTAATCCAAAAACTGATGATCCTAATCGGTTGGAAATATGGAATAATGTATTCATGGAATTCTATCGTGATGATACCGGTAAACTCACAAAATTAAAAAATCAGAATGTTGATACAGGTATGTGATTCGAAAGGATGGCAAAAGTCTTACAAGAAAAAGAGACTGTTTTTGATACGGATATTTTTGCTCCTTTGCTTGCTTTGATAGAAAGAACGCTTGATATCACTTATAAAGGAAATGAAAGAAGATGCAGGATAATAGCTGATCATATCAGGACAGCATTCTTTTTGATCTCTCATGATATCATCCCTTCCAATGAATGAAGGGGATATGTACTCAGAAGATTGATCAGAAGGATGTATTATAATTTCATGCTTTTGAAGCCGGTATCTGAAGAAGTATTTGATACGTTTATCACGACTATTGTCACTTTTGTAGATGCATTGATGGAAACAAAGGCAGATACAAAAGAGATTAGTATAGTACTCATCAAAGAGGCTCATCAGTTCCAAAAGACTATCACGCATGGACAAAAATTACTTAATGAATTGATCACATCATCCACTAAAAAGACTATTTCAGGAAAAGATATCTTTAAACTCTATGATACGTTTGGATTTCCTTTGGAATTGACGAAAGAAATCGTTGAAGAAGAATGATTGTCACTTGATCTGCAATGATTTGAAAAAGAGATGGAAGCGCAACAGGCAAGATCACGTGCATGATCCAAAGATATGTTCAAACAATGAATAGATCGAGCAAGTCATCTGCAATGAATCACTCCTACAAATTTTGTAGGATATGATACTTTGGAAGCTGATGGTATGAAATTACTCAAGGATTTTGAAATACAGTGACAAAGGATATTAGTATTTGATAGTACGCCTTTCTATGCAGAAAGCGGAGGTCAGATCTGAGATAGAGGAGCTGTAGTACTGAATGATGGTACAGAGGTTAATGTTGTTCAGGTGCAGAAATATAATGGAATTTTTCTTCATTTTGTCGGGTAATTATTCCTGATCAATCTTATTATATTTTTTTTATTAATAGTGTAAAATTTTCTCCATTACAGATAAAATCATCAATTTTTTGAAATCATAGGTTTATATATCGTTTGATAAGCCATTTTTTTTCTGTCTTTGTGTCTACTAGCATATGAGTGAATCATTTTTCTATGGCTTCTGTTTCCATGCTATAATATACTATCTTTCATATTCATTGCTTTCTGTATTCAGCATCCAAAAAAATATTATCTAACCAAAAGATATTTTTTGCTGAAATTTTTTTTTCATATTTTTTTAGTATTTTTGAAAAAGTATTTTTTCCTATCCTTCTTTCTATTTCTTCCTGCATATCACTAACTCCCCATCAATTTGCTCCTCATATGTATTTTTTGTCGTCTCAAGTAACTCGTTGTATTATCGCTGTAGGTGATGCACACCATGTTGGTCGCAATCTGACCAGCTCTTCCAAATTTGGATTATCGTCTCGTATTTCATCACAAAAAACATCATGAAGACATTTCATCTTCTCTTTTATATTTTTTCCATCTTCATCTATTATTTTCCACATGATGAAATATTTATATAAATATAACTATTCCTGATCAATCTTATTATATTTAGGAAAGAACGTGTAAACTATTTTATAAAATGAATCGATGACTTTATCGAGTCATTTTTCTTGTTTGAACATTTTTTCAGTAAGTATTCATTCAAGTTTGAACATCTCTTGTTCTACTTGTTTACCTATTTCCTGGAAATTTTTTGCAGTAGCTTCTCCTTCATTGAGCGTTCTGAACTTCCAAAACAATTCATTGTATGCTTCGTAAAATCTTTTGAAAAGCTGACCTCATTTGGTCTTGGTCATCCCTTCTATTTTTTCAGCGATGAAATCATTGATGATATGTTGAACATCTATTTTGTCTTCTGCAGATATGCTTTTGAATATAGGTCCAAATATTTCATGATTTTCTAAGTCAGAAAGATAGGGGATATAGTCTCTTTTTTCTTCGATGTTCATGATAATATTTTTGATCTGGTCTGTCTCTTGTTGATTCATAAAAAATATTAAAAAATTAAAATATTGTAAGAATAAAATATTCTGGATTATTGTATATCTACTCATTCTAGATAAAATCATCCATTGAAAGTATCTTTCCTGATTTTCCCTATCAGTGATACGGGTGTTTGATGGCGTGTAATGAGCTCTTCTACCTCATCTCCTCTTGATCGGAACATACTGACGATTTTTTTATCTCCAAATCTTGCGTGAATTTTGAGGTGTCATTTCCCTTTGAATCCTATTTTTTCTATCTTTTGGATGCTGACGTTTTCTAGCAGAAATACTGGTTCTTTATTTCCTTCGCCAAATGGTGCGAGTCTATCTATCTTTGTAAGCGTGTCATCATTTCGTTCATGTTCATATATTTTTGTATCTACATTTACTGACTTTATGAGATGATCATCACTTATTATCTCTTCACAGTGGTTATTGAATCTTTCGATGAGAGCATCTAGATTCTCTAATTTGACTGATAATCCACCTGCTCATCTATGTCCACCGAACCTTTCTAGCAGATCTCCATTTTTTTTGAGCATATCGATCACGCTAAAATACGCGGGTCATCTCAAACTAGCTACACCTATCTGTTTTTCTTCGTTTATTTTTAAGATCATAGAAGGTTTATTATATTTTTCGGTGATCCTTCCTGATATGATACCGACGATTCCTTCATGGAATTCTCCATGGGAAGCGACCAACATTTTTTTGCTTAAATCCAAGACTGCTTCAGCTTCCTTAAACATATTTTCTTGCATTTTTCTTCTCTCGGTATTGATAGCTTCTAATCTATCTAAATATTCTAATTGTTTTTCTCCCGAATAAAGGAGTACGTGCAGGGAATCATAGGGGGAGCTGATTCTTCCTCCTGCGTTGATCCTTGGTCAGATTATGAATCATATATGATAACTTTCTATCGCTCATTTTATATTGAGATATTCCAAAAATCCTTTGAGTCAAGCTGGTAAATCTTTGCGCGAATTTAAAAGCTCTAGTCATTTTTTCACTATGATCCTATTTTCATGTACCAAGGGAACGATGTCTGCTACGGTTCCAATAGCTACAATAGGAAGAAAATAATTGAAAATACGGTTTCTTTCATTTTGATTCAAATCGGACTTCGCCAATAATGCACAGATGAGTTTGAAAGCTACCCCTACACCTGCCAATCACTTGAAAGGATAATCAGGAGAGACTTGCGGGTTAACTAGAGCAAATGCTGCAGGAAGTATTTCTAGAGGTTGATGATGATCTGTTATGATAAGATCCACTTCTTGCTCTTTTGCATAGATAGCTTCTTGTATTGACGTGATACCGTTATCTACTGTAATAATAAGCTGTACTCATTTTTGTTTCATATCGTCTATATGTAATTTTTTCATACCATATCCTTCTTTGATCCTATTTGGGTATTGTATGCTGATGTTCTTATATTTAAGAAATCTTGTAATACATTCATACAGAATATAACTTGAGGTTATACCATCTACATCATAATCTCAGAATATCATTATTTTTTCTTGATTTTGGATGGCATTATAGATTCTTTCTACCGCTTTACCCATATCATTAAGTAAGAATGGGTCTAATCGATAGTCATTTAATTTAGGATCCAAAAAAGATTCGATAGCATCATCGATTCATCTTATCTTAAAAAGTCTAGTCAGCAGATTTTCGTCTGGATTGTCGCGTAATACATGATACTTCATATTCAATGCTATGGTGAGGAGGATAGAACTTGGTAAACATTGAAACATTGAAACATTGAAACATTGAATTGTATAGTTTTAAAAAACAATTACAAATAAAAAAAATACAAAAAAACACTAATGGATATACCAATAGTGTTTCCCCCTTTTATGTACTATGTGATTACTTGTTTTTTTAACGAGAGAGCATCGGGATGAGCTTCATACAGCCCACATATATAATCAACATAGCTGACTATTGATGTAGATTTTATAGAGCCCCAATACTCTCTCTGGGTCCATCTGATCTTATTGGGTATAAGATCTAGATAGTGTTTAAGGAGGAGATACCTCCAACATAATTACCTATACCAAGGTACTGTGTAGTGAGCCATACGACAAGTAACTATGTTGATATAAGTATACCCCATATTTCTGGATATGCAAAAACTCCATAACTTTATTTTTTATTTCTATTATCTTGTTGTTGACTTGTTTGTAAAAAATATTCTAGAATATAATTCTAGAATAGCTTGATATCTAAAAGTTATCAGGTGAGTTAAACATTTGTTGAGAAAATAATTTTTTCATTATAGTTGACGCTTGTAATTCCCTCTAATATCTCATTATGATCAAAAAGAAGATCCATTTTTTTTGCATCTTCAAGTTTCACTACTTTTAATGATTTTGCATCATCTCCTGCTTTAAGTTTCCCAGAAACAACATCTGCGATATATACTATTGAAATTATGTGACCACGTTGATCTCTTTTTGGATTACTCATCACTCCTACTATTCTTCTTATATTTACGTACGCACCTATCTCTTCTCTCATCTCTCTGATGATAGCTTGTTCTGTAGTCTCTCCATAATTGACAAATCATCCTGGCAATGCATATCCAAACGGTTCATGTTTTCTTTCGATGATTACTATGCATTTATCTTTGGTGACTACGATACCATCAACTACTATTTTTGGTCATATATCTTCATTGCTGAAATATGTCCCTAATCTTTTTGCAGCGTTGATACCTTGGAGATACGCAAGGATTTGACTAGGTAATAATTTTTTTAATTCTTCAGATTCTCCTATGTAGAGGAGATGTCTGATAGTAGTTGATTTTATCTCTTTGTTTATCTTGATAGCACATATTGGATATTCTGTTTTTTTGAAGATACTTGTAGTCCGTGGATTTCCACTGATGATTACATCAAATTTCGGGAGGTTTTTGATGATATGATTTTTCCGATCTTCATCGCTTTCCATATCAGGAATCGGATAGATGGTGAATTTTATTTTTTGTGCTTCTAATAATTTACTGATCATCATCTCTCTTTCTTCGTACGTGAATGGGTTCTCAGCGGTATGTTCTTTGTTGGCAGAGCCGATACCGATGAAAAATTCAGTCACTCCATATTCTTTTGCTTGTTTGATAGCATCGATATGTCCAAGATGAAAGGGTTGAAAACGTCAAATGAATAGTCCTATCTTTTGTGTCATACGTGTAATGTTAAGAATAAATCAGATATATTGTATCGTTTATAAAAAAAAATGCAATTTGATTTGCAATTTTTTTTATTGTTTTAATTCAGGACCGGAAGGAGTTGAACCCTCGACGCGAAGCTTTGGAGACTTCCGCTCTACCGCTGAGCTACGGCCCTATTTTTTTGTCCAAATGATAAGCCTGATTCTGTTGTACTGTATAATGTGTCTATGTCGGCATAGAGCCAACGTATTGCACTTTTTCGCCGAAGCGAATAAGCTTGCACCAGGTATGGTTTACCACTCGAATCCACATCGTGGAAGCTGAGTAGAGGTAGTCCGCCTAGGCGGACATCCTCGCGTTGCATCTTTCTCCAGTATTGCTACCAGATAGTTTACGTTTCTGTGGCACTTTCATTTACCCTTGCGGTATTCAACATCCGTTAGATGTTACCTGTTTTAGAGTGTCAGGACTTTCCTCTCTGTATTCCTACAGAGCTATACAATATTTGGACCAGTTCCTTTTAGTGAATTCCTAAAAAACTTCAACAGTAATTTAATTCTTCAATAGCTCTATACCTTTTCTGTTTGAGAAAAATTTCACTCATTCAAATCGGAATACGCTCAAGAGCCCTCCTGCTATCGCTAGAAGGAAATATCAGATACCCATAGAAGTGAAATGAAAAATATTTTGTACTGCGGGGACATAGACCATCATAACCAAAAATATTATTGCTCATAAAGCTACGGGAAGCAATGCCTTATTTCTTACTTTGAGCATATGGACTATACTGTGAGTCCATGAACGATTGACTAAAATCAGCGAGATATTTCCTACGATAAGTGTTACGAATGCAGCTGTCTTGGCTACGGTTGCAGATTGTCATATTCGGATGAATACCTTGAATATCAAGAGAACCATAAATAATGCAAAGAATCATTGAAGTACACTCAGAAATAATGTCCTTCTGCCAAAGAGCGGTTCTTTGGGATCACGAGGAAGACGTGACATGATATTTGATTCTTCTTTTTCTCATTCAAATATGATGGAACATGCCGGATCGATTAATAACTCCATGAAGACTATATGTACCGGATAGAGGATGATAGGTCGTCAAAAGAGGATAGGTAAGATAGCCATACCTGCTATGGGAATATGAACGCTTACGATATAAATCATCGCTTTCTTGAGATTATCAAATATTTTTCTTCCCATCCTGACTCCACGGACTATGGATGAAAAGTCATCATCAAGGAGTACGATTGCTGAAGCCTCTCTGGCGACATCAGTCCCTCTTTGTCCCATTGCTATTCCTATATGTGCAGACTTGAGTGCGGGTGCATCATTCACTCCATCACCTGTCATGGCAACAAAATGGCCGTGTTTTTTGAGAAGATTGATGATGATAAGTTTTTCTTCAGGAGCGATTCTTGCTAGGATATTGGTATTTTTAATTTTTTGAAGCAATTCTTTTTCTGATAGACGGGTAAGCTCTTCTCATAAGAGCACATTTTCTGGATGAGTAAGTCCTATCTCTTTGGCGATATATTGTGCAGTAGTAGGGTAGTCACCGGTTATCATTATCACTCTGATGCCCGCACGATGACATTCTTGGATTGCTTGAGGAACGCTTTCTCTCACAGGATCTATCCATCCTATGAGTCCGATAAAAGTGAAATTAAGATCGTGTTGTGATGCAGGCAATGTGTTTCCATCAAATTTTGCTGTAGCTACTCCAAGGATTCTCAATCATTCTTTTGCCATATGCTCTACTTGTTCTAATATTGCTTTTTGCTGTTTACTATCCATATGACACAAGTCCATTATCGCTTCTGGTGCTCATTTACTTGCTATAGTGAGATGTCAGTTTTGTGGTTGTTTCCACACATGTGAAAGGGCAAGCAGATCTTTGGTAAGGGGGTATTCTTGGATCAGAGTAAAATCGTGGATATGTTCAGAATCAATTTTATGTCCTAATTTTTCTAATGCCTTTTCCATAGGATCAAAAGGATCTTTTTTGCTCGCAAGGATTCCATATTCTATAAGCTTATGAAATTCCTCCGGGATGATCTCTGTGTCTTTGATATCAAAAATTTTACCATCCGTATATAATTTTCTGACGGTCATCCTATTTCGTGTTATAGTCCCTGTTTTGTCAGTACAAAGCACAGTCGCCGCACCCAATGTCTCTACAGCAGCCATCTTCCTTGTCAGTACGTTCTTCCTGGACATCCTCCATGCTCATATTGCAAGAAACACCGTCAATACTACTGGGAATTCTTCTGGCAATATCGCCATAGCCAAAGTCAGTCAGGAAAGCAATCCCTTGATTCGGTCATGATTGATCAGACTATATGCAAAGAAAATTATGATACATAATGTCACTGCTATGATAAATGCCATAGCGACTATTTTTTTCACTTCCTTTTGGAGTAGCGTTTTTTCGCTTTTGATATTGATAAGCGATTTTCCTATATGGCCCATTTCTGTTCCTATTCCTATAGATAGGACTTTTACTACACATTGTCATTGAACTATCATGGTTCCAGAAAAGAGGAATGGTAGATCGTCTCCTCCTGGCCTCATATGATCATAGTCTATTTTTTCTGATGCTGATTTTCTGACGGGTACTGATTCACCGGTGAGCAATGATTCATCTACGCTACAATTCCTACTTCGTAAAACAACACAGTCAGCAGGCACTTTATCTCATTCATGCATTACGATGATATCGTCTTTGACAACCTCTCTTCCTGCTATCCTTATCTGTTCTCCGTTCCTGATGACCAATGCTCTCGGGCTGGAAAGATCTTTGAGCGCTTCCAGTGCTTTCTCGGTTTTATTTTCTTGATAGATGGCAATACCTATTATAAGCACTATGGATGATAATAGGATTATTGCTTCCTGGATATCTCCAAGAAAAAGATATAATGTACCGCATGCTATCAATAGTAATAACATAGGTTCTTGGACCACTTCTCGTATGACACCAAAAATATTCTTTTTCTTTGCAGAAGGAAGTTCATTATATCCATCTCTGGCTATTCTTTCGTTAACTTCTTTGGTGGAAAGTCATTGTAATTTTTTAACTTCCGCTTCAGTCATAAGAGACATAAAAAAAACGATAAAATGATAAAACGATGAAATCATAAAATCATGTGATAATTGTATATATAGTTTTTAGATGGATTATCAAATTTTTCTGTTTGTTTTTTTAATTTTTTGTTTTGTTTTGTCCTCCTTTGTCAAGGGAGGGGTGGTGCGAAGCACAGGAGGATTTAAGGACAAAAGTACTATAGTCCATAAACCCCTCTGTCCTTCGGACTTCTCCCCTTACAAAGGGAGACAAATAAGTTTCCTTGCTTTTTTGCTCTAAATCTATTATATAGGGGTGTTCTTTATTTTTCATTTATTACTCATATGAAAAATTTCACTACTCCGCAAAATCTAAGAAAAATTGCATGGATCCTTCTTATTGTTGGATGACTCAATCGAGGATTGATGTGACTATTTAATGTAAATGTAGTAGCGTCAATTTTTTGATACGGCTTTTTTGGTCGTGTAATATATACGTTGGTATGAATTTCTACCGTATATGTGCTTTTGTATCCTGCATCAAAAATACACACACCACTTAGAAAATAATTTTTTCTACTAGATAGAGAGTATATTGCTTTAGTTGTTTTTTTCTATTATTTTGACTGATATCAATAGTATCCAGATAGATGATTCATGGAAATCGTTTTTTGCAGGGGAGTCTGCTAAACCTTATTTTCTTGATATTAAAAATTTTCTTCTCAAAGAAGAAGAGCTTGGACATATCGTTTATCCTCTATGATTAGATGTTTTCAATGCTTTTAATCTGACTCCTTTTGATCAGATTAAAGTCGTAATCCTCGGACAGGATCCGTATCATGGGGAATGAGAGGCTCATGGATTATGTTTCTCTGTACAAGAGGGTGTTAAATTGCCAGGTTCACTCAAAAATATTTTCAAAGAATTAAATGCTGATATATGAATGTCCATACCTACCAAGTGAGATCTTACTCATCGGGCAAAGCAATGAGTCTTTCTTTTGAATGCTAGTCTTACGGTACAGAAAGATGTAGCAAACTCACATAAGAGCATAGGTTGGCATACGTTTACTGATGCGGTTATCAAACATATTTCAGATAAGAAAGAAGGTGTAATCTTTCTCCTACGATGAGCATTCGCTCAAAATAAAAAAGAACTTATAGACACAAGTAGACATTTTATTTTGGAAACGTCTCATCCTTCATGATTGAGTGTGTATAGGTGATTTGCTGGTTGTAAACATTTTTCTAAGGTGAATGAGATACTGAAGAGTCAGAGAGACCCCGTTGCTACGAACGGGGCAGGGATTGATTGGGACTTGAATTAAACTTTATATTTTCTAATATGGAAGTATGGCACAACTTTTCTGAACAGGAACCATAAAATCACATACAGAGATACTCCAATGATTTGATGAGTCAAAAATTTCTCTTATTAAAAAACTGCATCAAGACTGGAAAAATTGATTACTTGCAGGTGAAACAGAATATGAACAAACCTTCAATCAACTCTTTTTCTGAGAATTGCTCGGATATGAAAATAGAATAAACCGTATTCCTAAAGGTGCTGTTATTGGTACGGGAATAGCTGATTTGACCTTATGATATTTTGATGAAGGAAAATATAGTCCTGATGATATCCAAATCGTGTGCGAACTTAAAGGAGCAAAAACAAATCTTGTCAAAAAACAATTCTGACATGGGGGACTTTCTGCTGTGGGACAATGATTTTCTTACAAAACAGGACTCAAAAATTGTAAACGATTGATAGTTTCAAATTTCTATGAAATAAGGCTTTATAGGGACAATCAAACTGATTTTGAAGTATGGACTTTAGACGAACTTATAGATCCAAAAGATAATTATTCTAATCTTAGAAAATTATATTTGCTTTTACATAGAGAAAACTTACTTGCTCATACAGGAAAATCAAAAACTGAGGATTTACTTTCTCATTTTAGAGAAGAACAGAAAGAGATTACTGTGAAATTTTACAAAGAATATAAGCAATTAAGAATAGAACTTATCAATGATATCAAACAGCATAATCCATGAATCTCGATAGAAATATTGATAGAGAAAGCACAAAAAATTATAGATAGATTGATATTCATTTTTTTCTGTGAAGATAAAGGACTTTTGCCAGACAAAAAACTCAAAGAAAATATTGTGAGGTCAAGAGAAGCTGGTTTTTCTGCTTGGGAAGTAACAAAAAAATTCTTTGGTTTGATAGATAAGGGAAGTGAACAATTGGGCATACCAAGTGGATATAATGGATGATTATTCCAAAAAGATGATGTCTTAGATAATCTAGAAATCGGAGATAGTATTTGTAAAAAATTTACAGATATGACTAATTATGATTTTGACGATAAATTAAGCGTCAATGTGCTTGGACATATCTTTGAACAGTCTATTTCTGACTTGGAAAACCTCAAAATAGATTTGCTTGGACAAGAGGTTGAAACTTGACAACTAGCCGATACAGGCAAAGGAAGAAGAAAAAAAGACGGGATTTTTTATACGCCAGAGTATATCGTGGATTATATTGTCCAAAATAGTGTGATGAAATATCTTAACGAAAAAGAAGACGAATTAATCAAAAAATATCGTGGAGAAAAAAATGATCCTAAATTGGTAGCAAAAGCAGAAATTGAAGCATATCAAGCATATCAGAATATATTACAGAATATAAAAGTACTTGACCCTGCTTGTGGAAGTGGAGCATTTCTTGTACGTGTATTTGATGTCTTATTTGAAGAGAATAAAAGAGTTTGATCTATTCTCAATTCACTTTTTGATGAATCAGAAACTTATAAAAATATCCTAACAAATAACATCTATGGAGTAGATTTGAATGAAGAAAGTGTGGAAATTACGAAATTGTCACTATGGTTAAAGTCAGCACAAAAAGGGAAAAAATTAAATAATTTGGATGGAAATATCAAGTGTGGAAATAGCTTGATAGATGATGTGTTTATAGCAAGAGAAAAAGCATTTGATTGGAATGTTCAGTTTAAGGAGATTATGAAAAACGGGGGATTTAATGTGATTGTGGGAAATCCACCGTATGTAAGAACTCAGAATCTCGATAAAAATAGTAAAAGTTTTTTTGATGAGAAATACAAAGTATCTTATAAGAATTACGATATATATATTTTGTTCGTTGAAAAAGCATTTAGCCTTTTGGAATCAGACTGAGTTTGCTCTTATATTATGCCTAAAAAATTTATAAATACTGATTATTGAGAGAAATTTAAAATGTTCTTATATGAAAATAATTTTATAGATTCTTTTGTAGATTTTTGAACTAATCAAATATTTGGGGATGCTACTACATATACTTGAATATTCGTCTTTACTAAAGGAATAAAGAAAACCTTAAATTATAAGAATATAGATGATCTTAATCAATTCCCACCGATATGATTTGATAGCATAAACTATAGTAATTTATCTTGAAAAGATTGGATTTTAACAAATCCAAAAGAAAAAGAACTGTTTTGAAAATTACAAAAAGAATCTTTTCTATGAGAGTTCACAGACAGGGTATTTCAGGGATTAGTAACGGGCGTTGACGGAATATATATAATGGAACAAAAGTGAAATAACTTATTTTCAAAAGAAAATGGCAAATCTTATACTTTCGATTGTGATATTGTTTTCCCTCTTTTGAAATGAACGGAAATAAAAAGATATTCTACCCCGTCAGCAAATTATAAAATAATCTTTCCTTACAAAATCGTTGATTGAAAGGCAATATTAATTGATGAAGAAACTATGAAAAATAAATATGCGGAGATTTATAATTATCTGAAAGAATTTGAAATCAAACTAAGAACAAGAGAATGATGAAAATTTGATAACCAAAATTGGTACTCATACAGCAGAAACCAGAATATAGCGCTGATGCCATCAAAAAAAATTCTTACACAAGTATTATCTAACCATTCATCATTAACTTTAGATGAAGCTTGAAAATATTTTTTTGTTTGATGATGAACAGCGGGATGATATTGAATATCAATTGATTCAAACTGAAAGTTGGATTACAAATATTTACTAACATTATTAAATTCAAGTTTACTAGAATGGTTTTTGCATAAATATGCATCGCCATTTAATGGATGATATTACGCATATAGTCGTGCCACAATGGAAAAACTCCCAATCAAAGAAATTCCACTTTCTGATCAGCAACCTTTCGTAGAAAGGGCAGATAAAATGCTTGCACTCAATAAGGACTTGTATGAGCTTACCGGTAAATTTCTCCATAGAATCCAAGATAACTTGAAAATAGAAAAGCTTACCAAAAAGTTAGAAAAATTTTATGAGCTAGACTTCAAATATTTTCTCATTGAATTGAAAAAGCAGAAAGTGTTACTTACTTTGGCTCAACAAGATGAACGAGAGCCATACTTCAAGGAATGTAAGGAAAAGATTTTGGCGTTGAAAGGGGAAATTGAAAGGACTGATAAGGAGATTGATGATATGGTGTTTGATTTGTATGGGCTGAGTGAGGAAGAGAGGAAGGTAGTTTTTAATGGGTAATGAATAGAATGAATAATAAAGAAGATTTTTTAAATTATTACAAACCATTTAAAAATCATTTAAGGAGGCTAAAATTAGATGATGCATTTTATGTTATATGGTCATATATTCAAAATCTTCAGTTTCAGAACAATTTTCCAGAGGACATTCAAGTAATTCCAGAATATAATGACTTGGATTATATTCAAAAGAGCAGATATTGTCCAGCATGGGATTTAGAACTTCTTACAAAAGAAGTTTTGATCAATTCTTCCCAGAGTATCGGTAGAGAAACATTAAAAAAGGCAAATTATTTTGCAGGTGCACTAAATAAATTGAAACAGATAGAAGGGGAAATTGGTACACATTATATTAATCCAGAAAATGTTCTCAGTGAACTATTTAGAATTTCACATCGTCAATTTTCCTGGCAAACACGTCCTAATAATGAGTTTATTACTAGATATTATAAAATATTTGGGACAGATAAGTTTAAAAATATAATTAAAAATAAACTAGGATTATCAATTCAAAAGATATATCTGATAGGTTTAATGTTAATCTGAACCTATTTAAAAACTCCAGCGATTAGTCTCCCAATTAAAATAGATTTAGAGGAAATAAATTCTAGTAATATTAATGTATTTCTTGAGAATTTTTCTTTGACTGATACTGAATTAAAACAAAAACTTATTGAGGATCAGAAATTGAATGATCAATTCTTTTATACTTTTGGTTCCATTAGGGCATTCCCACTTATAAGAATGAATTATAGAGATAATATGTCTCTGGTTTGCCCACTACCAACCTTATTATTTCGGAGGGTGACAAGTTGAATTTATTATGACATTGTTAATGAAATATGATATGATGATGCGTTTGGGGAATCCTTTCAAAATTATGTCGGTGAAGTAATTATAAAGTCGAATACCAATAAAAAACTTGGAGTATCTCCTGAAATAACATATAGTAATCCAGAGAAAAAAAGTTCTGATTGGATTGTTTATGATGAAAATGCAATTTTATTTATTGAATGTAAGACAAAAAGATTGATATTTCCTGCAAAAATAGAACTTAATGATCAAAATTCTTTAATGGAACAGCTAAAAAAATTAGCTGGTATGATTAAACAGGTATATAAAACTATTCTAGACTATCAAAACGATCAATATAAAGAATTTAAATATGACAAAAAGAAGGCAATATTTCCATTGATTGTTACACTTGAGAACCGATATGTTTTTTGAAAACCCTTATGGGATAAGCTTAATATAATGCTAATTGAAGACTTACAAAACGAAAATATTGATATCGTATGTATCGAAGAGATGCCATATTCTATCTGTTCAATTGAAGAATTTGAAAAAATGATGCAAATTATGCAAAAAACTGGAATAAATGGTTTTATGAGTAAAAAGGTATGAGACCAAGAAAAAGGGAGCCGAGCATTCACGTCTTTTATGGCAAATGGAGAATTTGAGGGATATTATAAAAGTACAGAATTTTTGTTTCCTGAAGATTTTGATAAAATTCATTTAAAATAGATCTAAATTAACCTAAAAAAAGAAAAAATAATTCTCAATTTTATGCTAATATATCACTCATTTTCTCTTCAAGATATTTCATTGTCAAAAATAAGATTGACAAATAAAAGGAGATTTGTATACTATAAATAGTTTTATTTGAATAACCAGTATACATGGAACAGACACTTATCCAACGTATGATGAACGATTTTGAATCTGTAAAACATACCACAGATGATGGAGTAGAATTTTGGCTTGCAAGGGAATTACAATCGTTACTGTGATATACCAAGCGAGATAATTTTGTTGAAGTAATCAATAAGGCTAAATATGCATGTAAAAATAGTTGAAAACTGGAATCTGATCATTTTGCCGACGTCGGCAAAACGATAGCGATGCCAAAGGGTGCAGAAAGAGAGATTTCTGATATAATGCTTACAAGGTATGCATCTTAAATTAAAGAAAAAAATAATTCTCATTCTTTATGCCAATACATCACCCATTTTCTCTTCAAGATATTTCTGTCAAAAATAAGATTGACAAATAAAAGGAGATTTGTATACTCCAGATATCTTTACTTGAATAACGAGTATACACATGGAACAAACGATTGTACAAAAACTTTTCAAAAGTTTTGAAACTATTAAACAAATAGAAAATGGTGTAGAGTCACGAAGAGCAAGAGAATTAGCTCCACTCCTATGATATAGTGACTGGAGAAACTTTCTTAATGTCATAACAAAAGCCAAGGACTCCTGCAAAACAGCTTGATGACTGGTAAGTGATCACTTCGGTGACGTCAACAAGTCAATAAATTCCGGTAAAGGAGCCATATTTGAAGTGAACGACATTTTACTCTCTCGTTTCGCTTGTTATCTTATTGCACAAAATGGAGATCCAAAAAAAGAGGAAATAGCATTTTCTCAGGCATATTTTGCTGTACAGACCAGAAAACAAGAAATCATAGAACAAAAAATCAAGGAACATGAAAGACTTATTGCAAGAAGAAAATTGACGGAAACGGAAACACATTTCCAGAATATTGCTTATGAAAGAGGAGTGGATGGGATATGATTGTCCAATATCCGTAGTAAATGAGATCAAGCATTGTTTGGCGGACATAGTACGGGTGAGATGAAAAATAAACTTTGAATACCAAAAAATAGACCACTTGCGGACTTCCTTCCTGCGGTAACCATAAAAGCCAAAGATTTGGCTACAGAGGTGACAAATGTTAATATGATAGATAAAAATCTACAATGAGAAAAAGAAATAACAAAAGAGCACATCAAAAATAATACGTGAGTGAGAGCTTATTTGTGAGATAGTGGTATTATACCAGAAAAATTACCATCAGAAGAAGATATCAAGAAAGTGGAAAGAAGAAATATTGGTGAAATGAAAAAAATAAGGAAGAGATAAAAAATCTCTTACAATAAAATTAAAGAAAAAATATTTTTCAACTTTATGCTAATACATCACCCATTTTCTCTTCAAGATATTTCTTCAATCCAGGAAGTCCTTCTAATCTCGGGTACTTTTCAAGTAGCCACTTAGCGCCTTCTTGGATGTTTTCCAAAAATTTAAGATCTGATAATATCTCTAGGGGGATGTCTGATTCTCATGATTGCATAGTTCAGAGGATCTCTCCTGCACCACGATTCTGGAGATCAAGCTCTGCGAGTTTGAATCCATCGTTGGTGTCTTCCATAGCTTTGAGTCTTTCGCGGATAGTGTCTGATTTGCTTTTGGTCTCTAGAAAACAATAGGACTGGATATCTGATCTTCCTATTCTTCCTCTCAACTGATGAAGTTGTGAAAGACCGAATCTTTCTGCGTTTTTGATGATCATGATAGTCGCTTCTGGAATATCCACTCCCACCTCAATGACAGTAGTAGACACGAGTAGACAAATCTTTCACGTCTTGAAGTCCTGCATCATAGCTTCCTTATCTTGTGGTCTCATTTTACCATGGAGGAGTCCTATCTTGCTTTTAATTTCTGGAAACAGCTCTTTCATATTCTCAAATTCTGTCATCGCTGATTTCACTTCTTCCATTTTTTCTGATTCTTCTATAAGGGGAGTGACGACAAATACCTTTTGCCCTTTATTGATATGATCAAGCATCCGTGGTTTGAGTTTTATATATTCTTTTTCTGAAATCACTTTTGTTATGATAGGCTTTCTCCCTACGGGTAACTCATCAATGATACTGACATCAAATTCTCCGAAAAATGCCAATGCCATAGATCTTGGAATCGGTGTTGCACTCATCTGTAAAATATGCGGAGCTCAGAATCTTTTGAAGAATGCTCTTTGTCTGACTCAGAATTTGTGCTGTTCATCTATCACTACGAATTGAAGCTTTTTGAATTTGATATCCTCTTGGATCACCGCATGCGTACCGATTATCGTATGTATCCTTCCTTCAGCCAAATCTAATTTTATCTTATCTTTTTCTCATTTGCTCAGAGATCCAGTAAGCAGTGCTACTCTCAGTCCTAGTGGCAAGAGTAATTTTGCCAATGTCTTGTAATGCTGGTTCGCTAATACTTCCAGTGGTGCAAGAAATACGGACTGGCCTTGATATTTTTTGAACGTATAATATGCAGCGATTGCCGCTACGACCGTTTTTCAACTACCAACATCTCCTTGAAGCAGTCTCAGCATAGGCTTAGGCTCATGGATATTCTCTGTGATATGTTTGATTACTTTTTTTTGTGCGTTGGTCAATTCAAATGGTAATGTTGCCATGATCTCTTTTACGATATTTCGGTCGATGATTTCATGTTCCATATTCGTTTTATTTATTTGGTAGGTACTGCGATTTATGAGTGCATATAGTTGGATTCTGAGAAGTCTGTCAAAAAATATCCTGAGATTCGCTTCCTTTTGCTTTTCAAAACTGGTCGGATAATGCATTTCTTTGATTGTTTCCTGGACACCTATGAGTTTGAATTTATCTATGAATTCACTAGGTAAGTACTCGTCAAAAATTGCGTCAACCTTGTCCATCAATAATCGCATCTTTTGTGCGAACCATCCTGGAGAGATTCCCATGAGTTCTGAATAGATAGGAAAAATCCTTCCGCTATTGTAAATTTTAGTTGAAGATTGAAGCCTGCCTGCCGGTAGGCATGGGTCGAAGGTCGAAGGTTCTCCATCACTATTCACTGTTCACTGTTCACTATTCACTGATATTTCTTCCTCAGGTGCTTCCGTCTCTACGACATCAGGATGTCAAAATGATATTTTTCCGTAACTGATGTTGGGTTTACCTACGATGATGTATCGTTTGCCTTCCTGGATCTTGCTTGCAAGGAAACCGGAATTGAAAATCGTAATGGTCCCTTTATTGCCTGCGGGATCGATAAAAGTGATGGTGTATATCCTTTTGCCTCCTCTCATAAAGATAGTTTTTTTGGTGATTTTTCCTTTGGTGGCTGTAATTCCTTTTTCGTTGTATACGAGCTCATTTAGGTTTCTGATGGTAGATCTGTCTTCGTATGCTCTTGGAAAATATTGCAAAAAATCCTTCACGGTCACGATTCATTCGGCAGCGAGGATTTTGAGGTATTTGGGTGTCGTTTTGAGTGCGGTTTTGAGATCAATCATGGTGTATGTTTACGGATAATTTTTTTGTTTTCAACTTTTAATAAAAAAAATCCTGCGATACACAGGGAAAATTAGTCTCTATCTATAATAATCGAGTTTTCGTGGTATTTCAGTATGCATTGAAATCGGGGCCAGATTTATTATATTTATGAGGTGAATTTTTATTTTGATATTTTTTCGTAGTATGAAAAAATGAATGTGGTTTGTATTAATCTTCATCCTGTTAATGACAGGAGCGATCCAGTTATATAAGACAGTGAACGTACAAGGAGATACTCTAGAGGTTATCCGTGAGACTAAAGAGGTTTCACTCAATGCTTTTTTGAAACAATATAATGATAAAGCGTTTACTAAGATAGTCTTGGAAGACGAAATATCACTCAAAGGATATCAATATCTAGGCACAGGATCATCTGTTTCTTTGATAAGCATGAATAAAAACCTTACCGAACAATATATCAATGTCTTTACTACCAAGAAACCCCTTGGTACTTCTCTCAAAGACTTAGGCATCTCTATGACGTGACCTATAACCGTAGATGTGAAATTCAATGAAAAAACATGGCGATCACAGCTTTTATCAGATGTCTGACCTTTATTATTGTTTTTTGTAGTCTTTCTTCTTGTGTTGAAGTTCGCTATGCCAAAAGCCGGAGGTTGATTTCCCTTTAGCGTAAAAGCAGGAAAATTGAATGATGCAAAGACGATGAAAACAAGATTTAGTGATGTGGCGGGTATGGATGAAGTGAAGATGGAACTTTCGGAAATCGTAGATTATCTCAAAAATCCTGCAAAATATAATAAAGTAGGTGCTAGACATCCTAAATGAGTATTATTATATGGACAACCAGGATCAGGAAAGACCTTGCTTGCAAGGGCAGTCGCTTGAGAAGCCAATGTCCCTTTTTTCTCCGCTTCCGGATCTGAATTTATGGAAATGCTCGTGGGTATGTGAGCAGCAAAAGTAAGAGAACTTTTTGGTAAAGCGAAAGCTGCCGGCAGAGCTATCATCTTTATCGATGAGATAGATGCGATAGGAAAAAAGAGAGGAGTCTGATCTACGGGAGGACATCAAGAACAGGAACAGACATTAAATCAGATTCTTACCGAAATGGATGGATTCGACAACACTACAAACATCATCGTGATTGCTGCTACCAATAGGCCTGATATCTTGGATCCTGCATTGATGAGAGCGGGAAGATTTGATAGAAAAGTATATGTATCTGAACCGACGTATGATGAAAGAATACTTATCTTCGATTATTATCTCAAAGGAAAAAAAATAGATAAAACAGTCAATATCCCTTCATTGGCTAAGAGAACAATCGGTTTGGTCGGTGCTGATATCGAGAATATCGTGAATGAAGCAGCGCTCAAGGAAGCCAAGGAAAATAGGAGTGTCCTTGATCAGAATGATTTTGAATATGCATTAGAGAAAGTGATCATGGGACCTGAAAAGAAAGTGAAATCATTGAAAGAATCAGAGAAAAAAATAATAACATTCCATGAACTCGGTCATGCAGTAACCTCTTATCTATTATCAAATGCTGATCCTGTAGAGAAGATCTCTATCGTACGTAGAGGACATGCATTGGGAGTGACTTGGATCATGCCAAATGAAGATCTCTATCTTGCATCCAAAGCTAAATTTATAGATGAGGTCACTTCATTGCTTGGATGAAGAGCTGCTGAAGAGGTGTTCTTCGGCGCTGACAATATAACTACTTGAGCTTCAAATGATTTTGAAAAAGCGACGGATATCATCACCAATATGATCGTAAAATACGGTATGGATAAGGATCTTGGTACGGTTACGTATCTAGAAAACAACAAGAGCGAATATAATATGTTCAGAGGATATAGTGAAAAGACAGCACAGATCATCGATGAAAAAATAAAGACCTATATGGCTGATTGCTACGAAAAATCAAAGAAACTTGTTATACAGAATAAGCAATTGATTGAAAAACTTTCCGTTGTACTCTTGGATAAGGAATATCTCAATAAAGAAGAGTTTGAATTGATAATCAAGAACTTCTCCAAAGCGAAAAAACCAGCAGTAAAAAAGATAGTGAAAAAATAGTTTTTCCCTGATTTTTATCTTTTGAAAGCAGTGATGATAAAAAATATATATGTATTGGATCGATATACCAACAAGAATGTATTAGTCAAAGGAGTATCTGAAGAGATTTTCCTAAAACTCAAGGCGGGAAGCAAAATCATCTATTCATCTATTGATCAGACGTGAGTAAGCAAACAGACGGTTTGAACCTATATCGGTCATGAAATAGCTACTGATAGACAAGGAACTTTCCAAAGGGTGCTTGAGGGTGAAGATAAGGATTTCTTTGATGAACAACAAGCATTAGCATTGGATATATTTCCATTATTCAAAAAATCATTCAAAAAATATTTTCCTGATTCTATCCCCGTTACGGCTAGATATCAAATGTTCGGAGATCAATTGTATTTCTATTTCTATTCAGAAGAGAGATATGTATTTACTGACTTTGTAAAGGAATTTAGACAAGAACTTGGAAAGAATATCTTTTTATTTCAAGTAGGAGCAAGAGATATGGTCAAAATGTCTCCCGGTACTGATTGTATCGTCTGATGTAATGGCATCAATCTCTGCTGTAAAAGCTCTAGGCCATTGCCGAGTGTAGAGATAGAGAATATCGTCTTACAAAATCTGGAATGAAGGGATATTGAAAGATTGAAATGAAGATGCGGTAAATTGAAATGTTCATTGATCTATGAATTAGAGACCTATGTAGAGGAAAGTAAAAAGTTTCCAGCTAAATGAGCACATGTAGAGACTGAATGATGTGAAACTTGTTGAGTAGCGCTTTCTTTCAATATCATGAATGGTGATGTGACCGTAAAAGATAAAACAGGTATAATAGTCAGAATCCCTTATACACTCCTCAAAAATGCTAAACCCAATGGTAAATCAGAAGAAGCCACTAAAGAATCCACTAAAGATGTCACGAAACAATGAATAAGGCCTATAACAAAAGATGCTCCAAAACATATACCACACAAAAAATAAAAATTCATATTTGTCCTCCTTTATAAAAGGAGGGGTGGTGCGGAAGCACCGGAGGATTTAAGAACAAAAGCATATAAGTCCATAAATCCCTCTGCCTTCGGCTTCTCCCTTTAAAAAGGGAGACAAAAAAATGTTTATTTTGTTATAACGGTGTGATGTTAAAATTTTCAGTATTATTATGGATGTTATTAACGATTATCCTAGTTTCATTGCCTATAGGGATGGCATCATTTTTCTTTTCTAAGAAAATATTCAAGAAGCTTTCTCATCTCCTGGGTAAAATAGATACTTTTGATTCATTAGTCAAATTTAAAACAGATATCGTACATTCATACAAAACTAAATTTGCTGCTTTGCGTTCTCGTATGAGCAAAGAAAAAATCGAAGTCATGCAGCATGAGGAACAAGTATTTCTCAATACCATAGATGAAATCATCAAACCAAAAGCTTCTGTCTCCAAATATGCTGACTCAACTATGATTATAGATGAAGAAGAAGATAAGACTATGCTGATCAAAAAAAGGAAATTGCTTGAAAAAATAATCTATGATGGATTATGACTCAGAAAAAATGGAAAACTCGATGAATATGAAAAGAAGATCATCGAATGATTGGCTATCGATTCGGAAGATAAGGATCTGAATAAATTATTGGCTGATCTTTATTTCACTATGAGCAATTACAAAAAAGCATTACCTATTCTCAAAAAGATTGTTGAAATGGATCCAAAAGATCACAAGGCTATTTGGCAGATAGGAGAAATCTACCTTACTTCAGGTGATTTCGATATCGCTGAATTACTTATCCAAAAGGCTATCGGCATCAATCCGACTAATCCAAAGTATTATATCAGCATGGTTGAACTATTTTATAATACTGATAGAAAAAATGATGCTATCATAGAGATAGAAAAAGTCATCAAGCTCAGGCCTACCAACTCTGCATATATGATTACACTTGCTGATCTCTATAAAGAAGTTAATGATCTCGATAATGCTAAAAAATATTATTTCAGAGTTTTGGAATATGAACCTTCTAATGAAAAGGCTAAGAAGAACTTAAAAGAATTGGTAGTAGAATAGAAGAGAGGAAAGGAGAGAGGAAAGGAGGAATGAAAAGGAGGAAAATATTTAGCTTCATAGCGTTGATATATGATTATTGAAAAGATAGTTCAGATATGAAATCCCATCCTTTCTCAAAAATCAGAAAAGGTGAAAGATTTTAATGCTCTTGAAACAAAAAATATCATTGAAAACCTAGTAGATACGATGAGGGCAAGTAATTTGGTTGGAATGGCGGCTGTACAGATTTGAGCTAAAAAAAGGATTTTTGTTACAGAAATCAGAAAGACACCCACGAGAAGTTCTCTTGATGTTGATAAGTTAAAGGTCTATATCAATCCCAAAATCATTTGGAAATCTAAGGTAGAATGCATCATGTATGAATGATGTGGAAGTATCGCCTATGCTAATCTTTTCGGTCCTGTAAAAAGACCTAAAAAAATAATTATAGAAGTATATGATCAAGATTGAATAAGGTTCACATTTAAAGCAGATGGACTTCTGAGTAGGGTTATCCAACATGAATATGATCATTTGGAAGGTATTGAATTTACAGAGAAACTCACTGATATAAAGAAAATCATGAGCAGGGAAGAGTATATCGAAAAAATCGTTCAGAAAAAAAAGTAAAAATAAAAAACATAAAATCATTATCGCTATTTTATGTTTTTTTTATTCCTTTATTGTTTGTCATGAAAGCTGTTATTGTCGCTGCTGGCTTTGGAACTAGAATGCTGCCTATCACCAAAACCGTTCCTAAGGAAATGCTTCCTGTGGGAGATAGGCCTATCATTCAATATACGATTGAATGACTTGTTGATGCTGGGATAACTGACATCATCATGATCACTTCTCATCAGAAAAAAGCGCTTGAGGATTATTTTGATAAAAATTATGAGCTGGAAGATATCTTGCAGAAAAAGGGCAAACTTGAGTTATTGGCATTGATTAATAAACCAAAAACTATGGCAACCTATACCTTTGTCAAACAGTTAGAGATGTTGGGTACGGGACATGCATTGATGCAAGCTCAGCATTTGATTTCTGATGATTATTTTATGGTCATCTTTGCAGATACCATCTATCCGCCAGAGGCTTTTGTTGAAATGATGAAAGCATTTGAACGTTCATCTTCTCCTATTGTCGCTATCCATGAAGTGCCGCAAAAAGAAGTGTATAAATATGGCGTTGTGAAGCTTGATGGAGATAAAGTCATTGATTTCGTAGAAAAACCTAAAGTAGAGGATGCTCCTTCTAACTTGATTTGGAACGGTGCAGCTATCCTTCCTAAACGTATATTTTCTCTCTTGCAAAACCTAGAAGCTGATCATAGGTCTTGAGAACTCAATTTACCGGATGCTATCAAAGTCCTTCTCAAGGAAACTCCTGTTGTGGGTTTATCATTACGTCCATATTTGGATACAGGAAGCCTTCAATGACGGCTTGAGGCTAATGCAAAATTCTTACGTGATGGCAAACTTTTTGCTTAATTGTCAAAAAGATGTTGAAATGTTGTCAGAAATACAGTTCTTACCTATGTTTTATTAAATTTTTCTCTTGTATTGGATGATTAAAAAATTAAAAGATTGAAATATATGAAATTTCCTGATTGTTTTTTTACGTTTTATATCTTCTTGTATAAAAGATGACTATCTTAGAAAAAGAGCTATTAATCAACGAACCTTATCTTTCTTTAGATAAAGAAAAAGTGAAAATAAATGGAGAGGAATGAGATTATAATAAATTAAATTCATGTGATCATATAATCACTCCAACTAAAATATATATTATTTCTAATATAGCTCACTTGCTTCAACAAAATATAGAAACAAATTGAGTGTCTATAGAGAAAGTCATTAATAAAATGAGAGAAAAAGATGAGATACTTACGGAATTGATTCATACGCTTTCTGGAAATGATCTTGTCGGACCATGAAAAACATATCAAGTACATAATGAAGCTATACGATACTCACATGGAGAAACAGAAACTCTAAAAAGAGATGAACATGGTAGAACAACCATACGACCATCTTGAAATTTTATCACTAGAGATATTCGTAATTTTCAACCCATAAATAAAAAATTCTCAAAAGATAGTGAACATATCTATCGGACATCTCATCAGGTAAAGGACAGTAAATTCCCAGAATCTGATACACATCCAAATAAAGAAAAATTTCAATCCTTATTAGATAGTAATTATTGATATGATGGACAATATGTCTTTCATTGTTCTAACCTTGTGAAATGAGCTATTATAGAAGATGAAAACTATAACTACTATGGTAATGATAGAATGGAAATAATTAAAGATTCATATAATCAATGGTATTCATGATATCAAAAACTTGAAATATCTCATCCTGAATGCTGTGTACCTGTATTGGAAAATTTTTTATTTGACTGAGAAAATGTGTATGTGGTTTCTGGATTTGTTGTTCATAATTTAACCAAATTATGTGATTTAACTCCATGAGCAAATATTTCCAAAGAAGATGATGATTATAAAATATGAGATAAATATTTTAGATATAATGGTGATATAAATAGTATTAGTATTATGGGATAATGATTTATTTTAAATAATAAAATTTTATTATGGTAAGCTTAGAAGATATCAAACTACCACCGCATAATATTGATGCAGAAAAGGGTGCACTTGGTGGAATATTGATGGATAATGAATTGATGTATTTCTATGATGGAGCATGACTTGCTCCTGAAGATTTTTATCAAAGAGAGCATTTCTATATCTATAGAGGAATCAAAAGCCTTTGGGCTGCTCGTAAGACTATAGATGTCGTCACTTTGGCTGATCAGCTTGCCAAGGATGCTGTCTTGGATGCTATAGGAGGAACGTGATATCTCTATGAACTTTCAACTTTCTTGTTGAGCACTTCTTCTTGTCCTGAATACATAAAAATCGTAAAAGAAAAATCAATATTGAGAAACATCCTTAAGACTTCACAAAAGATCATTGGTGATGTGTATGAACAAAAAGATACCTCATTGGTATTGGAGGATATAGAAAAAAGAGTGTATGATCTTACACAAAATAATGTCGCAGAAAAGATACATTCTATCTGAGAGATTTTGAATAAAAGAGTTGAAGAGTATATGGATATCGTTGATCATCCAGAAAAAGCGAATCTCAGAAAAGTGTTTTCCGGGTATCATGGATTGGATGATATGCTTGGTGGATTCAAACCAGCAGAACTTATCATCCTTGCTGCTCGTCCGAGTATGGGTAAAACGGCTTTTGCATTAAATCTCCTCAAAAATATGGCAGTGGATCAGAAAAAAAGTGTTGCTTTGTTTTCTCTAGAAATGAGCTCTGAACAAATAGCAGATAGGGTATTATCTATGGTTTCCGGTATCCCTATGGGAAAAATCAGCAAGTGACAATTGGATACGGAGGATTTTACGGTGATGGGTGAATCCATGGAAGTGCTTTCTGAAACTAATATCTTTATAGATGATAAGTGATCCACAACTATTCCAGAATTGAAATCAAAAATCAGAAGATTGAAGATAGAAAAGACTTCACTTGATCTCGTGATTATCGATTACCTCCAATTGATGAGTTGATCGAATTCATGATATTCTGGTAATAGAGTGCAAGAAATCTCTGAAATTTCAAGAGGACTCAAAGAACTTGCGAGAGAACTTGAAATCCCTATTATGGCACTATCACAGCTTTCTCGTGAAGTAGAAAAAAGAGTTGATAAAAAGCCACAGCTTTCTGATTTGAGAGAGTCTGGAGCGATTGAACAAGATGCCGATTGTGTAATCATGCTTCATAGAGAAGATTATTATGATCCTGATACAGACAAGAAGGGATTGACTGATATCTGTGTGAGAAAAAATAGAAATGGACCAGTTGGTGAATCAGAGCTCTATTTTGAAAAAACAATCATGAAGTTTACTGAAATCAATAGCTCTAAGTAATTTAGAATTTAGAATTTAGAATGCAGAATTTAAAAATATAAACAATTTAGAAAATAGAATTTAGAATTAAACTTATCAAGTATTGATTATAAATATTTTAGATAAAATATATAAACAAATAGGTGATCCAAAGACGTGTTATGATTTAGTGAATAATCTGAAATATTGAGATCCAAAAAATAAGGATGGTTTTATATCTTAGATGATATATGAAGTTTATCCTCAAAAGTCTTATCATTATATCTTTAATCTGAGTGGTTTATGGATTCATTATCCCAAACTATGAAGGATATATCACTGACAAAGTCGGAGTTTTTTCTGAAACTCAAAAAATTGATTTGACTACTAAAATACAAGAGATAGAAAAGGCTACGAGCATCGAGATAGCTATCTTGGTGGTATCAACGGTAGATGATGATATCAATCTTGCAGCAGTGGATGTCGGGAACCAATGGGGAGTGGGAAAAAAGGGTCAAGATAATGGTTTGATGATTCTGATAGCAGTGAATGATAGAAAATGGTCTATCCAAGTGGGATATGGTTTAGAAGGGATACTTCCCGATCTTGCTACTAAGAATATAGGTGATGCACGTTTCCCACCCAACTTCAGAAATGGAGATTATTATCAGGGAATCGTTGAAATGCTAGATGATGTTTTATGATATATCAAACAAGATCCTACTATAGTACAAAATTATTCACAGACTACTACTAATTCTTCTTCTAATGATAATTATATCCGATGGATGTTTATGCTCTTTATCTTTTGAGCATCAGGTTTTGGTCATTTGGTTACGGTTCCTTCTGCTAAGAATAAAAAAAGGAAAATGAAAAAATATGGTCGATGGATATATCTTGGTACGGGAATTATTCTTTCTTTCATAGTCGCTTGGTTTGTAGCTAATATCATTCTCGCTGTATTCGCTTCATATATCTTTTTGCTTATCGGTATCGGTATGGCATTGGGTGGCAAGACGTGAGGTGGAACAGGTATATGGTATGGATGAAGTGGCGGTAGTTCTTTTTGATGAGGAGGTTCTAGTTTCGGTTGATGAAGTTTTGGTGGGGGAGGATCCTCATGAAGTCGATAATCATTATTAAAAGATTAAAATATTAAAAGATTAAAATATTCTAAAATTTAGGCGCTTTTATCTTTTGCTTATCGTCATGACTACAAAGAAACTACAAAATATCGTTGAGGTGTTGAGGGATTGATTGATAGCTCTCTATCTCTATCAAAAGGGGAATGACAAGATCCCTGTTTTTATCGTCAATGATGTAAACTTCGTTTTTCTAGACTCCATCAGGTCTTTCTTTACTCGTGAAAAATTCATCATATTGACACAAGATGACATAAACGAATGAAATGATGTCTTCTGTCTAAAACTATTACACATCAAAAATCATTCTGAACTTTTTTATGGAAATGATATCTTATCAAATCTGACTATTGAAAGATCTGATCTTAGGTCTGCGCTTGAACTTGAAATTCGTAATAAACGTATCCAACTCAGAGAACACTATCTTTCTCAAGATAATGGAAAAGACTTTCTACAAGATCTTTTATTTGGGATGCAGATTTTACGGGAATGATCATTAGTATTGAAATCTCCTGATATCAAGATTCCTAAAGATATGAAAGAATTGCTTTCTCTCTTCGATGTTGCTTGGTCTTGTAATAGTCAGAATTTTTACTATCTTATAGAGGATAGAGTAGAGGAGCGTAAGGTCCCTGCTCTCATACATGATGTACATCACTACCTTTCTGAATTGTGCACCAAAATAAATAATTATGCAGTATAAATCATTTTATTTTATAAAAAAAATCATGAAAAAGACATTACTTATCATCTTGGCTGTTGTACTTGTTATAGTGTTACTTGTTGTGGGTAAATATAATACTATAGTAGGCTATGATGAATCTGTAAAGACTGCTTGGTCGCAAGTAGAAAACGTATACCAAAGAAGATTGGATCTTATCCCAAATCTTGTAAATACCGTAAAGGGTGCAGCAGCACAAGAAAGCGGAGTTTTGATCGCTGTAGTCAATGCTAGAGCAAATGCTACTAAAGTGACTGTTGATATCAAAGACGCAAAATCTCTTGCAGCATTTCAAGCAGCACAAGGGGAGGTATCATCTTCATTATCTAAATTATTAGCAGTAGTGGAAAATTATCCTACTCTTCAATCCATCCAAGCATTCCGTGATCTTATGACACAACTTGAAGGGACAGAGAATAGAATCACTGTAGAAAGAAAAAACTTCAATGATACCGTAAATACATTGAATATCTATATCCGCAGATTTCCTGCAAATATCATAGCTGCAATGTTCAACTTTGAAAAAGCTCAGCAATTTGAAGCGCAAACATGAGCAGAAGTTGCTCCTACAGTAGACTTTACTACTACATCTACAATCCCTGCAGATACGATTCCTACAGAAGGAACAGAATAACATACATTAAAAGATTAAAAGATTAGAAAAATAAAATATTATAAGGTCAGGACTGAGTTCCTGGCTTTTTTTGTTATATTATTGTATGATAATTATCTGATTATGACAATATAAAAGTTCTGTTTAATTTCATCGTGTGCTAACGAAAAGCTATATGATTCTATTGGAATCCATTTGTTTTGTATATATATAATGATATATTGTTGACGTAAACAAAAAAGAAACCAAACAAAAATGAGTTAAGCCAGTGGGCACTAGTAAAAAAAACATCATTATTATTACAAATCTCTTAGTATCCTAAAGATTTGTTCGCTAGCTTAGTAGCTTACCCAAGTGAAAAGTTCGCACCAAACCTTTGGAGACGGCATTCTAATCTATCAGGTATACACAATAAGTAGCACTCTTTACTTATTCTGTACGCCTTATATAAAGGGCAAGCCGTCCCCGAAGTTCAGACGGCTACCTGGTTATTATCAGGTAGTTTTTTCTTTTTATAAAAAAAACAAATAAAGGAAAAGAAGCGTGAGTTACACGCTTCTTTTTTTAACAGATACATATGGCTATGCAACTGCTAACATTTTTGGTTCTTCAGATACTTTTTTGAAATCTGTAATACTGAAGTTTTTAATGCTTACGATAGGAATGTTGTTTCCACTTCGTATTCCAAATTTTTTGCTGTTGGAACCGGCAGGAACAATAGCATTGGTGGGTACTGCTATTTCTACGATATTCATCCAGCACTCTTTGAGAGCTTCAATGTTTCCTACTGTAGAAACAAGTTCTTTTCTATTATAATAAATACCTGATCTGCTGGTGTTTATTACTGCGCCTTCTTTTAATGAGGCAATTTCTTCTTTACCTATGGCTACAAAATAGCCTTTGATAGGTTTTAATTGATTGATTTTGATTGGTAATTTTTGCATGATGATAAGATTAATTTTTTATTTTATTATTTTGTTTAAGGGTAGAAATATACTCTTTTATTTCTAAAAAGCAATATCACTTTAAATTGAATATTTTTGATTGCAAAAAGCAGAGGAGCGGCTCCTCCACCAAAGATGAATAAATCCAGTAAAATGCCTCTTTAGAACTGGCATTTTTAGCTCTTTAGTGACCTCTAGTGCCACTCAGATCCAAAAATAGAGCTCATTTTTCTCTCAAAAATGGATATTTGGTCTTTTTCTATATATTAATAGTATTTGTATTACTTCTTATATGTCCAATATCTATAGATTTATAATATTACATAAAATATTTAATAAATCCGCTAAATAGAATATTTTAAATCCAGTTCTAAAAACGCATTAGCACACAACGAACTTTGCACAAGATATATTGTGCAATGTATAGAATAGCTGAAAATAACCTGTTTTTCTCATTGCCCTTATATTTGTTCAACTCAGTTTTATTTCGCATCATCCTAGAATCCTATTTTTGGTGGTTCTAGGATTTTTTTTCGAAAATGTGTGTTTTTTTGAAAAATGTCATTTTGGGGGAGTCCTCTCCCCTGTTTTATAATTCAAATGAAATTTGTAATGAAATCTGTATACTCTTGCAAATCTATTATCCTATAATCATTAAAAAATGAAAAAACCTAGTATAGCAATACTATGATGATGAGCTGCTGGAATGATGGCTGTAGCAGCATTGAGTGAGTTACATGGCGATGATGCAGAAATCCATCTCTTTGAAAAGAATAAATCATTGTGAGCAAAAGTGCTTATAAGCTGATGATGACGCTGTAATGTGACTACAGGGATTTATAAGAATAAAGAATTGCTGGAACATTATCCGAGATGAGCTGAATTTCTTAAATACACTTTCTCAAAATTCTGACCAAGAAAAATCAGGAACCGATTTGAAGATCATGGGGCTAATCTCAAAGAAGAGGCCGATTTTCGTATATTCCCCGTATCAAATAAAGGATCAGATATCGTCTGAATATTCGATGCTATATTCTCAGATAAGAAGGTTAATCTCCATTTTAATGAAAGCATAATTTCTATTAAAAAAAACGAGAAAAAATCTGGTAAAAAATTTGCTCTCGTAAGCGATATCTCATCATATGAATTTGATTATGTACTCATAACAACGTGATGAAATGCATATTCTCATACGGGATCCACTTGAGATGGATATACCTTTGCACGTGAACTTTGACATACTATCACTCCCCTATGACCCTCATTGAGTAGTTTCCTTACTAAAGAAACTTGGACTCATAAACTCTCATGATTGAGCTTCAAAAATGCTATTTTACGTATCAATCTGCATTGAAATAAACTCAGCGCTTCTGGAGGCATGTTGCTTACTCATTTTGGCATCTCTTGACCAGCGACATTTATCATATCAGCATATTCAGCATTTGAGACAATCAATGAAAGTACACCATTACAGATATATCTCCAGCCCTATTCCGATTATGATGTTCATCGACGAAATGCATTTTTGTTGGAAGCTATGAAAGATCAATCTCACAAAGAGCTTCAAACTATTTTGTGACAAAAATTTCCAAAACGTTTTGTAGAAGAATTTTTGCATCACGAAAAAATAGATCCGAAACAACACGCCAATCAGCTTACAAAAAAAACACGTGATACTCTATCAGACAGATTATGAAATGGGATTTTGCTCAATGCAGTTTCTCGCAGACCATGAGATGAATTTGTAACCGCTGGATGAGTAAATACCACTGAAATCAATCCTGAAACTATGGAATCTCTGATCTGTCCCTGATTGTATTTTGCTTGAGAAATATTGAATATAGATTGATTCACGTGATGATTCAATCTCCAATCGTCTCGAGCTACCGGTATGATTGCAGGACTTTCTATTCTTCCAACTGTATAGTTATAGATATGAAATGTTTTTCTAAAAAAGAAATGATTTGTCTAATAGCATCATTTGGACTATTTTTTCCTAATGATAAAGCGTTTTGGATTCATGACTGTCCATATTGTCTAGTTAACATCAAAATGCTTGCAGCTCATAGTCCTGTAGGATAAGATATGCTTGTCGCTCATCTATATGCTGTATTCTGAATCTTTTTGAATGAGTCAAAATCAAATGTTATCGTTATTTTTATCTTCATATTATTTTTGTCTAAGATATCTATTGTCGCTTTGAATCATGCATCATCTATCAATCATCTTCTCCATGCATCGATCATCTCATGTTTTTGTGCTGCTTTGGGTAATTTTGATTTTACGATATCCAATAATGATACTCATGTTGATCATATCTTTTCTTGTGAAAGCAATCATGAATTATATAAAAACTTTATTTGCTCTAATTCAGAACCTCATGCGAATACCTCAATAGTATTTATCTTTGGATACATCTGTCTTAGGCTGATTATCTCTTCTTGAGAAATCCTATAATAGTTGAAACATTTCCTATCCATACATTTCACTTCATAATGAAATGGTCATATTTCACATATTTTCTTGTTTTTGATGCAATATGCATGGCTTAATGCTTCATCTAATGCAACTTTAGGTGCTCGAGAAAATAATGGTATGAAGCTATTAAAGTTTTCATCTAGATGCATCCTAATGCTTTTAGGTTCAAAATTGTGCTTTTTGACAGCATATGCTATCAAAAGTTCTGTCATTCAAGGAGAAATTCATGCATTGATAATGCCCATCAGTCATGCATCCTTATATCATTTTGAAAATGCGTTTTGATCAAAGATATCATCTGTAAACTCTTTTGCTTCAACTATGGAAGCTAAATCCATATAATTCGCTTTGTTTTGGAGACATCGTTGCAAAATGATATTGTTGAATATCGGCGTGGAACTATTTATTACAAAATCAACATCCATGTGGTTTTTAGTATCGGCAAAAAATCTCATAAAATCCTTTTGTAGTATGAGAGTATACTTGATTTTCATACCTTTGAAATTACGTTCAAAATCATTGGATCTGGACATTATGATAAACTCCGCTTTTTCATTTTTTTCTTTGAATAATTCTGATAGCGCTTGTAACATTACAAAGGTTACTGCACCGAATCATACGAACATAATTTTTGTTTTTTTTTGTTTTTGCATGGATTTTTTTTTAGAGATATAAATTTTTTATTCATTTATTTTTAAATCATCAGACTTTCTGGTAAGGTTACGATGAATGTTGTCCCCTCTTGTTCATTGGATGTAAAGTCGATAGATCATCATAAAATTGTAATACATTTTTTTGCACTGTAGAGTCATTTTCATGTCCCTGTAGTCGTAGTACCTAAATCAAATAAAGTCTGATTCTGTAATCTTTCTGGAATCACTCCATAATTATGAAAATATATTTTATTATCTTTGATAGAAATATCTATTTCGCGATTATCTTCTTTTATTGTATCTTTTTGTTCTGCTATAGCTTTAATAGCATTTTTCATGAGATTATGAAATATATCGTATATCGCTCCTATACAAAAATTTATTTTTTGATGAGTATCTATCTTGAATGTAATATTTGCTTTGATTATATAGTCTCTATATATGTCATTTAGTGATAATATATCTTTTGTCTCTTCTAATGCTTCTTGTGTATCGATTGGATAAAGCGTCGGTTTGATATTGTCATGTATCTGATAATGTTCTGTTATGCTTTTTTCTATATCTACCATACGTTTTTCTAATTTTTTTATCATTTCATCTAATTGCTCTTTATTACAAGAACTAATTATGCTTATTATCCCTTCACTACTGTTTTGTATAGAACTAATATCATGTAGTATAATACTTTTTGTTTTTTCTGATGTATTGTTGTCATTTTTTATTCCATTACGAATAGTTTCGGCAATCTTTTCTATTTTTTCAAAAATTTTAATATATGATTTTTGTGTTTTTTCTTCGTCTGATAGAATTATTTCTTTGGCTATCAAGTCCTGATTTTTTTGCGATATATCCGCTAAATTGGTCAGATTTTTATCTGAATTATTTTGTAATGGATTTATAGTATTTTTTTGATTGATCATACGTTATAGAATACTAGCATAAAAATCATATCTAAGTATACTCGAAATACTTTAAAAGTCAAAAAAAAGAGGAGTACTGCTCCTCTCTCTATTTTTGTAAAATTTCCATAATCTCTTTAACAGTTGGAAAGGTTATTTCTATTATTCATGTTGGATTTTTTATCTCTTTCAAAAGAGATGTAATCTTGTTCTCTCCCTCTGGAGTAAAGGGATATCAAATAAATTTTAATCACTTTCCACTAGATCATTTTGTAGAAGCTACTAATTTCTTTTGGATACATATTTGGGCGTATCCTGGAATTCAATCTCTAAGTGCACAATTATTAAGGCATTCATACAGGCAACTTTTACATTTTGCTGTTACTCCTTCAATATCTTCATTTTCAAGACTTTCTTTTAAATATCTTGCTGGATAAAAAGCACTGGAATTATAAGTACCTACATCTTCCATCGTAGCATTGATTACTTTATTTTTGAAATCTGGATGTGCATTGCTTTCTTCCGTAGTCAAAAATAAAGATCACATCTGTACTCATTTTACTCATAATGCAAGCATTCTATCAATATCTTTTCTCGTAACTATTCATCAGGCAGCTATCACAGGTATATCAATATTTTTTTCTTTTAATACATTAATTGTAGCGGGTACTGCTACTTCAAGTGTTGTTTGTGGATTATTCACCTCACTTATTTTTCATTTTATCGCTCAAAGATGTCCTCCTGCTTTGGAAGGATCTTCCAATATTATTGCATCAGGAATTTTTCATTCATATTGCTTTGTAAGGGTAATGGTATTGTCGCTCATATCTTTATCGTACCTATATTCTCTGTCTCCTACTATTATGATATTGCCTGTATTATCAGTTTTTACTAATAATTCTGCTCAGTCTTCTTGGTAGAGCTTTCATTCTCTGTTTTCTATTTTTTGATCATTTATAGTCGTTGTCTTATTACTTTTCATTTCACATTTTACTTCATATGGCCTATTCCATACGTCTATAAGAACTCCTACTCATTTTGCTTGTGATAATATTGGAACTAACGCTATATCAGGATATTCACTCGTGAGTTTATGTAAGTCCTTGGGCAATCCAGCACCAGATACTATTCCATCCACTCCAGCTTCACATGCCGCTTTTACGCATTCATTATAGTCCTTGGAAGCAACCATTATATTTATGAATATTTTCCCATTTCATTGAGATATCTCTTTGGCTCTCTTAATCTCTTCTTTGATACAAAAAATATTAGCTTCTTTGAAAAGACATCTATGGTCATCTTTGGATAATTTACCATTGGGTGAGTTTTTTATTGCTTGTCTGAAAAGATTTGCTCTATATTTTTTGTATATCGGTATCATATGAACTGCACCTGCACTCAGCGTTCATATTCATCATTCGCGTGCAACAGATCAAGCAAGTTCTGCAGTAGAAATTCATATTCCCATTCCTCATTGCAGGATAGGCAATATTGATCTGTGTTTTCAGATTTTCAGTTCTGGCAATGTGTTAGTATGTTCTCTGCTATTATCTAATTTTTCCATGAGATATCTCTCTTATTTCTTTAAATAATCATTTATTATGTTTATTACTTTTTCTGGAGATAAATTGCTTCATCATTCTCTCGGTGATCAACCAATAGTCGTTCATCCATTTCGACGATTATTCTGCTTGATGTCTATTCATTCTGCTTGATTTAATAGAGCATAGAGCTCTTGTATCGGAAAAGAGATGAATTCTGATATTTTTCCTATAGAATATCCATATTTGTTATCTGCTAATTCCTTACTTGAAACAAATGCTTTAATACCATCATAAGCCATTTTTATCCTTGCATCGTATCATTTTTCTTTTACCATATGTCGTGTATCCCCACCTCATAATATATCATATTTAGTATCCAATTCTTTTTTTTCTGATGAGCCCAAAAGATATTTATCTATCCTTCCATGTACTGTTTCTATAACGTTTTCCATCTCTGGTGCAGCCATATAATTTATCCTATTACTCAGTCTTGATTGTATATACGGATCGAAAATCCATGATGCTTTTTGTATGATATCATAACTAGGATCAAAAGGATACATCCCTGCTGTACAATCTAGTTTGTCTTGGATTTCAACAAGTTTGTTTATTAGCGGTTCGCTTTTTTGTCCACTTATCCTTACGTGATTTTTCAGTAATCGAGTAGATAAACATACATCCTGATCTGCATCATTTATATATACATTGGTTGTATTAGCATTAAACACATCAAAGAGTCACATTTTTATTGCCATCGCTACTTGTCATGTAGTACTTCTTGTTGATAGTCTTTGTACGTAAGTATGATGATCAAAATTGATATGTTTTGTCTCCATATCAAATTTTGGGCTCTCTAAAACATATCCATCTAGGGCTATAGATTCTGGTGGAGTTTTTTTTTGAAATTCATCCCATGTTATACTTATTCTCGGTTCAATATTAATTTTCATAGTATCTATAGAGAAAAATAAATTTATATATTGTTATATATACTTATATTACTCTATAATTCAATAGTATGTATATTTTTCTTTATATGTCAAAAAATAGTAAGAATTCTATAAAATTAATTAGAAATCTTTACTCATAATGTCTTTTCTAATTCATCTATCATGATACTTGCATATGCTCATCATGGCAAGGTGAAATTGAGCAATAGTTCGTCTTGTTGGATATGCACGCTCACTTTTTGGGGAAATACCCAAAGCGGCCTTCTGATTCCATATATTTTATAATCAATACATAATTTCAGACTCTTTTCGGAGATTCAATTCTTTTCAAGAAGTCCTTGTTCCTTATTTCCTGCAATACTCTCTTTTGGTGCTAATAAAAGGTTATATCAGATCACGGGTCAAGTCGCTATCATAGTGTCTTTGTTGAAAGGCACCTCTTCTTTGAAATTTTTTGGATAACGAAAAAATTCTTGGTCTTTTTTGGTGTCATCAAACAATTTGACGGTATTAGTTTTTGCTTGATAGAGTCCAAATTGATTTTTTTGGTTATTTTCTGTGTCTATGATGATATCGCCATCCAATATCTCTAATCATTTTTTGGTTCTTGTATGGAGATATTCATTGAAGAGTTTGCTTGCATAGGCTTGTACTTTGAATACAAGATCCTTCTTGTCTTTTAGCTTTAATTTTCATTTTAGGATATCACTCCCCTGTTGCGGATTTATCCCATTGATTCCAAATCTTTGATTGCCGAATAAGTTAGGAAATCATTTTTTGAATAGGCTTAAAATTTTTCTGTTTGAGATATCTTTCTCTTTTACACTCAGAGCCTTATTTGCTCTCAATTTGATATAGAAACCATTTTTTATCGGTGTTGTCATCCCTATAGGAGTCGTGTGTCGACCTGTGTCTAGTACCTTGGCTACTTCTCATAAGCTTTCCAAAAATGCATTTTCTCATCAGATCTTTTTTAATGCGCTTTTGTAGATGCATATCCATTGTCTTGTTATAGCTTTTTTGTCTTTGAGGCCCGCTATTCAAAGCGATAATCTGGAAAGATTGAAAGCATTGCAGAGATGTTTCACTACGTCCATAGTATTTAAGTTTCTTTTCTCAAAAAAAACAAAGAAAACATCTCCTTCGTTGGCTAACTTAAAAGGTAACTCCTCTGTTACGATAAAGTCATGTGATTTTTGTTTGAATGAGAATAATCTATCATCTATATATTTTTTTTCCATATCTATTCTCCCTTATTTTCTAAAATATTTGTATCTTCATCATCAACTGATTTTTGTATATTTTTGTATAAAGCATCAAGTTCTTCTTTTGTGGTGATGTGTGGTCCTATTTCTTTGGATTCCTGCATTATTCTGTCTAAAAAATAAATACCTCTAAATTTGCAAAAAAAACTATTTTGAGTATACTTATTTGGTGCAGATATACAAGTATTTATACTTCTCTACTTGCTCTATGCAACTCACCGATATCAAAATCTCAAACATTTTAAGCTATCCTTATCATCCTGATCTCTCTAAGATCGAAGGTGTTAAATTTTATAATAGGGACAATAATAATGTAAATGTGCTTATCTGACCCAATGGTGCAGGTAAAAGCTGATTTTTGCGTATCATCAAACAAATCTTGAAAATCGGTCTTATGAATGATTATATCTATGATAAAAGCTATATTTCCTCATCTAAAAATAGCAATCAGACTATCCAGATCAGTGAACAATGGATCGATTCCCTCCATAAACATTTCAATTTTTCCGATAAAGATTCTCAGGTGATAATAAAATTCATCCTTACACAACATGATTATGATAATATGCAATATATTGCTGAACATATAAATATCCTTCATATGCTTATCAAAAAATACAGCACTTTGGATTTTCAATATCCTGTATTTTCATCTGAAGAAATAAATAGTATCCCTAGTTCTTTCATTTTGGAATGCTTATTTGATTTTGATGCTAAGAAAATACATATTGATGAAAAAAAATTATCTTTTCAAGGACAATTTGTGCTTTTATATTTGAGAACCATAGAACTTGTACAAATTTGTGTCAATATTTATAATGAATTTGAAAGAAAAGATAGTGAAGAGCCATTGCTCCATCTCAAAAATGGCATTTGATTCATAGGGATGAACAGAAGCCTAAAAAAGGTATCAAATACTATAGATCCTTATGCTTGGAATACTCTTATATGAGATAAAATGTTATCTGATTATCATTCTTATCTCGGGTTTTATCTTTGTGCAAGAAAAATACGGAATATTATCTCTGATCATACCACTTTGAAAATGACTCCAGATGATATAAAAAATTATCCTAAAAAATTAGAGCAATCAGAATTTTATACTGGTCTGGTTTTCATCATCAAAAAATATTTCAATAGGAGATTGAATATTAGATATACCGATGATCTTCTCACGTTTGAATTGATAGATGTATTTGGCAATCAAATCGCTTTTTCTGAATTGAGTGATGGGGAACAGTCCTTATTGTCTATGATTTTTGTTATGTACGGCTATGATCTTGGTCATGGCATGCTTATCGTCGATGAGCCAGAAATCCATTTTCATCCTCAGATGCAAAGAAGTTTTTCAAGAATGATAGAAAGGATCAATCATAATATAGGGACGCAATTCATACTTTCCACCTACTCTCCTCTCTTTATCAATGAATCTAATATCTGAAATGTATATAGATTCTCAAAAATCAATGGAGAGACCAAAGTGAAAAATCCTTTTTTTACATTGTCATCTGATGAAACAACATTACTTCATTTATTGAAATTTGAAAATCTATCCAAGATATTCTTTGTCAATAAAATCATCCTGGTAGAAGGTGAAACTGATGCATATTTTTTTGAATTTTATCTTACTTATCTGCATACGCTTCCTGAATGGAAAGAAAAAATAACTGATTATGAAATCATCAATATCAATGGTAAATGAAGTTATAAAGTTTGGAATAAATTTCTTGCAAGATTCGGCCTGCAATCGTTTTTTATCGGAGATCGGGATAATATCGTAGATTATGGATTTATGACTCAGAGTGATCTGGTCTATTATTATAAGCAAGCAAAAACCCATTATGCTAGCCTCAAAAAAAGTTGAAAGACCCATCGTCATTACAATAAATTGGTCGATACGATAAAAAATGTCTTTCCTCAAAAATATAAATATCTTGTCACAAATATAGATACTCTGTATAAACAGAATACCTTTATCCTCAAAAATTGAGACATAGAGACGTATCTTGGCATGACAGAAAAATGATTGGAAAATACAGTAAATTTCTGTCATTATAATTTCAAACAACGACTTGAAAATAAGAATTTTGATGCCTGTAGAGAGGAATTTGCAACAATTTTTTCTACTATCTTCAAATAGATTATGTTATTTTTTTTTGAAAATATTATATATAAATAAATATAAATCCTCAGATACATGCCAATAATAAAAGTATGAATAGGATGATAGATGTCCGATTCTTTCTTTTTTCTGCTTGAATCTTTTCATCAATATCAATGATTTTTTGATTCAAAACATTCTCTTTGTTGTCTATATTTATATATGTCATATTTTGGATTCTTTTTTCTATTGTATAGATTTTATGCTCTAGATTTGAGATGAATTTATTCTTTTCTTCTATGATATTGTCTTTGATCTGTTCTTTTTCGGTGATGCTTTTGTGGAGCAATATCAGTTTTCTGAATTTATCTTCTATCTCTTGCAATCTTTCTTGTAAACTTATGATTTCTCTCCTTTTCTCTTCTATGATTCCGTCTTTTCTTTTGTCATTTTCATGCTCTGCCATAATTTTTTTTAATCTATGCTCCGCTTCATTGAGTTTTTGTTGGAGGACATAAATGGCTTTATTCTTTTCATCAATCGCTTGATTCTTCTCATCGATAGTTTTGTCTTTTTCCTTGTATACCATCAAAAATTTGGTGATGTTTGCGTTCATCACTTTGACTTGCTCTTTATGCAATGCATTTTCTTGCTGATATATCTGCGCTTGATATGCTTGTTGCTGCACGATTGCATTTTCATATATCTGTTTCGGTATCTCTTGTGTTATTCTAGTTTCTCCAGATAATGATTTATTTTCTTCTATTTTTTCAGGATTTTTCATATGTTCATAAAATATCGTAATCTCTCTTTCTATCTGATGTATCTTCTCTATCTCTAATGTCTCTTGTGACACATCAATCTCTTTTTTGAGCAGATTGATATCATTCTTTATCTCGTTGATAATATTGTTCATATCTTCTTTTTCTTCTTTTATTTCATATATTATCTCAATATTGTTTATCCTTTCCATCAATGGCTGTTTCATATCATGCAGTGTCCTGACAAACTTTGCCCTATCAATCAAATTTTTAATAAAATAGATGATAAATGCAAAAATAGGAAAAACGAGTATCCCTATGATAATATACATTTGGTATTGAATCAGGGTCTTTAACATGCTCCGTAGTGGTTAGAGAGTTAAATATATATCCTAATATACTATACAAATATTACAATAAAAGTCAATGTTATTTTTTTAAAAAAACTCTCCGTACTACTTATGGAGAGTTTTATGAGAAACTGTATATAAATGCTATTATCCTTGAAGGATAAAGAATCCTGCAACGATGATGAAAACGAGAGAAAGTCAGATGAAAATCAGATTTTTGAGTTTTTCGTTTTTGATCATACCCTTGAGTTGACCTATCTTTTCTTCTAATTTTTGCTTTTCTATGATAGCTTCTTGCTTTTCTTTGTTATAATCAGGCAATGCAATCATATGCTGGATCTTATTTTCAAGTTCAGATACTCTTTGTTGAAGAACAAATATGACTTTATTCTTTTCTTCCAATATTTTTTCTTTTTCTTTGAAAATGAGAAAAAACTTATCTATCTTTTGATCAATAGCAGTGTCCATATCACCTTTATTTGCTAAACTTGTCCCTGTTGTGCTTGATTGGTTGATGATTTCCGTATTAAGCTCTTGATGAAGTGTTGCAAATTCCTCTTTGAGGGAGATAACTTCTTCTTTTGCTAGTAATACTTTGTTAGCGATCTTTTTGTAAGATAATTTTCAGCTTTTGATATATCTATCGATAGTTCTGGTGGATATATTTAAAGATTTTGACGCTACCTCTCTCGTTACATTGTACATTTTACTCATAATCCAATAATTAATAATTTAAAATACGTATGCAATTTGCTTGTCTACATTGAGATAAGCATTTCCATTCTTTGAATCTTCCACCACTATGTGGTCCCCCTTCTTTGTCAAGAAGGCTTTTTTTGAAGATTACTATTTGCTTTATTTTTGTTTGTCTATGGGTTGAGATCGAATTTTGTTGGTTCTTGATATTTTATGTCTCTAAGTAGTGTCTGGATATATATCGTAATAAGTACGCCTTCTATCATACCGAGAAATAATATTCGTGGATAGACAGAAATAAAGTTTGGTGTTCCTCCCAAAAATGAAATAGCGACTGGTGTTGCTACGTTTTGGAAGTAAGGGATCCAAAGGAATATAAAGATACATATAATAAGTACAAGATATAACATTTTCCCTGTTTTCATTTTTTTTAATAGTTTATATAATAAAGTTTGTTTTTGTTTTTGGCTATATTATTTTTTTGATTATAAAGTAGATTGCACTGATAATGACTGATAATACGAATGTTTGTATCAATGTTCCAAGTTGTACCATAATTCCAAGATCCAAATAATTGACTGTTTGTTCGAAGATATATAGGACAATGATATTGAGCAATAATGATGAGAGTCCTAATGTCACTAATCTTACCGGTAAAGTAAGGATGTTCAATATCTTTTTAAGGACCGAATTGATGAGCCAGAATACTATCCCTAATATTCCAAAGATAATATAGGTGTCTTTGTAAATAGATTGAATTTTAAATCAAAGTTCTGGTATATAATATACGATAGCATACAATACTGCTCCGTTGACAACGACATTGACCAGTAGATGTTTAAGTGGCTTCATTCTCTTGAATGCAGAATTTAAAATTTTGAATTCAGAATTTTTGTAATTATCTGTCTACTATTTTCAATATCATTATAGCGTTTTTTAACACCCTTTTGTCATTTTTGTCAGAAAAATGTCAATTCATATATATATCTGTTATTTTGACAAGTATATTTATCTTAATTTAATCATCTATCAAGTCATCAAATGTGTCGTTTTTGTCATCTTTTAGATATATATGAATTGCGTTTCTTGTCGCTAATATGGCTATAACTGCTGCTCTCTTTCTTCTTGGAGACACTTCAAACCCATGTTCTACCATCGTTTGATATGTCCGGTGCAAGATATCTTCTATGGGTGTCCCTATGATAAATTCAGACAAAAAACTAGCTGCTGCTGTAGTGATATTAGAACAATTTCAATCAAAACTATATTTTTCTATCTTGTTGTCTTTAATGACTAGATATACTACAATATCATCTCAACAGATAAAATTGCCCTCGTGTTGCTTGATGGTATATTCCTTCATAGCAAAGTTTTGTAGGGGGTTTTTTGCATATTCTTGTATTATAAGGCTTTGTTCTTCATTCATGAGTTAAGATGGGTTATTAGTCTAATCTGTATCGAAGGTGTTCGATAAGTCTTTTTATCATAAGGACAATTTTGTTGCTTATCTCTACGAATCATTTAGTAGCTATGATTTCAAGACTTTCTATCTGATCTGCAATATTTTGCATTGTCACCAAAAACTTGTTTGAATTGATTTCTAATATAACATCATATGATCCATCACTGTTTTCTGTAAAGAGTGCACTGACATTGTCGAAGCACGCTTTCTTTTGACAACATATATCTGTCGAAGTGATCAGGCTCATTTGATTCATATGATTTTTGTTATATAAAAAATGTGGGTACGAGCTTTTTTATGGTTTTAAAAAACAAATGCAATAGAAAAACTGTTGGAATTTTTGTGGAAAAATCGTCTTGATTTTTTTATAAAAAACATTATATTTTTTTGTAATAATTTTATAGGTAAGTACTTGTATATGTCCAATAAGGTTTTTGACAACCTTGTCAAAAAGTTGATAAAATATAAGGGAAAGCTCATAGATTGAGAAAAGGTTTCATCACTTCTCAAATCCTCTCTTGCTGAAGATTTTTCTATACAAAAAATGTATAAGATGGTCTACTACCTCAAGATCAGATGATATCTAGAAAATCTTAAAAAAAATATCTTTTTCGTAAAAGATCCTGAACGTATATATAGTAAGGAAGAAATTTTGGATCTTTTCTATCGAACTATCGTCAAAAAACATTGCAGCGATTTTTTGAAAGGGAATCGGTATATCTGATGACTCAAGGCGCTTGAACTTAATCTCTCCTCTTTTGATATCCCTGAAGAGCTTTCTATCGTCAATCAATATAAACAGGCTACAGAAGTGATCATGTTTGATAAACAGATAGTCTTTAAGACCTATGCAAAAAATAAGACGGACAATCTCTTTAAGTTTTTTTGGAAACTGACTAAAAAGGTGACTATCGGGAAACATACCTTCCCTATCGCTGGATTGGAGCTCGCTATCTTGGAAAGTCTTTATAATCCTGGTATGATATCTCAAGGATATATCAATGAACTCGTAAAAAAGGTGATCAGAAAATATCATACCACCTTGGATGTGAAGGTCTGGGAATCGATTTTGAGAAAAAATAAGCATAATACCAGTATCAATAGACTATATACACTCACTAAAATCATAGATCCTGAGTTGGCTGATAAGTTGAAGCAGCTTATCAAGAAATATGGGTACTTTATATAGAGCACTAAGAAACTTAATTTTTAACTTCATATTTTTGTTCTATTTCTTTTTTATACTCTTTGATAGTTTTTTTGACTACTGAATATGTTCTCATTGCTATTATGATATCCATACGTTTTTCTGTAAATGTATCTGATAAAATTTCTTCTTCCTTATTTCTTATCAAAGAAAAATCTATTGAAAATATATAAGATTCTGGGTCTTCATCCCCAAAGGCTATTTCTTTGATTTTTTTGATAATATCCTTCAATTGTCCTAGTCTTGTTTCTGTAGGTATGGTTTCTCGTTCTACCATATCATATCATTTTTTGATTTCTTTTTTATATTCATCTTTTTCAATTTCAGGCATCGTAGGAAATTGATCTACGAATTCCATATCTTCCTTTCTTTCTCAATCAAGATGAGGTAGTACGGTACTCAATTCTTCAGCTATAGTTTTGATTTCTTCATATTGTTTTGAAAACTTCTTGTAGAGATATGCTGGTCATTTTATTGCTATTTTAACTCCTTCTTTAATCCCCTGTGCTCATATCTTCAGTAATTTTAATAGATCGTTTTGTGTTGATCATACTATAGATTTTTGAATGTTTTCTGCAAAATTATCAATTCTTTTTAGAAGTGACTCATTATCTTTACCAAGAGTGCTTTGATTAGCTGAAGAATTCATTTGAATGGATATAAGTAATAAAATTATATTACTATTATATCCAAAAAGATTATTCTGTCAAATTCTAGAACTACAAAAATCAGTTTACGTATTTATCCTATTGATCCTTCCATTTCTAGTTCTACTAACTTATTCAATTCTCCTGCATACTCTAGTGGGAGTTTTTTGATGACTGAAGAAAAGAATCCATTTACGATCATCGTGATGGCTTTGTCCTTTGTCAGTCAGCGAGCCATGAGGTAGAAAAGTTCAGATTCATCTATTTTTCCTGCACTTGCTTCATGCGCTACAATAGCGGTATTGTTATAAGATTTGATGTCTGGTATGGTGTTGGATGTCGAGGTATCATCAAAGAGCAATGCATCACATTGGGTATGATTGGTCGCATAATCTGCTCCTGGTCCCATAGTGACAAGTCAGCGATACGTATTGATCCCTCATTTTCTGGAGATAGATTTTGCTACGATATTTGATGAGGTATATTTTCCTATATGAATAGCTTTTGATCATGTGTCTTGATGCTGTCCTTCTCCTGCTACCGCTATCCCGAGCATATCTGTCTTACTGTAATCTCCTTTGAGTATAGAACAAGGATATAACATCGTCGTACACGATCATAGGTTTCCATTGACCCATTCCATATAGCCATGCTCCTCTATTATCGATCTTTTGGTATTTAAATTATAGGTGTTTGTTGACCGATTTTCTACGGATGAATATTTCATCTTAGAATTTTTTCCTACAAAAATTTCTACCAATCCTGCATGGAGCGATGCTTTATCGAATTTTGGTGCTGAACATCCTTCTATATAATTTCCTTCTGCATCATCATCTATGATAATCATGGTATGTTCAAATTGTCCTCCTGCATAGGTATTCATGCGAAAATATGCTTGTAGTGGGTCTGTGAGTTTGACTCCTTTGGGTACATGAATAAATGTACCTCAGCTCCAGACCGCACCATGTAATGCTGCGAACATATGGTCATGCGCAGGTACTAATTTCATGAAATGCTTTTTGACTAATTCTGGATATTTGATAACGGCTTGCGACATATCTTCAAAAATAATTCCTTTTGATGATCGTTTTTCTTTGATCTGATGATAAACATTGAGAGAATCATATTGTCCTCCTGCTCCTGCAAGATATTTTTGTTCTGCCTCGGGAATTCAGAGCTTTTTGAATTTTTCTTTGATCTCTGCGGGTACATCTTCTCGATTGTGTGCATATCATTCCTGTTCTTGATGGGGCTTAGCATAATAGACAATATCATCCAGATTGAGTCAAGAAAGATCTGGTCATCGTGTTGGCAATTGATGATTGCGGAAGATTTTTAAAGATTCCAGACGATGAGTAAGCATCCGTTCAGGTTCTTTTTGATCAGCAGAAATCTTCCTGACCGTGTCTTCTGTGAGACCTTTGAGGTAGAGTTCATATTTTATCTTGTCTGATGATTCGAGGGTTGATTTGAGGGACATATTTATGTTTTTGCTATATCGGTAAATCCTTCTTTTTTTATTTTTTTAATCAATTCCTGGGTTCCTTCTTTGATTATTTTTCCTTTTTCTAGGACATATACTTGATCAACGGGGATATGTTTCAAGATATCGAATATATGGGTGATGATGATAAAACTGTTGTTTTCATGATTAAGTTTGGCCATCATTTTGACTACTGATTTGAACGCATCTACATCCAATCCGCTATCTATTTCATCTAAGAAAATATATTTAGGTTCTAAAAGCTTTAGTTGAAGTATTTCTATCTTTCTCCTCTCTCCCCCGCTGAATCCCACATTGAGATCTCTTCGAAGAAACTCCATGCTGATTATGAGCTCTTCCATAATAGGTTTCACTAAATTTTTGAAGCTCAAAAATGTAGTCGGTGTTCCTGTTTTTGCATCATATATCGATTTGAGAAACTCAAATAGTTTGATGCCTTTGATTTCAGGGATATGCTGGAAAGCTACGAAAATTCATAGTTTAGCTCTTTCGCACGGACTTAAAGGTAGAAGGTTTAAGGTAGAAGGTGGAAGGTTGTCTTTTTGTTTTAATGTTGTTGTATTCGTAATTCGTAATTCTCAATTCGTAATTTGGTATTTAGGATGTCCCATAATGGTCATCGCAAGTGAAGATTTTCCTGAGCCATTTTTTCCGATGATACAGTAATTTTTTCCAAGCTCGAAATTCATGGAGATATCATCTATAATCGTTTTATTATCTACTTCTACGGAGAGGTTTGTTATTTTTAACATGATGATAAATGATAAATGATAAATGATGTTGATGAGGGATTTAGTGTATGCAATTTAAATCCTCCCCCACTTCGTGGTACTCCTCCTTTGAAAAAGGAGGACAAAAATAGTTGTTTCTTTACTTATGTAAATTTATGAAGTCGCCTGAGTTACCATAGAATTGATTGAACATATCGTTGATATATCTCTCTGGATCATAATTCCCTTTTCATCTGATATCAAGCATAGTGTTGATTCGTCACTGGTTGATATTTTGCATATCCTGTAATGCTTTTTTTTCATCTTCATTGAAGAAATCTTTGTATTGCACTTCGTTTGATGCTTTTTTTTGCTCTTCTTCTTTTTCTTTTGAAGACAACTGATTTTCTTGTTTATTGTCTTCTAATTTCTGGAGTAATTCTTGAACTGAGCTTTCTATCTGTTGGTTTATCTGTGCATCATTTTTGGATCAATCACAGAGTTCTTTTATACTTTTAGCATCCTTACTTTTGAGTGCATCTATCGTATTTTGATGCTGTTGTTGATACGATTCTAGTCATTGTCTTCCTTTGATGATTGAGGGGATTATATTCTCGTAAGGTATTTGCATGCAGAGTGTAGGATTCTCTATCTTGTCAGAGAAATCAGATGTATATTTATTAGTGTTTTTCTGCATCTGTAATTGAAGCATTCCTACTTGTTCTTTACTTGTATCTAGAATAGAGCGTAATTTTTCGTAACAAGCAGAGTCTAAAATGGATACACTTTTGCTGATATATTCTTCTTCTTGATTTAATATCTCTTTTGTATTTTTTATAACCGTATTCACTCCCTCTATACTTGTAATAATCGTTTGGCCTATCCCATAACAGGTTTTTATATCGACAACTGTAGACAATGAGATAATGGTTTTTTCGTTGCCTATAATTGCATCTGTTATTGTTTCCGAATCTGATAATTTTTTGGCGATATCGAAATTTTGCTGTGCTTGGGCTACAAATATCTGCGCATTCTCTAATCATGAAATACTGCTTTCTAAAGCATTTTTGTATGCTATAAGCGTTTGGATGGTTCCACGGTTATAGTAATCTTGACTCGTATTTCAGCTTATAAGCTGTAACGCTTTTTCATATTCTTGCTGTCTGATGTCTTCATTTGCCTGTAGGGTATTTTGTATAGCCGGTGATAACGTATTTAATAGTTTTGATTCGTTAAATGCATTTATGATGAAAATACAAGAAAATGATAATCATATGCATGCAATGATGATAGAGAGATGATTATTTTTTTTATTGATATGTCTTCTATTCATATATCAAAATATTTCAGGATAATAACTCCTGAGAATATAGTATATATTTGTTGCTCAAGTTCAATGAATACTTTAAAACTTGTATTGCTGGAGAAGCTGGTCAATCTGTGTGAGGTCTGGTAATATCTTATCTCTGAATACGGTAAAATTTTGAGCTAATATCTCTTGTTTAGTAAACAATAAATCATATTTTTTTTGTAGTACTCATAGATAAAATACAAGTTTTTGTGCAATACCTGTTTTGGCATTATATTGGATCCTATTTTTTGCAGCACAAGTTTCATATTGAATAGATTCATCAAGTGATGTCTGCATGATGCTTTGGTCATATCTATCTATAGCATCAAAATATGCTTTATCACTTATATTCTTTTCCACTAAACATGATTGCATATCTTCTTTGAGTATTCCCATCTCTTGTTTCATATATGCAGAAATAATATCTCATTTCTGAAGTTCTTGATTGCAATCACTAAGATATTTTGCTAATGCTTCTTCTTTATTCGTTGATAGGTTCAATATTCCGATAACATCTGTTTTGGTAAGCTCTTCCAATCTTTTTATGGTCATAAGCGTTTTTCCTTCATAATTAGTTGCTTCGATATTTTTTTCTGCTATAAAAAGGTGTAATTTAGTGATATTATAACTCAATTCATTGATGAGAAATCCGTGCGTTATCACCTCTGCAGTGTTTTCTTCAAAAATGATATCTCCTACTCCTACTTCTTGTGCATGAGAGGTATTTTGAAATGCTATGATTATGGTAAGCATAAGAACTATTACAAATATTTTTTTCATGAGCATTTGGAATATATAAAATTATTTTATGACATTTACAAGTTCTGCCATCGGCAAGAAGATCGATCCCACAATGACTCCTATCACTATAGCAATCAATGCCATAAGGAGAGGCTCAATGAGTGACATCAAAATATCTATTTTGGTCTGCAGCATATCACGATAGAAGTCAGCCATCTTCTTAAGCACTTCAGTGATATTTCCTGTATCTTCTCCTACATGAATGATTTGGACTAATATCGGATCAAATAATGATGATCATTCCATAGATTCGGAAAATGAGAATCCCGCATTGAGATTTTCCTTGATTTCCATGACCTTTTTTTTGTAGAAAAAATTGGTAAACGCGTTTCCCATCAATTTCAATGAAATAATTGGACTGACTCAAGCACTATATAACTGGCTTAATAATTTGGAAAATCTGTACATATAATAGGTTCTCACAACTCCTGAAATTGCTGGCATAGTCACCATCAGCTTGTCTATAAATATCTTGAATGGTAAAATATATTTGTATAAAAAATTATAAAGTGTGATCACTCATATAATGGTTATTATTATAAGATATCGTGTTTTCTGTAAAAATCCTGATGCTCACATCATAAATTTTGTCAGGCTTGGCAATGATTCTTGATTTGGAAACATTGTCACTATCGTTGGAATCACATAAATAAGCAGGATAGCTATTGCAATGATAGCAAAGACGATAAGCACAATCGGATATGCCATCGCTTTCTTTATCTTTCCATTTATCCTTTCAGAATTTTCAAGTTCTATCGCTATTTCATCCAAAATCTCTGGAAGGTTACCCATAGTTTCTGCCGATTGCACTAATGCGACTTCCTCTTCTTTGAAAAAATAATTATGATTCTCCATCGATTTCGAAAATGTGGATCATTGCGTGAGTTGGTCGATCAAATCTTGGATAATCATAATCAATCATTTATTTGTTTCAGAATTTTTGATAGAAAATAGTGCATCTCTCAGTCCTAATCATGATCTTTGCGCTAATGCCAATAATCTGAAAAAATTAGTTTTTTGTTTGAGCTTGGGAGCAAAAAACTTTTTGATGACAAATTTTTCAAAGAATCATAATTTGTTAACTTCCATAATTAATTTAGAATTTAGAATTTAAAATTTAGAATTTCTGTTATTTATCGAATTTTGCTTTGATATATCTGTAGACTTCATCTAATGTTGTCATTCCTTTGATGATTTTGAAGACTCAATCCCTTTCTAGGTTTATCATACCTCTTTGCAGTGCTATGCTTTCCACTTCAAATGATGATTTACCTTCCAAAAGAAGATTTTTTATCTCATCGGTATAGTCCATCATTTCAAAGAGACCTACTCTACCCTTGTATCCGCTTCCGTTACACACAGGACATGTTTCTCCACTTACAGGATCTTTTCCGCTTCCTGTATAAATCATTGCATCGTTGATGAAGTCATTTCGTTGTTGCTGATTTATTCCTCTGCTGATAATCTCTTTTTTGAGCGTTTCTTTGTCAAAATTCCTAAAACTTTCCTTTGCAAATTTATATTTTGGACTATCTTTTACTGAGGTTTGAATCTTACAATGTTCACATACTCTTCTTACTAATCTTTCTGCCATTACAAGGTTGAATGTACCTACGAGCATATAGGGTTTTGCTCAGAGGTTATATACTCTCGTAATCGTCTCAGACGATGAATTGGTATGTACTGTAGAAAATACTAAGTGTCCCGTCATGGCTGATTCCATTGCCATATCGAGTGTCTCTTTATCACGGATTTCTCCTACCATCATGATATCTGGATCTTGTCTAAGTCCTCCTCTGAGTCCATTGGCAAAAGTGAATCCGATATCTGCTCTGATCTGTGCTTGATTGAGTCCTGCCATCTTGTTTTCTACGGGATCTTCATAGGTGATGATATTCACTTCTGTAGTATTTACATAATCAAGGCATGCATAGAGGGTTGTTGTCTTACCTGAACCTGTAGGACCTGTCATGAGTATGATACCGTTTGGATATTTGAGATGTCTAAAGATGATATCTTTGTTGCTTCCTTCTATCCCTAATTCTTCCAATGGAGGATTCTTTTTTGATTTATCAACGATACGCATTACGAGACATTCTCACCATACGCTTGGAAAGGTATTGGCACGGAGATCGATCTCTTTGTTTGTCAGAGTGACACTTGATACTCTCGCATCTTGGGGAACTCTTTTTTCATCTGGTCTCATCTGTCCGGATTCTATCTTGAATTTTGAGATGATGCTCTCATGAAGATTTTTTGGATATTGAACAAGTTCTTGGAGTATTCCATCGATTCTGATTCTGATTCTGCAATAATTTTCCAATGGTTCGATATGGATATCTGATGCACCTGCTTCTACAGCAACTGTCAGAAGATTATCAAAAATCTTCACCACATCGGATTGGAGAACCGCCTCATCTAATTTTGTTTTATAATCGATATCTATCATAAAATGGTAATGAATAATTAAAAATGAATAATGAATAATTTCGGTATTTTTATTACATCTCAATTATACTTGGAAATGGTAAAAAAAGCAAAAAAATAGCCATCAAAATATGAGCTAAAAGATATTCTTACTCTATTATTTCTTAACTATATCCTATTTATGTTGACTTTATATATTTTATTTATATAAATATACAATAAAAACATAATAAAAAACAAATATTATCATGGATACATTAGATCGAAAAGTAAAAGCAGAAATTGAAGCTACCAAACAAATAATCATGAACCTGACAGAAGCTTATATTATTGTAGGTGGACCACAGGAGCAAATTATTGGTACTTTTAATTTCAAAACGATGTTTATTTGGACATCACTTGAAAAGGCGAATGATTTTATTGAAAAAAGTCTTGACCCAAAGGAAGACAAACCTATGAAAAAATCAATGGAAGAACTTCTTACATTGGCTAGAAAACTTGGTTTTAGTACTGTAAGATTTGATTTTTGGGATAAGGGATGTCCGATTGATTATCCTTTCTTAAATTATGATTTAACTAATGGAACAGGGGTGCTTGACCTTCTTGTTACTTTTAAAAGTATCTCATAATCATTTATTGTAAAAAAGGCCGGCTGAGGTGTATTACCTCGGCTTTTTTTTTGTTTGAAAAAAAGAAGCTATATCGTATACTTAGATTACATGGTTTTTATGTTGTCAAAAAAGTTATGAATCCTAATCTTTGATTGATTATTGTCTGAATAATTATATGAGTTCTTATCTGATATCTTATTGCAAAATTATATTTTATGTTTAAGATCAAAGGACAAAGAAGTGATGCAGTAATGAGATCTCGTAGTGTAGTGCTTGGACATGTTCATGAAAAAATAGCTCCTCTTTTACCTAACTTTCCTTATTCTTACAAGGATTTAGTGTTTTTGTGAAAAGGAGTCGATTATCTTGTCCTCGATGGGCTCTCAAGAGGAAATCTGACTAAAATAATCTTTTTGGAAATCAAAAGTGGAAGTTCTACGCTCAATAAAAATGAGCAGATGGTCAGAGATTGCATTAATCAGAAGCGTGTGAGTTATGAAATACGAAAAAATTAACTAATAACTAACAACTAATAGTGAATAGTGATGGAAATTTTATATTTATAGGATCGTAGTTTAATGGTAGAATGCTGGCCTCCGAAGCTAGCGGTGTAGGTTCGATTCCTACCGATCCTGAACTTCAATAATTTAGAATTCAGAATTTAGAAACAAAATAAAATTTAGAAGTTAGAATTTAAAATTTAGAAACTAGAGACGATATGGATAAAAAAATAAAGTTTATATTTGCGTATCTCAAGGAGCTTTTTCCAAATCCAGAAACAGAGTTGCACTACTCTACTCCTTTCCAACTTGTTGTAGCGGTGATGCTGTCTGCGCAGGCGACTGACATACAGGTGAATAAAGTGACAGATACACTTTTCAAAAAAATCAAAACACCTGAGAATCTTTTGGAAATATGATTTGCTACGTTTGAAAAATCTATTTCTTCAATCAATTACTATCATACGAAGGCGAAACATATATTTCAAACAGCTTCGCTGTTAATTAATAATGAAAAATTAATAATGAATAATGAAGGTAATAAAAAATATAAAAATTGAATACCTGACACTCTTGAAGAATTGATGCAGTTTCCTGGTATAGGGATAAAGACCGCTAAAGTCGTTGCTCATGTGCTGTATGATAAACTGTTTATCGCTGTAGATACACATATCCATAGAGTAAGCAATAGGCTCGGACTCGTCAAAACTACTAGTCCAGAAAAGACTTCAGAACTTCTTGAAAAGCGTATCCCCGATAATTACAAACACCTGGCACATCACGCATTAGTCTTGTTTGGGCGTTATTATTGTACTGCTAGAAATCCTAAATGTGAGATATGTAAATTAAAACAAATATGTTTGTATTATAAAGCTAATGTCATTGCGAGCAAAGCGAAGCAATCTAAAAAATAAATTTATTTCTAAGATTGCTTTGTCGTTTCACTCCTCGCAATGACTCAATATTATTTATTCTTTTTTTGTATATTTATTATGTTTAAACTTGTAGAACCTCAGTGATGAATTGCTATTTCTAAAATGCTATTTGCTTGGATGCAAGCGAGTGTTTTTTGGTCGTATCGAATTCCTGTCTTAGCTGATATATTTGTATTCACTTATCCTATCTACTTCTTAGTACTTTATATCTATTGAATGGTACAAGGTAGAAGGTCGAAGGTGGAAGGGATGAAATATAAGATGGCATCTCTCTATATCTTTGCTGGAACTTGTGTAAGTTTTATTGTCAATATAGGTATCCAATTTTTGGTAGATAAAGCGAGACCAAATATCGTTTTGTGATTGGCTGATCTTAAACATGAGACAATCCTAAATAAATTTATGCCAACGAGCAGCTTCCCTTCCGATCATGCAACGGTTACGATGAGTATCGCTATGATGTCATTGTTTCGAGGGATAAAAAATAAAGATAAAAAATTCCTCCGATTTGGAGGAATCCTGATTATATTTTCATTGGTGACGGGGTTTGCTAGGGTGGCTTCTGGAGTACATCGGCCTACAGATATCATCGCGGGAAGTCTTGTAGGGAGTATCGTTCCTTTGATTCTTATGCGAAAACCTATCTATAGATTTGGTACGGGAATCGCTGAGAGGATTGGGAAGATTATCTAGATTGTTTTTTTTACTTCTGTACTTGTTGCTGCTACTTGTGTAGTAGCAGTTTCTCGTTTAGTAGTTATTTTTTTATCTGCTACACCTAAAATTATTGTTCAGATATCTGCTCACTTACTATTCTTAACTTTACATACTATATTTTTTTCATCTGCAACTGAAATTTCATAAGTATTTCATTTTTTTATTGCATCTATAGTTGATTTATAATCTTTATTATTTTCTATTTTTAGCATATTTTTGATGCTTGTCATCAATTTTTCAGAAACTTTTGGTGATAAAACGTTTGATGTAATTGATTCTAAAAATAAATCATAATTTTGTAGTTCTGCTGTTCATGCTTTTGTAGTATCTGTAAATATCTTTTTTAATGGAACCAGAATATCGTTTTTATAATTTAAGGCATCTGTATTTGATTTTTCTATACCTGTAAATGTATCAGTATCTAATTTTTTATATTTTCCTGTGTCATCAACTTGATTTAATAATTTATTTGTTGCTTCATTGAAAGTACTCTTAGCTATTTCTTCATCTTCATTTTTTTTCTTTTTTTCTGGTAGTGTCCCATTATCTAATTTATTTTCTGTGATTATATATGAGAGATCTTTGCTTCCTGCAAAAAGGTATGATGCTAGATATTTTCATGCATCTTTTTCTGTCTTGATCACATAGCTTGTTCTGTTTCCTTCTTTTCCTTTTTCAAAATATTCTGAGTATGTTGTTTCTTCTTTTCATACTGATAGAACTCGAACCCTTTCATTCGCTTTGGCAATATTATTTCGTGTATCATCGCTTCTTATCACTTTTGTTATAATGTTTTTGAATATGTCTTGATTATTATTCACTGCTTCCATATTTAATTTTTCTTCTTTTTCGTTTTTATTCTTTTTGATAAATTTTTCTTCTCCAATCTTTATTGGATTATTCGCATCATTATTATACAGCTTAATTCATATTTTCACAATACTTGGATCTATGAATTCATAATATTGTTTTATATCTTTTTCTATTGATTCAAAATGTTCAAATCATGTTTTGAAATCGCTTCATTTGGGTGTTGAGTCTGTATCTTCTTTATATTCTCGTTTGATAGTAGGATCTAGTTTAGCTGTAAGCGTTGTAATCGCTTCTTTTTCTTTTTCATCTAGTGGAAATTCGTCTTTATATAATTTATCTATTTTTGCTCGCATCTCTTTTGGAAATCGATTTTTTAATTGTCATTTTCCAAGTCCAAACATCTGCATCAAACTAATAAGTAGTTTTCATAAGGTATCTACGACATTTGTTTCTTTCTTTTCTTCAATAAATGCTCTTAAATTAAGAATCGTTTTTTTTCCTTCTTCATCCAGTTTTAATATTTCGTCCTGAAATGTTTTTGATAGCGCTAGTTTATTGAAATTTGCTGTTCTTGTCTCTTTATCTGCTCAAAGCAAATCTACTTTTTCTATATTTAGATATCCGATATATGTGTGCATAAGAGCTGGACTATTTTGTCTAATCATGTAATCGGTAAGTACAGTCGCATATCAGTTTTTGAGGTCAGGATATTGAGATATCTCTGTTCAATATTCTGTTTTTGTCTTAACCTCATTGTCGTTTTTATCCACTCCGTCTGTAGGTTTGTATGATAGGATTTGTGTAAGTATATTACCAATATTGTCTTCGGTATATCTTGTACCTTTTGCTTCCATAAATCTTTCAAATGCTACAAAATTTCATTTATTATCAAAGCTATTAATACCTTTTTGGGTGCTGGTTCGATCTATATCACTAAATTCTTTGTCTGCATCAAATGTCTTTTTTATAGTTCAGTCTATATTTTTTATTTCTACATTTGGAATATTTTTGTCAGCTGGTATCTTTTGTAGATCTGTTTTACTTCATCGAACAATATATTTTGTTTCGTTGTTATCTTTGTATTGTATCACTCGTTCATTTGATTTATCAAATCTTGAATCAGTAAAATCTGTACCTTTTCAGATCTGGATATCAGTTATATCTCCACTGTTTTTATCACCTTTTATATAGAGTTTTGTAAGCCCTGCAAATACCGTAGTATCATCAATTTTTTTGGTTCCTGACTCATTTGGACTATAGAGTGTTTCTAATGTCTTTTCAAATTTATCTTTATTTTGTTCAAAAAGATCGTTTTTTACTTTTTCTTGGGTTTCATAATTCGTATTTAGCGTTTCTGATGCTGTTTTTTTGTTTTTTTCTGCTCCTATTATCACTGTTTTTGCTTCTGTTTCTCTATCTATCATATTTTTTTTAAGCCCCCTTACTGTTTCTAAATCATCTAATAAAATATCCCCTCATGATTTTTTGCTATATTTTGTTAAATCTGTTTCAAATGCAGTTATCGCCTCTGTAAAGTTTATTACAGTCTTGTCTGTCATATCGTTTCGATTTACGTTTTTATTTTTTATCTGTATCTTCAAATTATTCGCAATATCTTTCAAAACGTTATTTCATTTGGTGTCCAGGATATTTACAATCTCCTTTTTTTTAGGATCATCTAATTTTTTCAGAAAATCAGTAACATCAGCCTTTTGTCATTCTTGCACACTATTTTTAATCTCTTCTTGTCTGCTTTTTACTTCTAATTGCTCAACCATTTGATATACAGGCAAATAAATAAAATCCCTATTGAATTAAATTTCCTTGATCATTTCATCTAATGCATCTAATCATTTTTCATCGCGCATATGTTGTTCTCGTTCTATTTTTTTGAGTTTTTCAAGTACATCTTTTGATTTTTGTAGTTTTCATTTAGTCTCACTATCTTGAATTTCATCTATGGTTTTAGCAAAAATATCTACCAAATTGTCGATAGTTGTATCGTCTAATGTGTTGCCTTCAACAAGAATCTTGAGTCCTCTAGCAAGTGCCCGGTATCCTGTCAATGCATCTAGGATTTTGAGTATATATTCTTTCTTAGTCATGATTGATATTATACCATAAAAACTTTTAGTACTTAATTGTATCTAGAACTGCTTGGAAATACAAAAAAACCCCGCTAGAGCGAGGCTAATAGATTGACATATTTATAGTTTATTTAATAATCATTATTTTTCTTCCAATTTGTTGTCATTCCCTGCTGTAGATCTCAGGTATGGTCTCGATATGTAGCCCAATCGTGTTTCAATATTCAGTGATTTTTTGTTCTAGAGAATTATCTTGTTGTAAATAATATGGGATAGTGAAGACAGCGATTGCTCATCAGAGCGCTTGTACCCTATCCAAAAAACTTTGATACAGTTTCAACACTTGTGTTTGAAACTTTTGGACATCCTCTGCTGATGTTGTTTTAGTCACTATAGGTCATAATCGTCATTCAGTAACGATAAGCACTCCCTCTTTCTTTTCATCGTCTATTATACCTGCTTTTAACGGTTGAATGATATCGTGTTTGAATATCTCAAACTGTTTGTCCGGTGTATAAAACTTTGTAGTTTTTCGCCATGGTGCATTTTGTTCTGCATAACTTGTGTTGATATCTGATCCTATAAAATCATAGCCAAGATAGTTTGCAAGCATCCCTGTGGTTCATGATCATACGAATGGATCGTAGATGCATATGTTTTCAATATTGAAATCTGAATTATGAAGCATATTTGATAATCAGATATTGATCATGATATGTGCTAATTTTGCTGGCATCATTCCCATCTCCATACTGCGTCCTGGTTTACTAAAATCCACTGCTTCATAGAGTTCTATATTTTGGTACTGCTCTACTATCCCATAAAGACCGTTTTCTAGGTTGATGATCTCTTTTCCTTTATTTTTGATCTCTCTGTCCGTGTGGAAGATATCCACTAATTTATATCTTCTGATTCCGATAGTATTTTTGAGATGTTTTCCATTTGCTTCATTTTGGATTCCGATGATCTTTACATCAGCCAATAATTCTTGTAATTCTTTTTCTTTGACCACGATTCCTGCTTTGATGATTCCTCAAAGCTGCGGTAAAAGCTCTTTATATTTTGTATCGAAAATCATTATCCCTTTTTTAGGATAACTGATTTCTTTCGCTTGGACTAATTGAAGCTCATGTAAGCTTATTTCTGGGTTTTTTCATAAAATAGCGAAATACATAATTTAATGAATAATGAATAATTAAAAATGAATAATGAAGGATTTTTCTTTTCATTAAAACTATACTTAAATAGTATTAAAAAACAAAAGAAAAAACCTGACTGAGTTGGCCAGATTTTATTCTCCCTAGTCATTATCCTACAAAATATTAAGTTGCTAAACAAATATCCTGCAGACTCTGACAAAATATATCTCTTATTATATACTCGGCTTTTTAAGCTGTTTGTAACATCTTTTTGAGTTCAAGATCAGCATTCGTTTTTTCTAGTTTTATCAATGCTTTTTCTATCTCTTCAATGCTTCATTCAGTTTTGAGTCTCTTGATTCTTTCTTCAAGAGTCTGTTTGCTCTGAAGTAATGTGCTTTCTGATTGTTCAGGAGCAAGTGTTGCTTCAGCGCTTACAATACGGACAATTTTCCCGTCTATGAATACCATACCTTTTGATGTGCTTATATATATCGGATTTCCTACTTTCACATGATTTTCCATGGGCCATAATTTAATGATTCCTGGTTTGACTGAGGCAACCATAGGAGAATGTCCATCCATGACTTTGAGATTTCCATTTTCCGTGGGGATTGATATTTTCTCGATTTCCCCTTGAAAGATTGTCTTTGCTGGTGTTGAGATTTTTAACTTCATAGGTTTCTGTTAGTATATAAAGCTATCATAAGTATATTCCGGATACCTTCCTATGCAAATATCTTGCTTCTTGAATACGTTTTTAACTTGACATTGAATTAATTTAATATTTATTTTTTGTCTTTATTGAGCGATCTTCTGATAAATGCTGGAGTTTCTAGGTCTTCAGCTGGAGCTTCAGCTTTTTCTTCTTGAACATTCTCTTTTTTGATTCCTCTCATGATGAAATTTTCTGATTCTCTTCTTCCTGACATAGTAGGTCTTCCAAGAATATCTCTTTGCGGTTGTTTAAGTATCTGTTCTTTGCTTTGTTCTTCAAATCCTGTAGCGATGATAGTAACTTTGATTTCGTCTTCCATACTGTCATCAAGTGTCATTCCCCAAAAGAAATTTACATCTGGATCAATGATCTCTTCTACTACTGCTGCTGCTTCTCTTACTTCTGCAGGTGTCAAATCATGACCTCCTGTAACTGCGAATATGATGCTCTTTGCCCCATCTAGATTCTCTTCTAACAATGGATTTTCAATAGCCTTTCTAGCAGCTTCTACTGCTCTCTTTTCTCCTGCACCGTAACCGATACCAAGCAATGCATTTCCAGAGTTTGTCATTACCGCTTTCACATCTGCGAAATCGATATTGATGTCTCCTGGTTTGATGATCAAATCTGATATACCTTGGACACCCAAGAATAAGATCTTGTCTATCATAGTAAATGCTTGTTTGAAGCTTGTTTTTTTGTCTATTACGTTGAAAATTTTATCATTTGGAATTACGATAAGCGTATCTACAGCTTCTTTGATCTTTTTAACTCCTTCTTCTGCATTTCCTGTCCTTCTATTCCCTTCAAAACTGAATGGTTTAGTGATGATACCGACAGTTAATATTCCCATCCCTCTTGCGATATTTGCAATGACGGGAGCAGCACCTGTTCAAGTTCCACCTCCCATACCGCAGGTAATGAATACCATATCAGTATCTTGAAGCATAGCTTTGAGCTCTGTTTCGCTTTCTTCAGCAGCTTTTCTTCCTATCTCAGGGTTGGCTCCTGCACCAAGTCCTTTTGTAAGATTAAGACCGATATTTATCTTTTTTTCAGCCAAATTTGTAGCAAGATCTTGTGCATCAGTATTGATAGCAACGAATCCTACTCCTTCTAATCCTTCTGAGATCATTCTATTAAGTGCTTTGTTTCCACACCCACCCACTCCTATTACTTTGATTTTAGCTCCTGGAATAAATTCCGGATTGATTTCATGAATTACCATCTTTTAAACTAATTAATAATTAAAAATGAATAATGAATAATGTCGGTATTTTTTTATTAATAAATATATTCCATCGTTTTTAGTTTTTAGTTATTAGTTGTTAGTTAAGTTTAAAAGAGGTCTTTGAAGAAGGTTCAGATTTTTCCGACGAAATCGAGATTGAATTTTAATCCTGCACCTTTTCTTCCTTCTGTATATTTATTGGCCCATACATATGTTCCCAATACATTTATGAATTGTATGTTTGATGAAATATCACCGAGATTGAGTATGCTATCTTTACCGTAGAATGTAGCTAATTTGAAGATATCTTTGGATAATAAGTCTAGATTCGGCATCCTTGCTCCTCATCAGATCAAGAGAACTCCTCCTGCTAATCTCCCATCTCTGTCGAGACTTTTGAGATGACTATTTATCTTCATAAATATCTCTTCGTATCTTGCATTGATGACGTCTGCTAGAAATAGGCTATCTATAGCGCTATCATCTGCTACTCTGTCTTTTTGTACAATAGCTGATCCATGTGTTCTTTTGATCTCTTCAGCGTCTTTGATGTCTACTTGCAAACCTATAGAGATATCTTTGGTTACATCTTCACTTCCCATAGCAAGTGTCCCGTATCCTAATGGATATCCATCTTCATATATTACGTAACTTGTTTGATTCTTTCATATATCTACGAGGATTGTTCCTAGGTCTTTATGGTCATAATCCAAAGCTACTTCAGTTGCAGCGATGATATTTGGGACGATGTCGACAATATTCAATCCTACTTTTTCAAATGCTTCAATAACACCATTATAAATATTTTTTGGAATCATGAATACGTCTGCTACCAATTCGAGTTTTTTCCCTTTCATCCCGATAGGATCCTTCTCTTTTTTGTTCTCATCGATAAGGAAATGTACAGGTACGATCTTTATAGTCTCATAATTGCTTTTGTTGGAAATCTCTGCGATGACTCTAGAAAGATGTTCTACATCCTCCCCTACTATCTCTTCAGTCATGATTCTTTTTTGTTCTATGATTCTTGTTACAATCATCTCTGGATGTGAAATTCCTACGAATACTTCTTCTATGAAATCCTCTCCTATCTTTTTGATGAATGATTCTGTAATCCTGTTGATGGTATTTACAAAAGCTTCTGTATCTAGGATTTTTCCTTTACGCATTCCTTGGGTAGGTTCCATTTGTTTAGCTAGAATGATTTCTTTTCCATCATCATTAGCAAAAACAACTCCCTTAATGACATCATTTCCGATATCGAAGACTGCTTTGATGTCTTTCATATTCGTTTTGTGTGTTAGTTAGATAAAAGATTTTAATAAATTGTTCATCAAGGATGTATCTATACAATTAGAAAAAACAAACCTATTTAAATCTATTGTGATATACAATGGTTATCAGTCAATATTTTTTATTTTTTCCTCTTGCTAACTTATGGCTATCAGTCAAATTTACTAGGTAGTATCTGGTAAATTCATCATAAAAAAATACACTAGTTTGCACTAGTGTACTGTATTCAAAGCTTTATTCTGTGAATTTTATCGTATTTATCTGTTCATTTTTTTCTTGTACATCATATAGAGAAGATGGATTCTTTTTCTTATATCCATATGAAATTTGAGCATGTTATCGTTGATTACTATGCCCCACCCCTTATCTTTTAGCTGTTTTGTCTTGTAGATAACTATAGGTAATCGCACGAGTTTTATGAGGAGTTCAATACCCTTTCCCATGATTCCTCCCGAGAGGAATTCAACTGTTTTTTTGAACTTAGTCGCACCTGTGACCGGAGTGAGTCAAATATTGATGCAATGTCTTCCTGGGAAGTTGGGCAAAGCGCTTTCCAGCCATTTATTGTGTTTATAGATATTTTCCGGCGTTTCTTGGTATAAAGGTACCAGATGTGCCAGCCAGTAGATAAAATAGATGTCGTTTTGAGGGAGCATGATATTGTAGAGATTTTGATGGGTATGGGTTACATAGAAGCTGAGGCAGAACTTTTTCTTCTTTCCTCGTATCACTCCCCTTTTGAGTCCAAATAAGAAAAATACTACTGCACTCCAAAATCTCGCACGTCGTAACGATCCTTTTTTTGTTACTATAAATACATCTATATCAGAATCCTCTTTTAGTGCATTGAACGTGATGGAATTACAGAGGTATATTGACTGGATAAACGGTACTGACCTATATAATCGACTGAATCTGTTGATATATCTGAGAAAATCGTCCATATATGGGTTTTTTTTGTCCCAGCTGTACTTTACCTCATCCGGAGGAAATTCTTGACCTCTCAGGATGTCTTCCTGTTTCTTCCGTCATTTTTTTTGGAAAAGGAAATAGCTAGAATGGCGTGGAACCTCGTAATTCATGATTTTATAGAAGATCAGATGTTGTTGATCATCTAGGGTATTTACTAGTGGGAAGGAAGAATTTTGAGTCATATACTCTATATAAAGTTGAAAAGTGGAAAGATGGAAAAATTGAAAGATGATAATTTTATTTATTTTTTTTTCTTTGTCTTGTTTTTGTTATATCCGAGTTTTTCTTGTTTACGTGCTTGTTTTCTCAACGCCTGTTGTTTTGTGGTGAGACGATTGTTTGGATCAAGAATTGATTTTCATATTTTTTCTTCTAAATTCTCTTTTGTATGTTTTGCTACATCTGATCACTGTAAAAGCGCATCTTGTACTGCATTAAATCCTTGGGCATTTTTACTTTTTGCTATTTCAGTACCTGCTTCTTCTGATAATCCTGTCAAAAGCATTTCTGTTCTTGTCATATGATCTCTCAAATTATCGTTTTTGGTCAGTCATTTATGCTTTTTATATTCTTCAGCGTCCTTTCATGATCGTGAATAAGAGATATTTGTTAATATACTATACTCTTTTCCTTGAATTCCTCTAGTTTTAAGTTCATCGGTATAATCATGTCTGATATCTATACTTTGTAATCTTTGTTTGATTTCCTTGTCACTCATTCATCTGCTCTTGTAGACTTGGATAGCTCTTTCTCTTGATCTTTGCATGCCAAGTTCGGGATCATTCCCTTCTTCTACTCTTTGATTACCAAGAGAAGCAAGCCATTGCTTCACGTTTTCTGCCTTGGGTGAAGGAATTGATTGAATAATACGAAACATTGTTTGTGTATTTGTGGCATCAGATTTATATTTTTTACTATCAGAAGACATAAATTTCAGTTGTCCGATTTTTTCGGACAACTCAGTATATCATTCTTCTTTAGTCAGTTTTGTCTTAAGATCGTTTCGATATTTTCTTGCTCTTTCTGATCCTGTAAGGAGTGATATTATATCTACTATAGAAAACCATCGTTCATCATTGTGTCGCTCCCTTCTTACTTGTTTATCCTCAAAAAAAGCAACAGCAGTATTTTTTATCATCCCTTAATTTTTAGCATGTAAACATACATCTGTTCCTATTATATTTATCTCCCTATTGTTGTCAATCTTATTTTTGACAAAATCATCTAGGGTGTTTACTAGCGGAAAGGAAGAATTTTCGCTCATATACTCTATATATAGAATGGGGTAAGAAATTCCACTAAATTTCTAGGGGCGTCTCTGATTTTTGTGCTATAATATATAATTTGGTATAGCTTAACTCTTTCTCTGATTTCGGTATTCTTTCAAACTTGTGCAATATTGTGAATCCCGTTTTTAAAAGTAAATCCCTTATTTCCTGATATGAAATAATATTTAAAAACAATTTTTCATCTGGTTTGAAAGGCTCTTCTATAAATACTTCTTTTGATTCTCCAGATTGCAAAGCGATATATATTATTCCATCTTTTTTTAAAAAAGAATTTAAACGATTGAGTAAATCGTAAACATCTTTTTTTGGTATGTGAATTAAAAAACAAGATGCAAGTATTCAATCAAACGAATTTCTATCATATGTTAATTTTCTAGCATCTCATACTTGAAAATCTATATGCGGATATTTCTTTTTCGCAAACTCAACCATTTGAGACGAAAAATCAATACCAATTGTTTTGAATCAAATAGAACTCATATAATTTGCATCGACTCATGTTCAACAGCCAACATCAAGAATTTTTCATTGTTTCGGTAAATGTTTCAAAAAATCACCAATATAATCTGATGGTTCATGAAATGCTTTTGCATATTGTTTTACTATCTTATCATATACTATGCTTGCCGATTTACTTCCATCCATGTTATGTGAATTTAAGATAAATTATCTGTATTCTTATTCTAATACAACATTCCAATTTGATAATAATTTTGACATGGGTTCAATGATATCTTCAAATTCTTTATATTCAATGATGTTATCTGCTACTCCTTTTACGGTATCTTTAATAGAAGTTCCTTGTTTTGTAATCACTATTATTTTCTTATTCATAGAATAAGCTATTCCAAGTTCTATCATACGGCCGTGTGTCGGACCATCATATTCTATGAGTAATGCATCGCATTTTTCTATCTCTTCTTTAGCTTTTTGCATCATTTCATGTCAGTTGTGAAATGCTTTTTCATCACGAACAAAACAATATTCCTCAAATCCAGATTTTCTGACTATTGAACATATTTTTTCTATTTCATCTTTGTTGTCTCCGTCTTTAAATGGGGCTGTGATGTAGATTTTCATGAAATATTTTTTAATAATAAATTATTAAATTAGTTATCCCATTCAAGACAATCACTACCTGTAAAACTAAGACACATATATTTCTTTACCTGTAGCGTTCTGATATCGCTTTCAAAACGAGCCATCGTCTTGCATCATGTTCATGATATATCACATTGCAAGAAACTATTACCTCCTGTACTTATTGAATTTGTTCCGCTGAGATAGAAAGATTGGAGAGATGAATTTTCTTGGAGCCCTTTGTTGATGTGGAGTTCGTATGTGTCTCATGTCAGAATAATCATATAACTATTGCTGCTGCAATAACTGATGTTTGTATCTCCTGTAATTTCTATACTACTATATATATGCTCACTCCCCTGTTCTTGATACTTTAATTGTATGAGTTGTTGAGCGGGATTGAAAGTAATAATATATTGATCAGGAAAAATTGCAGTAGTCCCTGTAAAGAGTGATTTACTGCTGAGTCCTGCATGCAAAAAATTATTCACTTCGCCATAGATGGTTTCTATACACGATTGACCATAGAGTATATCTTTGTTCTTAAATTGGAAAGCTGATCTAAATGCTACAAACAAAATACCAACGATCATCATCACGATGAGTATCTCAAGAAAACTGAATCCTTTTCTTTTTTTGTTCATACTGTTTTTATGAGTTAATAAGCGGTCTTACAACGTATCTGTATGAGGCGTCGTCTTTATCCATAAGGATAAGCGGTTTCTGATTATCTATGACATTGAACGTCAATTCATCACCTTTGATGATCTTGATGAAGTCAGTGATATATTTCCCATTGATTCAAAAGCTCACTGATGGTCCATCGATGATGGCTGGGATGTTAGTCGTACCAGCTCCTTTATCAGTTTTTCCTGAAGATATTATGATGCTATTTTGATTAGTTTCTATCTGGATGTAATTATTGATATCTCTTGTAAGGATTCCTATTTTTCTGATAGCTTTTTCACATAGCCCTTTATCTACTAATATCTTTGTATTGAAATTTCTTGGCATAATTTCTTCTCTATCGTATTCAGGGAAGTTTCCTTGGATTAATAATGATGTAGCCAATATTTTCATATCTTTGACTTGTACTTGGAATGCGATAAGATTCTCTGAATATTTGATAGTCAGATTTTCTGCTTGGTTGCTCATAGCGTATTCAGATATTTTTTGGATATCTGTCATAGTCACCTTTGGGACAATCAATGCAAAATCGTTTTCTTTGCCTGAGGGTGCTTTGAACTCTGATAGTCTGAATGAGTCCGTACCTACGAAAATCAAGTTATCTTGTTTCGCTTTCAATAATACTCCGGTCAAAACAGGACTGAAGTTTTTTTCTGTTACTGCATATTCCACTTTGGATACTCCTTCAGCGAAGAGTTGTGTCTCTACTGAAAGCGTGTTTTCATTTGGTACTTCTGGCAATGCAACGTATTCACTTGCTGCGATACCATTGATATCAAAATTATCTTTTGCTGATTTGAGTGTCATGACTTGTGACTTCTGATCTACACTTATCTCAACTTCTTTTTCTTCTATGGTTTTAATGATATCAGAAAACATCCTTGCGTTTACCGTAATAGCGCCTTCCATGATTATCTTACATGGAATCTCAATCTCAATATATTTTTCCATATCAGTAGCTCTCAAGAGCAATCCATCGATATTTGCTTTGAAATAGAAATTCTGCAAAATCGGTAATGTTGCATTTTTTGATACGAATCTCAATCATAGATCTATGACTTCCAAAAGTTTAGCGGTTTCTATTACGATTTTCATGGCTGAATATCATTAAAAAATTAAAATATTAGGAAGATTGGAAGATTAAGCTAACTAGTTTAATTGATGGTTAAAATCTTTTAATTTTATTATTTTTTTAATCTTTTAATCTATTTCCCATAGTTACGGAGATCTGCCATTTCATCGAACCGATCCAATGCTTTTTTATATTCTTCTACTCCGAATTCCGGGCATTTTTTGGAAGTGAAATAGAGTTCTGCGTATCCTATCCACCATGACATAAATCCTGATGTCCTCTGTGCTTGGTCTCATTTTGTTCTGATGACAAGTTCGATAGGAGGGACATTTCCTAGGTCTAAACTATTGCTGATATCTTCTTCAGTGATTGCAGTCAAATCTTTCTTTTCTGTCGCTAATTTTTTGATTCCTCTGACGATTTCATCTCTTCCTCCATAATTGATAGCAAAGATGAAATATCTCTCTGTATCATAGGTATTTCTTTCTTGTTTTGCTAACAAATATTCTCTAAAGTCATCTGTAATCCCTGAGAGATCGCCTATAGCTTTGAAGTTGATCTTATGTTCTTTCATGAATTCATCGAGATCTTCTGCTACGATCTTATACATCGTCATCAAGAAATCAAATTCCTCTTTTGGTCTTTTTTTGGCGTTTTCTGTACTGAGTCCTCGAAGAGTGAAGACTTTCACGTCAGTCTCAGTAAATGTATGTATGATCAATTCTACTGCTTTTTCGTATGATATCATGTATGATTCAGCGACCGATTTATCATTTGCTTTGGCTCGTGTCCTATTTCCGTCGGGGATGATTGCTACGTGTTTTGGATATTGCATCTGTGATAAATAAGAATGAAAAGCAACAAAAAAAATATTCCATAGAATGTTCGCAAATTGATATATATTTGTTGGGAATATTCAAGGGAAATAACAAAAAGAGCTCACTCTGTGCAGTGGCTCCTATTTTATGAAACTAGATTATTTCTCCATAGAGCTTGAACGGCAATACTTTTATTATCTTTACGGCAATGAACTCCCCTACTTTTTTAGAATTTAGAATTCAGAATTCAGAATTTAGAATTATGATTTGTTTCATATTGTCTGTATACCCTTCAATCATTCATTTGCTGATTTTGTTGATCAGCATCTCTCTTGTGCTTCCTATTTCTTTCTCGTTATTTTGACGTGAAGTTTCAATCAATATTTTGTTGAGAGTATCTCGTCTGTCTCGTTTGACCTTACGTGAAATAGTGTCAGGATAATTTTTTGCTGCTAATGTCCCTGGCCTAGAAGAATAGATGCCGATATAGATCATATCGAATTTTCCGTATTTGATGAGATCCAATGTCTGCTGGAAATCCTCTTCCGTCTCATCAGGAAATCCTACTATGATATCTGTCGTGATGCTGATATCCCTTTTGAGCTTTTTGATGTCGCTGATAAATTTTTTTGCTTGCTCGACGGTATATCCTCTAAACATTTTTTTTAAAATAGCATCTGATCCTGACTGTAATGGGATATGGATATGCGGACAAAGTTTAGGTTCCTTTTCATGTAACGTTAATAATTCTTTGGTATAGTACGTAGGATATGGCGAGGTATATCTCAGCCGTTTCAATCCTTTGAGCTTTAAAATCTCTTTGATAATAGTCACGAATTCGGGATGCTTATTTACGATTTGTCAGAGCAATACTATCTCATCTACTCAATTCTTGAGATGTGTTTTGGCTTCATTGACGATATGCTCTACAGAAAAATATTTTTCCAATCCTCTCGCATACGGCACGATACAATATGCACAAAATTGATTACATCACGTAGAAATAGGTATATATGCAGTCTTTTGATGAGCATTCATAGACGTGCTGATATTTTCTGGGATGATTTTTTCGTATTCATTGATCAATTCTTTGTCATAAGAAATCTCGTATCCTAATTTTTGGAGCATCAAAGGAAGAAATCCGGTATCGTCTATCCTCCACATGAGCTCTATGTTTTTCCGTTTTTGTGTGAGATTGTAAAAGACAGGATTGAAAGCATTGTTGACTCAAATCATTTCAGAAGTTTTTTCAGAATCCTTCATGAGATTGATCTCATCTGCAGTCAATCAGATAATCTGCGGAGTTTTGGTTTTCACTACTCACATAAAATTTCACACTTTCAGTCCCGCCTTGCGGGATTTCGCTTCGCTCAATTTTCAACTCCTCATATTATGTTGAATCATACATCACGTGATCCGCACTTTCTGATCTGTCCTGATAGTTTGGAGTTTTCCCGTTATCTTATCTTCAGATTTCTGTTTTACTGAACAGGTATCGAAAATAACTATGTTCGCTTCTTTGATATTTTCTGTATAAGAAAATCAACAGTTTGTGAGTACTGCTCTGATTCTTGCACTATCTGCGTAATTCATCTGACATCAAAAAATCAGTATGTGGAACTTGATCATAATTAGGAGATTAGAGGTTTAGAAGATTAGAAGATTAGATACTGATTTGATGATTTTAGTCAACAAATAAAATTCTTGCATTTTGGATGTTGAATGCTACATTTACTTTTATATTCTTAATTCTGAATTTTAAATTCTGAATTTATTTAAAAATGATTGCGTTGATATTCATTGTCGTGCTTGTATTATTGTTTCCTCTCTTTTTTTCTGGATATTATGTGACTGAATTGATCATCAGTTTTTTGCCTTATATCGTAATTATCAGCTGAATATTCGCTGTCATAACTTTTGTGCATTTCAGAAAGAAAATGAAACCAGGATATCCTATCTCTGCTCATCGTTATTTTCGAGGGATATCGTTTTTGATGTTCTGCTTCTTATTCTTTTGGTATAGCAAACAATTCAATACCTTTTATGTACAAGAACCATTTATTCAAACAGCACAATCGGGTGATCTTAAAGTATTATTTGCTAATATACATAAGGACAATATCCAGTATGAAGCCATCAAAAAAACTATTTCTGATGCTGATCCTGATATTATACTCTTTGTAGAATTTGCTGATCATCATTATGCTCAGCTCAAAGAATTTTTACAGACTAGATATCCTTATATCAATAACACTACTCGATCCAAAAAATTTGTAGGAAATGTGGTATTTAGTAAATATCCGATTACTAATAAAGCAGATGATTTTCCTCAATGAATGCGAAGATATGGCTATTTTTCAGTGCCCTACAAAAATCAAGACGTCTATTTCTATCTCGTACATACCAGTTCTCCTGATAATTATAGTCATTTTATCATGAGAAATGAACAACTTGCTGTTCTTGTACAGAATTTTAAAAATCATGAAGCTGATAAAAAACATAATAATATCGTAATGGTGTGAGATTTTAATGTGACGCCTTGGTCTCCGTATTATGATATTTTGGCTAGTGCTTTTTCTGGTGAACTTGTAAATGTAACTAAGCGCATCCCATTTTTATTCACCCGAAGATTTAAAGAACTACCGCTATTTTTTGTACATATTGACCATCTTTTGACCACTCCATCACTTAATGTAAATCGCTTTCAAACCTTCACTATGCCATGATCTGACCACAAAGCTTTCTTGTTTACTCTAGGACTTAAAGAGTAGGTATTAAAAATTTGCAAATTCTAATAAAAACAGTATAATTATAGTAATTATTACAGATTTACATTGTTTATATCTAGAAAACATGATAAACAAAAAAGAAAAACCAATGGTTGACTGACAACTTTGATCTATCAAAAAGGACTTCTTTTTCGATATGGAAAATGAAAAATCATCTGAGGATCCAAAGGTTGCAAAAGAAGCTAAAGAACCTAAAATATCTGAATGTCTGTTTAGTACAGATTCTCTTTCTGGATATTGATTGGATCTTGTATTTGAACTTGTAAAAGAAGCATGATTTGATGGTATAGATCTTGCAATCTGGAAAAATTTTGATTCCCGAAAAATAGATTATGTCAAAAAACTTTCTGCAACATATGAACTTCCTGTTAAAGTCATCCAAACTTCTGATAATCTCAATGATAAGGAAATCAATAGGGCTATAGATTTGTGTTATGCACTTGGTGCTGATACTATTGCTATCAATGCTCCTAAATTTTTTAATTTCAAGACTTTTGGATTCATTTCAGACAATATATTGAGATGGAGAAAAGAGAATAAAAGCATCCATTTCTCTATCATCAATCCAGAAGATTCAAGTGTCTTTGCATTACCGATCCCAAAATATCGTTTTAGTAATATGGTGGAAATAGTAAAAAAATATCTTTGCTATATCTGATTGGATATTTCAAATCTTGATTCTGATTCTTTTGAAAGTGATTTTTTGAGAAAAATGAAGGATTTCCTTCCTTATCTTTCAGTCATTTATTTCTCTGATAAAAGCAGAGTCTGAGAAGGACATATCTTGCCTGGTGACTGAGTTTTGAAGTTACCTACCTTTCTTAAAAAACTTAAGGAATTTGGATATAATCGTTATATAAGTACAAAAATCACAATTTCAAAAGCCGATCTTTCTGATTCAGATAAAGTAAAACTTATCCTCAAAAAATCTAGAAAATATCTTCAAGAAAATTATGATGAATTAGAATCGGATTAAAAATTGATTAACGGTTGATAAACGGTTTATAAACATCCGCTAATGCGGATGATAAACGATTGATAAACAGTTGATTCAAATTAATGAACTATCGTGATTTCGGTAGTTTTTATTTTAGTGCTTTAATGAAATTACTGATTTTTACTGATAAATTTCTACACTCATGAATGAGTTCTGTATATGTCTTTTCGTCTATATATGCAAAATCTAAAGCGTAATATACCATATTTCTTACTTCTCATATAGATCATTTAGAATAATATAGAAATTTAACAAATTCTTTATTGCTTGATCTTTCACGTCATTCTGCGATATTATTTCCTACTGATATACATGCTCTCATTATTTGATCTTGAAATGAGTAGTTTCTAAATTTTGGACTATAAAAAATTTTTGCAAATTTGTTTGTTATCTCTCTAGCTAATTTTCGTACTTCTAATTCTTCAAATTGCATGCTCATGTTCTTTGTTATATAGCTAAAATATCTTATTTATCTATCGATTGTTCATCTATTGTTTATCGCGAATGAAATGAGTATTTATCTATTGTTTATCTATTGTTTTACTTCTGAAAATATAATAGAGCATCAAAAATGGAAATACTATTATTTTTCTAAGATTTGGTTTTACCCATAGGAATGCTGGATACTCTTTGAAAATCATTTTGAGAAAACCAGCAAATTTATTTGTTTCCTTGTGAGAATCAAAAGGGTAAATAATCAAATCTCGGAGAAAATGAAACAAATCAATTACGAATTACGAATTAAAAATTACGAATTATGGTATTTTTTTATTTTTTTTGTCATTCTGAACGATAGTGAAGAATATAAATAATTATTATATCCTTCGATTACACTCAGGATGACAAAGGCATTTTTTAGTGGCCATGTGGTTTTTTAGTCTTGTTTTCTGTACCGTCTTTTTTGAGCAATCTGTCATATATCTTCTGTTCTACTGCCATATGTTCAGCGTGGTTTCGATCTATATCTAGCTTAAGTAATTGAGTGAATTTCTGTAAGATAAAGAATTTCTCTAAACTCTCTTCTGCAGCTTTTGTGATATCTTCAAAAAATGCTTTCGCTTTTTCGTCTCCCATCTTTTTGAAATATTCATTCATCTTCTCTTTTCCTCCCAATTTCTTTTCAAGGCTTTGGATTCTTGTCTTAAGCTCTTCATTTATTAATGTCTGTGGAATCATCACTTTCATAGATTTGTTCCTGAGATTCTGTAATACTTCCTCTATTTTTTTGATAAGTTCTTGATCGTATTTCTGGTGTTCGATAGATTCTTTTATGTGTCCGATAAGGTCATCTTGATTCTTAAATTTAGTATCATCTCATAAAAGCTTTTTGAGCATTTCCTCATCCATCTCTGGAAGCACTATCTTTTTGATATCTTTGACGGTAAGTCTTATTTTTTCTGCTTTAACATCGCTTTTTTTGTTGTGGAATACTGCAGGAAGTTTCTTTTCGTCATGAGCAAGTTCTATGACTTCATCTTTTTTCTTGTTGATGAATGTCTTTGGAAAAAATCAATCTTCTGCAAATTCCTGTTCACCAATATAGGTGTGTCCTGTATGTACTACCTTTCCTTCTTTGTCGAGATATTCAAGCGCTATTTTGGAAATCGTATCAAGTTCGATAGTATCTACGTCTTGATAATCTGCATATTGTTTTTTGATGTTCATTAATGTCCCTTGAATCTCTTCTTCATTAGCCGTATTATCGATAGGAGTCACTGATTGTTTTTCTCGATCATTGTTTACCACTTCCACTTCTGGGAAGATATCAAGCTTCAAGGTGATTATGGTATCATCTTCCCCGCCTTGCGGGGCTCCTTTCTTTCAGTCAGTCGTTTTCTCTTGTTTGAGGTCATATGGCTCTCCGATAAGTTTTATATCTGGTTGCTCTTTGAGGATTTCCTGAAGTCCTTTATTGATGAGTTTTTCATATGCTCAACTCTCTACATATTCTGGATTGATATTTTTTTCTACCATATCCAATGGTGCTGAACCTTTTCTGAATCCTGGCACTTCATAGTCTTTTTGAAACTCTTTGAGCATGATAAGTTTAGCATCTTCAAATTCTTTCGTTGTGATAGTGATTTGGATGTCGTAGTTTGCATGCGCTCATTTTTTTACTTGTTTTTCCATTGTAAACTTGAGAATATAAAAAAAATTAGACGCATATACAATAGTGAAAATGAGCTGGATTTCAACGAAAAATTATATTTCTGATGGTTTTTCTTCTGGTTAGTTAAGCAGTACCCATCAAGATGATTTACATCCATAAAAATTATCTCAAACGAATTTGATTGTTCAAAGTTTATCACCAGCACACGTCACTCAGGAATCACCTATTTTCACTCATCAAACAGCTCGCACGGTAAAAGCGTTTCATGGAGTGACAAAACCACCCATTCCCACTTCTAATAAAGAATCTGCATATCACACATTATTATTTCCCATCGCTGTAGATGAATTTGCATTAGCATGGGTATTGCTTCCCATAGCTGTAGAATACCATCCATTTGCATATGTAGCTGATCCCATTGATGTAGAATATTGTCCCGCAGCATGGGTATTCTGTCCCATCGCTGTAGATGTATATCCTGTAGCCCATGTACCCAATCCCATCGCTGTAGAATATTGTGCTACAGCATTTGTTTGCATTCCCATTGATGTAGATACATCTCAAAGTGCATTGGTCTGATATCCCATTGCTATAGAAGTAGGTCCATACGCATGAGTTGTCCATCCCATTGCTGTAGATGATGATCAGGAAGCGATTGTATACATCCCCATCGCTGTAGAAAAATTTCCATTTGCATGGGTAACTGATCCCATCGCTGTAGATGCATCTCAATTTGCGAATGTTCCATCTCCCATCGCTGTAGCAGTATTTCCATTTGCCTGTGTATCTAATCACATCGTCGTAGTATAATAATCATTGGCATGAGTATTACTTCCCATTGCTGTAGACGCATATCAACTAGCAGTCACTCAATTTCATCTGGCGATAAATCCTGATGATGTGATATTTCCTGCAATCTGTAATTTATTATCTGTTGGTGTAGCTGTTCCTATGCCAACATTTCCTAGATTATAATGTATACTATTACTTGTTCATGTAGACCGGAGATCTCCTCAACCTGCTCATCCTGATGGCCAAGCTGATCTGCAATCGTTATTCAAACAGATTCATTGAAAGCTTCCTGTTCCCGCTACATCAAGTTTGACTGTCGGATATGTTCCGATACCGACATTTCATCATGAAATCAGATACATAGATGGTATTGATGTTCATGCTGCTAAATATAATGAATCATCCAAATTCGCTATCACTCCTATCGTTCAATTATTTCATCAACGAGAAATCCTAAGTCATCCATTGGGATTCACACTTGGATTCTCATTTATATTTATCTCAGCTGAACGCATAGATCAATGTATTCACATTACAGTGTTAGCATCAATATATACACGTCATCACATAGCTCATGATCAGACAACTTGTACTTGTTTATTAGGAGTAAATGTTCCTATACCTATGTTTCCAGATGGAGTAATAGCAAAATCTATTGCTCATCCCGCCTCTCCTATATAAAAGACATCTGGATCAGAATCACCTCCTAACGCTCGTATTCTTGTCGGATTTTCAAAATTAATATTTGCGGCGCTTCCTGAATTAGTTTCTTCTAGATATAATTCGGTTTGATTTGAACTTGTGATATGTAATTTACCGCTCAAATTCTCTGTTCCTATACCTACGCCACCGCCTGTATTCATATTCCAAATATCACTTCCATTTCCTGTTCGATATACATCTCAACCTACTCCTCCGCCTCATGATATTACGAGATTTTGACTATATACATAGATAAGATATCAATTGCTATCTATTCAAAGCACTTTTCATGAAAAATTCTGTTTCTCATCTATAATATCAGAATTAATATATATACCTCATGAAGACATATCTATCAGAGCTGGTCCATCTGTTCCATCGCTCGTAATAGTTATTCTTCCTATCGTCTGCCATGCGTTATTTATACTTGAAGGAATGCTTATCTGTGCAAGAGTAATCACTGATGCAAATCCAAAAACTATCGTAAAAAATAACAGAATAAGATTCCTTATTGAAATATTTTTTGATGATAATCTATGGACGTTAAACATGCTAGATGCTTTTAAGATAGTAAAGTTTTTGGTGTATACTTAATTATACTCAGAAATATAAAAAAAAGCAAATTTTCAATAATAGAAAAAAATTGCTAATTTCACTTGATATTAAGGTATATATTTGTACTATCATCAGCACATTTTTACGTTATTTTTCGATCTATGCCAAAAATACCCGTAACAAAAACAACAGCTAAAAAATTGTCTGTAAAATCAGCTCCAAAGGTTAAAACATCTTCAAAAATCAAAGAAGAGAAAAAACCATCCACGGCTGGCAAGCCCGCAATGGTGGACAAGCCTATAGAGAAAGAAAGTGCTGCAAAAGTACTTAAATCTGATGAGCTTCTCGGTTGATGAGGAGGATTTTTGTCATGATTGGGATTTAAAAAAGAAGTGAAAACCGTCAAACAAAAAGAGGAAGAAAAACGTATAGAGGAAGAACAGCAAGAAAGCATTGTTCTTGAAAAACCTAGACGTGCAAGTTTTTCGTTTGATAAGGTTGAGCCTACAACATCTCATATCATAGGAAGAAAGGATGACTCATTCGCAGGGAAATCAAATATCAGACCAACTGTCAGACCTATAAATACTCCAACTATAAGACAAGCTAGTCCTTCAGTAGCTAGACCAGCTAGTGCTCCTTATATCAGACCAGCGGGAGCTAGTGCTCCAGTGGTAGCTAGACCAAGAAATACTGCTCCTCAGCATGGAGGTAAACAATTTCCTGCAAGGACGGGATATCAATGATCTAAACCTCAACATGGAGGAAGTCAGCCTCATAGACCATTCAACAAACCGACATTCTTTCAGGCTAAGCCTGCATTTGCTAAACCAGCTGTACCTCAAGCACCAAAAGTGCAAAAAATCGCTACAACTTCTGCCAATCTCGTCAAAAAAATAGAGATATATATCAATGATAAGATAACCGTAAAAGAATTTTCAGAAAAAATGTGAGTACCCTTACCAGAACTTATGAAAAAATTAATCCAAAATAAAATCATGACTTCTATCACGGCTTCATTGGATTTTGATACTGCAGCATTGATTGCATCAGAGTTTGGTATCGTAGTGAAAAAGAATGACAATAAAGTAGATGTACAGACATTTATGAGCGGAGATCTCCAAGCGATCCTTGATATGGATAAAGGTGCTGAACATCTCTTGCCCAGACCACCTATCGTTACGGTGATGGGACATGTAGATCATGGAAAGACTTCATTGCTTGATTATCTTAGAAAGACAGTTATCGCCGAAGGCGAAGCATGAGGAATCACTCAATCCATCTGAGCTTCAGTCGTAGACTATAATGGCAAGAAAATATGTTTCATCGATACCCCAGGACATGAATTATTTACAAGTTTGAGAGCGAGATGAGCTAAACTTACCAATGTCGCAATTATCGTAGTAGCTGCTGATGATAGTGTGATGCCACAAACCGTTGAATCTATCTGACATGCTAAAGAATCAGGGGTGCCTATCGTGATTGCAATCACTAAAATAGATAAACCAGGAAAAAATATCGAAAATATCAAACAAGATCTCGCTAAATATGGACTTATTCCAGAAGATTGGGGAGGTGATACGCCTATCATCGGTATTTCATCCAAAACAGGGCAATGAATACCAGAACTTCTTGAAGCTGTCCTTCTTCAGACAGAAATGCTTGATCTCAAATATAATCCTGATAGATCAGCAGTCGGAGTGATCGTGGATGCACACAAGGATCCTAAACAAGGAGTAGTTTCTACTATCATCGTGATGACAGGAACGCTTAAAATCTGAGACACTATCGTTGCCTACAATACTACAGGAAAGATCAGAAGGATGCAGAACCGAAAAGGACAAAGCATCACTTCAGCTACTTGATGAGAACCTATACAAATTCTTGGTATCACTGATTTACCAGAACCAGGACGTATCGTAGAAGTGGTTAAAAATGAAAAAGAAGCACAAGAAAAAATAGCACTTATCCAAGAACAAGTTGATAAAACTGTTGGTGATTCTGTTGTGAAACAATTCATCACTCAGATGCAATCCAATGTTTTCTGAGCAGAGCTCAAACTTATTTTGAAATCTGATGGATCAAGTAGTTTGGAGGCACTTCAACAGGCAGTCAATGCAATCCAGTTGCCAAAAAATGTCACCATGAGAGTCATACAAGCAAACGTATGACATTTCACTGAATCTGATCTCTCGCTTGCACAAGCATCAGGAGCATTACTTTTGGGATTCAATATTTCTATGAATGCATTACTCAAAAAGAAAGCTGATTCTATGAAAATAGAGATGAAAAATTTTGATATCATCTACGAACTTGTTGATTATCTCAATAAACTTCTTCTTGGAATGGTTGAAATAGAACAGCATGAAGTGATGTTTGCAAAACTTGAAGTACTTGGAATCTTCTTTACGAAAAATAAGGATATGACTGTCTGAGGAAGAGTCATCTTCGGTAAACTTCATGGTAAGCCTAAATTCACCGTTATGAGAGGAGAAGATATCCTTTGTACCGGTCATGTAGTATCTCTCCACAAAAATAAAGATACGGTCAAAGAAGTCGGTGAAGGAGATGAATGCGGAATCAAAGTAATAACTGGTAAAAAGATAGAGATCTGAGATATCATAGAATTCTATGAAATGCAAGATAAACCTGACTAAAAATTAATTAATAATGAAAAATGAATAATTAATAATGTTTGATTTTTTTAAAGTATATATTATTATATCTTACGATATTTTCTAATGAAATTGATAGTTTGATTGGGGAACCCTTGAAAAGAATATGAAAAAACAAGGCACAATATCTGATTTATGATTGTGGATGATTTTTTGAAACGTGGAAATATTGAAGGATGGAAAAGTGGAAAAGTGGCTGGTGATGTATTGGAAACCCTTATAGATGGCCAAAAAATATTGTTTTTGAAACCTATGGAATTCATGAATCGCTCATGATGAGCTGTGGGTGCATTAGCACATTTTTATAAGATAGAACCCGAAGATATTCTCATCATCCATGATGATATAGATTTGCCTATGAGTAAAATCCAGCTTAAATTATGATGAAGTAGTGGCGGTCATAACTGATTAAAAGACATTATCGCAGTACTAGATACCCCAAATTTCCGGAGATTGAGGATTGGTATTGATAGACCTCATAATCAAGATCAAGTCGCTGATTATGTTTTGGGTACTTTCAAAAAAGAAGAAAAAAATCTCATCGACAATAAAGTGGATCAGATAGAAAAATATATTTCTGAATTTCTTAGCAAATAATAAGTGTCATCGCGAATCGAATGAAATGAGATGTGGCGATCTATTTTTTTAGATTGCTTCGTTTCACTCGCAATGACCAACTTTATTTATATCTGTTATATTTTTGGGCTATAATGCATTCACTTATTGAGAAAATCATTGAGTGGTTTCATGATTTTGAACACTGAAATACAATACTCTACAAAATTATCTTGAAGGATTATTTTTTCTGAGAGCGTGTGTTCTGTAAATCGTCATTTCATCTTAAGTAACCTGCCTGCCTTGTGATTCTGATCGAATCATCTTGGTATTTTTTTTAATTCATCTCCTCCTATGAGCGGACCAAACATTTTTTTGAACGCGGGAACATTGATGATTTTCTGTAATTGCTTATAATTTTTTGCTATATACATCCTTACTCTTTGGAGTGTAGGTCCCGATGGCATATACATTCCTCCACCGATAAAACATTTTCCTGGTTCTATATGTACGTAATATCCTGCTGCATCTCAGTGTTTCCCTTCTTCACAGATAATGACTCAGAAATTTCCTTTGTACGGAGATTTGTCTTTGGTGAAACGGATATCCCTATTAAAACGAAAAGTCGCATTTTTGACTGCTAATTCTCAGATATTCTTATCAAGCTTCTGTGTCTTCTCTATAAGCTCTTTGGCAAATGCTAGAAAATTATCTCTTTCCATATGATAGAGATCCCTATTCTTATTCATCCATTCCAAATTATTATTTTCTTTGACCGCTTTGAGGAAAGCGAAAGTGATTTTACTGAGCATTACAAAGGGAATAGGTAAAAGGTAGAAGATGATAGCTTTTTTATTTTTATTTGTCATCTCGAGCGTGTCGAGAGATCCCTTAAAGAGATTTCTCCACTCACTTTGTTCGGTCGAAATGACAATCTTTTTATGTCTCCATTTTAGTTTAGAAGAGGCTTTGTGATTTTGGTTTTGGCGCTTCATTAGCAATGCTTTTGATAAATGGGAATTGTTTGATTATGGTTTCCCGTCATTCATATATTTTGATTCAGAGGTCTTGTGCTTTGATTTTTTTGCTTCCTGCTTTTTCTCCGATAAGCATGAAATCTGTTGTTTTGGTAGGATTTTCGTGGAATAAATATCCGTTTTGTTGAAAATATTCTGCTATTTTTTCTCTGGATATATCAAAAGATCATGTGATAGAAAAGCTTCCTTTCGCCTCACTCGCTTTGAGAAGATCACTATATTTTTTCGCGTTCATATTCACTCAATATTCTTTGAGTTGTTCTAAAAGTTTGAGATTGTGTTTTGCATGGAAAAATTTAGTCATGCTTTTTACTGTCTTTTCTCCTATACCATAAATAGAAGATAAGAATTCTTCGTTTGTTAATTGTGTGACAATATCTTCGTCGGTAAGCTGTTCAGCGATATCTTGTGCCATCTTTTTTCCTACGTGAGGGATACCCAAGCCATTGAGTAATCTTCGTAATGCTTTATGTTTTGACTCCTCTACTCCTTTGCCTATTTCAGCGACTTTCTTATCTCAGAATCCTGGAAATTTCAATAGCTGAAATTGTATTTTGTTATCACTCAGTTTATAAATATCTGCAACGGTTTCTATGATCTTGTTTTCTACTAAAAGATCAACGACACTTTCTCCTATGCCTTGGATATCCATACAATTTTTACTGACGAAATGTATGATTTGCTGTTTGGTTTTTTGAGGACAATGCGGGTTGGTGCAGTAGTAATGAGTTTCTACAATGGTAACGGGTTCGTGACATGAGGGACAATTTTTTGGCGGATGGATAAATCCCCCTTCGTTTCCCCCTTTATCCCCCGGATTCTCGGAGGACAAGTCAAGGGGGTCCTGAGTTGTCCTACGATCAGTAATAACACTTACAATGTAGGGAATCACTTCGCCGCTTCTTTGCAGCCAGATCCGATCATGTAAATGAATATCTTTATCCTTGATAAAATCAAAATTATGAAGCGATACCCTTTGAAGTTTTGCTCCGCTTAATTGCACGGGTTCGAGGTTCGCGACGGGTGTGATAATTCACGTCCTTCCTACTTGAAAATCTACAGAAAGAATCTGTGTTGCTGCGAGTTGTGCAGGAAACTTATATGCAACGGCCCATCTCGGATGATGATCCGTAGTTCAGATTATTTCGCGTTGTTCTACTGATTCTGTTTTGATCACTAGTCCATCAAATTCTATATCTTCACTTTCCAACATTTTTTTTGTCTCTGGATTTTCACATAATCTGATAATTTCTGCGATATGGAGACCTGTCTTTTCTCGTGGAAATACAGGCAATCATAATTGTTGCAAATTTATATCCTTCGACTCCGCTCAGGATGACAGAAGTATATCATACACGTAACAGATTAATCCTCTCTTTGCCACTTCCTTAGGATCTAATAATTTGATACTGCCTGCTGCAGCATTTCTTGTATTGGCAAAAGGGATCTCTCATTCCTCTTCTCTCTCTTTATTGATATCTTTCCGGACGGATTTTGGCATCAGGATTTCTCCTCTTACATTGATATCTAGAGGAAGCTTTAATTTTTTAGGAACGTTTTTTATAGTCTTCACGTTCTCTGTAACATCCTCTCCTACCATTCCATCACCACGTGTAATCGCTTGTGTGAATACTCATTTCTTGTAGATAAGTTCTACACTCAATCCATCGAATTTTGGTTCTACACGGTATGATATTTTTGCATCAGGATTATTTTTCAAAAGTATCTTATGAATCCTTTCATCCCGTTCTTCGAGGTCTTTGGCATTGTAGGTATTTTCTAATGACAGTAATTTTGTATCATGTTGTGCTTGGGTAAACCCTTCGCTCACCTGCCCTATTAATGTCTGTGTAGGACTGTTTGAACTGATGATCTGAGGGAAATGCTCTTCTATCTTTTTGAGATAATCGAAAAGTTCATCATATTCTTTATCAGATAGGATAGGCTTATTCTCAATATAATAGAGATGATTGTGATCTACGATGCAATCGATCAATTGAACATAAAAATCTGACACCTCTTTTTCATGCAGCTTGCTAGGATGAGGATGTATTTTTATGAAGATTTGAATTTTTTTTGTTTGTTCACTGAGTGACATTATTTTCCTTTAAATACTACTCAGAAGGTAGCTAAAACGATATATGCATCCAAGAAAAGTGATCGATTCTGGATGTAGTATAAGTCTAATTTCGCTTCTTCTTCAAAGTCCAGATTATCCCTTCCAAATACTTGAGCATATCACGTGATACCTGGTTTTATGGATAATAATCTTTTTTGCCGTAATTCATAATTTTTGACTTCGCTTGGAAGATGCGGTCTTGGTCCTACGAGAGACATCGTTCATCGGAGGATGCAAAACAATTGAGGAAGTTCATCCATTGATGTCTTTCTGAGAAATCTTCCTACTCTTGTCACTCTTGGATCGTCTGCTATTTTTGGTAATATTCATTGTCTGACATTTGCATCTGATTGGATAAGTTTTTGATACAATTCATCTGCTTCTTTACCCCCATATCCTACACTCATATGCGTATACATGCTACGAAATTTAAGGAAGGTGAAGAGCTTTCCATTCCTTCCCACTCTTTTGGATATATAGAATACCGGACCACGAGACTCTATCTTGATTGCGATAGCTATCACTACCATAAATGGCAAGGTGATGATTGTCAACAAGAATGCTCCTCCGAGATCAAATAATTTTTTGAGTATGATGGATCGTCCATCCAGTTTTGAATGCTTATATTCCAGTGCGATGATATTGTCTATATTTTCCGGTGAATATACCACATCTTCTAAGAAGAATCATTCGCTGATATGATAGAATCTTGTATTGTCGCTAAATCTCACTCTTTCAAAAATATTCTGTAATACCTCTTTTTCAAAGCTTCCTACAGCTACCACGATAAAATATTCGGCAATATCTATGTCTTTGATCTCGTCATGATTAGCAAATTCAGTCTTGAATGAAAATCCATTTTTTATCTTTTCTATAGCTTTGTAACTTTCCAAAGCATCGCTTCATACTATGAGTATCTTATTGTTTCCCTCTCTATGTCTTCTTGCCTCCAAATAATTCCGTGTTTGATCAAATAAGAACAATGCAACAAAACTAACAAAAGAACCTACGACGATTATAAATCTTGAAATTCCAAAAAAGAAAACAAATCCCTGTCCAAAATATCATATGAAAGTAATCGTGATGAGCCGATATAACCAAGTCTTACTAAATGTCTGGAAATATCTTTGGATAGGTTTATGAAGTTCATACAGATCTTTTACGATACCTATGACTACAAAAGCAAATGCTGCGATGATACCAAACGCCATATTTTCCTGATAGTTGATGACAGGCATTTTGAGCTGAACTCCTGGTATCAAATCTGTAAAGAGACGAATCCTATACATCACATAAAATACTAGGATAATTATCCCCATATGAAGTACGGGTCTAAATAAACGGAGTAATATATTGTACCTTTGTTTCATGATAAAATAATTAATAATGAATAATTAATAATGAATAATGAATAATGATGGAATTTTTTTTATAATAATTTATTTTTTTCTATTTTTGTTATTTTGTTGATATTTTTTACGATGGTTTGGATCTGTTCTTCAAAATCACCTTGTACGGGTACAGCAAATCCTGCAGCTAGCTTATGTCCTCCTCATCATAATACTTTTGCTATCAGATTACAATCTATCCCTTTAGCTTTTTGCGCTCTTAATGATCCTTTGATCATGTCGCCTGCTTTTCTCATGAGCACTACTATCTCTGGACCCTCAACATTTTGTATGATATGTAATGCATATGCAGCCTCTTCTTGATCGATATTGTAGCTCTTCATCTCATCTTCATCATAATAGGTATAGAGCACTCATTCTTTTTGCTCAACCCTATTGAGCAATAGTTTGAGAAATCTCACAGCATTTAATGATCTTTTACGGATGAGATTATTTACTATGGTATCCTTGTCAGCACCGAGCTTAAGTAATTTCAATGCATTTGTGAATGTCCTTACATGATCATCTTCAAAAAGAAAATTTCCTGAATCAGAAGTGATGCCTAGGTAAAAATAGGTAGCAACATCTTTGTCATATAATTTCGGCCACCATTTATTTGTGATTTCAAATACTATTTCACAAGCACTTATACTCATGACATCCTTTATAATAACACTATGATCTAATACATTATCATCCAGATGATGATCAAATATCACTAGAGGTTTATTTGCAAAGTACTGAGGTTTTGCCTGGCTTAGAATTCCTATACGATTGAGTCAGGTGAAATCTACAAAAATCAGAAGATCATAATTTTTGTAATCAAAATTACTTTTGATCTTTTTGATCCCTTTTACAAAATCGAAGATCTTGCTTGGTTTGTTGGGTACGAAATAGCTGATATTTTTTTTCTGTTTTTCCAATAATCTCCCCAAACCAAGCATAGCTCATATACAGTCCCCATCTGGACTCATATGTCAAAATAGAGCTATTTTTTTTGCTTTTTCTATCATGTGTTTTGCTTTGACGATATTTTTATTCATAGCTATTATTTGTTAAGTAAAGCGTGCGCTTTTTGGATACCTTCTTCATTGAGCAAGAATTTTTTGTTGCTTATAGTGATCTCTTGATCTCCTTTGTGCGTTTGTACTAATGTTATAAGTTCATTTATTTTTTGTGCACTGTCAGGCAAAGTGAATGTAGTCTGTGTGTGCGGCGATGTCGATGATATTTCTTCAGCAGCAGTTTCTTCTGATTTTTTTTCTCCTCAGCTTTGCACTTCTGCAGCAGAATGCATTCTCAATGATTTTGCTTTTACTACTGTCATCTCTGGATCATACTTGCTTCCTGCTTGTTTGAGCAGGTGATCACGAGACATCTTGACTATCTTTTCTATACTGATTGATCTTCATTTAAATCCTGTAATCATCAGGATATCAAACTTCTTGAAATCCAAAAGCTCTCTCACAAAAATTTCTGTACTTCCTGAAATATCTTCTATCTGGATAAAAAATCATTTTTTCTTTGCTCTCTGGATGTTTTTGATATATCCGACTATTATCAAACTTCAGAAATTCTCTTTTTCCTTGAATTGCGAGATGAAATTATATCTCTTGATATACGTATAAAGTCCATCCAGTGGATTGCCTGATACAAATACCTTAAATACATCGTATTCCATCATCAGCCTTTCCATCATCGTGGTTATAAGTCATGGTTTGAGTGTTATTTTTGTACTCATTTCCATCATACCAAACAATCATCCTCCAGAATCTTTTGATCTTTTTGCCCATTCTAGGATTGTCTCACTATTTGCCAATAAGACTCCACGATCACCAAATTCATCGAATGCTCATGCCTTTATCAATCATTCTACAGATTTTTTATTGATGATGGGGGCACATCTTTTGATGAAATCTTCCAAACTTTTGTATGATCCATTAGTTTGTCTTTCTTTTTGGATTGTTTCTCCTATTTCAAATCACAACCCTTTTATACACAAAAATCATAATCTGATTTCATTTCAGATCGCTGCTACATGGTTGAAGGAATGATTCGTATGAGGAGCTAATACGGTGATTCCTTGGTTTTGCGCTTCAGATATATATACGCTCAATTCATCAGTATCTTCTTCTACCGATCTGATCAATGATGCATAGAACTCTACGGGATAATATGCTTTGAGATATGCATTTTGATATGCAATCATCGCATAGCATACGGAATGTGATTTGTTGAATGAATATGCTGCTGCAGGTTCTATCATCTTTTCATAGATATAGATAGCAGTCTCTTTTTTGTATTCCCTATATTCTTTGCATTTTTTCGTAAAATCTTTTTTGATCTGTTCGATGATTTCTATTTTCTTTTTTCCTATTCATCTTCTGAGAAGATCAGCTTCTGCAAGAGAAAATCACGCCATTGATTGCACAAGGAACATCAACTGTTCTTGATAGACAGCGATACCATAGGTAAGATTCATAATCGGAGCAAGATCTTCTACAAGTTTGATATTCTCTTTGTCAGTCTCTTCTTCTCCATATTTTTTTACTAATATCTCTCTAAGTTCCGGACTCATATAACTGATAGGCTCTTCACCATTTTTTCTTGCAATATAACTTGGGATGAATTCCATAGGACCTGGGCGATAGAGTGCATTCATAGCTACGAGATCGTTGACTGAATCTGTTTTTAACTTAATAAGAAACTTTCTCATTCAGGTTGATTCAAACTGGAATATCCCTGTGGTGTTTCCTGTCTGAAATACTTTCTGGAAAGTGAATGGATCTTCCAATGGGGGTTGAAATGAGGTATCTTCGAAAAAACGTGAAAACATCTCGGGAAGTTCCTTATGTTCTTTCTCATGTTTTTTTTGGATGATCTTGATGCAATTTTTGATGACAGATAGATTTCTGAGACCTAGAAAATCCATCTTCAATAATCATATAGTCTCCAATGTCGGTCAGTCATATTGACTTACGATGGTGCTCTCATTGTCTTTGATATATTGGACGGGTGAATATTTTGTTATCTTGTCGGGTGCGATGATGATACCACAAGCATGCATCCCAAGCTGCCTCATATTTCATTCCAATTTTTCTGAGAGCTCTGCTGCTTGTTTCACTTTCGCATCTCACTCATAGAGCGCTTTCAATTCTTCTGTCGCTTCAGGCGATCCTACCGCTTTGAGCAATGACATCTTATCCGGCATGAGTGCTGATATCTGGTTTGATTTTTCAAAGGGAACCCCAAGAACTCTCGCAACATCCTTGAATGCCGCTTTGCTTGCCATCTGCATATAGGTTCAGATAGAACTCACTTGATCCTGTCCATATTTTTGTGTTACATATTGTATGACTTTTTCTCTTTGCGTATCTTCAAAATCGATATCGAAATCTGGCATCGACACACGGGCAGGATTGAGGAATCTTTCAAATAGCAATCAGAATTGCAAGGGATCGATATCGGTGATCCTAGTCACCCACGCTAATATCGATCATGCTCCTGATCCTCTTCCTGGTCCTACGACAATCATATTCTTTTTTGCCCAACGTACAAAATCCGCTACGATAAGGAAGTAAGAATTGAATCACATCTCATTGATCACCTTGAGTTCATATTCCAAACGGTTGATATATTCTCCTAGATTTCAAAATCATTTTTGTCCTCCTACAGGTACAATCCACTTATCCCGATTATTTTCAAGATATTGTTTTTTATATTCAGTATATGTTTTGAGAGTTATCTCATGCAGTTCTTTTGGCTCAATCTCTTGTACCGGTTTGCTCAATACTCATTGATCTGAAATTTTCGTCATCTCTAAAATAGTCTCTTGATCCCACCCAAGGTCAAATTTATGATTTAATCATTTGTATGCGCGATAACGGAGTTCAAATTCATGAATATGCATGTTAATTAATTCAGAATTAAGAATTTAGAATGCAGAATTTAGAAGATAGAATTTATAATTTAGAATACAAAAAATATATACAGCTTTTTTATAGTTATTTAGTGGGAATTTTCAAACACAAATGCAGAGATTAAATATCTTTTCATTATAGAAAAACCCTGTCACGCAGTACTGCGTGGCAGGGTCATATTTATATCAGTGTGTGATTTATTAACCTGTAGCTCCTGCTCCAACAATTCATAATACCCAGAAGATCAAACTTACCATCATCCAAGATACTCCGATAAATACCAATCCAACAGCTGCTTGCTGTAAGATTTTGAATCCTTTCTTATATTTAGCATCGTCTCCAGCAGCAGTAACCATTTGGAAACCTCACATAAGCAAGATAACTAATGCAACCAATGCCAACATTCCTAATGCCCAGTTGATGAAAGTTTTGATAACAGTAATCAATCATCATCATTGTTGAGTTCCTACTCATGCAATACCAGATATTCCTGCTGTTTCAGCAGCATTACCGAAACCTGAAGGTGTTCCTTGTGCGAATGTCACCAAGCTTCCCAAGCTAAGTACTACAAATGTAAAAACAGATAAAGCTTTTAACGATAATTTTTTCATTTTTTCCTTTTTTTTAAAGAAGTTAAAAAGAATGATTTTTTGATATAATAGATTTATAGAATGCAAAATCAAGTTTTTTTCTACAAACCATATGTCTATGATACTATAAATTTTTATCCCTTTTGCAACTATATTTTATATTAGATATATGATGCACGATACATGATACAAGATACCAGGTATACATCATCAAATACTCGTGTTGAAAAAAAAATCAGAATAGCTACACTGTATCTTACATCTTTAATCTTGTGTCTTTAATGTTAAGATCTCCTTCATATCATAAAGATTTTGATCAAAATTTAGAACATTGGCTACAAACCAAGACTTTTTTGAAATATATAAAAGTGACTAAGGATTTTTATCTGCTCTGTTTTTTCTGATTCCTTTTTTTGATATTGATATTAAGATTATTTTTCCTTCAAATCATAGATCATAACTATTATGATGATCTTCTCAATAAGCAGCATGTAAGCGAAATATCACTTCAAGCAAAGAGAGGAAATATCTTCACTGATGATAAAGCGGAGAAGCATATCCAACTGACAGATAATATCACTATGTATAATATATTTGTGGATCCAAAATTTATCCGGGACAAAGAAAAATTTGTAAATACTATCGCTCCTGTAGTATATAAGCACTTTTGTGAACTCTATGGCATGAAGGAAGTCACCCAAACAGAATGTATACATAATATAGAACAGTTTACGCAAACACAAATCATTCCGACCAAACCACAATTTTTCTACTATGGAAGTTGAGTCATCTCTTCATGATATTATCTCTATGATCTGACATGATATGATATCCAGGTACAACAGATACTTAGTGGGTTCACTCCTAATACTGCATCAAGTCTCATCAAAACAAGATTGAATCAGATGATCTATATAGGAATAAAACCAAAAAATTATCTTGGATTTTTTGCCAATACCAATTTTCTTGCTGATCTCAAAAAACTTAATCTTGATTATATTGATATCCAAAGTACGAATTATGTATATATAGTGCCTGATAGAGTCGGCAGCATCAAGAAAGATATCGTACCATTACAAAAAATACTTGATACTTATGGATATCTCGGTAATTTCCCTAATCTCGAAAAATCATTTTATGCACAAGAAAATAGGTATGTAAAAATCATCTCTGATGCTAATCCTCTGATCGCTCAACAGATCAAAGATATCAAGCTCAAATATTATCAGGTACGTTCCAAGGATAGGATACCCCTTCTCCATTGACTTGGAATGGAATCTCATATCAAAAGATATTATCAATATGGATCCTTCCTTGCCAATGTCATGTGATTTGTAGATAAAAGCAATAATGCATATTATGGGGTGGAACAATATTTTGATACCCTGCTTCGTGGAAAAGATGGAAAAATAGTCTGACGTGCTTCTGCATGGGTTTGACCCGTAGGAGCCAATGAATTCCAATTGGAAGAAGCACAAGATTGAAATGACTTGTATCTTACTATAGATATCGGTATCCAAAAAGAAGCTGAAAGCATCATCAAAAAATATCACGACCTTCTTAAAGATGATTCAATCAGTGTATTGGTCTATGATCCTTTCAATGGACAAATCAAAGCTTCAGCAAGTTACCCTTCATATAATCCAAATAATTATAACGATGCATTCACCTTACAAGCTCTTGGTCCAGACTATTGATATATGGTAGATGATCTGAGTTATATAGAAAATCCTGTGTATATTCAGACAGGAGGAGAATATAGGCTTGCTACAAGCTATGAAAGAATAGATACCACTCTGCCAAAATATATCGCTAAAAATGGATATGGTCCGCAAGTATTAGTGGATAAAAATACTGCCATGGCCTATGAGCCTTGAAGCGTATTCAAAGCGTTTACTGTCGCTATAGGGCTTGATACTGATGAAATCAGATTCTATGATCCCTATAATGATCCAGGAAAAGTAAAAGTATGACAATTTACGATCAGTAATGCAGATAAGGTATGTATGGGAGATCGGAATTTTTTGCATGCATTCGTCTGGTCATGTAATATAGGAATGGTAAGAATAGCCCAAAAATTATGAAAAGAGATTTTCTATAATTATGTAGAGAAACTTGGATTTGGAAAAATCACTTGAGTTGAAGTCGCCAATGAAGATCCATGATTTGTAGAATGAGTGACTTCAGTCTCTGATGCCAGGTTTTTCAATAATACGTTTGGACAGTGACTTCTGGCTACTCCGATCCAATTGGCTGCAGGGTATGGAGCTATCGTCAATGGCTGATATTATGTGAAGCCTACTATCGTCAAATGAATCTTTGATACAAAAACCAAGACGTATTATCCCACTACTACAAAAATCATCAAACAGATTTTCAGACCAGAAACTGCAGAAGCACTCAAAATATGATTGTTTAGTGTCATGGATCAAAATTATGAATTAAAATATGCAAAAGTGGAAGGATATCAGCTGGGAGGTAAAACATGAACCTCACAGATCTCATATAAAGGAAAATATATGAATGGTATCTGATGGACCAATGGATCATTCGTCTGAATGATAACAAAAGACAATCCACAATATATCATAGTTGTCCAGGTACGTAGGCCAAGACAAAATCTACGATGATTCGCTACTGCAGGAAAAATATTCTGAGATCTAGCAAAATTTATCATTGATTATGCGCTTATTGAAAAGTAATTAAAATATTAAAAGATTTAGAATATTAAAATATTCAACAAAAACACTAACAAACAAAATCTTTTAATCTTAATAATATTTTAATCTTTTAATCCGATACATAGTAATTGAGTTGAAAACAAATATCGATTATATATGATTTGGTCAGTTATTTTATTTGTTATAAAAATATTATGTTTTGAAAATTATGAGAAATGAAAAAAATGTATGATAAGTACAAGACCTTACAAAAAGCTCTTAAAAACCTGGTTATCAGAGGGAAAGAAGGAAAATTCACATGATCAGACGGTACAGAACAGGATTCCATCGTCGTTGATATCAGCGGAGAGATGAAACTAAGAGAATTACATATCAATGATGATGCATTGTTGGATCCTTCAAAAAGATCTCAACTTGAAAATCTTCTTACTGCTTGTTTCCAAAAAGCACAAACTAAAGCACAAGAAATAGTCTGAGAAAAAACAAAAGAAATCCTTTGAGTGGATCCTTCTGATATGGCTAGTATGCTTGGGGGTGGAGGAATGCCGGGAATGAATTAAAATTAATTAACAATTAATAATGAATAATTAATAATGATGGTATTTGTTTTTTATAAAACAATATCATCATTTTTTTTGTTATAGAAAATCTCACTGATCATTATTTGCTAATGCATCAGATAGGCTTGATTGGATTTTTTGTTCTTCTTGTATGATTTTTTCTTGTGTCTTTATGGTTCCTTTAGAGCTTAGAAGGTCAAAGGGATCTTGATGTATATCAAAAATTTCATTCGATGAATTGTTCATGTTTCATGTCAGATATAAAAAATATTTTTGGAAAAGAGAGGTGGTTATATAAAATCTTATGTCTATTTCAATATTTTTTTTATTTTCTCTTGATCTTTTCTGCTCTGAGATATTTTATGATGATTTTGATAGACTTGTATTCTATGGTATTTAATAAGTCCTTACAGGTATCTATGATTATATCTAAGCGATCAAGTCCTTGATATTTATCACCGCCATCATTTTTTGAAAATCTGTTGATGAATTGGTGCGTCATATCAAAGAGCAATGTCCCTGCTTTTGCTTCCTGTTTATAATCTTTTATGCTGCTTGCATCCTCTCTCTGCATCTCTTGTTTGATGAATGCTTGATTCTCCGGTAAAGAGATGTCACTGTCTTTGAGCGGACTATATCGATAGACATCGAGCAGATTTTGAAGATGTTTGTAATGGCTTATACGTACTTCTTTTTTGAGAACAACATTGAGCAAATCTTCAAGGTTTCCGTTGAATGATTCTTCGAGCATTTTATCTATTGCATCTTTGTCTCAACTTTCCAACGCTTTGCTGATTTTTTCAAACATCGCTTCCATCTGTTCTTCCATTTCATCTTCCTGTTGCGCTCTGATTTTTTCTTGTTCTTGTAATGAGGGACGATCAGATCAGCTACCATGTGGTGTTCCATCTACGATGATAATCTGGTTGTTTCATTTCTCATCAGGAAAAACAACATATGCAACTCCATGCGCATCATTTTTTGTCACAGTGGATGTACTAGCCAAAAATCAGGAGATCACTCATGAAAGAAAGCCTGCCTTTCTGAGCAGAGCTATCGTGATGGTAGCAAAATCCGCACAGACTCCTGCTCGTTTCTTGTCTTCTAATTGAACATCTAATTCAGAATTTTTGTCTTTGAGCTCATCGATCCTCTGTTTGCAGATATACATTTTTTCATTTATGGATTTACCGTTTTTGAGAGCTACCACTTCCTTATTTTTCATATCATAATAACTATGGGTACGGACATACTGTTCTATTTTTATGAGTTGTTGTTTGGGTGCATCATTTTTGATGTTTTCAAGGAATAATAATTCTTCCTCGTCAAGTTGTGCCACCTGGTCGAGTAGATGTGTCGTGGTTTTCTTTCAGCTTCTACTATCCTCTTCCCCATGGATGCGTATGAATTGATGTTTGAATTGTTCATAGTGTTTGGTATTGATATCCTGTATTTTTGGAGAAAGCAGAGGTTGTTCAACAGAATATACGATCTCTTTGATGTGCTTATTCTCTACGCTGACGCTTGATATATTGAGTGCGTTGGTAGAGATTGTAAGGTCAATCTCTTTACCCTCAGCGGTGATTCATTTCACTCTTTCAGGAAGGATATTCGCATTGATCGTTTTGGGTAGAATCAATGATGTGTTGTATTTGATATTGGGAAGCGTGATGGTAATGATTTTTTTGGGACCGGAAATATCCTGCTGGAGAGAAAAATACACTTTTTCTCGTGCATGACTTTCTTCGTTATATGCTCAGGATATATTCGTGCTGATGATATCATCCAGTGTTCATCTGATCTGCATGATGGTATCTGAGCCATCAGGAGCTATTTCTCACATAGGATCAAATGATCATTGCATAGCATCAAATTTCTGCTCAGAAAGATAATCGGCGGAATCTATGTGTCCTCTTCGTTGGTTATCATTTCATCTCTTTCAAGATATCCCACGATAAAATGCATCTGATTTTTCATTTTCAATAAATGCTTCGGGAAATATCTTTCTACAGATATTTTTCGCTAACAATTCTTCGTTCTTATCTTTTTTTGCGGGAAGCGTATCTATAAAAAGCTGAGGCAGCTGTTTGATCATCTTGTTGAAATAAGAGGCTACTCATCATGATTGTTGGATATTTGTCTTGATTTTTTGTATTCATGTCTGGTTGTGAAGTACTAGGGATTGGGATTCTTCCTTGAGATATTTTTCTATCTTTTGTCTGTAGGTTGATAGATCTCAGGGTTGTTCTGCAAGCGGGATACAGAGATTGAGCAATTCAAGTTTTTTGTTTTCTTCATCAGTGATGGGTGTGATTGTTCCTGTGGAATTGATGACAAGTTTTTGAAATTCCTTATCTTTTTTTCAGATAAATATCGTCTGATTATTATGTTCTCGTGGTCAGTAGAGAAGATCATATTCATCTGACATTCTTTCATCTTTGCTATTGCATACCATAAATTTCTTTGTTTTTGTATCTATACCTATATCAAAAGATTTCGCTTTCTTGAGTCACAAGATATTTTGCATACGTCATTCTTTTTCTCCTAGATTTCTATTTATACCATACGCCTTGTCTCATTTTTTTGCCCACCAAAGAGCATGAGTATCATCTCTATCCTCTTGATAATGAATTTCAGTATAAGGTCATAAACTAGAATTCCCTTTATGAAGATAATAATCACTCCAATCATTGGTTGTGACATAAGTGAGTTCGTTATCTACCACATGCATATCTCCTATGTGTTTGTATGGTCATATTTTTATTCAACTATAATTAATATATTCGTCATCTTTATCTCTCATATGTACTGCTAGTGACCACCCAACAGCTATTATATTTTGTATTACAGCATTAGGAGGAATATCGTATTTTATCTTTCACTTTTCATCATATACACCCCATTTTCATCATTGTCTTGCAGAGAAGTATAATTCTCCTCATACATCTATGTAGTCTCCTATTTCCTCGTATCATATTCAATTTACTAAAATTCAACCTTTTTTTATATATTCTGTATCAAGACCTAGATCGAATTTGAAAACTATTTCTCAGTTTATAATTATTGGATCTGAAACTTTTTCTATTGGACTAAAATTTATAGTTTCTTCTACAACCACTTTTTCTTTCTGATCTCATTGCTGTTGTATCTGTTCTATTATATATACTCAGTGTTTCTTATCGTAGACAAGCGTAACTTTCTTTTCTCGTTCATCTCAAAAATGCTGCTGCAACATCTGTTCCAGCTCCGCTTTATTCTGTTTCTCTGCGAGATGGTTCCTCATGTGGAATATCGTTCAGAGGGGTTTGTAGATAGCATCTTTGAGATCTTTCTGGATTTTTTCTACGACTGCTTTTTCGTCATAAATGAGATTTAAAGGGTTTGCTTCGATGACATTGATCATGCTAGTAATATTCTCTGGGAGCATAAATTCATGTTCTTTTATACTCATAAATACTATTCATGCTTTATGAAAAAAATCGTGTACTTTTTTCTCTTTACTATAATAAAAATCATCTTTTGCTGGAGAAATATTTTTGACTAAATTATCGTAGATAGCTTCTACGACTCTTGTTTTGTAGTATTTCCCTGTATTTTTTATATTTTCAAACATATCTTCTGCGAGCCTCTCCCCTGCGGTTCTCGGGTCATTTGGATTTTCTATTTTGAACTTTTGGATTCTGAGATATTGGCTGTAGATGTCGTCCATCTCGTTCATAATTTTGAAACTGGTAGTGGAAGACGGAGATATATGGCGTTGGATTTTATTGATTACATTTCAATTTAAATCATGTAGTCGTTCAACATAAGATATATACATATGATCGAGTAGTTTTACTGTCTTTTTATTTATTTTGCTATGTGTTGGTCAGTACTGGTTTCCTCGCATTTTTTTATATACTTTTTCGTGTTTAACAAAAAATCTCTCGTTTCTTATAATCTCTATATACTCGCTTGGAGTGATTCTCAATTGTTCTGCTATTTTCAATCAATCTTCTATACTATGTTCAAAAAGTCTTCAAAGCAATTTAAGTACTTCTATATGGTCAAATGGGTCATTTCCATGATCTTCATTGAATGCTTTGATGTCTTGAAAAAGTTTCTTTTGTCTTTGTAATAATACTTGCAAATCGGGTGCGTTGAGGTCATTGAAGAGATCTTTTTTTTCTCAAGCAGATAAATTATCCAGCAATCAGCCTGTGTTGGAGGTGTTTATTCATGGTCTGATTGTCGCTATCGTCATGAGTGTGTATTGAAGTAAAAGATTGTTTTATTAAATCCTCCTCCCCGATTAATCGGGGCACCCCTCCCTGCCTACCGCAGGCAGGCTTTAAAAAGGAGGGCAAACAGATACGGAATATTTTTTTTTATTTCTGCAGCATCTCTATCATCAGATCTTGATGCCTGCTTTTGAGGTCATTGACCAATGTTTTTTTGTTCTCCATAAATTTCTGGATATCAAATCCATATTCTTCCAGCATCAATGAGGTATGATCCACTCCGATATAATGAGGGAGAATAACGTAGTCGGCACCTTGTTCGTAGAGTTTGATCGCTTCGTAGATGTGGTTGGATACAAGGATGATGATCAGATTTGGATTATTCTGTTTTGTGGTTTTGAGCAATACCATATTTTCATCAAATGCCTTTATGGTGCTGATGATCATTTTGCTCTTTTTGAGATTAAGCTCCTGGAGAAAATCTATATCGCTGATATCGCCATAGATACATGGAATCCTCTTCTTCTGCAAATGTGCGATAATACCTGGATGTTCATCCACTACGAGGATTTTTTTGTGTGTTTCATGGAGTTTGGTATAGATATTGCTTCCAAATCTTCCGTATCAGAAAAGCACTATTTCATACTCTTTTTTGTTGATTTTCTTATATTCCTGATTCCGCACTCAAGGCAATAAACTCAATACCGGTTTGAAAAAATGATAGATCTTCTCTCCATAGATCATAGAATAACTTGAACCTGCAATCGTAATCAACCCTACCAAAGTAATCATTGAGAGTATGCTTTCATCTTTGATATATCATGAGGTGATCCCCATTGCTATTATCAGGAATGAAAACTCGCTTATCTGGCCGAGTGATATTCCCGTCAGGAAATTATTTTTTCTTGTGTGACCGAGAAATCCAAGGACTATCATGGTGATGATCGGCTTGATGATGAGTACAAAGGCTACAAATATCAGAAGCGGTATCAGTGTAGAGATGTGTGTTGTTGAAAAATTTACATGTGATCCTAAGAGTACAAAAAAGATAACGATAAAGAAATCTCTCAATGGTTTGATCCTGCTGGTGATTTCAAATCTATATGATGAACTAGCCAAAGTTATTCATGCGACTAATGTCCCTATTTCTATCCCAAATCCAAGCCGATAAAATAACGCTCAGAGAATGAAACATCGTCCTATTGAAAACAAGAAAAGATATTCTTGGGATTCTGCGATTTTTTTGGTTACTGCGGGGATGAAATATCTGCTGATGAGATACATACCGGCAGCGAGTCCTATGACTTTTGCTATCAAACTTATGATGATGATTGATGATGATGCATGTTCTATGCTTTTGAACGTTGCCATCCCTAATATCAGGAGCATAACGATCAAATCTTGGACGATCAATATTCATATGCTGAGTCTTCAAGAAGTGGATTCTATCTCTTCCCTATCTCCCAAGAGTTTCAAGACTACGATAGTACTACTAAAAGCGAATCCTATGGCCAAAAATACTGAAGTCATGGTATCAAATCAGAGCATTGTTGCTAGAAAGTATCCTAATCCTCATGTAATCAATACTTGAAAAAATCAGGCAATGACTGAAGTCTTACCTAAATCTTTGATAATCGTAGGATTCAATTCCATACCCACGATAAAAAGCAGCAAAGCGATACCCAGATTTCCAAATGACTGGAAAGCCGTATTTGCTTGGAGCAATGAGGGAATAAAAAGACTGATAGCCGTACCTGCAATAATATATCAGATAATCATAGGCTGTTTGAATGCCTTCATTATGCCCATACTAATGAGCACGATTCAGATTACAATACTGAGTGAGGTAAATACTTGTTCTGCCATATTTTGTATCATATAAATAAACACTATAATTATACTCGAAACTGTTTATTTGTCAAATATTAGTTAATATAATATATCTATTTGACTTATATCTATAAAATTATACTGGAGGTTATTTTATTCTTGGAAAGTTCTTGAAAAGTTCTTGGGAAATTCTTTGAGTATCCTGATTTTATTATTATGATGAGTCTGCAACTTTCTTTTTTCTTTTTTTACCCTTTTATAATATAGATTATGGTAGTGAAAAGCACATTTCATGGTGAATTCATGTATTATGAAAACATCAATGGCAAGGAGAAAAAGCTTACAAAAGAATTCACTGATCCTAAGAAATTCAATGAATTCATCAAAAAACATCCTACGCCAACTTTAGGAAGCTTGTTTGGGCTTGTGGCATCTAGCAAAAAGGCTCTTCCCTCCAAAAAACCTGCCACGGCAGGTAAACCTGCACTAGCAGCAAAAAAAACTGCTAAAAAGAAAAAATAAGTATTTTCTCGTAATTTTTCATCGCTAAAAAGCACGTATATCCTTTATTATATGTGCTTTTTCTTATTTTTATCTTTTTTGTTTTTTTGTCAACCGTTGATGATGGAAAAGCGTTGAATTTTTATTCTTTTTTGCTATATTTTTGCTGTTGAAAAGCATACTAAAACTTTTGAGGCTATTGCCTTGAAGTTTTTTTGTCTGAGAAAACTTTATATTATTATCATAGTCTATGAGAGAAGACGATAAAAAAATCATCGCTACATGAACTGTCGTACCGCATTCTGTCGAAGCTGAAATCTCTAAATCGTATATAGAATATGCGATGTCCGTGATCGTATCACGTGCCTTGCCGGATACTAGAGATGGATTTAAACCGGTATTGAGAAGAATCTTGTTTGCTATGTACCAGATGAATAATTTTTTCAATCAGAAACATAAAAAATCTGCAAGGATTGTCGGAGAAGTAATGGGAAAGTACCATCCGCATGGAGATAGCAGTATCTACGGAGCGATGGTGCGTATGGCTCAGCCTTGGCAGTTCAGATATCCATTGGTTGATGGACAAGGTAACTTTGGATCCATCGATGGAGATGGAGCTGCGGCGATGAGGTATACGGAAGCGAGATTGACTAAAATAGCTGAAGAGATGCTTACTGATCTCGAACAGGATACTGTAGACCGAAGAGATAATTTTGATGGATCACTCCAGGAGCCTATCATGCTTCCTACAAAATTTCCAAATCATCTCTGTAACGGTACTATGGGTATCGCAGTAGGTATGGCGACAAATATGGCACCGCATAACCTCAATGAAGTACTTGAAGCATCACTACTCCTTTTGGAAAAGGAAGGTAAAAAGGATAAAAAATGAGAACCTATCGTAGTTTCTATCGACGATATCATGGAAATCATCAAAGGTCCTGATTTCCCTACATGAGGTATTATCTATGACAGCAATAATATCAAAGAAGTCTATAAAAAAGGAAAATGAGGTATCATCATGAGAGGAAAAGCTCATGTGGAAGAAGATAAGCATGGAAATATCATCATCATCGATGAAATCCCCTATTTAGTGAATAAATCCCTTCTTGTCTCAAAAATCAGTGAATTAGTCATAGATAAAAAATTGGAAGGTATCTCAGATATGAGAGATGAATCAAGCAAAAACAAGATCAGAATCGCTCTCTATCTCAAGCCAGGTATTGATGCCAATAAAATTTTGGTAGAGCTTTACAAATATACGGAATTACAAAGTGCATTTAATCTCAATAATGTATCACTTGTAGAATCTGGTAAACAACCAAGACTTCTGAATATCAAGGATCTCTTGATGGAATTTGTCACTTTCAGAAGATCAGTAGTGTACCGCAGATCAGTATTCCAACTCAATAAAGCAAAAGATAGATTACATATCCTTGAATGATTGAAAAAGGCTGTAGATGTCATTGATGCTGTGATTGAAACGATCAAAAAATCTGAAACCAAACAGGATGCGAAAGATAATCTGATCAAAAAATTTGATTTTTCTGAGATGCAGGCTGAATATATCTTGATGATGAGATTACAATCATTGGTCGGTCTAGAAATCAAAAAAGTCATAGATGAAATAGAAGAAAAGAAGAAGCTTATCGAAGAACTTCAAGCTATCATCGATCATCCAGAAAAACTTGATGGAGTGATAAAAGATGAAATCAAATATATGAAAAAACAATATGGAGATGAAAGAAAAACTGAGCTTTCTCAAGATCTCAGCGTATATAATGTCTCTGGAAGCCTCAAAGCATTTATGGACGCTGCGGACAAAGTCAAAGAAGATGTAATCGTACGGATCGGTAATGATTATGGTGTCAGAATCTTGTATCAGTCTAGAATACAAGCAATACCTGATGAGACTATGGATCTTATCTACACTCACAATCAAGATAAACTTATCGTGATCACTGATATCGGTGAATTAGTCGTTCAGAGATTGAAAGATTTCGGTAGTATCCTAATGAAACAGAATGCAATAAATCTCAAAGAGCAATTCTGACTCAAAGGAAAGATCATCTTCGCTAAGACACTCCATTTCGACTATCAACATCTTGTATTCCTCACCAATCAAAATAGCACAAAAAAAATCAAGAAAGAGCTTGTACTCTCATTCAAGAAATTCCCTACTGTAATCATGAAACTTGCAGAAAAAGAAAAAATCTTGAGCGTAGAAGCAGTAAATGACACTGACAATATTGGTATCTTGACTAAACATGGATGGATGCTCCTCTACAAGAGCAGCGATCTCAGACCTATGGGAAAGACTGCAGGATGAGTCAAATCCATTGAACTTCAAGAAGGTGATGAAGTGGCTAATATGTTCTTACATAAAGGAGAACCGTTTATCCTGATCCATGCCAATAAAAATGGAAAACTTCTCAATCTTGATGATCTCAAAATACGAAAGAGGGCAAGAAAGGGACAAGTAGTCATGACAGGTAAAGAAATCCTTGAAGGCGGAATCAGTATCATAGAATGAGCGATCAGACTCAGATTTAAGGATAGCACAATCAAGACCTTGCATTCCAATGATATTCATCTTGATGAAACTGATACTCCATTGGCAAAGATGGTTGATAAAGATATTGATGTCATCTACAGACCACGAGAAGAAAAAGATGAAAACCTTAGATATAAGGAAGAAAGAAAAAAAGCTGAAAAAGAAGCTGAAAAAATGGAAAAATGAATCGCTGATAGCGAGGATACAGAATCAATAGAAGAAAAAGAAGATAGTACTGATGCCGAATAATATTTATCATCTCCCTCTTGGTGCATGCAAAAGAAACACATTATTTTTCTCATTGCCTTAAATATCTGTCTTGTATTTTTTGGAGGTATCATCGTATGGTCAATGACAAAAAGTAGGCTTGAAAACCTTGGAATATCTATGGAATCTCGCATCGGCAATCAAGTGAGTGACATAAAAAAATCTAATTTCTTGGCATTGCAATCCTCTCTTATAGATGTCATCGCTACAGCCAAAAAATCGGTTGTAAGCGTGACTATAAGCAAAGATGTGAAATTTTATGTAGAGGATCCTTCTCAGGTCAATGGGCCAGGAAGCGTACAGCAACAAACAGCTAAAGTAGGTGGATGAAGCGGTATCATTGTCTCCAAAAAATGATATATTTTGACTAATAAACATGTAGTACAAGATACTACCGCAAAATATTCTGTCGTATTGTCCGATGGGAAAAGCTATAATGTAGATAAGGTTTGGTTTGATGATAACTTGGATTTAGCTGTTTTGAAAATTATAGATACTGCATGAAAATCCGTGACTGATTTGGATGTGGCTAGTTTACTTCCTATGGATGCTCAAGTGGAAGTCGGTCAATTCGCTTTGGCTATAGGAAACGCATTGTCTAAATATCCAAATACTGTGACTATGGGTATCATCTGAGGTAAAAATAAACAATTCACTATCAATAAAAATAATCTGTATATCTGACTCTATCAAACGGATGCACAGATAAAGCCTGGAAATAGCGGTGGTCCTCTTCTTGATATCGAAGGCAATGTATTGGGTATCACTACAGCTATCGCAGAATGAGAAGGCACTGCCTTTGCTTTGCCGATAACCAAGGAATTTATAGAAAGCACTATCAAATCCATAGAAGATTTTGGAAAAATAGCCAGACCTATCATCGGTATCCAATATGTAGATATCACTCCTACTATCAAAAAAGAAAACAATATCACTCTAGATAACGGTATCTACATCAAAGACGTCATCACTGATTTGCCAGGATGGCAAGCTGGAATTAAAATGGGAGATGTTATCATGAGTATCAATGATAAAGAGATCACCAATCAGTTACCGTTTCTCTATCAGCTTTATACCTATGTTCCTGGGCAAACTATTTCTTTAAATATCCTTAGAGAAGGGAAACAACTCGTCTTACCTGTACTTTTGGGATGAAACACCCAATAAAATCTCTTATTTTTTCAAAAATCAGCTAGTTATCTCATTATTTCTATAAATGTAAATCTCAATACTCTTGATACATCAATAAAATTTGAAAATAGACGCTTTTTAGGATATAGTTAATTATGATCATTTATTTCATGAATTGATACTATGCCTACCTATATACCTGATTCTCTTATCAATGAGATCGAAGAACTCAAGGAATTGTGAAAATTTGATGAAGCCATCAAAAAGGTCAACACGATCCTTTTTAGGGATCCCAACAATGAAGATGCACTTTTGCAAGTGACTGATATCCAATATAGGAAAGGTGAAATAGGAAAGGCTACCAAAGCTATAGATTTTTTGAATGCAAGAAAAAATAATACTGATCCCCTTGGACTCTATATCAAATGAGTTCTTGAGATGGAAAAAAATCATCGGATGGAAGCTAAAAAATATCTTCAACAAGCGCTTGAACTCACTAAAGCAGAGAATCATGAAATACTCAGATGCTATGGGCTCTGCGAATATCGGTATGGTAATAGGGAAAAGGGGTTGAATTTCCTCAAAGATGCTTTTCATATCAATAATACGGATGCTGAAGTCATCTATAATCTTATAGAACTCTATATCCTTGAACATAAATATAAGAAAGCAAAAGACATGATAAAATATTTCTATAAACATCGTGAAAAACTACAGACCATCGACAAAGCTTTGGATTTCTATGATAAAAAGATCTCTTTATTCGAAAAATTCATCACTACCCAACACATGTTCAAAAAATAACATTTATCATCTTATATAGTATGTAATGCTAAAAAATTCAATCTCAAAATTTTTTAAACATGATCTCGGTACTCTTCTCAAAAATTCTTGGGCGAATGTTTTTGGAGTGAGTATTTTTATCTGATTTTTATTGTTTCTCTTAAATATATTCTTGTGAGTATCACTCTATGCTAACCAATTCACAGGTCAGCTCAAAGATAGACTTGGTATGTATTTTTACATCAAGGAAGATACTACTCAAACTAATGAAATCTATAAAAAAGTCATTGCGCTCAAAGATGAATTGGAATCTAACTGACTTAAAGTCATGTTCTCATCAAAAGCTGATGCATTAGCGTTTTTACAGAAAAAGATCCCTGATGTCGTAAGTAATTTCCAAAAGTTTGGTATAGAAAATCCATTACCAGCGACACTGTATGTAATGTTTGATAATGATAGCAAATATGAATCACTCAAAACTATTGTACTTAAAAACAAAGATATCATCCTCAATACTAAAGATATAGATGCGGGATCAACTCTTAAACAACAAGAAAATAGAGTTCTTACCATTATCAATCTGAGTAACTTTGTCGTCGGGATGTCCTATATCATCATCGCTATCTTATTGTGTATAATCATAGCATTCTTAGGTTTCTTGCTCAAAAATGTTTTCTACACTTTTCATAGGGAACTTGAGGTGAAAAAAATATTATGAGCTACCTATAATCAAATCATGCAAGGATTTGTCGCTCTTACGATAAATGTACTCGGATTTTCATTTCTTATCTGTTTAGCTTTACTCTTAGTCAGCTGAATCACTATCAATTATTATGTATATAGTCTCTTTAATGTAACACTTTGGAGTATATTCAGCAATATCCTTTTGGTTCTAGGAGTATTCATAGGAGAGATTGTTGTTATTGCTTGAATGGGATTTGGATTTTCATATTTCTTTGCACGTGCACTTAATAAAAGATTATAAAATAATTTAATATAAAAAAACAGACAAGCTCTAATGCAAGTCTGTTTTTTTAAAAAAATATTTTTTTCCTTCGGAGACTGACTTTTGGCATTGACCTCCCGCCTTGCGGGACAGGCGCCAGTATGCAAAAGGTCTAGTTCTTTATAAAACTCGCTACATCGTGCAGTTCGTTTTTTTAGAATGTATCCAGCTCAGACAATTTATAAAGAACCAAAGATCATTGACTGCTTCTTCATTTACGATTCCCTTTCATTCTTTAAAATGAGTACTTACAAAAAAACAGACAAGCGATAAGGCAGATCTGTTTTTTTTAAATCCTCCTGTGCTTCGCACCTCCCCTCCTTTAAAAAGGAGGACAGAGAATAAGAATTAACATTCAATTTGGATACCAGGCCCCATAGTAGGAGCGATGAATATTTTTTTCATCAATTTTCCTTTTACTCCAACTGGCTTATTTTCTTCCAAAGCTTTCATGAACGCTTTGATATTTTCTTCTATCTGTGCTTCAGTGAATGATATTCTTCCTACTGATGCATTGATATTTCCTGATTTATCAAGTTTGAATTCCATCTTTCCTTTTTTGAATTCTTGGATCGCTTCTATGATATTTGCTGCAACTGTTCCTGCTTTTGGAGATGGCATAAGCCCTTTTGGTCCAAGTTGTTTAGCTACGGGAGCCAAATCTCTGATATGTTCAGGAGTAGTAAGCAAAATATCAAAATCAAATTTTCCTGCTTTGATATCTTTGAGTAATTCTTCTGTACCTGCTATGTCAGCTCAAGCTTTTTTTGCTGCAGCTTCATCTGTAGTATATACTGCGATTCTTTTGCTTTTTCCAGTTCCATGAGGAAGGATTGTTGTTCCTCTCATCATCTGATCATTATACTTTGCATCTGCAAAGGTTTTGATTGCAATCTCTACTGACCCATCAAATTTTGTGTATCCAGCTTTTTTGAGTAATGCTACTGCATCATGCAAAGAATACACTTTGGTAGAATCTACTAATTTTGCAGATTCAACATACTTTTTTCCGTGTTTTGCCATTTGATAAATATTATAAATAATAAAAACGGTCATAACGAGCAAGAGCTCTCCCGTAAATTTTTTTATCCTTCAATTTCTACTCCCATATTTTTTGCAGTACCTGCTATAGATTTAATGATAGATTCCATATTTTCAGAATTCATATCTCATTTTTTGAGATTAGCGATCTCTTCCAATTGTGCTCTTGTAAGTTTTCCGATCTTGTTCTTGTTTGGTTCTCCTGATCCTGCTTTAAGATTGAGTTTCCAAAGAATCAAATTTGATGTTACCGGACTTCCTATTTTGAGTTCAAATGTCCTATCAGCATAGATAGTAAGCTGACATTTCACTTTTACGTCTGATCCGCTGAATTGTTTCATAAGATCCATAGTCTTTTCGTTGAATTCTTTGATGAATTGTCCGATATTAACTCCATTTGCTCCGAGCATAGGCCCTAATGGTGGTGCTGGTTGTGCTTTTCCCGCTGGTATTTCGAGATTGAGAATGTTAGTAATTTTTCCTGCCATTGTTTTTTTAATCAATAAATAAAGATTTGAGATATCATTTGGATTTGTGATATAATGCATATTCTATCTGTACCAGCCATATACCGTCATTGAGGTAAATAAGCATAACAACCTGTTTGTCTTGATATTCAGGAAGGTTGATAAAGACTACTTTGTTTCCAAACAACTTGTTTTGGAGAAGATCTTGCTCTGTTGCAACCGTATATAAACTTCATTTGAGTGCTCTAGCTATACTTGCAAAATCATAACTTGGTGTGCCGAGATAGATATACCATATTCATTTTTCGTCAGCTAATGCATATTGGTATTTGATGCCTAGCTTTTCTATGATTTCTATCGGTCAGTAATAAATACTTGTTCCCGAGAGTAATTTGATAGTATTGTTTTTTGTCATTGTTCCTGTGGTCGCTTTTGGCACAGAAATCGTAACTCAAGTTTTGTTTGTTGTTCATGTTGTGATTGATGTACTTCCTTTGATGGGAGTAAATCAGAGATTGGAATTGTTTACACTGATGATTTCTATCCCGGATCATGAATCTTGTGGTTGTATAAGTTTTTTCAATTCATTTCCTTTTACTTGATACCACACGATATATACGATCAATAGCGCCAAAAAGAGTAACATCATCGAGAATCTGAGGATTTTTTGCTCTTTGGTCTGCATGCTATCCTAATGATCAGCGAATAAAAGCTATGGAGAGAAGCAACAAAAACCCAATGAATAACGAATAATTAATAATGAATGATGATGGTATCTTTTTTATTAATACATATATTCCATCATTATTCACTTTTAACTTTAAATTTTTCATTATAATTTATGTTCTCCATGTATATATGAGATTAACTCATGAGATTAACTCATGAGCTCAACTTTGTCCAAATCAATCACTACGGGGGTAAGCCTTCCTAACATTTCGATATTTACGATTGCTGTTCACTTTTCTGCATCTATATTTCTTACGCTACCTTTCATTCATTTAAAGTCTCCTGTTTTGAGCAATACGACATCACCTTCTTTGAACGGTATCTTAAGCTCTGATCTTTCTTGTGATTTTTTGATCTGCTCTATGATTGTGACATATTCCTCTTCTGTAAGTGGTATAGGACGTGTTTCAGCTCCTACGATCAGTCTTACTCCTGGAGTATTTCTGATGACATACCAGATTTTATCGTTCATCTTGGATTTGATGAATACATATCCAGGATAAAGCTTTTTCTGTTTGATGATCTTTTCTCATTTTTTGATTGTAGACTCATTGACCATAGGTGACATATAGTCCTCTACTGTTGATGTGAGCTCTTGTTTTTTTACCCTTTCTTTGAGATTTTCGATCACAAGTTCTTCTTGACCGGATACTACACTCAGTACGTACCATTTGAAGTTATTATCTTCAATCTGTCTTTTAATCTCTCAGGTATTTGCTTCCATACTCTATACGATTAGACAATAAAATCTTTTGTAGGATAAGCGTTAGTGCTACTACTATTATTTTGTCATAATACTATAAAATCGTTTGTAGATTCCAGAAAATACGGTATCTGCTGCGATAAAATAGATTCCTGCAAATACAATAGCAACAAAAATCGCAATCGTAAGATTGATAAAATCTTTTTTGGTAGGATGCTTCAATTTTTTGACAGTTTCTAGACTATCATAGATAAATTTCATCATGTGCCTTTTTTTCAACAATAAAAAAAAAGTTGGGTAACGTACTTGTACAAAAATGCAGGTAGTTTTCAAGGGAAAATGACAATAACCTAATGAATAGTGAATAGTGAATAATGAATAATGATGGAAAGCCTTGATTAATAAGAAATATTTCATTCATTTTTCATTATTAATTCTTCATTCGTTTTTTGTTATCCTACAGCGCAAACATATCTGGTTGTTGATACTCAAATCTTGCCAAAATCCCCAGGATTGACATAAGCGATAATTTCCGATTTCTTTTTCTGTACATTGAGCACTTTTTGGAATAGGGTCAGCAGTGGAGCAGTTAAAGAATAGGTTTGTACCAATTTTGATATCTGTCTCTCTTCATCAGATTTTTTGGATTGCGTCGGTTTGGAGAGTTCGATATTTGTAAGGAATATGATATTATACTCCTGGATATTCTTATTGATCCAAGTCAGTAATTTTTTGAGTTGAATTTGTGGTGCCTCATCACCTATACCTATATGAATCATCTGTTTGATATCGGTAATCACTCTGAGGAATGGTAATTGAAAACGTATATTTTCTTGCAGCATATCTGACTTTTTTGTGGAAAGTTTTGCACCGATGGAACGAGCAATCTTTGATAATGTTGTCATCGGAGTCTCCCGAGTCTGTCAAAATACAGGTCAGAATATACTCGTATCCACCAATATATTTTCACTATCATCTGATTGCTGGGAAATCACTAGAATTTTTTTCTTCTGGCTATCGAGCAAAAGATACCCGGCTGCTTGAAGCAATCAAGTATAAAAATGCGGTCCTTGAGGAAGAATTACTAGAGAATATGGTTTTTTTGGAGAAGGTGTGAGTGTCGGTATAAGCTCTGATGCTCATACCACATACCCCATCACTTGTTCTGCTACTACTTCTGGACTTAATGTCATAATTTTATGCTTTTTTAAGTAAACTTTTTTTGATCTGGATAACGAATCTATCTGCCAATCTATCACGTTTTAGCCGTTCTTCGTTGTTCATAAATACTACGGAGACTATCTCGATGAAGTATTTTCTGAATATCTCATTGATATTCTCTTTTATCATGTCTATCTGAGGTTTTTCACAATTTTTGTAGATAACTACCAGATCCATCTCTAGATCTATATTGAATCTTTTTCCGAAATAATACTGATCGATCATCACCTCATAGGTCGTGAAAAGTTCGATTAACTCGCTTTTGAGTCAGTAATAAAATACATTTTTGATGCTTTCATGAAATTCCGGTCTGATGGTGATAGCTCGTCCTTGTCCGTCTTTGTTGACATTGATTACATTGGCTGCTAAGAGAGAATCCACTTGTTTTTTGATTGCAGGAAAAGTCCGCTCGATTTCGCTTTCGAGGGCTCTCATAGAGACTCCTTGTCTCTTGAATAGGAGATATTTGAGGATATCAACTTTTGCTTTACTACCAAATAGTTTTTCTAAATTCATGCAAAAAGCAGATCAAATAAAATGATCTGCCTCAAGATAGGGATTTGATGGAAAATTACAAGGGAAGGGAAAGAATTATGACATATTCGCTTCAATGATACCTGAAATGATGATAGCTAATTCTTTTTTGAGTTTTTCTTCATCTACTATTCATTTTTCATTAATTATTTTATCTAATGATATAGATTGGTTTTTATTATAATTTTCATCTAGACCAGCATCATCTAAATCAAATACCAACTTATCTCCAACTATTTTTGTGTGCGATGAACCAGCATCAATTTTTACAAAATCAGAACTAAATTTCTTAAAATATATTGGATAACGTGTGTCGTCTTCATCGTGGAGATTTGGAAATAATTCAGATTTCGAAAATAATTTTCATCTGACCGCTTTTTCTATATTATCATTTCTTTCTTTGATATTATTTGCTTCTATTTCATTTTTTTCTTTGGTATTATTTGCTTCTATGATTGGCTTTAATTCATTTATAAATTTTTCAAAAAGCTTATCTTTGCTGAATGCGAACGTCTTAGGATCCATACATTCTCTTATAGAGATATTTTTTGTTTGCCCACCCGTGTATAAGATATTGAAATATGGATTATTTTCATCTACTGTTAATAGATGTTTCATGACATCCTTATCAAAAAATTTTTCTACTCATGGATATTTTACTTTATACTCATTAATAAAATCAATTGTTTTTATTTCTTTTATTTTGTTTATGTTTTTATGATACATATCAGGATCTAACTCTTTTGAAATATCTCAAAAGTTCTCTTTTTGTGTCTGTAGTGCAGATATTGAATTTTTAACTTCATCAATTATGTCAGCCGTATTTTTTGTTTCTACCACTTTATCACCTTTGGTAACGGCGGTTCTTCAATTTCCGTAAAATCTATACGCTACATCAGGGAAATTGATGTCATATACTTTGTTTTCTGTCCATGTATATGGAACAGATATTTCATTTATTGCTGTTATTTTAATTATATCATTTCAAAAATCATCTTTTCCTTCTATTCCTTGTTTTTCTTCTGAAGCTTTAGTGATATCTGGTTTTTTATCAGTATCTGATGTTTCTTTTTGACCAACAACTTTACCAGCCTTGAGATTCTCTAGAGTTCTTTTACCAAACATATTATCCGCTCTTTCTTTGAGATCAGCATGTACATTATCTTTCATTCCAAGCTGTGTTTGGATTTCTTTGGTTTTACCCTCTTTGATAAGATCAATAATATCTTGTTTTTTCTTTTCATTTATGATATCATCAGAAAGTTCCAGTAATTCTTCATTTACTGCTTTAACTACAGATTCTTTTGTTACATTATTGTAAAGATTTACTTTTACGTCTTCTGTTTCTATCTGTTCTATAGCCATGGGTATATATATCATATAAATAAATTTTTCTGTTATTTAATTATACTTAAACTATGCTGTTCTGTCAAATTTTAGAGATACTTTCTTGGTATGTAGAAAATTTGCATTTTTTTGAAATCTAGATATAATTGTTGTATATTTAATTATTTATAGATTTTAACTATGCATCATATCAAAAAATTTTTTAATCATGTTCTAGCCAATCATTATATATTATTTTTTACTATAATAATTGTTTTTATAGTATTGATTTGAACTATCAGTTTTCATTTTGTAGAAAAATGGGATATATTTTCTTCATTTTATTTTACCACAGTAACTATGGCTACTGTAGGATATGGAGATATGGCACCTATGACTTATGGATGAAAAATATTGGCCATCATGTATGGATTTATGGGCGCTCCTCTTTTTATAGGACTTACTTGAATCATCTTACAATCAAAATTCCATAAAATAGTAAAAGGCAGTATGCACGAATACCACAAAGAAATCAGAGAAGCACAAAAAGAAGCAGAACACCTAGCAGAAGATCTTAAAAAAGAACATGAGCTTCAAAAAGAGACATTTAAAGAAATGGAGGAGGTCAAAAATCCCGAACCAAAACAAGTTCGATGGAAAAGGATTTTCAAAAAATTCTGAAGAAAAAAATAATATATTTATTTTATTTTTAGTCCTATATATGCTAATGCTAATGCATCAGCTGCATCATTAAACTCTGGAAATTCTTTGAGACCATAGAGTTTCATAATACATTTTTGTACCAAAATTTTTTCCGCTTTCCCGTTTCCTGTGACAAATTTTTTGAGTTGGATAGGCGTATATTCTTTGATTTTGATATTGTTTTTTAAGCAAAGGGTGATAAGTATCGCTCTGATACCAAAAACGAATTCTGCATTATTTTGATTGAATCTCGTGAAAAAAAGTTTTTCCATAGACATAGTCTCTATGGTATATTTTTTGCATAATTTTGTAAAATACTCCTCTATATCCCTCATCCTCTCAAACTGATTCATTCTCGTAGGAGATTTGATTTCTGACAATAAAATCCCAGAATCTACGATACTGAGGTCCTTATTTATCAATGCATATCATAGCTTTCTCACTCCTGGATCTATTCAAAGAATCATAGATGAATATAGAATTTTAAAATATTTTTAATGTCATTCTGAATGTAATGAAGAATATAGAAAATATTTATATCCTTCGACTTCGCTCAGGATGACCATCCTTAAAATAAGTCTTCGGTGATTCAAGAAAGTATTTCATAGCCATCTTTAGTTACCAATATAGTGTATTCCCGTTGTGCTCAGAGATCTTTGCCTTTGCAATATAAGTTCCAATCGTTTCCCGGTCTGCTTACAAAATCAGTAGAAGTGACCGCTGTAATCGGTTCAAATGCCAAAACCATCCCCGGTTGAAAAAATATGTGTTTCATCTCTGGATTTGGGGTATTGTATATATGTGGTTTTTCATGCACTTTGTTTCCTACTCCGTGGCCTGTGAGTTTTCATAACACTGAAAATCATGCATTGGTGACTATCTTATATACACTGCTAGAAAATTCATAGATAGCTTTTCCCGGTCAGATATGCTGGATAGATTCATCAAGTCATTTTTTGGTAGCTTTGGCTAATGCATATCCTAGTGGATTTGCCGCTTCTCCTCCGATAGTGACGGTGATAGCTGAATCAGTGATTCCTCCTTTGTAGGTGATTCAACAGTCTATTTTGAGCAAGTCTCCGTTTTTGAGGACATAACTATCAGGGATTCCATGGACTACACAGTCATTTACTGATAAGCAGAGATTTGCAGGGAATCATTCGTAGCCTTTGAATGCTCATTTGAGATTATGTGTCTTGATATAATGCTCTGCGACGAATTCCAATTCAATCAGAGAAATACCCGCTTTCGCTTTGTGATAAAGCATATATAAAAGCGCTGTCAGGTGTTTTCCTGATGCTCTGATGTTTTCTATCTGTTGTGGGGTTTTGATCATATTATTCTCTAATAATTAAATGATTAAATTATTACGGATTACGAATTACGGATTTAATTCTTTCAAGTAGATCCTCGTGCACCTTCCCCTCTTTGACTTTCTGGGAGTTCGGTAACTTCTTGCCACTCAACATAGTGGCATTTCTCTATGATAAATTGAGCTATCTTGTCTCCTTCGTTGACAGAAAAATCTTCAGTTCAAAAGTTGATCAATATTACACCGATATCTCCTCTATATCCAGAATCTATCACTCCAGCCAACACGTCTATCCCGTGTTTGTATGCTAATCCTGAGCGAGGTGCTACTCTGCCGTAATATCCATGCGGGATAGCTGTAGATATATTTGTCTTGAATAATTTTCTTTCTCCTGATTTGATCACACCACTTTCTGTAGTATATAAATCATATCCTGCATCAGAAGATGTAGCTTGTGAAGGTATTTTTGCTTTTTCTGAAAGTTTTTTGAATGGGATAGCGATTTCTAGCATGAAGATTAGATTAAAAGATTAAAATATTATTAATATTTAAAAAATATATACATGTTGGTCTGTATATAGTAAACTAATTATTTTTTTCAACAACTAATAAAGTAATATATTTTTTTCAAAAATATATTTTCTTTGCTTCGCAGACTGACTTTTGGCATTGACCCAAAAGTCAGCAAAAGGTCTAGTTCTTTGCAAGACTCGCTATATAGGGCAGTTTGTTTTTTTAGAATGTACTCGGCTCAGACAATTTGCAAAGAACCAAAGATCATTGACTGCTTCTTCTTTTACGATTCCTCTTTTTCTTCTTAAATTTTATTACTTTTAAAATTTTATTACTTTTAAAAATTTATTACTTTTAAAAATTTATTACTTATTAAATAATAATTAAATATCTATATCTTTTCGTCAAGAAACTTTAATGATATTGTTATGCATACCATTTTGATATTGTTGATTCCAAGGTTTATCAAGCAGATAGACCTTGATTTCTTTGTCTGCTAATTCTAGTGCATAATGAAGGTCATCCTCTACCATCACTGTCGCTCATTGTTCTTTACAGATTTCTCATTTCGTGGTTTGAGTGATTTTGTGTGAAGAAAGATCTGCGTAGGCATTGAGAAAAAAAACCTCAGAAATAAGTCCAGAATAATGTTTTTCTAATGCTTTGTAGGTCCATGGTTTATGTACATCACATCTTCCGGTGATAGAAATCAGCGATTTTTCTTGTGATAACAATTTTATTAATCCTTCTCTTGCTCCTGCAACGGGTTTGATATCGTGCACTTTCTCTGATGTCTGAAATGTATCCCAAAATTGTATATTGCAGGGAAGATCCATTCAAAGTTTTTTGATCTTATGGATATGATAATCGGTTATATCCTCTCTTGTAACGTGTATGCCATTTATCTGATGATTGTGAAAATCTAGGAGTCCATCCATGGTTTCAAATAACACTTCATCAAGATCTATTCCCCGGATTTCTTGCATATCCAACAACTAATGTATTAAAATAATAAGTCTTATATACTTATATAACTATTTTTCTCAATAAAAAAACTCTTCGAAAAACGAAGAGTGTTGTTTTGTAATTTTTGATGCGTGGATCAATCCGGATCAAGGTATAAAAAACTCGTTGTATCTTTTGTATAATCAACGATATTTGTTTCTTGAATCAAGCTATCCAAAACGGGTTTCAGAATTTCCAGATCATTTAATAATTCTTCATCAGCTTCAATGGGCGTAGATGGTGTCTGATACGCCAATTTTAACGTGTTTCCATCAAAATCACTGAATACTACATACGTACAGGAAAGCCTATAAAATGCCGTCAATGGGCCATTATAAAACTCTGATTCTATGTAAGCCATATTAAATAATGATGAACTACCATTAAATGCGACTTCCATGGTTTTAACACAACGTATGCCATTGATGGTATCAATTTTGCAGAATATTATATCTGCATTTCTGAAGATGTTAGCGAGGTATTCTTCCTCGATTTCCTTAGCTTTAACGGTTTTTGCGGTGTCAAAAATGATGAGTTGAGCATATACATTTCCACAAAACATTAGAGCGATAATAACGATTAATTTTTTCATAGTCTTATTTTTTTTTAGGTTTTTTTGTTTTACTATATATACATATATACCAACAAAAGTCAATGCCTCAAAAAAATATGAAAATTACTTGGCCGAAGCAGTCCAGTCCTGGGTAAATTGATCAGAAAATGTCTTGATAATTGAGGTATCTAAGAGAATAATCCCTATCTCCCTATTTTTGTCCAAAGAAGTAGCAGATAAGTTCATACTTCCCAGCAATAAGATTTTGTGGTCTATGAGGATCATCTTGGTATGATTGTAGTATTTTTTGAACTTTCTCGCATACTCATTTCCAAAATAACGGATAAGCTCGTCATTATCATCGGTATCGGCTACGAGAAGCTTGAATTCTGGGAGAGATTTCTTGGTTTTGAGAATGTTTCGCAGTGCGTCATCGGTGATATATTGGGTCTGGATGATGATAGAGTCTTTTGCTGAGCTCAGCAATTGCTCGATCACTCCCCTGCAATTGATATTACAGACTACAAGATTCGGATGAATATCCTGCATGGTGATTTTGATTCAAATCCGGTCTTTTTCAAATATCGTATGCAAGCTTTTTCGGATTCATGTGTCTGTGCTTTGGAAAAAGTGCTCACGATTGCTTGCAAATGAGCTATTGGTCAGATTTGCCGTCTGGATGATGAATCCGCTATCTATGAGATTGACCTTGGCATGTGTGTATTCCGTCCCCATCTGCTTGTCGGATTTGAGCTGGATATTCTTATTTCAACTATAATACTGACTCAAGACTTTGAGGGTGTTCTGAAATTGCTGGAATTTCTTATCTTCAACGATTATCCTGATATTGATGTCTTTTTGAGCAAGTGTCTTGAGTAATGGCTTGAATTCTTTTTGTGTAAATTCATAGGTTCGTAGATCTAGATTTTGCTGAGTCGTTCAAAAGCTTGAGAGCTCTTTGTCCAGACTTTCTCCTGGTGAACGAAAAAAAGATCAGCTTATATCCTGAAACCTGGTCAATTGTATATGGATGCTTTTTGCGCTTGCTTGAGGCGAATACGTACCAAATTGGATTTGTACATCTCATAAGGCCAGCCCAATGATAACGATGATTACAAATACGCCTCGGCCTAGCAATTTCTTCTTCATCGAAATTTTGACAAATAAAAAATTTTATATATAATAATTATATTGAATCGCTTTAATTTTTCAATGGATCTCCTATCAATATGATAACTCCCGCTCATCAATTATCCGAAAATGAAAAATACAAGATAAACAAAAGACCATTGAAATCTTTTTTGCAAACACAAGGTGTTAAAATAGCGTTGTTGGCATTATTGGGATGAACTTGAATGTTTTCTGCTTCTCAAAAATTCAAGGAATATCAGCAACAAAAAATAGAAAAAACTATAGATTCTACAACATATCCTTTTGAACAGCATCATCTTGCTTTTTGGGATGATAATGCAGATTTTTTTGCTAAAGATCTTCAAACCAAAAAAGAGACTCTTGCTCCCGGAGTGGAAATCGTCCGTGATGCATGATTGACCTTTTATGTGGTCCAAAAAGAAGATATCAAAGAAATAAAAGATACTCTATATATATCAAAATCCATCAAGATAAAAAATAAAAAAAAATCAGGTACAAAAAAAATAAAGACGGCTAAAGTCACTATCAAGAAGATCTGAGATCTTGAAAAAATCCGTAGTAAATTAAGTGATATACCAGAATTCGCTTACCTCAAAGATGATATGTATGATCGTTCAAAACCCGGCAATAAAGTGAAATCTTTTAACATCCCTGCCGAAAACGTACAAAAAGATATGTATATCCCTATCCCTTTGGATCATAAAGTGAGAGAAATCTCTCCTCAAGATTTTGCTAATTATTGTCATGAAGCGATCAAAGAGATGAAAGCTGATGAGGGTGAATATTCCAACAAAGTCAGAGAGATTCTCTCCTATGCTTCAGAACAAGATCTGATCATAGATATGGTCGCTTTTGCAAGAAGCGAGACCGCTTCAGAATTTTCCTGATTTATGAAACCACTGGGTGATGTAGAATTACATCGTCGAGAGCCAGCTTTTAAGGCACTTTCACTATCGTACTTTCATATCTTGATGGAAAAAAATCCTGATAAGACATCAGGACCTTGATTGACAGCGAGGTTGAAACTTGGATTGACTGAATGACAATGCTATCATCCCAAAAATGCTGCGAAGCTCTTTCTCGCTTATCGAGTGGAAAAAACTAAAGGCAATCTCAAAGAAAATTTTCCGCTTACTGATAAAAATATAGAAAAAACAGCTATAAAATATAATGGCTCAAAAAAATATATAGATAAATTGACAGCGAATTATCATTATGCTGAAAAATTATTGCGCGGAGAAATCGTTTATTACAATGATGATAATCTCAAGAGTAATTGATTTATAGATAAGGGTTTGAATAAAAATTATCAACATACGTATAAGTATGCAACACCTGTCTGAATATCCAATAATGATATTTTGAAACAGACTATAGTAGAACAATTCAATCAGAATAAAGCACCTGATTGTCCTAGTATAGATGAAAGCGATCTTGTCGATCAATCCGGAAAAGCTCTCAAATGAGAGATTATACCTGATACAGTGATTGTCAGGATTCCTTTGAAAAAATAGCCAAAATTTATTTTTTTCTTTTTTATCTCCTCGCCGGTTGGGCCTTAAAATCCTTCGGAGACATACTTTTGGAGATCAAAAGTATGCAAAACTCCTTTCCAGATGCAGTACTCAGGACGAATATTCCAAATTTGCATGACCTTCTGACTCACCTCAAACCCTCCCCCGGTAACCACCGGGGCGGTCCCCATTTCGGCTCGTTTTGGTTGGTTATTTCATTTACGAATTGCTCACTATCCCGTGGCATGCATCTGGGGGTGATAAAGTCTTTTTTACTCTATTTTAGAGCATTTCTTTTTTTTTGTTTTTTATTATTTTTTTGTTTTTTTAAATTAGTTTTTTTAATTAGTTTTTGATGCCTACTACGAATTCTCCCTTGATCGGGAGTTTTTTTTCTTTGATGAGAACTATGGCCTCCTCTACCGTTCACGTGAAATGTTGTTCGAACATTTTGCTCAATTCTCTCGCGATAGAAATCTTACCCGTGAATCCTGCCTGAGATAATTCTTTTAATAATTTTTCCATTCTATGGACTGATTCATATACGAAAACGGGTATCTTTGATTGTAAAATCTCTTTGATCTTGGTCTGTCTCCCTTTCTTGGTAGGAAGAAATCATAAATAGATGAATTCTGAAGTATCGAATCAAGCGGCTACAATGGCTGGAACAAGCGCATTCGCTCCTGGTAAAATCGTATAAGGGATATTATATTGATTACAGAGTTGGATCATTGATTTACCTGGATCTGAAAGTCCTGGAGTCCCTGCTTCTGAGACAAGTCCGATATCACTTTCTTTGAGAATATCTACATAACGAGCGAGTTGGTTGTCTGAAGTGAAGCTTGTCAGTGAAAAAAATGTTTTGTCTTTGTAGGGGATGTCATACATCTTCATAAGTTTCATAGTAGTTCTTGTATCTTCACAGACGAAAAAATCAAGCGATTGGAAAAGCTTCATCGCACGGACTGTGATGTCGTCTTTGTTTCAGATTGGCGTAGGTATAAAGTAGAGCATGACTAATGATGGACTAAAAGTAGACTAACAGTAGCCGAATAATAGACTAACAATAGCCGCATTAATGCATTAAAAGCAACTATTTTAAAATAGTCTATTTTAATGCTTGTATAAAATTATTAAGTTTTACTCATAATCATATACATTCTTTACACAGTTCATTGAATTGTATATCCGTAATATATCAGAAATCCAAAGCTGAGTATAACATATTTCTTACTTCTCATATTGATCATTTTGAATAATAAAGAAATTTTACAAAATCTTTATCACTTCATCTTTCGCGTCATTCTGCAATATTGTTACTTACAGATTGAGATGCTCTCATTATTTGATCTTGAAAAGAATAATTTCTGAATGATTTATCATAAAATATTATGCCTAATTTCTTCGTTAATCATCTTGCCAATTTTCGTACATCTAATTCTTCAAATTTTTTACTCATCACTTTTCAATACAAAAAATAAATATTCATTTATTTTTTTGCATCTTGGCAACAATACAAGCAATTTTTTAGTCAATTGTTTGTCTATTTTTGGGCTATTTTTCGTCGATTGAAATTATACCTTTTTTTCAATCAATTTCAATCAACTTTTCTTTTTGCATATCTTTCACGATATTTTTCACATTTTTTTTTGGAAATTCATCTTCTATATTTTTAATTGTTATTGTTCAAAATTTAACGAGTTGTTTCATAGTCCATCAACGAACCTGTCTATCAGAGCCTTCAAATTTTGATTGTTTGCTGAGTGACTTGATCTTGGTCTTGCGAGCAGTGAGAAGCAAAGCTCATTGGTCCATGAGTGCGTTGTGCCAGTCGCGTGATCTTCACTGGGGAATCACTGTCTCGGCAAATGCCTCAAGCGCTTTTGCTGTGATTGTCTCAGGAAGCTTGAAGAGAAATATATATACTCTCCTGATATTCGTATCGATCACGGGGACTGATAAGTTTCGTGAAAACGCCATGATAGCCGCTGAGGTGTAAGGCCCGATTCCAGGCAATTTCATTAAAACTTCCCTTTCTCTGAGTAAACGTTCATCTTTCCATTCTCCATTTTTCCATTTTTCAATTATGGTTATTGCGCATTGCTGCAATCTTAATGCTCTGCTATTGAATCCAAGTCCTGATCGATGACTAAGAAGATCGGTTTTTGAAGCTTGGGCTAGTGTTTTGTAATCAGGAAAATCTTTCATCCGTCTATGAAAGTAAGGAATTACTCTATCAACCTGGGTCTGTTGAAGCATAACTTCAGATATATGGATTGCATATGGATCTTTGGTCTGTCTTCGTGGAAGTTTTCTTCCGTTTTTTTTATACCAGGAAAGAATATTTTTTTGAATTGTTTTGATATTCATGAATAATTATAGAACTAAATTATTTATTATTTTAACAAACCCCCTCATTCCCCCTTGACAGGGGGACTATATTGAATAAAAAAAATATTTATTTTTTCCTTAGCTCCCGCCCTGTCAAGGGAGGGTCGGGGTGGGTTTGCTGTTTTAAAAAAAATTAAAATATATTATAAAGAGAATAGGAGAATTATAGAGGCAATAATCCAAACACTAGCGATCAATCGGAATTTTACAAGAAATTTTCACTTGATAGTCTTGTGATGGAAAGCTTGCATACCAAGTACTGCTCCTACCCATCATCATAGTCCTGTATATCGAAGCAGATTCTTCTCTGATATTCTATGTTTTTGAGCAGTCGCTTTGTATTTGTCTATTCATCGTGCAATAAAGGTGAATATGTTGATGAGGAGAAAATATCAGATATATATAGAGGTTCGGGTCATTTTTATCAATTCAGAATTTAAAATTCAGAATTTAGAATTTAAACAAAGTGAAATTCCGATTAATCATAATAGAACATATGAATGTTGTAATGTTCTTATATTTCTTTTCAATACTAGATTGCTTCTCCGCCTAGGCGGATTGCAATGACAATAAAAAAAACCCCGCTTTCGCAGGGTTCATATTTTATGTCCATTATTTTTTTATATGATGTTCCGCTTTTGTATTGTGGGTTGTATGATGTTTTTCTTCTTTTTTGCTTCCCTTAGCTGTTTTGATGATAGTGGTTATAAGCCGAAGCGCAAGGAGTGCTATTATGATCTTGAGAATGCCTGCTCTGTTTGTAGTGTATACATTCTTCATATCATCTCGTCATCATAGTCTATATACGTCTCAGGTAACAATGATCTCTATAGGAGCTACTTTACGGATCACTATCCCAAAGACATCTCCTGTATTCTTAGTAAAACCAGCGGGTAAGGTGTATGATATACATCCATAAATATTCCCCGTAGCCGTAGTAGGGATCGCTATATTAAATTTCTTGATTGATTGTGCTCCTCCTGAGAGGTCAAATGAGTAATTTTTTGTATTGTTTTGCATCATAGCTAGAAAAGTGTTATCGGTAGTTTTTTGACTACAGCTGACGGTACCATCATCTCTTTGGATTCATTCAGTAAATCAGAAATCAATTTTTACAGTTCCGCTCGTAAATCTACTATAGAAGACAGTACAGATCTCTTGCCTTTTTCCTGGCTGTAATTGCATATGCAATTGGCTTGTAAGCTTTTCAGCTATGAGTCCGTCATTACAAAATTTCATCCCTATCTGATTAATATCACTGACGCTTTTTTCGCTGATATTGGGTGTAAGCGTCACTACATCTCCACTTCTTTCACTCACTTCTGCAGATGCCGTGCATCCAAATATTACAATCAGCATGCTTATGCTGACAACTATTTTTTTCATAATGTATATGTAAAATAAAAGATATGATATATTATCATAGTATGGAGCTTATTTTGTTATGATTTTTACTTTTCTAGGAAGGACAAGTTTGACGATGATGAAGATCAATGCTAAGATGATGATAAGCGTAATCCATGAAAATGCATAGATAGTCGCTTTTTCTGTCTGTGTAGATCCTGTTGTAAATTTTGGATCTAATGTTGAGGTGTCAAATGCAAATACGGGATTGTTTTGTACATTGGATATGATAGTGAAAAATCATTTGTATGTCGGCAAGATACCTACATTTACACTCACTTCTTTGGTTTCTCCCGGTGCAACGCTTGCAGCTGTACTGGAATATGCTTTTTCAAATCCAAGCATATTGTGCACACTACCGCTGATAGCGATACTTTGAGCTATATTTCCATTGTTTTTGACCAAGAAACTCAAGATAAGATTGTTTGTTGTATCGATAGTAGCTTTGATGTTGGAGTTGGTAGAATATGCTCATCCAGGATTCCTTACAAGCTTCACGTCGTTTTTGATGTCATCAGGATTTCCCACAAAAAAGCTAAGGAAACTGGTTTTGCGGACAATCACACTAAATATCTGTCCTGCAGCTTTTGGATCTTTTTTGAGTACCGTATATGCTACACATCAATTTAATTCTCAGCTCATCCCCATAGGCACCAATACTTTTTCTTTGATCATAACGGGTTTGTCTGCCTCTACGATAACTTTCCTATCACCAGAACCTAGAAAATATTTGCTGAAAGGATTGGTACGTCCCATATCAATACCACATGATCTGTTGCCTTGTGAATTTAATGCATAATTTGGAAATCCATAGGTAACTTCGACAGGGGTAGTTGAATTGGCATATATATAGAAACAAATCTCTTTTTCCATCCCTGGCTGGATAGGATAACTTTTGTTGGTTTCCGCCTTAGGATTCTCTGCATCTTCACAGTATCTTATATTTACGCCTTGTACATCAGCTTTTGTAAAGCCAGAAAACATCACTCCGATTAAGATAAAAGATACGATAATTTTTTTATACATCATTTTTGTTTTAAAAAATTAAAAAATAGAGATTAACGCTATAGATAGCTATCTATATCTATAACTCAAGCATTGTTTAACTACTTCATATAGTTTTTTTTATTTTTTACTATCTGATAGGTATATAAATATATTATTTATCTATATACAATTGACATTGTTACAATAATTTATTACAAAAAAATCTTTTATCACCAACTACCGTAAAAGTATGATAAAAAAAAGTCCTCTAAAATTTGACAAATAAAAAATTCTGATTATACTTACTCTACACACAAGAAGTTTTCGTTCATTAGCAATCACACAATATGATATATTATATGGTCTAGGACTCTTTTTGATATCTTTTGATATCAGAACTTTTATATTTTATTATGAAAAACAAATGAAAAACATTATAAAAATTACTGCTCTTAGCTTAGGTTTGTTTGCATCAATCTTTTTATTGAGCAATTCTAAAACTAATGCTGGATTGGTTCAATTGGAAATTACTGGTACTCCAGGACACTGTATCGTAGGAGCTGCTGTTCCTTTTGGAACAACTGGTTTCTCTTACTCTGCATATTCTATGTCAACAGGTTTCCTTACTGAAACTGGTTTGACTACAACTTGGTATTGTGATGATACTGCTGGAGAAGCTTCATGGAATGTAGAATTAGCTACTAGTGATGTATTAAACGTTACTACAGGTAATCCACTTCATACAATTGATGCTGCTACTAGAGTACGAATCAAAAATGATACAGCTACTAAAGTAACTGGTGAATGTGGTGTAACTGTTTGAACTTCTGTAGGTACTTATTTGAATACTGCATCTCCTGTAGAACTTTTCGGTAAATCTACTGACATCGGTGATGTTTGTAAAATCGAAACTCAAAATGTTACAATGAAACTTGACTTAGTTGCTTCACAAGCTCTTGGTCAATATTCAGGTGAAATTACAGTTACTGTTCCTACATGGGCTATGTAATAGTAATCTCTCTAACAAAAAAATTCTTTCTATAAAAAAAACTAGTCTAGAACACAAAACTCCCCGTTTTGTAAGTCCTAGACTATATAATATGTCAAAATGAATTTAGAATTAAGAATTCAAAATGCAGAATTCAAAATTCTGATATATTTATTATATAATATATATAGTAAATATATAATAAAAATCAACACGAATTGTGTTTGATTTTTTTGTCACATAGGAATTTCAAAACAATTCCTATTCCGCTTCGCGGGATAAAAACGACGTTAAAATCCTTCAGGGATTTTCGGCGTCTTATTTTACTGTTGATTTTTTTTCTGTTTTAGATAAAAAGTTTGTGAACTATTTATCTGTCATGGTGATACATGAATCTAACAAAAAAAAATATTGTCTTATTATCGATTGCTAGTATATTGTTTTTTTTATTATTTGTGAATCATACGCTACTGGTCAATGCGTGAGATGTAAGCTTACAAATCAAATGAATGGGTATCAGACACGGTACTCCTGATAATGTAAACTTATGATTGCTTACCGCTTCCGGTAACGATCAAGAAATCAATGGACAGTTTAGCGGGTATTTCTGGGTTGAAGATATAGAAGGATATATCACGGGTCATTATACCACTATCCAATGCGAGGGCGTCTATGGTCCTCTATGAAATAAACTCACTTGAGTCTATCTCAAGGCAGGAAATATCAATCCCGAACGCATTCTTTGACTTACGGGAAATGTGCTTATCGCTCCAAGTTTTGCTGATTATACGAGTATCCTCAGTCCTATGACGTATATCTATAAACCTACTGCTCTAGGTAATGCCTGAATCGTGAATAAATACTGAGATAAGCCGTGGCTCAAAATCGTTGTCCCGGGAGGGACTCCTCCTGGTACATATAGTGGGACTATTGTTTTTAGCTTTTATATGTACTAAACATATATTAAAAAATTAAAAGATTGGAAAATTAAAATATTAGGCAAAATATTAAAAAAGTCCGCGATAGTGCGGATTTTTTTGTTTTTTTTTATTTGTTATTGCGAGCAAAGCGAAGCAATCCAGTTTTTCTTATTATAGATTGCTTCGTCTCCGCCTAAGCGGATTCCTCGCAATGACCTTATGATTTCTATTTTAATCTCACCTAGCTACCATCTTGATAAATACGTCACTAGGGACGTTTACGTTTCCTATCGCTTTCATCCTTTTCTTTCCTTCTTTTTGCTTGGAAAGCAATTTTCTTTTTCTGCTGACATCTCAACCGTAACATTTTGCGAGGACATCTTTTGACATAGCAGAGATGTTTTCTCTGGCGATCATCTTGTTTCCGATACCTACTTGTAATGGAATCGCGAACATATGTTTAGGGATCAGTGTTTTGAGTTTCTCTACAACATCCTTACCGAGATAATATGCTTTATCCATATGTACAACCCGACTCAGCGCCTCAACTTTTTCGTTGTTGATATATACATCCAGCTTGACCAGATGCGCGGGTTGGTATTTCTTGAATTCATAATTCATCGTAGCATAGCCTTTGGTCGCTGATTTGAGCCTATCGTAGAAATCTATGATGATCTCCCCCATCGGTAGTTCATAATGCCGAACCACTCTCGTTTCGTCGATATAATCCATATTGATTAATTTTCCCCTATATTCTTGACAGAGTTTCATGATGTTTCCTGCATATTCATTGGGTCCTACCACTTCTACTGCGGCTACGGGCTCTCGTATTTCGTCTATCCATCATTGGTCGATCATCTCCGTTCAAGATTTGATGACTAGCCAAGGAGTGAGTTCTTCTTTTCTTTTTATCGCCTCTTCGTCGGTCGTATTCGATCAGAGAATATGTCTATACATTCAGGTTTTGAGCAAGGTGTGAATATTGGTTCAAGATTTGATGGGATCCAACGAAAGATATTTGGATTTGATCAGATATACCACGGTCGGGATAGTGAATATCGTCTCCATATTATATTCCCTTGATAATCTTTCTTTGACGATATCCATATGGAGCATTCACAAAAACCCACAACGGAATCAGAATCCGAGGGCTTTGGAATCCTCTAACTCGTATTCTATCGCGCTATCATTGATAGATAATTTTTCCAGGCTATCTTTGAGTTTGTCATAATCGGTATTATCAAGCGGATATACTCCGGCATACACGAACGGTTTCACTCTTTTGAATCCTGGAATCACAAGATTTTGCATCTCTGTCTCATCATGCCCTTTTGCTCTTTCGTCTTTGATGATCGTATCACCGATACTCACATCTCTTACGGATTTCTCTCACGTGACGATATATCAGATCTGGCCTTCTTTGAGCAATTTATCCACTTTGCAATCAGGCGTAAAATATCCTACTTCGATAGGCACGATATTGTTGTCCGTATGTATCAGATGTAATTTTTCTCCTGCCTTGATTTCTCCATCCACGATTTTGACGTATGCTAATACCCCTTTGTAGGGATCGTATACAGAGTCAAAAATCAATGCTCTGGAGATTCAGCTGATCTGCGTTGCATCTTGTCCTTGATCTTGCCCTACCGGCCAGAATTTTTTCTTGTGAGATTTTTTGAAAGCGAGCGGATCCTGGATCCTCTCTATGATTGCGTCTAATACTTTATCTACATTTTCTCAGGTCTTCCCTGATACTTTAATAATCTCTGATTTGTCGATACCGATTACATTCTCTATCTCATGCGCTACTCTTTCAGGATTTGCTGCGGGAAGATCTATTTTGTTCAATACCGGGATGATCGTCAAATTCTGATCTATCGCTTGATATAATGTTGAAAGTGTCTGGGCTTGTATCCCTTGCGATGCATCAACGAGCAAAACGACTCACTCTACGGCTGCGAGTGAACGGGAGACTTCATACTGGAAATCTACGTGTCATGGGGTATCTATGAGATTGAATTCATATCCTTTTCGCTGCATCCTTGCAGGTGTAAGCTTGATGGTGATTCCTCTCTCCTGCTCGATATCCATACGATCAAGCATCTGTGCGTGATCTATTTTTCTGACAGCTCAAGTGATCTCCAGCATCCTATCTGCAAGAGTCGATTTTCCGTGATCTATATGTGCGATGATACAAAAGTTACGTATATTCATACGACTAAACATTGACTAAAATTGACTAATGTCCCGATGAATCGGGACGACAAACAATAGCTGTCGGAAGAAATATCATATAAAACCAGCTCTTGAATTCAAGCAAGACTTTGCTATGGTTAGTCGGTTTTTTGACAAAATAGCTATTTTGGATATAATTAAAGCGTATTTATTTTAAAGATATATAATGATGAATATTACCCCAGATAATATATTAAAAATCACAGAGGAAAGATTGGAATCAGATCCAAAAATATCAAAAAAAAACATCAAAAAAACATCTGGTGACCTTATCAACACTCTCTATGAATTTGATATTCCTGAAGAAATCGGCGACTTAAAAGATGCGTTTCCTATAGATTTCATCAAAACCAAAAATACAGACCTTATACCCACATCATCACATCCAGACCATCCGAAACAACGTAAATATCCGTTAGAATTGGAAGATTCTCTCGTTGATATCGAACATTTCAATGAACATGAAGATATAGCGCATGCACTTCCCGTAATCAATTCTATGATCAAAAAATATAAAAATACACTTGTCACAGAAGATTATATCATGCTTCTCCTCACAAAAGCAAGGATGCTTAACAATAATCATGATATTGCTGGATCTATGCATACATTAAAAGAGCTTGAAGCATATGAAGAGTATTTTATGCAAGATGATAAAAATCTCTATTATCTCACCAAATGAAATAACTTGTATGATCAAGCGGTAAAAATTGTGCAAGAGAATCCCAAAACCGCTCTTAATCTTTTTTTCCAAGCGCGTGAAGCATTTGCTCTACTCCTTAGCCAAAAAGTTGTCTTTGAAGATACTTGGTACAAACATGTTATGTTTAGAAGCGCTCTTTGTTACTATAAGATAGGTGATATGAAAAAATGTGACGCTATATTTTCTGAAATCCGCACCATCGATGATAAAAGCAATAATGCAACTCTTACCGTTCCTATCTTATATATGCATGGATTAGTATATCAAAAACTCAAACAATATCAAAAAGCGATTGCTACCTTTAAAGAATATCTCAGCTATAATCCGGAAGATGAAGAAGTGAAACACCGCATCAGGGTCTTATCAGAAAAACCTGGCGAATAGACGAGAAATCCAATCTACTATACCCTTTCTATGAGAACTCCTCTGCTGATGCATTTGGAGTTTTTTTCTTTGCAAAATCGTTCAAATATGTTGCATGCTCTATTATATAGAATAAATGATTCGTCATCTTGAGTGCGACGAAAGATATAGTCTTTATTATTATATCCTTCGACTTCGCTCAGGATGACAGATTCGCTCAGGATGACAGAGATTTATTTTTTTATTTTGCATATTTTTTTTAATGCTTCATTTCGTTTATCACGACCCATATATCTGATAGGCAATGCTAGCTCCTCAAGCAATCTGAGGATTTTTTTTGCTACTCTGATCTTATCAAACATGATATAATGATACATGATATCGTAGAGTTCTATACAGAACGCATTGATCATCCTGATATCTTTGGTCTCCTTTTTTACGTTTTTTATCATCTGTACGAGAAAATTGGAAATGTCTTTTTGCTCTTGTTTACGAAACAATGCAAAGACCTTATTTTTTTGGGGGATGTTTTTATGCAATATCTGGAGAAGTTCCATCTGACAGATCAATGATAAAAATATTGTACCCAGGTTCTATCAATAAAAAAAAAGAAAAAAACTGACAAAGCTAGGAAAAAAGTTTTGTCAGTTCTTAAGCGTATACATAAAGACACATTTTATGCCTACTTGATTATTTCTGTAACTTGTCGATGACTGCCATCTCTACATCCGAAGGATTGAGCTTGAGATAAAATTCATGTATGCTTCATTTGCAGATGAGGGGCAATTTTTTACCGGTCTCTTTTTCTATGAGCTCTATGAGCGGCAAAACGATCTTGCCGAGCATATCATTCTTATTTTTGGAATAACTGGAAACAGGCAACGCTTTGTTGGAAATATCCTTACCGATATTTTCTATAAGCACTTTCAGAATATCTACCGTCCCTGTCTGAGAATGTAAATCCTCCGACGTAAGTTTTCTCCCGTTGATATAAATCTTATTGTTGATCATATCCAGAAGGATTCATTTCTTATGACTTTTTATGGAATTTTCACAGTTACCGACTTGTATTTTTCCATCCGCCATCTTGAGGATACAGCTAGAAGAATCTAGAAATTCCGAATATATTCCCTTACCGAGATCCTGTTCAAATTTGAGTCCTTCGTGTTCTACGCCGTCAATTCGGTTGACGTAAATAAGTTTTGATCACATAAATTCCATATTTGTCTTGTCTGCTGCATCTACAATCATCTTCCTAAATCATTCAAGCGGCATAGCAAAAATCAGCGATCATCCCATGATTGTACTATCGTTGGGTGAAAGTGAGAGATATTGTTCCTGTCCTTGGAAATTCTCTAAAAATGCTTTGATGAACTTCAAAAAATTAGTAGAACTATTTCTCGTTACACAGTCCCCTTGCCTCATTTTTCTCATCGAATCAAGGAACTGCAGCATATGCGTCTCTTCATAGGATTCAGCATAAATCTTTGACATATGATAGAGTATCTTGATGCTGATAGCTCCCATGAGTTTTCCATACGTCATATCAAATTCATCAGTCTCTGGTGAGATGAAATATTTGTAAAATCTTGGAATTCTGGTCTGATGGAGATTGCTGAAATTGTCACCAAAAAGCTTTTTGAATTCAGATTTGATGGTTTTGGTGCTATTTTGATTGGTCTTATAATTATTTCCACCTATCTGTTCTAATAATACCGGTTTACCAGAGTATATTATTCAATAATCTATCGGCAAATAAGGGTTTTCTCTTAGTCATTTGAATAAGTGATTGAGTTTGAATCCATAACATCTATTCACCATTTCTGTCTCCGGCAGCAATGATTTGTCTCCATCTTCGGAAAAAGATACCGTAGGATAATATCCATCAAAAAAACTCGCTATCTTAGTCCCTGAAGACATCATTCCATAGATGAATTTATCAAAATACAATGCATCTACCAAAATTTTATAGAAAGAATTTCAGCTATCACTAATTACTTCATCGATATTTTTTGTTTTGAGTGATTCTAATCCAGAGATATCCATATCTCAATAGATCCTATTTACGACTACAGAGAGTAATAATGCTAGGATAGAACCGAATCACAGACCAACTCCTCTCGGTAATTCTGAAAGGATATTTATCTGAATACCTTCATCTTCTCAGAGCGATTTCGCGTATTTCTTTTCCAATTCCTTATTGATATCGGCAAAATACGGTGCATACTCTACTGCATTGCTTTCGATGAATTGATATTCATTCATATCAAGATGATAAATCTTATCTACAGAAATTCACTTGGTTGCACTTCTTGTGTATCCTATATACATACGCAAAGGAATCTTCTGTTTGATCCCTACCCCACTGTAGTTATTCAGGATATCTCCTGATCGATTGAGCACGAAAGGAGCTGAAATAACTGTCTGGTTTTCGAAAAAAAACTTCTCATAGGTCTGGACGTATGTCTTTTTAAGATTCTTTGAATTCATGCAGTCTGAAACAAAATAAAAGAGTTATTTTCTTTTATGTATTTTCTTGTACAGGAAATAGTATCTTATGTTGAATCCAAGATAAATAAATCTGTTTAAAAGTCAATGGAAAGTATATTAAGTTATTAAAATAAACAAATTATTTTTATTTAAATTTATTTTATTTAAATTTTTTCAAACCCCTCCCCGGAATTCTCCGGGGCCCTTCCCCTTATCAGGGGACGCCCGCCACGGCTAGCAATCTCCCTGATAAGTGAGGGGAACCACGAAGTGGTGGAGGGTTTGAACTCCTCCCCTCTGGGGAGGTGGGGTGGGGGTGATAAAGTTTTTTTTACTTCAAAAAAAAATCAGAATCATTTCTAATTCTGACTTTCAATATTTATCTATGAATAATTGTGATATTTAAATTATATCTATGGAATTATATCTGTGAAATGATCCATTTGATCACTTCTGTCATATTTTCTTTTGTGACAGTTCCTTCATATCTTTGTAATGTACTTTTGATCTGGTCTGCTCCGTAGCCGAATCATTTGAGTGAAGTGACTATATTTTTGTATAATTTTTGATCTATATCCATCCTCTGGATATCTTCTACATCAAATGTACCTCTGAGCTGAAGCACGATTTTCTTAGCAGATTTTGGTCCGATGCCTGGAATGGCTTGGAAGAATTTCACGTCAACGTTTTTGAGCGCTTGCTTAAGATTCTCTGGTGGTAACTGAGATATTTGGAATGCTGTTTTTGGTCAGACACCGTTTATCTTGAGTAAGCTTACAAATAAGACTTTCTGTTCGATCGTATCAAAACAATAGTAGAAAATCGTCTTTTTGTTGTCATCGATATACGGATAGAGAAAAAATTCTCCTTTATCCTGTTTGCCGAGATAATGGACTTGGATACCCAGCATATCATTGTTTAACAATGTCTCCCCTCCTATATGACGTATTTTACCTACAAAATAATGAAACATTATAATAGAATTTAGAATTTAAAATGCAGAATTCAGAATTTAAAAACATAAATTTAGAAGTAAGAAGTATTACTTTACTCTAATAGTTATTTTACGGTTGTTTACAATGAATTTTTGGGTTGATATTGAGTGATAAATTATTATTCTCTTCCAGTCATTGCAACTAGTGGCTATTTTTTCTTTGGTAAACTAAATATTCATGCTATGGATATTTCAACTATCAAAAAAGAGCCACATCTTGGGTAAGATACAGCCCTTTCTTGATTGCTTTTTTAGAGCATATGGCATCACTACACATATATATTATACATATATTTACTTAAATGTCAAATATATTTATAATATGACGCTATTATACTGTTTGATACCCCTTATCACCTGTCTTTTTATTCTATTTTTGGCCTTCTATGCAGAAATTTCAGAAACAATTACGAGATAGCTTTCAAGATGACATTGGAGAACTGAGCAAACCATTGCAAGATCTCTTGAAAAAAGGGATTGAAGCTGGACTTATCAATGAAGAAGACGTAATCTCAGATGTAGATGATATGGATCTGAGCGTCAAAATGCTTGAAAAATTCTATGAATTAGCTGAAAAGTTGGGTATCAAGATGCTTACTATCGAGGAAATCCTTGAAAAAGAAGCGCAAGAAGCAAAAAAAGAGAGCAAATTAGGGAAAATAGAGCTCTATGATACCAAAAAGAATACTTCTGAAGCACAACATAAAGATTTCATCAAACTCTACTTCAATGAAATATCAAAAATACCTCTTCTCAATTCTGAGGAAGAAAGGGATATCTCAAGACGTGTAAAAAAGGGTGATGATGAAGCAAAGAAAAAGCTTATAGAATCAAATCTCAGATTGGTCATCAGTATCGCAAAAAGATTTTTCTGATCCAGATTGAGCTTTTCTGATCTTATCCAAGAGGGAAATATCGGACTTATCAAAGCGATAGAAAAATTCGATCCAGAAAAAGAATTCAAATTCTCCACCTATGCTACACGGTGGATCAAACAAAGCATCACGAAAGCAATAGCAGATATGACGAAGCATGTAAGGATACCGGTCCATCTGATTGATGAAATCAATTCTTACAACAAGACTTATCAACTCCTCTTCCAAAAATTATGAAGAGAACCTACCTCAAAAGAGATAGGACAAAAACTTGGATTCCCTATCAAGAAAATCAAAAAACTTGAAGAAGTCATCTTTGGAAATGTATCCCTAGATAGAGAAGTGGGAGATGAAGGAAGAGATACACTTGCCGATCTTATCGAAGATGGAAACACCCTCAGACCGGATCAATTCGCAGAAAAAAACGCATTAAGAAATAACTTAGATATGATCCTTGGAATGCTTGATGATAGAGAAGCTAAAATCGTGAAGATGAGATATGGAATCGATGGACCAAGATATACGTTGGAACAAGTCTGAGAAGAATTTAATGTCACAAGAGAAAGAGTAAGACAGATCGAACAGAAAGTGATCCAAAAACTCAAAGAACATGCTGGATTACAAAAAATACTTGGAATCGAAGATGATATCGCTAAACTTGAAGCCGGTGAAGGCAAGAAAAAGAAGAAATGAAAGAAAATCAAAAACGATGATGATGACGAAGATGAAAAAGATGATTATATGAGCAGATTTGATGATGACGACTACATTGACAATTAATTAACAATTAATAATTAATAATGAATAATGTAGGAAACTATTTAACAAATCCCTCTGCCTTCGGCTTCTCCCTTTAAAAAGGGAGACAAAAATAAAAAAAATACCAACATTATTCATTATTCACTTTTCATTATTCATTGATATTTTAGTTAGTTTACTAGCATAACAAATGGCAGAATTAAATTCAAAAGACTATGACGCCTCGCATATCAAAGTATTGGAATGATTGGAACCTGTCAGAATGAGACCAGGAATGTATATCTGATCCACTGATGCCAAAGGGTTGCATCATCTTATCCAAGAAATCATAGATAATGCTGTGGATGAAGCATTAGCAGGATATTGTACTACCATCACGACTTGTTTGAATGAAGATGGATCAGTGACTATCCATGATAATGGAAGAGGTATTCCTGTGGATAAACATGAAAAGACGGGAAAATCAGCCTTAGAAATGGTTTTTACCGTGCTTCATGCAGGAGGTAAATTTGATAAATGAGCTTATAAAATTTCATGAGGACTTCATGGAGTAGGAGCTTCTGTAGTCAATGCCCTGAGTGAATGGTTAGAGGTTATCGTCTACAAAAATGGAAGAAAATATTTCCAGAGATTCCAAAGAGGGATTCCTGATGCAGAAATCAAAGATATGGGTGAAACCGATAAGATGGGAACAACAGTAAAATTCAAACCTGATGCCACTATCTTTGAAACCGTAGAATTTTCTCAGACATTTGAGATTGCAAGGATGAAACAATCCGCTTATCTTTCACCTGGGATAACATTCAACTTCGTAAACAAGAAGACAGGATATAAACAAAGATTCTATTTTGAATGAGGGATCAAGAGTCGGTTGATAAACCTTGTAGGTTCTCAACAAGCGCTTTCTTCCCAACATTATTTCAAGATAGAAGGAAAAGATTGTTTGGCTGAAATCGCATTTGAATTCGTCAATACCAGCAACGATCATATCCTCTCTTATGTAAATAATATCCCGACTATCGATGGAGGTACTCATGTACTTTGATTCAAATCAGCACTTTTGAATATCATCAATGAAGTAGGAAAAGAGAAAGACAAGATCAATAAGAAAATATGAGAATTCCAATATTCTGATGTGACTGATGGATTATATGCTATCGTTACCGTAAAGATCCCTGAACCGCAATTTGAGTGACAGACCAAAGGAAAACTCTGAAATAGTTATGTAAGACCACAAGTGGAGACTATCGTATATAATTATCTCAAAGACTACTTCGTACAGCATGAAGGAGAATTCGATAGGATATTTGAGAAGGTAGAACTTGCTGCAAGAGCGAGATTAGCAGCTAAATTCGCTAAAGAGACCGTTTTGAGAAAAAATATCTTGGCATGAGGAGTACTTCCTGGAAAATTAGCAGATTGTGCTAGAAAAAACAAAGAAGGTACTGAAATCTACATTGTCGAGGGAGACTCAGCGTGAGGTACTGCGAAACAATGACGTGACAGTAACTTCCAAGCTATCCTGCCTTTGAGAGGTAAGATCTTGAATACAGAACAAGCGGTGATCCAAAAGATCATGGCAAACAACGAAGTGAAAGCGCTTATCACTGCTATCGGTACTTGAGTGAAAGATAACTTTGATTTTGAGTGACTCAGATACGACAAAATCATCATCATGACCGATGCCGACGTGGATGGAGCACATATCAGGACATTATTACTGACATTCTTCTTCAGATTCATGAGACCGCTTATTGAACATGGGCATGTATATGCCGCTTGTCCTCCTATCTACAGATATGCTCAAGGAAAGAAGGAACAATATATCTACAATGAAGAACATACGCCAGAAATGTACGGATTCGATAAAGATAAGACTGAAATCCAGAGATATAAAGGTCTTGGAGAAATGAATTCAGAACAACTTTGGGATACCACTATGAACCCAGAAAACAGAACATTGAATCAAATGACGGTAGAAGACGCTGAAGAATCAGATAGATTGTTCAGAATCCTCATGGGTGAAGATGTGCAAGCAAGAAAACACTTTATCTTGACGCATGCGAAGAGCGTTAAAGAGATAGATACATAACATGAATGCAGAATGTAGAATTCAGAATGCAGAAAAAAATTAATTTCTAAATTATACATTATAAATTCTGAATTCTTTAAACACCTAGGGACGGGTGTTTTTTTGTAATATAAATCATTTTATATTTTTGTGTTTTTGAATTTAATTTGCTGATTTTCCCGATATTCTTTTTTTTCCTGATCTTTGCATGAGAAATTTTTTTCATACTCATTTAAACATTTGGGATCATATAATTTCATCAGACAAAACATCGCATATGTACTTCAATTTTTTGCTTGATCTTCATATATCTGTATGGCTTCCTTATATTTTCCTATTTTCATAAAATTTAAAGCGACAATTTCTCAAGCTTTTTCTTTATTGAAACTCGGTGAGGATAATTGATAATATTTTATAGTATTTTCAATATCTCATTTTTGCATATACAAGTCTGAAATACTGTAATATGTAAATTCATCAGTTTTCGCCTCTATCAAATAGCAATCTTTTGCCATTTGTCGATTTTTTTCATCTTGATCTTCTTTTCGTTTTTTTTCATATTCATATCCTAAATGTCATCGTATATCTTTTAATACTGGTCTATCTTTTATTTTTCCATCTCTTGCAACTATTTTCTCAATATATTTTTGCGCTTCTCCATAATTATAGTAATCCTCAAAAAATCATGCATTTAGTGCTACAATCATAGACAGATGATCAATATTATTAGTATCACATAATGATGTATAAGTAGCAATAAATTCCTTTTTCAATTTATTTTCAATAACATGATGAGCTTCATATTCTATTGTTCAAGAAATTTTATACGTATCAATATACGTTTTTTTCTGTTCTCTCATGAGAGAATCATCCTTATTCATCTTTTCTTTATGTAATTTTAATCCATCTCTTTTGATCTGATATGCGTGAGCAAGCTCAGCTATCCACGATTCTAGATAATATCTTTGATCCAATAAATCGTTGGATGTAGTGTTTTTTTGTAATCAAATAGTGTTTGATCTATAATCATAATCTGCACGTGTAGTTTCCTCATCAAATTTTTCTACCAACCCTATCTTCGGGTTCTTATATTTAGTATTCATCATCCAAAGTGTCTTATACATCACAGAATCCTGCTCTCCGACTATTTCTTTTGCTGTATCTGGATACAGTGCATCTGTATCGAATCCGCTCAATGCTTTGAGTATCTCTGTTGTAATCTTGTCTTGATGCTGGTAGGTAATGCTTCCATAGCTCTGCGGTTTACTTATTTTTTTGGTGTAATAATAATTACTACTTATTGATAATGAATCAATTATTCTTTGCTTAGTAGCAATAACAATTTTCATAGAATCAATTCGTTTTTCCATACCAACAAATCTATCCTGTTTTACATCTTTATTATGTAAAACATGTGAAGACTCTTTTTGAATCTGTATTTTCTTAAAATCAGAAAAATCATCTGTTGCAACTTTTGCTCAGAGATACAATCATCATGTAAGTAATAGGCATTTACCGGCTTGTTTGAGATTCATTGATCTTTTACGATATAAATCATTTTGTATTTATACATATTTACTAGTAAATGTCAATAGTCTAATTTGTATTGACTTTTATCCTAAAATAAGTATAAAATCTTATACTTATTTTTATGCTTTCATATATTCATCATGTGAGTCAATAAAATCATCTATGTAACACCTGCAGAATCATACCTTGGTGAACTTACCAGCAGTGCCACATCTCAACTTAGAAAAGTAGTCAATACTGTTCTTGAATGAACAAATAAAGAGCTTATCAAAGTATTTAGAACCACTCAAAAAAGTCAATCACAAGATAGTCTTCTCTATCTATCAAATAAATGCGTAAAAACTGGTGATATAAACGAAGCGCTCTATTATAGCGAATCGATATGAGATCCTAAAAATATATCAGAGGTGATGTATTCCACAAGAAAATGAGAGGTTGTGGTAGTCGGAGTCACCCAAAAAGAACTGGTAGATATCTTAGAATATTTTAAAAATAATTGATATAATGTCGTTGATACAGACAAAATCAATCATCGAACAAACATCTATGCGGTTAGCATTGATCCGAGCAACAAACAAAAATCTAGTTTTTTTGAAGCTGTTTATGGACAATAAATTCTCATACTAATTTTTTATGCTTTCATATACCCATCATGTGAGTCAATAAAATCATTTATGTAACATCTGCAGCATATACACAGAAGGGACTTACTCCAAATGCAGAATCCCAGCTTATAAAAGTCAACAAAAATGTACTTGATTGAAAAGATATAGAGGCTCCGATAGTATTTAGGACTCTAAAACAAGACTTTCATCCTGCCAGGGATGGTTTGAAATATCTAGCATTAGAATCTAGCAAGACTCTCAAGTATACTAGGAAAAATATAGGAGAATACGTGTATAATACACTTACTTTTCTATCAAATCCTGCAGATATAGAAGAGGTGATCAATTCCACGCAGCAATGAAAAACTGTGGTAGTAGGCGTCACTAAAGAAGAGTTGAAAGATATTTTGGTAATATGTAAAAGAGATTGATATGATGTAGTCGATAAAGATAAAATAAATAACATAAACACTATCTATGCAGTGACTATCAGTCCAAACGATAAAAATAACTCTAGTTTTTTTGAATCCGCTTATGGATCATAGTAGTACAACTTTACCTTACATATATTAGTACCATGAAAAAATGAACAGGATTGTGAACATCAAAAGATAGAAAAGATATCATACCAGATAACTGGGAATCTAAAACAAAAAAAATACAGAAACAATCCAGTAAAAAAGTCTTGGATGTTCTTCTGTTGTTGCAAAAAGATTTCATTCAAGAAATTCGGAAATGTTATTGTGAACATTCTGATACTAAATTATTATTGGAAATACCTGAATTAAAAGATATCAAAATAAATGTCGCAGAAATTGCACCAAATGGTTTTTCAACCATGCATATCTCTACAAGTTTCAAATGAAATCTCCATAAACTCTTATCAAAACATAAATTTGAAAATGGCTTGGTATACCATGCATGAAAAAACAAGATACACTGAGAATCAACCAGCATGGAGGTTATACTTGAATGATGAATCCTTCATCTTTTCATAGATCAACCTGAATTATAGTATATACTCTTTAATTTATTATCACTTATCACCATGGGAGCAGAATGACATGTACCAGCGTCACTATCTAATAAAGATATCGTACCAGATGATTGGAAAGTAAAAACGAATGAAATACAAGACAGTTCTAGTGAAAAAATCGCAAAGAACCTTCAATCGCTATGGAGCGATTTGCTGCAAAATGACTTAGAACAACTTGCAAGAAAAGATCCTAACATCAAAAAACTTTTTGAGATACCTGAATTTGAAAATATCACATTAAAGTGAATCTTTTCCTATGAGTTTTGAAATATGGAACTTTATATTTCAGTAGATTTTGATGGCGATCTTTATCATAATCTATTGAAATATTTTGATAGGAAACAATTGGTACCTGATGAAATTGAACCTTTACGTATAGTGTTATATTGATGACGTCTTCAAATAGACCTCGAGCAGATAAAAACATCATAAAAAAATCTCCCATAGAGATATGTTGCAATGCAACGTCTCTACAGGAGATTTTTCTTATCATTAAATTTTCTTGACCATATAGGTTCATTCCAGCTTATATCCAATCTTTCTGTAATATGCTCTGACACCGATACCAGAGATGACAGAGAGCTTTTTATATTTGTGCTGGTGAGCGATCTGCTCAGCGAGTTCCATCAGTTGTTTACCAAATCACTTGTGCTGCACCTTTCCATCTTTCAATTTTTCCATCTTTCAATTTTTTATTCATTCCACTTGTCCGTAGACGTGCAGTTCTCTGATGATAGCAGTAAGTTTTCCTAATCATGGGACATTGATTGCATGGGTTTCGCTAGGTAATAGAAGTCTTGTAAAGCCATAGAGATAGCCAAGTTCATCTTCAAAACTAATGAAATATTCCACTCCTCCACTGCTCTGATATTTTCTGATAATCAAATTAGCTATGTTTTTTCATTTTTCCACCTTTCCATCTTTCAATGTTTCAATCTTATTTCTTATTTCTCTGCTTCTGGTATCCAATGAAACAAAATTTCTGAATGACTTAAGATCAGGTTCCTTTCCGATGATGTAGGTTTGAATGTTTTCATTTTTTTTGATATGTTTTGTCAGTTCGTCTTTGAGCGCTTTTTGTATAGATGAGTATAAACTATATTTTCAGTACAATCTTTGGTAGAATTTTTTTCGTGCTGATGGTTTGCTTTTTTGCTCTTGTAGCAACTGGTTATGCATAAGTTGTGAAAGATTTGTGATGGTGCTTCCTGCGACTATCTCGTTGGCAGGAATATCACGGATCAGACGTTTGATCCTGGTGTATGGCGGTATTACATCCATAAATACTTCTCTGATAAGCTTTTTGATATCTTCTGTTTCTAGAGGTTTGTATTTCCCTTGTTTGTATAATTCGTGAAGTTGAGTATTGGGAATCACGGAAGTAGGATAAAATTTGATTTCATCCGGTTTGAAGAAGGGGTCAGAATATAAATCTTTGAATGTCTTCAGATCTTTTTCATAATCAGAACCATAGAGTCCTGGCATGACATGGAGAGCGAATTTGAATCCCCATTGTCTGAGCTTATCACAAGCTTGGCGTGCTTGCTGGACACTATGTCCTCTTTTGTTGAGATCAAGCACCTCATCATCCAATGATTGTATTCCCATCTCTACTCTTGTCACTCCAAGCTCACGTCGAAATTGACAATTTGCGTCAGTCATATATTCTGGTCTGGTTTCTATCGTCAGTCCGATGATCCTATGAGCTGTATTTTCATTTTTTTTGAGCGCTTCTTCTAGGGTTTTTGCATACTTGATTGTTTTGCTTTCGTCTATGGTAGTATGAGCATATTTCTTGGTCGCAGACATCTCTATATTTTTGAAATACTCATCGAAAGTATTGCATGCGTCGTACAATTCTTTGATGAATTTTGTCTTATAGTCTTTTGGGTATACATCAAAAGTCCCTCATAAGACGATCATCTCTATCTTGTCGGTTTCATGCCCGCTTAGTGTAAGCGAAAGCAATCTATTGTAGGCTTGTTTGATAGGATCGAATTTATTCATCAATGCTCTCATAGCACCGGGTTCAGTTTTGATATAGCTCTTGGGCATCGTGGGGTCATTGGGACAGAAAATACATTTTCCAGGACAATAGAAAGGCTTGGTGAGCACTTGGACTGATACAATTCCGGATTGAGATCTGATTCCCTTTTTTTTGAGCAATTGCTCTATCTGCGGATTTTTAGTGATTTTTTTCGCCTTGAGCAACGTATAATATGCTTGAAGCAATTGGATGTTTGAGGGAAGATCAGATAATTTATTCGTTTTGGAAAAATCTCTCTTGATTTGGGTGAGAAGGTCAAGATTACGGTTCTGCGGTTTGGTTTTGATTAGTTGAAGGATAATTTTTTCCATGATGATGATAGTATATATAATTGATTACGTTTTTCCACATTATTTCCTTGTTCTTGTTTTATTCTTTTTGTTTTGTGCTTTTCTATTGAAAATGTTATAGCAACCTGTACAATTCTTTTGTGACAAAAAGATTTATTTTATTTTGTATTACTATTATCATGATAACATTAGAAAAACTTCCTTACGCAGTAAATGCTTTAGAACCTGTTATTGATGTACAGACGATTGAACTCCATTATGGAAAACATCATCAAGGATATGTGAATAAACTGAATGAACTTATCGTGGGTACGGTATATGCAGATGAACCGCTTGAAAATATCGTAAAAACTAGTGATTGACCGATATTCAATAATGCAGCGCAGACATGGAACCACACCTTCTATCGAAACGAACTCCAAACTCCGAAAGAGAATAACCTCCCTACTTGAGCTTTGTTGGATGGAATCATTGATATCCGAGGAACTTTTGAAAAATTCCAAGAAGCGATGATTGCAAGCGCAGTCGGAAACTTCTGATCAGGATGGACTTGGTTGGTACAACATACTGTTGATGGGACGTTAGAGATCATGAATACCAGCAATGCGGGATGTCCTTTGACTACTAATAAGAAAGCTTTGCTTACCATAGATGTACGAGAACATGCGTATTATCTCAAATATCAGAATCGTAGAGTGGAATATGTCACCAATATCTGGAAATGCATCAACCGAGATATAGTGAGTGAGAGATTGGGATAAATCCTCCTTCGTTTCCTCCTTTTTCAAGGAGGACAATTCTGGGAAGCTAATAGTTTATTTTGTATGAAAGCGAAGATGAACACGAAGTATAAGAAAGAGAAAGGTGATGAAGGAGAAGATATCGTAGCGCTCCATTATCAAGACCAATGATATACTTTAGTAGAAAGAAAATATACGATCCTGTGAGGAGAACTTGATCTGATTTTCCAGAAAGACAATATACTGACCTTCATTGAAGTGAAAGTGGTTAATAATATCGATGACCTCCAAGACTACGTCACTCATAAGAAACTCTGACATGTGAAACATACCATCAATTATTATCTGCTCGGTCATCCGACATGGAGGGAGTATGTACTTGATGTTGTATTTGTGAGAGATAATTCTATACTTGAAGTCTATGAAAATGTTACAAATACATAGATAGACCATTAGACATTTAGACTATTAGAAGATTAGAAAAATGGTTACTCGTTATCAAGAATTGAAAGTTTGGCAGAAATCTATAGATTTAATAGAACAAATTTATGTAATAGTTAATAAATTCCCTAAGACAGAAACATTTTCATTAGTTGATCAACTAAAAAGATCTGCTGTTTCTATTGCTTCTAATATTGCAGAATGAAGCGAAAGATGAACAAAAAAAGAGAATATACATTTTTTATACATAGCCAAATGATCTGCAGCTGAATTAGAGACACAACTTATTATTTCAGAAAGATTACGTTTTATGTCCAAAGATGATTTTACTATCATACATGCAACTATTTTAGAAGTACTCAAAATGCTTTCTTCTTATATTTCTTATCATAAAACACATTCCTAAAAATCTAATCTTCTAAACTTCTCATTTACTAATAAATTATATATATGAAAAAAAGCAGATTGATCATCTTATTCATACTAGGAGCGTTTTTTGGCTGATTTGTCTTGCAAATCGGACAATCATGGAACAGCTTACATCAACCGATCATCCAGGAAGGGAAACTTAACTTGGACGGTTTGGTCGCATCTATAAAAAATGTCGTTAATACAGAAAGTCTCGGACTAGGAGGTAAAAAATACGAACGTTTTGATACCGTATATACTATCCTTGAAAATGCGTATTATAATGTAGATAAGATCAATACTTGAAAAATGTTGAGCAGCGCGCTCAAAGCATATGTAAACGCTATTGATGATCCGTATACTATATATATGGATACTGAGCAAAATTCCGGATTCCAAGAAGAACTCAAAGGTTCATCAGATTTTGAAGGTATAGGAGCTGTGATCAGCAAAAAGGATTATTACATCCAGATAGATGAAATCATCAAGGGTTCACCTGCATTTGCTGCGGGACTAATGATGCTTGATAGAGTTGTTATGATCGGTAGCGGACTTACCAAAGGCCTTGATGTCAATCAAGCAGTCAGCCAGATCAGAGGTCCGAAGTGAACAAAAGTAAAACTTACGATAGAAAGAGTTTCCAAAGATGGAAGCAAAGAAGTCATAGAAAAAGAGATTACAAGAGACAAATTAAACATTCCTTCCGTCAATGGAAAAATCATGACTTGAGCTAATGGGCAGACGATATGATATATCAATATCTCTATCATAGGTGAAGAGACAGAAAATCTTTTGAAAAAGACATTGAGCGAGTTCAAAGCAAATAAAATCCAGTGATTCATCATAGATCTTAGAGGAAACGGTTGAGGACTTCTCCCTGTTGCTGTACAGATCTCTTCACATTTCATCCCAAAAGGCAAATTAGTGGTAAGTACGAAATATACTACTTTTGAAGATGAAAAATTAGTTTCAGAAGGATACGTTGATTATCAAAACTTGCCTATAGTGGTTTTGGTGGATGGTTTGACTGCTTCTGCAGGAGAGATCATCGCTTTGGCGCTTCAAGAACAAGTAGGCGCTCAATTGGTAGGAACTCAGACTTTCTGAAAATGATCTATCCAGACTATGGATGAATTTGATGATGGCGCCTCACTCAAATATACGGTAGGAAAACGATATACTCCCAATGGAGAAAATATAGATATCACAGGAGCAGCTCCTGATGTACTTGTAGAATTTGATACTGATAAATATCTGAGTGGCGTAATCGATACTCAACTCGAAAAGGCAAAAGAAGTACTTGATACTATGATCAAAAAATAAATTTAATTTTTACACTCTACATATAGTATGACCGTAACTATTAAACTTCAACAACCTGATGGAAGCATAATCGCTACATTTCCTGGTGAAGATCGTCAAAGCATTGCTCAGATCGCTAAGACCCATGGTGTAGAGATTCCTGTCTCTTGCGGGATAGGGGTCTGTGGGGTCTGTAAATGTAAAATCGTATCTTGAAATCAATATGTACAGATAGATAAGATCTCTCTGCCTATGATGCCTTTGGAAAGAAGTGCAGAGGGAAATTTCCAAGAAGTATTTACCTGTGTGGGCTGAATCTCATCTGAAGCCATCAAGGACAAAGAAGATCATGAAGTTATCTTAGAAAAAAATATGTAAGCATATATACTATATATAGTAGTGACGTTAATATTTTATTTTATTATGGCTAGCTTGGTCGCATTTGATACAGAGCACATAAAAAAACTGAAGCAACAGGATCAAAACGCATTCAACCAGTTCTATCTGCAAACCGTTGATATGTTTTTCCGTTACATCAATGCAAACTACTTTATCGATAAGCATGATGCCGAAGATATCATCTCAGATTTTTATGTAAAATTTTGGGAGGGAGTGAGATCTTATAAGGAAGATTGATCCTTTACCGCATATTTCCGAACGATATTCAAAAATACCATCAAAGATTTCTTCAAAAAGAATTCTGATACCCCATTCACGGAATTGCAGACTAATGAGGATGGCGAGGCATTTGAAGATACTCTTATGGATGATGTGGACGTCACTAAACTCTTAGAGAATGATTTCAAATTCGAACAGATAGAAAAAGCGATGAAGAGGCTTGATGATATCAGCAAAGAAATCATCTATTTCAAATTCATCGAAGAAAAAACAAATGAAGAGATAGCATCAATCACAGGAGCATCCAATGACGTTGTGAGACAAAGGCTTTCTAGAGCGATCAAACAACTGAAGAATGAACTAACAACTAACAGTTAATAACTAACAACGATTGAATTCTTTTTTATTTTTATCATTCTAAATTCTAAATTTAAAATTTTTGAATTCTGAATTCTAAATTCTGAATTAAATAAAGCCCCGCTGTTGTGGGGCTTTGTCTGATATAACTAGCTTTTTACTGTATCTATTTATAAAAATGTCAACCCCAAATCATCAGACATGACCACAAAAATATGAGTAAATGTAGTTCTAAACTAGCATATCCATTTATACAAAAATCTGATAATTTTATGTAAAAATCTCTTGAAATACAGTCTCTGTATGATAATATCATTGATGTACACACTACCCTTTTATTATGTAATTATTTGTACAAATGACAAAGACAGCTCTTATTGCTAGCCTAGCAGAACAATTAGGTGTTTCTAAGAAATTAGCTTCTGAATTAGTTAACTCATTCATCGAAACTGTTATTGGTGGAGTTAAAAAATCTGGAGAAGTAAGAATCCAAGGATTCGGAACTTTCAAGGCTTCAAAAAGAAAGGCTAGAGAAGGTGTTAATCCACAAAACCCAAGTCAAAAAATCAAAATTCCTGCTATGAAAGTAGTTACTTTCAAAGCTGGTTCTGAATTCAAAGGAGCAGTTAAAAAATCTTAATTGTAACTCTTTATTCAAGATAAAAAAGCTCTCCGCCTAGGCGGAGGGTTTTTTTTTATTTGATTTTCTAGTCGGAAATACTATATTCTAACTAACTTTAATTTGTGATTTTTAATTCATAATTTAATTCATGCCTTGATATATCGTCTTAGTTGCACTTGTTAGTGGTTTCATAGGATATTTTATCTTTTATCTGAGATTTCAGCATAAAGATACCGTCAATCAACTCAGATCCAATCTCAAGGAAGCGGCTAAAGAAGTCGAATATCTCAGCCATGAACTTGATGAATATGTGCAACAAAATGCTCTTTTGAAACAAAAAACTATGGAGTTGTTAGAAAAAAATGATGATCTCTGAGATGTAGTCTCTGAACTGAGCAAGTACTATGTACATTTGAAAAAGGCTGCAGAAAAGACTACTGAGCTCAGCAAATATCTTCATACCCCAAGTCCGGATATAGAAGAAAAAATGCAACCGTTTTTGGATAAAGCAAAAGAAAAAACTGGTGAGACTAATAAGAGCTTCTTTTAATCATATCATTCAAATATGGCATATATAACTATATATAGCACATATCCAAATATCAAAGACGCTAAAAAAATCGCTACTATCTTATTAGATAAACATCTTATAGCCTGTGCAAACTTTTTTCCTATAGAAAGCATGTATCATCGGAAAGGCAAAACAGAAACGGCAAAAGAAATTGTCGCTTTGTATAAAACCCAGAAAAAACATCGAAAAACCATACAAAAAGAGATCATACAATATCATTCATATGAAATACCTTGCATCATAAAGCTAGATATGGAGGCAAATCCAAGCTATCAAGAACGAATAACAAAAGAGACTATATAAATAATTCTATTTCGCATTCTGTTACTTTACTTTGTTTTTTTTGAATTCTAAATTCTAAATTCTAAATTTATTTCTATGTCCTATAATCAAAAACATATTCTTATCCATGGTCCAGAGCTCGGATATAACACTATAGCCGATCAGTACCAAGCCTACCACAAGCACCTTGATAGTTTTGAAAAGGGTATGTTTGTCAAATTTTTACCAAGAGACAAAAAAAATCTCCATATCATAGACCTTGGTGCAGGTGACGGAAGGATGCATAAATTTCTTGCTCCGTTGAAACCAGAAAGATACGTCGCTTGCGATATCGCAGACAAATTGCTCAAAAGACACCCCCTCCGCGGCGGGCAGGCCGGCAAAAATATAGAGAAGGTAGTTTGTGACTTGGAAGATACCCTCCCCTTCGCTGATGAATCATTTGATCTCATAACAAGTTTTTTTGTACTTGAACACATCGAAGATGTGGAGCATTTGTTTGATGAAGCGTACAGGATATTAAAAAAAGATGGCTCTTTCATCATCGGACATTTCATCCAGAGACGTGAATTCATCTGGAAAAAAGATAAAGATCAGTTTAGGATCAAATTCTTCAATCATAGGATACAGGATTTAGAAAAAATCCTCAAAAAAAGCTTTTTTGATGCGTATGTATTGCCTATCCGTGAGGAAGGATGTGTTATTGGACATGTTCTTGTGTGTAAGAAAAGCTAATTTAAAAAGGCAAATCATCTTCTTCTTCCATCAGATGAGATGGCCTAATTTTTATATGCGTAAATAATGTCAGAAGATCATCGCAATATTTTTGATCTTTTTTTTGTATTTTTTCTTTAAGATATTGTAATGCAAGCCTGTCATCTTTGGACAATCTTTCTCCTTGTTGAGATCTTTCATACACATTCATAATGCATTTTTGCTCTCATTCAGTCACGTATTTCAGCAATTCGGCAAACATACGGATTTTATATATATCAAATCATTTTTTTGATTCTTCAGGATTAAACAAAAAATATTTTTTATATTCCTCTGTCTGCAATCCATCAAGATATTCTTCTTGAGAAATAGGTTGCGAAATATAGTTTTGCACTATTCATTTGTAGGAATATCTTTTTTGTATTTTTTCAATGATATGCTTATATCTTTTGTGTCATTTATTGAGTCATATGACTAATCTACGGAAAAAATCCGTATCAGCATTCAAATAGAAAAGGTGTGGATATTGAGTCAAGAGACTTTCAGCATTGGAGGATATTTCATTGATTTTTATTATAGCATTATTTATTTTTTTTATAGAATATTTCAAACAATACGGGAATCCTGCGACTATGGTCGTTATCGTTGTCTTCGAAAATCATGTTATATATAAAAGAGATAAATTCTTTTTATATTTTTCCAAAGGACAATAAAAAAAATCAGACACTTGATCAAGGAATATTTTTATCTGATCATTTGAAAAACTAAATTCATTTTTCAATCGATCAATATGCTCCTTATTTCTCTGTGACCTATATCCTAAATAATTGCTTTTTTTAAATTCCATACTCTGGATAAGATAACGGTTTAATTCTTCACCGGAAAATCCTATCTCTTGCAAAAAATGTATATTCTTTTGGATCTTAGGAAATGAACCAGGTTGCACCAATGATATTTTTTCCTTTCCTACTGATCTTTTTATGCTAGTATAAAGATACTCTATAGTTCCTCGCTTACTTTCGTGTATATCATCAAATCTTTTGAGTGCATTGAGATTACGATACAATGTATTCTTTTGCTCTTCTATGTCTTTCATGTATTTATTTTTTTTAAATACATTCAAAATCTCTCCGATCTGGTAGGCATAGAGCGTATTATACCTTTTATATCTGTATTGAATCCTTTCAAGCTGAGAAATTATCTCCATAGGTGTTTTCATAGGAGGAAGCGAAAATAATTCTAATTGAGAGGATCTTTCACTGGGAGTTTTCATATCTGAGAGGAAAAATAATACTATCACTTGATCAGTTTATACTATTTTATATAATATTGTCAAGTCTATGTCTATAAACGACATAATAAGTCATTTATCTTCTTAGCTTGAAAAAAATCAACTTTTATATATCCTATTTTCAGTCTTTTATGAAATAATATTTTTTGAATGAAAAAATTTCTGATCACTACGCCTATTTATTATCCTAATGGATATCCACATATCTGACATGCATACAGTTCCTTTATTGCGGACTTTTATGCGAGATACAAAAGATTGCTCGGATATGACGTGAAATTTTCCACCGGTAATGATGAAAACAGCCAAAAAATAGTCCAACAAGCTGAAGCTGAAGGAAAAGATATCATGCAATATCTCAATGAAATGGGTAAAAAACGAGAAGGTGTCCGGCAGCATCTCCAGATTTCCTATACCGATTTTATCAGAACCACTCAAGAAAACCATAAACATCTCGTACAAGAGATGCTCCAAAAATCATATGACAAATGAGATATCTACGAATGAGAATATAAGGGATATTATTGTGTGTGATGTGAGGGATTCAAGACAGAAAAGGATCTGATCCAAAAAGATGGAGAACTCGTTTGTCCTGATCACCTTAAAAAACCAGATATCATCATCGAAAAAAATCGATTTTTCAAACTCAAAAATTATCAAGGAAAAATAGAAAATTTCTATCAAAAATGTCCTGAATTTTTGATTCCTGAATATAGATTCAATGAAATGAAATCGTTCGTAAATTGAGGTCTAGAAGACTTTTCTGTCTCTAGAGAAACAAATAAATTCGGGATACCGCTCCCCTTCGATCCTAAACAAGTGAGTTATGTCCGATATGATGCATTGTTTAATTATGTCACGGTTTCTAGAGATATAGGATTTCGGGATGCCGATACCCAAATCGTTCACATATTAGGAAAAGACATCGCTAGATTTCATGCAATTTTTTGGCCAGCAATGTTGATGAGTGTGGACTATAGATTACCTAATACAGAATTCGTCACTGGATTTTTCACGGTGGATGGACACAAGATGAGTAAATCCCTCGGTAATGTCATTGATCCTGTACAAGTAGTAGATGATTATGATAGGGATGCACTTATCTTCAATTTGCTCTATGATGTGCCTATGGGTGCTGATGGAGACTTTTCTGTAGAAAGATTGGGGAACTTATATGAAAGTATGTTGATCGGTGGACGAGGAAACTTAGTCAATAGAGTGACGAGCTTATGTAAAAAATATGGTATCACGAGTGGAAAATTTAATAAGCAAAAACGAGAAGTCTTTAAGGAAAATAATAATAGCAAACTTGTCCAATATTTTGAAGATGGATGGGATGGATCAAAAATAGAAGAGGCCTATCTCAAAAAAGCGGATATCAAATGATATCTTGATGACCGATATCAACTTGTCCAGAGAGCGAATGAATATATCACCAAAGCTGAGCCATGGATGAAATATAAGAATGAAGCGACTAAGACTGACGCTCTTGCAGACTTGCAATTCTTACTCTATATCGTAAAAAATATAGCGCTTTTCTCAGCACCTATCCTCATCAATTGATTTAAGAAAATCCAAGATATATTTGGTAATGAAGAATTGAGTCAGATAGATTCAAGTGTGAATAATGCTGATACCACGTTTAAAGTGGTCTTTGATATGGAAGACTTTCCTGTGAATTTGAATCCTGTAATAATTTATCAGAAGAAAGAGGATAAAAATTAGACTAATGTCCCGATATATCGGGACGACCAATGATAGACGAATAATAGCTGTTCTTTTACAAGCTACTGTTCGTCTATTTTTCGTCTATTTTTCGTCTATTTTTCGGCCATTATTTACAGCAACCTCCTCCACAACATTCGTCATCTTCTTCATCATGATCATGGCCACCGCAGCATCATCCATGGACTGCGGTCTTTCGGCCACTGAGAATATCCAGCAACTCTTTTTGCATTGGGATTCTGCCGGTGAAGATGATATGATCATCTATCACCAATGCGGGTAATGTTATGATACCATATTCCTTGATTATTTTTGCATCATTTACTTTTATGATTCTGCACTCTAGCTTTAATTTTTTAAGTGCCTTCTCAACTGTCTTTTCTAAGAGAAGTGTTTTGGGTGACGGTGTTCCTACTATTTCGATAATCATTACATTCAATTACTAATTAAAAATTACGAATTACGAATTTTGTACATTTAAGATATTCTCTGTTTTCTTTGTATTCACAAATCTGAATAAGAACATGATAATTATGCCGATGGCGAATGCAAATAAGAAGCTAGCTTGTGGAGATATTTTGTCCCAGAGCATTCAAAGAATATATCAGCCAGGAAGTGCAACAATACCGATAGCCGTATGAAAGATTCCCAAAGCAGTCCCCTTCTGATTTTTGTGTGCTAGGTCGACAACAAGTGCTCTTTCAGTGCCATCTACGATAGCAAAAACCACTCCAAAAAGGATAAAAAAGAAAATCACTCGTCCAAGTTGTGTCACCAATGCTAATCATAACGTCACTACTAAGAAGAGACTATATGCTATCCAGAGCATGGTTTTCCTTCACCAGCGATCAGACAATATTCCGACGGGTGTAGAAAATAGCGTATACACCCCATAAAATAATACATAATACAAAATCGCTCTATTGTCTGTAGCTCCTACATTTTTCGCTTTAAGTAGCAAGAATGCATATCCGAAATTGACTAATCCAAAGAGTGCTGAGACAAGAATAAAGAGTTTGAGATTGTTGGGTAAAAGCTTTATTGATGTGAGTAATGTGGGTATCTCTATCTTTGGCTGTACTTTGAGATGTTCTCGATGATTCTCTTTTTTCATATCCTTTGCTTCTTTGACGAAGAGTATCGCGAATACTGCAATCAATCCTGGTAGGAAAGCGAAGAGAAATAAATTTTGATATCATAGATAGGGAAATAATACCAATGCTACTACTGCTCACAATACCGAACCCGTTCCATCCATCGCTCTCTGGATACCGTAGGCTTTACCCATATATTCTGGTGCAGTCGAATCAGCGACCAATGCATCTCTCGGTGCATCCCTCAGACCCTTTCCTATCCTTTCGATTACTCTAAAGACTAATACTGCTGGCCAAGTGTTTGCAAATGCAAACAATGGTTTTGTGATAGTAGAGAAACCATATCCAATCAGAACAAATATTTTTCTCTTCTTAAATTTATCCGACAGATATCACGAAAATACCTTTAACAATGCAGCAGTGCTATCTGCGGCTCATTCTATGACTCCTATAATAGTCGCTCATGCTCATAAACTCGTCAGAAATAAGGGTATCAAAGGGAATACCATCTGTGAGCTTAAATCAGTAAGCAAACTTACCAAGCCAAGTATCAGAACATTTCTAGATATTCATCTGAGAAAATATTTTAGGTTTTTCATATACAATTTATATTTATAAATATCCTTTTGCTTTGAGATAATCAAATCCTGCTTGTCTGTGACTAAAGTCATTGAGGGTATGCATATCGCTATTTACATATATTCATCATTCTACGAGAGATAATAATTTATCTAATTTTTCTAGGTTCGTTTTTTTGGTATGTAAAGAATAGCAATTGAGTTCTACAGGAATCTGATACTCGTTGAGCGCTTTTGCTATAGCTTCCATATCCATATATTCTGAAGTGACAAGATTGCATATATGTCCCATACATTTTATCTTATCGTGATATTTATGAATAGCGTTGATGTATGCTTGGGTTATATTTTTGAGATCCCCTTGATAAGATACGGGATGACAGGATAAAATACAAAAATCTGGTTCATGTCCTTGGATATCAAAACAACAATTCCCCTCTTCATCGATAAGATCTCACTCTACGCCGAATAACACCTCCACATCGTTATGAATATTTTTCCATCTTTTCGTGTGTCATCTTCGATTCCTTTGTGAAAACCCAGTTTTATCTTGTGCAAACTGACTATGATCGGTTATGGTTATTTTTTTGAGTCCTATCTTCCCTGCATATTGGACAATTTCATCAATGGTATTCATGCCATCAGAATAATTTATGCTGTGCATATGATAATCTTCGTGAATGGTATTCAATATCTTCATAATAATAATCCAATCTAATAAAAAAATTATGCTTTAGTTATTTCATATCACTCCTTTGTATCCTGCATCTTGTATCCTGCATCTTGTATCTTGTTCCTGAGCTCATCAGAACGTGCATAATCCTTATCTTTTTTGGCCTGTACTCTTTGGTCTGCGAGAGCAGTTATTTCTGCTGGGATATCTATTTTTACTGTCTCCTGACCGATCCAATCAAAGAGTCATATCTTAAGCAAGTTTTTTTCTAGCCGATGCAATGCGACAAAAAAATCATTCATATCCACCTCCTCTACCTTATCCAAAGAATTGAGTGATTGGTTGATGATAGCCAAAACTTGCGGAGTATTGAGATCATCCATCAAAGCCGCCATCATATCTTCAAGCGCATCTCAGACATATTTGGAATTGATTTTATCTTTTAGTTTTTCGTATGGCATAGCATGATCAAAATCTATGATGATTTTTGTATGCGTATCAAAAAGTTTCTGCATCTTTTTGATGAGATTATTTCTTGAATTCTGTGCTGTCTGCATAAGTTCTTCACTGAAATCCAAGAAATTACGATAATGTGCAGTCAAACAAAGATATCTAAAATCTAAAGGTTGAAATCCCTTTTCCACAAGAGAATCTATAGTCAACAACCCTCCTTCTGATTTAGATTGTTTCTTTCAACCTAAATTAAGAAACTGATTATGTAATCGATATTTTACTCGTGGATGCGTGCCGAACGCACATTCAGATTGTGCAATTTCATTGACGTGATGAACAGAAATATGATCTACACCTCAGGTATGCAGGTCAAATTGATTTCATAAATATTTGGTTGCCATCGCGCTACATTCTATATGTCGTCCTGGAAATCATTTTCCCCATGGTGAGTCTCGCTCCATCTGTCTCTGTTCGTTCACCGAAGCAAATTTTCGTAAACCAAAATCTGTCTTATTTTTCTTGTTATCATTTTCTATTCTTGCTCATTGTTGAAGTCAGGCAATATCAAGTTTTGCCAATGCTCAATAATCTTTTACTTTGCTCGTATCCATATACACTCAATCAGCTGGAATGATATAGGTAAATCCTTTTTCTTCAAGTTGCTGGATCATCGCTATCTGTTCTTTGATATGATCAGTTGCTCTACAAATAGTTTGATATTCCTCAATATTGAGCATATGAAGATATCTTTTGAAGCTAGCGATATATTTATCTGCGAGTTGCCAAACCGTCATTGCTTCTCTTTTTGCTCATTTCTCCATTTTATCTTCTCCTTCATCAGCATCAGAAGTAAGATGTCCCACATCAGTCAAATTCATAACGGATTTGAGCGGATATCACATAATCTTCTCAAGGGTATTTCTGAGAATATCTCGACAAATATATGCTCTCATATTTCAGATATGCGGATCTCGATAGACCGTAGGTCCGCAAGAATACAATCAGACAAAATCTTTTTTAGGTCACTTATAATTCTGGTCTTCCATCAAGGGGACGAAGAGCTCTTTTTGGCGCGTAAGGGTGTTGTAAATATGTAATTGCATAAGAACAAAGGGGCAAAGAAATAAAGTCATATCTACTGTAGCAAAGCTGAGTATAATTTCAAATAGAAAAAAACCCGCAAATTTCTTTACGGGCTGTTTACATTAACGGAACTATTTATAAATACTATGATTTCCTATATTTATCAACGAAATTATTTTGTTTGTTTGATCGATTTTACTGATGAACCTATAATCATCATTAATACTGCTAGAGAGATACCCTTCTAATTCTCATTGTAATTTATGTGTCTTTAATTGCTGATCGTACCGATTTTCCAAAACTTTCAGAAAGTTTTTTTTAAATTTCTCTTTCAGATATTCAGGCAATTTTTGATAATTTTTCTTAAATTGGTTACTTCTTTGTATTGTCCAAGTCATCGAAAAAACTATCTACATCAGTAAATGTTTTACTATTTTTATCATTCATATCTTTTTCCGCTAATGCATGATCTATCACTTCATAAATTTTTTTCATTTTATCAAATTCTGTTACAAACTCATGTAACAATTTTTGTGGTAAGGTAATAACATCTTGAGTTGTTATAGTACTCATATATGTAATTTACAAGATAAATTATCTATCTCTTTATATCTATCTCCTCAACTTTTTCAACATCGACTTCTATTTTATATTATTAAAAAAAGAGATGAAGAAAACTTCATCTCTCACATTATAATTTTTTTTTACTTAGTACCTCGTCGGTATGTTTGGAATACCAATTCCATAATACATCTCCCCTTCAACTACGATTGATTTGACTTCGTAATCTTCAATGGGTCCTATCTGGAAGTTGGGATCTGCTACATTCAAGTACCTGTCACGAAGTGATTTTGCATGTTGTGCACGCACACCCTGCATCTTCTGTTCAAAATCAGGGAGAGCAATCATCTTCTTTTTCGGTCCTTCAGCACATCCTTCATACCATTCGGTAATCCGCGTCTCAGCAGAGCATTCACAGCCCCATGGATCATCAGGATCCGGTGTAGTCGGTAAGTGATAGATTTTCATCTCTTCATCCCTTTGTCGTGTTCCATACGTCCAAGCTTCCGGACCTCCTAAAACCACGGTACAATAGGTACTCACCGATGAAAGCCACCACTCCCAGAATCGTTCATCCTGTTTGTAAAGTTCTTTGGGGATACATAACCACATTTTTTTAAATGCTTTTTCTCGGTCATAATCACGCCTCAGATCAAGATATGACTTGATGATTTTTGCAAATTCACCTGTAGTCGATGGATTGAGGGTATCCGGCATCAATGTTGTCTGATAATTTTTGTTCCACACCTTCCAGGCTTTTTCTGCCGTCTTTCTGTATCCTCCAGGTCCATAGATCTGGATGGTATCAGAATCCCACAGTACATACTGTTGGAGCGTGGTACGGATTTCATCAATCTTTGGGAGAATGCTGTTTTTGTGTTTGTCATTCAAATCTCCCATGACATACATCTCTTTGTGCCAGAGTTTGTTCCACCAGTTAGGTTGGAGCGTGTCCTTCTTGCAACCATCAATACTGATGATCAGGACAATTGCGATAAATATTTTTTTCATATATGTATAGGTATTTGTTTTTATTTTTATGATTTTATAATTTTTGTTTACTGCCACTGACTTTACCGATGTTTCACGAAAAGTCAAGTTTAATATCCAATAAAAAGACTATTTGATTAATTCATTGATTTTTGATGTGTTTTCCCTATAAGACACACGAATATGGAAGCATAAAAGAATGGAAAGATGGAAGCATGGAAAAATGGAAAAATTAATCTTTCAATGTTTCAATGTTTCAATGTTATAAAATCTTTCAATTAATATATTCCCTTCAACCCTTAATTAATTAATTTATGTTGAATTTTGGGATCCTCGGCAATAATGCCAGAAATCTTCTCTACATCAAAAAGTTTAACGATAAAAAAGGCATCCGCTTGGCAAATAATAAACTCCAAACGAAAGATTTTCTCGTAGAAAGAGGAATCCCCTTCGCCAAAACCTATGGTGTCATCTCTGATCGTAAAGAGCTGTATGAATTTGATTTTTCTTATCTCCCAAAAAAGAATTTTGTCGTGAAACCCAATCAATGAAGCAAATGACAATGAGTATATATCGTGAAGTATATCGCAGAAGAACTTCCAGAATGAAATATTGAAATTGTCCCACCCAAAAATAGATTCCAAAGACTATGAGATCAGATCAGAAAAATATTTTTTCAAGAATTTGAAGATAAACACAATCACCATCATGGGAAATATCAGATAGGAGACGAGCTTCTCACTGATCAAGAATTTAGGAGACGCTTACTTGATATCCTTGATGGAAAACATTCTATGACGCTTGGATGAGACAAAATAATCGTCGAAGAAAAACTTATCCCTGGAGAATTGTTTAAGGAATTCTGCGAATTTGGATTGGCCGATATCAGAGTCATCGCATTCAACCTTGTACCCGTTGCTACTATGATCAGAGTACCTACCAAGGATTCTGGTGGTAAAGCAAATCTCGCTCAATGAGGATTGTGATTTGGCATCGAAGTAGGGAGCGGGAAGATCACTTCACTTCTCTGGAAAAATAAGATATACAAATTCAAATTCCCAAAAAGATTCGCTCATTTCCAAAATAGAAAACTTCCCTATCGGAATGATATCTTGTTCCTTTCTTCCAAGGTGCAGTATTTTGTGAACTTGTGATATCTCGCTCTTGACCGAGTCATAACGAACGAGTGACCTAAGCTTCTTGAAATAAATGCAAGAGCTGGACTTGAAGTCCAGAAAGTAAGTGATACGAGATTGAAAAATGTTTTGCATAAGATAGCTGATCTCAAAATCGTAGATCCAGAAAAATGAGTAGAGATAGCAAAAAGCCTTTTCACTCCAGAAAAATCTGATCTTTTACGCAATAAACTCCTCTATCTCTCACAATATGCAAAATTCATCATCAAAGAAAAAGAGGAAGAAGAAAAAATAGATATCATCGTAGAAGTGGATCTGAATAAATCCGGAAATTATATGTCACAAAATCTGTTTGATAAGATCAAAGAAAATAAAAGAGAACGATATCTTGATCTCTATGAGAATGAGATAACTCTCAAAAAGGCTAAATTTTCCAGCATGGAAAGTCTTGTTGAAAATAAAGTCATCCTCGGAAACAAAACTGCGAGCAATTATCTGATCAAACCTGTCCATAAAACACTTGCTAAAATAGAAGTGATCAACCCTCAAAGCATTGATCCATCAGAGACAACAGAACTACATACTATCGATCAAAAAGTAGATAAACTAGCAAAAAGACTTAATCTCTCAGCCAGATTGAGACCGCTCAATTATTTTGGTGAACTTGATAAATTCATCACTTTGCATGGAAAATACAATCCAATTTTTAAATACAAATGGCCTGAAGAACAAAAACTTCTCCAAACCAGAGAAGAGATAGCTAAACTTACAGCACAACTTCATATACTCAAAAGCCCATTTGCACAGATTTTTCTCAAAAAACTTGAGGAACTGGAACTGAGAAGGAATCTTATCCTTGCATATAGCCAGCAGGATTTTGATACTATCTCATTATATAATAAAAAACTTTTTGGCGAGTTTGATGATGGACTCCTCAAAATAGCAAAATCCAAAGTATTGGATAGACAAGAATTTGGCATTAAAAAGGGTGTTTTGGGCAAGTCTCTCAAACTCTCTGAAATAGAAAAAATCATAGAAAAATATCTGATCGAAAAAAAGATTTATGGAGTGGATATCGTATTCTCTTATGATACGCTTTCAAGGATATCACTCATCATGGGAAAACAGATCAAAATCAGCATATCGAAATCAGCGGTATTCAAAGAGGAATCATTGCGTGCGACTTTGGCACATGAGGTGGATACCCATCTCGTCAGATACCTTAATGGTATCAAATCATGACGAAAGATATTACAATCATGATCCGGGTTTTATGGCTTTGATGAAGAATGACTCGCGATATGGAATAGCAATACTGTTTTGCCTGATGATTATGAGAAAATCTCTCTCTATAAGAAATATGTGGTCACTCATGAGCTACAAAAATTCAGCTTCAGCAAAGCTGCAGAATATATCAGATTCATCTATCCCGAAAGATCTCTTGAATGAATATTCAAGACAATCATCAGATCCAAAAGAGGTATCATCCATACAGAAAATATATGAAGCTGATATCTTAAAGATAAGATATATCTAGATGGATTCACCAAAATAGATCAATGGATACAAGCAGGCAATACGCCAGAAAAAATGTATAAATGAAAAATGAAGATTGAAGACCTAATATATATAATTTAGTCCCGCAGGGCGGGATAGAATTTAGAAAAACATATTTATCCGTTATTGTTTGGTTATGAAAAAAATCAGCTTGTTCATCTTCTTATTTCTAGGAAGCATATGTTTATTCACTCCTGCGTCAGCGCAATTGACTCCTGCCGATTGTGAATGACAGACGCACTGCTCTGCTCCGACCAGATGAGTGAATTATACCAACACCATCATCTATCTCTGAGCACAGGGAGAAGAATTCGATCTCGGATTCCAGCAAAATTTTGATAAACAAAGGACGTTACTCCAAGAGATTTTTATCGCAGACAATAAAAGTTTTTCTGAAGAAGATATCCTGACCAGAATAAAAGATAATATGACTGACATCAAAGCGAGCAAAGTGCTTATCATCAATACTTCCAACTTTGATGTTCTACTTCAAATTCTTGCTAAAGTCCATGTATCGGACAATCTCAATCTCAAAGATAAAACCATCTATCTCGTGACCAATAGCAATAAATTTTTCCTCAAAAGGGTGCTCGCCAAATATATCAAACCGATTGAAATCACTAAGATATATACGCTCTCCCAAGATAAACTTCTCAATTTCCTCTCAACACTCTCCTTGAATAAGATAACCAATCAAGAAGAATATATCACCCCATTCTCTCTTTCATTTCAAGAGACTCCCAAATATCTTCCGATATCTTATCTTATAGATCGTTTGATCTCTCATGGATTCCCGATAGAGCTTGTCACTATATTTCTTGTGCTTTCTTTGGGGACATTGTTGATAAGCATTCTGAGACAGATTGTAGGGTTCTCTATCTTTGGTATGTATAGCCCGCTCCTCTTTGCTGTCTCTATGTCGATACTTGGTGTGCCTTTCAGTCTGGCGTTGCTTGGTATCTGATGGGTAGCGAAACTTCTGATGTGATTGGTCACCAAAAAGATGTATCTCCTTCACAATACTAAAACATCACTTCTGATACTCTTCTATTTCATTCTTATGCTGCTTACCTTTTGATTGAATACTATCTTCTGATTAAATTTTGTAGATTTCACTCTCTTCGCCAACGGATTCATTATCTTCCCGATGATCTTCATCATCATCGTAAGCGATAAGGTATTCAATGAATGATTCAAACTCTTCAGCAAAGGACGACGAGTAGCATTTCTAGAATTTTTTGTTGTATCTTTGTCTGTCTATGGGCTCTTCTATCGAACAGGATTGAAACATCTGCTCTTAGCATTTCCTGAATTATTAATAGTGATTTTCATCCTCAATATCGCTGTAGGAAGATTTACCGGACTCCAGCTTCTTGAATATTTCCGCTTCATGCCATTGATAAAAAAGTCTTCAGAAGAAAGTGAAGAAGAGGAAGAGTAAAAAAGATAAATGTTCGTTCGCATATGCGGACTCACGATAAATGACCTTCGGTCGATAAACGCTTCGCGATAAATTTATCAATTTTTATCGTGAGTGTAACGAACATTTATCGCGAACGAAGTGAGCTTTTATCAAAAAAACTTTAGTTTTTTATGCATCCGCCAATCAGATTGCCTGGTAAGCGCTTTCTGATCCTCTGGATTGAGGAGAAAATGTTTGATGGCCTCTTCCAGGAAGATGGTGTTCTGGCTTCATTTGCAGACGATGAGATATTCATCTCATGCTTCTTTGAGCGTCTTCTGGATATATTTACCTGCGATATTTGCGTTGTAGAATTTCTCTATATTCTTTTTGTCGTATCAGACTTTTTCAAGCTCATCAGCTAGATAATCCGTCATATACTGCCCTACCAAGATCACGCGATCTGCTACTTGGCTGACATATAAAGCGATCATCCTATGTTCTCTTTCGGTGAGATCACCGAGCTCTCTCATATCTCACAATACGAGCCAGATTTTTCTCTGAGGGAATAATTGCATCTTGATATTGTGTGCGGTGTTGATGATTGTCCTTACACTGAGCGGTGAAGCATTGTAGGTTGAATCGATGATGACGCTATTCTCTATCCCATGGAATACTGAAAGTCTTCCTGGCTGAAGTTCATACTTGAGTTTGAGCTCTTCGTGGGAACCGCTTTTCAATAGAGGGGTTTCTGTTCTTCCTTCTGCTCTTGCGTATTTGTAATCCAGGATACCTGCAACTGCTAGTCATAATCAGATATACCCGTAGTTAGCTTTGCCTAAGATATTGGTACTGATGCTGTATTTTTTTTCTTTGATCCGAAGATGGAACTGTACGCCCAATCCCCCTTTAAAATCCGACAAGAAAAATTTTTCATCCTTAAAGTTGATGTCAGCTATAATATCATATCCTTCTGTCTGATAGGTCAGATAATCTATCTCAAGATGCTCTTTGAGCTGGAGTGCATAGCCGTCGTTTGCATTGAGGAATCAAATCTCCAATGTATTTTTGAGCATCTTCACTTCTTCTCTCGCTATCTCGGCAGGGTTACCAAACTGTTCTGAATGCACTGCGTCTATCGCTGTAAATATCCCTATATGCGGTTTTGCTATCGTCAAAAGAAAGTCCATCTCTCCCGGACGATCGATTCCATATTCTAATAGGATGATATCGTAAGGTTTGGATCAGAAAAATCTTTTTCGAGTGAGTTTGCATAACGTAGTGATGAAATATAATACATTCGGTTCCCGTTCTTCTATCTGAAAAATAGAGAGAGAAAGTCCGAGCTCTCCGTTGAAATTTTTGGGTGAAGTATAGATTCTTTTGTGAGGAAGAAATTGCTGCAATGTCTGATAGACTATCATACGGCAAGAGGTTTTCCCCACACTCCCGTTGATACCAATCACTTCTGGATTATGTTTGTTGATGTAGGAATGAGCTAGTTTTCCAAGTACCTTATAATACCACCACAAAATTTTCTTTTTCATGAAGCTTTAGATGTTATATGGTAAATACAAAAATATTATTCTTCAAATGTCTTTTCCAATATAAGCGTAATGATGACTGCGATAGGCACTGCGAGAAGTATGCCGATCACTCAGAGGATCAGTGCTCAGATGATCATGCTGATGAAGATGACTACAGGATTTACTCCAAGAGTCTTGGTCATCAATAACGGGATCAATACATTATTTTCCAATCGTTGAATCAATAGCACAACTCCTATCACAATCAATGCTCCAGAGAAACCGAAGTGGATGAATGCGACCATTGCAGCTGCCATTCATCAGATGATCGGTCCTATATACGGGATGAATTCTGTCATCGCTGCGATACCTGCAAGCGCTCATTTCTGCGGAAGATCGATACCAAACATTGAAAGTATCCATAAGGACGCATACATCGTGAGTCCGATAAAGAGACAGAGCAAGAACTGACTTTTGAGCCAGATACCAAGTTTTTTGTATATCCTTTCAAGCTTCATATAGATGAACTTATATTTTCCGTCTTCGCCGCCAAGTCCTGCAATGAATTTCATCGTTGCATCTTTTTGGATAGAGAATAATACTGATAACGTCAATACAATAGACGTCTGTGTGATGAAGGTGAAAAATGTACCTACTGCGCTTACTGCCATAGTACCTATATTTCTTGCATATGATGTCCCGAGATTAACCACTTGAGAGATATTCTGTTCTAATTGAGTCTGTACTCACGATACGACAGCAGGATTACTGAATGAATCTAGCAATGCTGTCTTGAGTCCTCATGGAAGCCGATGACTATCTTGGATGATGCCTATCAATGATTTTGTCGCCAATGTCTGTTGGAAATGCGAGACATAACTTATCATCATAGTCAGGATATCTGAAAACTGACTGAGAAGAAATGGGATGATAAATATCATAGCCCCTAAGAAAAGAATGAGTATGCAGAGATATGAAATCGCTATCGCTATTCATCTATACTGTAATCTTTGCTGCAAAAAATCGATGATGGCTTCCATGGCAAGTGAAACGATATATGCCATAAAAATAAGATAAATGATACTTAAGGATTGGTAAATGAATAATCCAAGAAAAATGACAATCGCTCCAAATCCCCAAAATTTTACGAACATCCTATTGGTAAATACGAATGGTTTCGCAGCTGGTCTTCTCTCTTGTCTTTTTTGTTCATCAATTTTCTTTTCCAATTTCTCTAGTTCCAAAAGCTCTTTCTTGTTATCAGACTTTATGGATTTTAGGAAATCAGATCCGCCTTTTATGATTTTGTGTATCAGTGCCATGCTAACAGAATAAACAATTAAAATGGTTAAAGGTTACAGGACGAAAGTTGTTATTTTTTACCTGCTCCCTGTTCCCTGCTCCTTTTTACTATTATCAAGTTTTAGTGTGCATCCTTTTCGTGCTTTTTCAAATTCTTCTTGAATGTACTTAATTGTATCTTTTTTTTCTAATTTTGCAATTTTTTGTTCAAGTTCTGGTACACGGACCTTGGACAAGACGATGAAAAACTTATAAAAAGTGCTACTGAGTGGAGATTTTACGAGATCGTGCTGTTGGACGTACTGCATGATCGCTCTTTTGATGATATGCCTGACTACGGATTTTTTTGATAACTTGATGGTGACATGGGCAGAAAACTGATTATTTTTTATGTTAGGATATTGTTTGATATAGAAAAATCCGAACAGCCCTTGCCCCAGATACTGTCTTTTTCTTGTGATGAATATTACGTCTTTTCAAGTTAGTCTTTGTTTTTGTGGAAGCAAAATAACATTACTAATAATATAAAACTATTTAATATTCTGGAATTGTATGACGCTTCATTCGGTGATTCAATATTTTGCTGCGAGGGATGCGTTGATCTCTAGCACGTATTTTGCTTCTCTCTCTGGCTTATATATGGTACAAGGATTTGCTTTACAAGCTTCTGCGGTCAGTATACGAACTACTTTGAATTGTTCATCAATCCAAATCATATCTAGTGGGATGAGCGTGTCTTTCATCCAGAAATTATAGATACCTGGCTTGGGAAATACAAAAATCATCCCGCTATCTTCAGGCATGGAAGTACGATTCATAAGTCAAAGTTGTTGCTCAGCGGGCGTACGAGCGAGTTCTACAGTGAAGCATTTTTGCTGGCTGCATACCTGGGGAGTTGTATTCGTTTCGTCAAAATATATACTCGCGATGTAGCAGAACACTACTATAAGTATACTCCAAATCGTGATTCTGATCCATGAAATATTTTTGATGTTAATTTGTTTTAGAAAATTTGATTTGTTTTTCATGAGTATTTATCTAAAGTAAAACATCAATAACGATTCATGATACTAGATACATGATGCATGAGAAATAAGCGACTTGTATCTTGAATCTTGGGTCTTGTATCAAATTTTTAGTTCTTATATATTGCTGATGAAACGTTTATTAAGATATATAGTAACACTTGGAATTGTGCTTCTCTGTATATATGGTTTTTGGTTATGGTTGCAATATAAATGAGCTACCGTCATCAAAAAAACCACGGTAGCGATCATGACAGAACTTACCTCCCTAGATAAATTGGAGACTGCAAAACAAAGCTTTACAAAGAGTATCCAAGGAGAACAACAATTAGCATCGCTCATCCCAGGCATCGGTATAGAGAAGATTTTGGGCAGTGCATTATTCAAGGATAGAATGGTTTTGGAAGTACAAGGAAATGTCATTGCTGGATATGCAATCAAAGATGTTGCAACCTGAGATATCAAAGTATCTCGTGATGGGACAGTCACTATCATCTTGTGAGCACCGAAAGTCTTCTCAGTGCAGCTTACAGGAGTTACTAAATGTGCAACACTTCGTATCATAGATCAAACTGACATACAAATGGAAAACCAACTCAGACAAAAAGCAGCTGAAATCATGATGCAGGAAGCGCTCAGCGGAAATATCCTGGAAGAAGCAAAAACTAATGCACAGACTGCTTTGCAGGATTTGTTCCTCAAAGCGAGTATCCAGATTAAGGAAGTTATCATCACGTGAACGGGTGATGTGAAATAAGGGTATCTAGAGAAAAAAAAAAAACGGTCCCGTAGTACTACGGGATCGTTTTTTTTGTATAGATTTAAATTTATTTTTTTATCGCCCTTCCTACGGCAGGCAAGCTTGCCAGCTGAGCGTTATTTTTTCCTTTTTTAAAAACGCTTCGCTGGAGTTACTTTTGGAGTGCCAAAAGTAACCAAAAACACTTTCCAGATGCAGTACTCAGGACAAATATTTCAAATTCGCATGACCTTCTGACTCACCTCAAACCCCCCGGTAACCACCGGCGGTCCCCATTTCGGTTCGTTTTGGTTAGTTACTTTATTTACGAATTGCTCACTATCTCGTGGCATGCATCTGGGGGTGATAAAGTTTTTTTCTCTTTTTGAAAAAGAGTTATTTATAAATAGGGCGAACGGGAAGAGCGTGAATTCTCTTATCACAAGAGAGTCCACCGTTATCTTTATCGAACTCTAAGTACCACGCATAACTACAATCGCCCTCTGAAGACGACCAAACATAGCCATATAAACTTTTAAGACGTAATAGACCATCTCTGGCACAAAACCCAGACATTCATAAATCTAATATATTTCATAAAATATTCGCTCATACATATCGCTTACTGAGTTCACTTTCTGAAAAATTTCATGGTAACGCTTTTAATGTTTTTTCAAAATCATCTCCTCATGGGATTTTCATTCCTTGCTTATCAAGGAGTTTTTTTTGTTTTTTCAATGCATCGAATGTAAAATATACCTCATCTTCATGTTTGAAAATATCTTTTCCATTTTCTTCTGTTTGGAGATTTTTTCTTGCTCGTTTCACTCCTCCGATTTCTATGTAATCTTTTGTATAAATAATGGCGTCTAGTTTTTGTAAATTTTCTAATGTATTCATTTTGTAGTCTGCGAGAAATTTTATTGATTTCTCCATATTTTCTTTGTCTTTGGGAGTCATATTTGGTTTATTGAGGAGATATACATCTCCATAGGTGTGGAGTTCCTGAAAAATCTCTTTTTCCCCTTTTTGAGAAATATCAGCTGTTTTTTTGTTGCTTTTTTGAGGTTTTCTGGGTTGATGATGATTTTCTGCAGGTCTGTGTACCATTGTACTCTGTAAGTGATAAAATTGATCTTTAAAATATTATAATCATTTTTTCCCATTTGTCAAATATATTACATTTTTTGGCTTATAGAGAAAAGCCCCTCATTTTCATTTGAAATTGGTATGGGAATTCGTATATATTTTTCACGTGATTTTTTTGTTTACTACGAAATTATCAATTATTGTCTTTTAATTATTTAGTTATATACAATGCCAAAGAGAAAATTAGAGAACAAAACAATTGAAGTAATCCTTTTACAAAGCGATAAACATCTTGGAGAAAAGTATGAAATCGTGAGAGTAAAACCCATTTTTGCTAGAAACGTATTGTTACCAAAACAAATAGCTGTATTGGCTGATGCTGGCAGCAAAAACAAATTTGCTCAAAAGATGGCAGCTGCAGAAGTTGAAAGAAAGAAGAAAGCTTCTGGATTAGACGATCTTTTCGCAAAACTTCACAATGTAGGAGGTATCACTATCGTTAGAAAAGCTAACGCTGAAGGTACACTTTACGCAAAAGTGGATGAAAACGATATCGCAACTGTAATCAACGAAACATATGGTACAGCAGTTGAACCTCATTACTTAAAACTCAAGAAAAAGATAACAACCCTTGGAAGCTTCAGCGTTCCATTCCTCTATAAAGAGCTTAAAAAAGATGTAGCAGTAAAAGTCGATCAAGATCCTGAAGAAGCTGAAAAGATAGCTAAACATAAAGCATCTAAAAATGCTAAGAAGAACGAAGAAGTAGTAGTAGAAGGTCAAGTCAAAAAGACGAGAGAAGAAGTGATGGCAGAAAAAGAAGAAGCTAAACAAGCTAAAAGAGCTGAAACTATCAAGAGACTTAAAGAAAAGTTTAAAGATTAAACTTTTCGATGAACATCCCGACAAAAGTCGGGACGATAAATATCCGCCTAGGCGGATGACAAATGTTCGTTACACTCACGATAAAATAATATAATAAAGCCTGTCCGCCTAGGCGGATAGGTTTTTTTGTTTTAAAAAAAACTGAAGTACATACCTTCAGCTTATCCTTTTCTATACCACCATATTTGCAAAAGCATAAATGATGATACTATTGTTCCTATAGCATCTGATATCATAATATACCAAATTATGCCATCAGTATTTGTAAGAGCAAATAAAGCCCTTGAGAGATATACAATCCATGATAATATAAGTAAACTTGGATGTAATCCAATTTTTTTTTCTCTGTAATGCTTTATTGCTTGCAATGGTAGTGCTATCAGCGCCATTGTAGTCGCTGAAATCAATGTAATAAGTCCGAATGTATTCATAATTTTTTTGGTTTTGTTATTTATTTTTATATTTATATACATAAATGTCAATACATTATTTACTCCATGCCTACACCATATCAAAAAAATACGATTCAATTTTTTATTATTTTAATTCTTCGTATCGCATCTTGTAATTGGATTCATCACTATCTTCTCTTCTTTGCGGACTTTCCAATATCGTGTAGAGCACATCCGAAATCTTCTTGAGATTAAGATTTCCTATAGGTCATGAAGTCTTACGATTAACATCTATAAATCATTGTAGAAAGAGATTTATCAGATCCTTGTCTATAAAAAATCTATTGTTTATTGATGTATTACAAAAATAGTTTGTGAACTGTAAAATCGCTTCATCTCATGTAATACCAAATCCATCCTCTGTTCGTTCCTCATTATTTTCTAATGGAGGCATCATGCGATGGATTCATGTCTTATCTTGCTGAAAGAATTCATGGTGATACAGATACCCATAAATGTTAAAATATGAATTCGTCATCTCATTCATCAATGCCACACCGTGCTCCCTAATTTGTTCATTCCATCATTCTTTGTCCGTATTTGGGAAATTGAGTATCGGTCTTTTTTTGAAAATTTCATAATGTGCACAGAGCAAATGTGCATATACATCATATCAGGGGTTGGAATATGGGCTATAAATCTGCTTTTTATTGGTTAATTTATTGTGTTGCCAGATATGAAAATCTAATCCATTGTGTGTCGTCATATTGGTGATGTATTTTTCCGTCTCTATGTTGTATTGTTCGATTGACTGCTTAGGGAAATTGTTTTCATAGATAGGAATCCTTATGGAGAGCAGGTTTTTTAAGGCTTCTTTGTTTTCTGGGATGATGCCATTGAGCGATTCTAGTTGTTTATATTTTTCATTGTGAAAAATCTCTGATCATGCAGATATTTCGGTTTCTCTTCTTTTCATGTGCTTTTTTGTGGGAGGTAAACGGGTTTCTTTATATATATTTATGGATAAATGTCAATTTCATATTTTTTATTTTTTTATTTCTAAAAACGCTTCGCTGGACATACTTTTGCAGAGTTCGTTTCGGTTGGTTGTTTCATTTACGAATTGCTCACTATCCCGTGGCATGCATCTGGGGGTAATAAAGTCTTTTTCTTCATTTACGATTCCCTTTCATTTTTTAAAAAGAGATACTTACAATTTTTTCGATTATAAAAAAAATCCGAGGTTATACCCCCGGAAGTTTATTGGTTAAATACTGTTACGAATACATTGGTAAACGCATTCCGAATGTGCTAAACATCCCGGTAATGTAGCCTTTGATTGGATCACCTGTCTTTTTAATGGCTTCCAATTTTTTTACTTTTCCTTTTTTTACCATTGATGAACTCATAACAAGCTCACGTTGTTTAAGTCTTGTTCTTTTACTGCATGCTGTTTCTAACATATTTTTTTGTTTTTTTGTTTAGGGCACATGTATATATATTTGGCATAAAAAATCAACCAAAAATGGATTATATATGTATAAACAGATACAAGAATCAAGATACAAGACACAAGATATATGCATCATTTATTTTATCAATAATTGGTGTACAAGATAAGCCATCTGACCACGAGTCATGTTATTGTCAGGATGGAGGGAGCGAGAAGGGAAAATTGCGTTAGCATAGACATAATCAAGGTATGGCGTATATCGGTTGCTACCGCTTCATTCAACGATACCAAGACTAAATGCGTTGAGTCATATCTTGAGTCACTGAGCTACCGTGGCCATAGACTGAGGCCTGAATAATCCATCAGAAAATCATTTAATGATATTATTTGTCTTCGCATAACAGACATAGGGAGCAAACCATTCTGTACGAACATCAGGAAAACAATTCGTCTTATTGGCTATTGTCGTGCCGAGTGTGCGTGCTGCGACGACTATCTTTGTCATCTCTGCGCGACTGATAGGAAGATCAGGTCTGAACGTTTTGTCTGGATATCATTGAATAATACCCCTATTATATAAATATTCGATACTCTCACGATACTGATGCCCTGCTGTATCAGAGAAAATAAGCGAAGGATCATTCACCGTGATATGATCAGCGACCTGCATCGTCAGATAATACTTTCCATTACCGGCTGCGATACCGACGCCCATGATTTTGTATTGCTTCCCTATCACGCTCAATCGGTGGGGTTGATATGATTTTCCAGCCTCTCCGACAAAAAAGTCATAGGTATAACGTATCTTTTCTATCATTGTTTGTGTACAATCGGTACTACATCTATATACATTCCGACCATTACTCTCGGTAAAAAGTCATGGTGTCACTCCTTGCGCCTCAAACCATCTACGAATTGCGGCACTATCTCGAAAAGCTTCATCTTCTCTTATATGAGTTCATTGGGTGATATCATTATCTCTGAGATGATTTGCTCGAGTCTGAGCAGTATTGGTGAGATAAGGATCGAGGATATAGGGGTTGCTTCACCGATCAAATCTCGCATCATTGATCCATTGAAGCCATATCTCTCTGACCGCATCGCTATCTACAGCATCAGCACTGATAGGAAGAACAGTCACAGTACTAGCAAAGACAAACGATAACAAAGCAAAAGTCGTAATCATAGTTCATATGATTTTTTTGGAAAGAAAAGACATGAAAATAATAAAGTCATGATATAAAAAATATCTCTTTATTAGCCTAATATATCAAACATATATATTAATTCTAGAATATCAACTCTTAAGAAATTTTGCATTGGAATTTTCCTTCATTTTCTTACATTTACCATTAAGCATTTACTATTAAACCAAGATATGTCGTTCCAACTCAAGTCATCCTACCAACCAGCAGGAGATCAGATAAAAGCGATTGAGGAGATCAAGGCGCTTTTTGAAAACGGGAAAAATAAGGTCACCCTGCTCTGAGCTACAGGAACGGGAAAGACCTTTACGATGGCAAATATGATCCAACATATCCAGAAACCTACGCTCATCATTTCACATAATAAAACATTGGCTGCGCAGCTGGCGACGGAGTTCAAATATTTTTTCCCGAACAATGCCGTGCATTATTTTGTATCGTACTTTGACTATTATCAGCCAGAAAGTTATCTCCCTGCTCAAGGGGTCTATATAGAAAAAGAAGCGACCATCAACCAAGAGATTGAGATGTACAGACTTGCAACCATGGCTTCCCTCCTCAGTAGAAATGATGTGATTGTTGTCGCATCTGCATCGTCATTGTATGGTCTATGACAAAAAAGATTGTTTAAAGAGAACTGTCTGCAATTTGAAATCGGGAAACAATATAATTTCAAAGACCTCAAAAAACAGCTCCTCCATATGCAATATAAGCCTATCCTTTCCAAGATAGAGCATGGAATGTTTGAATTCAAAGGAGATATCCTGGATATTTTCGCGAGTACAGAGAAATTCGTGTATAGATTACATTTCAACGAAGAAGTGCTTGAAATGATAGAATTGAAAGACTCACTGACATTTGAACATAAAGAGAATAAGACTAAGGTGATACTTTGGCCGGCAACGCAATTTTTGCAGGATGTGACGGACTTGGACACTATCCTAGAGCAGATGGATGCTGAGAAAGAGCTCAGAGTCAAAGAATTTGAAAAACAATGAATGCTGGTAGAAGCAGAAAGGATCAAAAAAAGAGTAGAATACGATATCAGGATGATCAGAGAGACATGATTTGTAAACGGTATTGAGAACTACTCTCTCTACTTTGATAACAGATTGCCGGGAGAACCGCCAAACACGATCTTCGATTATTTTCCCGATGATTTCCTACTCATCATCGATGAATCACATATGACGTTACCTCAGTTGAGAGCTATGCCAGGAGGTGATAGATCAAGAAAAGCGAATCTGATCAAATACGGATTCAGACTTCCTTCGGCGGTGGATCATAGACCATTGAGATTTGAAGAATTGGAGGGAATCTTGGGATGGAAAGATCTCAAGGATATCGTCCTGGATCAAGCGTTTGATATCAGTGCCAATGTCTCCAATACGCACGTGGAGATTTTCAATAGATACCAAAAAACCAAGACAGCACGTGGAGAAAATCAGTTGATGACTTTGGTCAAAAAACATAAAAAAGATACGAAATCCATTTTCTTGTCTGCTACGCCTTCTGAGTATGAACTGAAATTGTCAGATAAAATCGTAGAACAGATCATCAGACCGACAGGGCTTTTGGATCCTATCACCTATGTATATCCAAAATCCGGAAACTATGATTCGCTCATCCTCAGCATAGAAACCTTGATGAAAAAAAAGCCGCATCTCAAAGAGTTTATGGACGGATATTCACTCAAAGATGGGATAGAAGAAGTATTTGCTGGCGGAGATGAAGCATAAAAAAAAACGAACCTAAGACAGGTTCGCGTATGTTATAAGATCAAATATCCCAGCAATAATCATACATCCAAAGACACACCAAAAAATCATCTGTATGTCTGAGATCACTCCTTGAATGTAGCAATCAATCAATTGTTTGATTGGTCCATAAGCGATAGCGCTTATACATACCAGCAGAATGACTTTACGAAAGTCCAAGATAGCTGTTAGTATGAGTATAAGATTTACTAGGCATAACCAGGTCAACATTTTTATCCTCACTTTATTTACACGTTTGTTTTCTTTTTGATACTCTTCCATAATTTTCTTTTTTTATAGGTTTTTTGTTTTTTATTTGTATCTTGTATACATAAATGGTTTCAAATGTCAATTTCTCTCTCATCAATCTTTGATGCACCAAAAATCTGGTGGATAGCCAATATTTTTTAGGAAGACTTTTGGACATCAGCATAAAAACTCCTGATTATCAGGTCAACTATTTTACAGATCCTTTTGATAAGGAAGCGAAGATTGTTTTCGTGAATAGCTGTGGATTCCTCTCTGCAGGAAGAAACGAAGCTGATACCACTGTCCGTAAACTTTTGAAAGCTGGGAAGACAGTATATCTCTTGTGATGTGCAGCCCAATACTACAAGAAATTAATCGAGGAGCAGGGAGCAAGGAGCAAGGCGCAGGAACCTGTAACCTGAAACTTTCAACCTGTTACCAAAATCCATTACCTTTCACGAGGAGACCTGAATAAGATAAGTTTAAAAAATATCATGCAAGGATACGATAGTACAACCTATGGAGATTTTGAATTCAGTACATGACCGAGGGTGTATACCAATCTCGAACAAAAATTTGAATATCTCAAAATCGCTGAATGATGTAATAATCATTGTACTTTCTGCATCATTCCACAGATCAGAGGAAAACAGAAATCATTGCCGATGGAAAAGGTCATCGCAGAAGCGGAACTCATGGTCAAATCAGGCATCAAAGAGATCATCCTCATAGCCCAAGATACCACCAGATACGGAACTGATCTCTATGGCAAGCCCCAGCTTTTGGAATTGTTGAAAAAATTGGATGCATTAAAATGAGATTTTACCTATAGACTCCTCTACCTCTACCCGGATATCGTCACCTTGACTCAGATCAATGAGTTGAAAAAATTGAAAAAATTCATTCCGTATTTTGATATCCCCTTACAGCATATTAGTTCACCGATACTGAAAAGAATGGGAAGATTTTACGACGAATGATATATCATACAATTTTTGGATCAGATAAAAAAAACTTTTCCGGTATATTATATGAGAACGAATTTCATCATCGGATTTCCTTGAGAGACGGAAGAAGATTTTGGAAAATTAATGGAATTTGTCGGAGAAGCGAGGTTCGATAATATCGCTTTATTTGAGTATCATGATGAACCTTTAGCTACTTCAAGCAAGCTAGATAAGAAAGTGGACTATGATACTATCAGAGCGAGATTCACCAAGATCAGACAGCTTGTAAATAGGCAGTTATTAGAGAATGAACACGCTAGAAAATGAAAAGAAGAAACAGGGTATATAATGGAAACATGGAAAGATGGAAAGATGGAAGGATTGGTTGTTAGACCCGTTTTGCATTGTCCAGAAATTGATAGCTATGATGAGATTTCTTTGAAACAAGTGATTGGTACGTTTGAGAAAAAAAGCGAGCTGGGGATTTGAGATAAGATTGTGTATACGGTGTAGCATTATTCCTTGAAAAAATAGGCATTTTTAGTACAATTTCAGTGTTTATCTAGTAAACAATTCATTATGGCTACGATTACATCAAAACAAGAACAACAAATACTCAAAGAACTGGTTGCCGAATGATATACTACCGATGAAAGTAGAAAAATTTTACAATGACATAAAGAAGCTCAAAACAAAAAATGAGATTCTGCAGAGGTAGTCTACAAGCGTTTACTAGCAAAGAAAAAAACATATGCATAATATTTTCTATACTCCTCAAGCTCAAAAGGATCTTGCTGATATTAGAGACTTTATTGAAAAAAATGATCCAGAAATAGCTATTAAGGTTATTGAAACCATATTTTTTTATATCAATAATTTGTCTCTTTTTCCACATATAGGAAAACAATCAAATTCTCAATTATGATGTAGAGAAATTATTGAACCGACATTCAGATATAGAATTATTTATGAGTATGATGGAACACATGTTCGGGTTGTAGCTATTTTTAAATATAAAAATATGTAATATGACTCCAGAACTAGAAACACTTCTGACTGCATTGCACGATGAAAAAATCATTGTGCTGCTTGCGCCGAGTTTCCCTGTGGATTTCGTGTATCCGGATATCGTTCTGAATCTCAAGATGCTCGGCATAGAAAAAGTCGTAGAGCTTACCTATGCAGCCAAGCTCATCAATATGGAATATGAGAAAATCCTTAAAGAGAATCCAGATAAAAGATATATCTGTCCCAACTGCCCTGCTATCGTTAAGATTGTAGAGATAAAATATCCAGAGCTCAAAGAAAATATCATCAACGTCTCTTCGCCTATGGTCGTCATGAATAGGTTTGTAAAAAAAGAATACGGAGAAGATTATAAAACCCTCTTTATCGGACCCTGTTTTGCGAAGAAGATGGAAGCGAAACAGTATGGGATAGATTATGCGATCACGTTCAAAGAACTTCAAGATATCTTTGATTATATCAAAGAAAATAATATCTCTCCGAAAGAATTCACGTATTCTGTGACTGAAGATGATATCCCGGATTTTGATGATGTATATAATAACTACACAAAAATATATCCGCTGGCATGAGGTGTTGCAGAGAGTCTGCATATCAAAGGCATCATCAACAAAGACGAAATACTTGTAGTCGATGGACCAAAAAATCTGGATGCAGGATTCCAAGCATTCAAAAACAATAAGAAGATTAGATTCCTAGATATCCTCGCGTGTGAATGATGATGTATCGGCGGTCCTGGCATCATGTCCAAAGATCCTTTGGATGTCAGAAAACAGAAGATATTGGCCTACCAAGAGCACTGTAAAACTCATAAGGATTGGTCTAAGCTTGGGCAGGTTAAAGATAGTGAAGGACTGGATATAGGAAGAAAATAATTATTTTTTTGTCATTGCGAGGAGTCCCTTTATGTGGACGACAAAGCAATCCATTTTCTTTTCTAGATTGCTTCGTCATTTCATTCCTCGCAATGACTATTTCAAATTTTATCCCGCCTTGCGGGACTTCGTTTTACTCGAATTCAAAATTACTTATGTTGTCCTTATACATCCATATCCCCTTCTGTACAAGCAGATGTACGTATTGTTCATTCAATACCATGTCGACAGATTCTTCTGATACGATCATTGATGAGTATATCGTAGCGTTGAAAAAAGAGATTGATCATTATGCAAATACGCTCACTGATAAAGAGCTTAAAACCTTATGTTTCTGAGGAGGGACTCCGGGCAAGATCTGAGCCGTAAGGATGATCGATCTTATTGAATACGTACACAGTAAGTTTGATCTAGAGAATCTCGCTGAATTGACTATCGAGCTTAACCCGTATCCTGAAGAGGAAGTATTGGATTTCGTAAAAACACTGAACAAAAAATATCCAAAAATCTCTAGAATGAGATATAGTTTCGGTATCCAGAGTTTCGATGATGAAGTCTTGAAAATCACGTGAAGAGCATACAACTTTGGAAGCATCGTTGCGTTTCTCAGGTCGCTTGTCAAGCTCAAACAAGACAACAATGTGCTCAATTTCGATTTTATCGCATTTGGTAAATTCCAAGTAAGCAAAAATGGATTCAAACAACTTCGGCATGAATTCAAGCGCGATTTTTTCAAAACATTTTTGGCAAGCGGATATGTTGATAGCGTCTCTATATATACCCTAGAAAATATTGCACATAAACCTGTTTCTAGAATCTACTATGGCACTGACGATGAGATCATGGAAGAGTTTCTGATCTTGAAAGAGATGGTTGAAGATGCAGGATTCGGCAGATACGAGATCTCCAATTTTGCTCATGCGAGCAAAGCTTCCATCCACAATATGGTCTATCGAACTATGGAACCGTATATCGGTTTATGAATTTCTGCTGCCTCGTTTTTTGAAGGCAAACGCTGGACGAATACGTGAGATATAAAGAAATATATTGGATGAAATCGGAGAGATGAAAAACAAGTTCAAATATTGACTGCATCAGATCTATTGATTGAAGAATTTTTCCTCAGAATCAGAACCCATGAAGGGATTGCTGATATCTCCAAATTCATCCCTCTTCTTGTACCCCATCATGCATGATTGTTAAAAAAATATACTGAGGAATGATTGATTCTTTTTGACTGAACTAAGCTTCAACTTACGGATAAAGGGATGAATGTGTCTAATACGATTATCACTGATCTTTTGCAAAAAATCTAGTCTTGACTTTTACTGTAAAATAATTATAAAATACAAAACAAAAAATAGAAATCATGAAAAATCCAATAACAAAATTATTTGTAGCAGCAATTACATTTATGGTAGTATCTCTACTATTAGGTTCTTACATCGTTAAGACAACAAAACCTGAGAAAATCAAAACCCTTCAGCAGGAAGTAGCTACCTTGCAACAGATCAAAGAAGCAGTCTTGGGAAAATATGTTCCTGATTCTCTCAAAGAAACATCAATGAAAGCTTCGCATGACTTGATGTATGCCACTTCCGGTAACGATGAGTATTGGGCTGCTAAAAGGGCATTATCCCAAACTGAAGATTATGTCAAAAAATGCGAACCTTGCAAGTATGTAGATAACCTACTGCAGGCAAAAATCAGTGAATTAGAAAAACTTGAAAAAAATTGACTTGGAGCGGTATTCGCTCCTTTTTTTTATAATAAAATAAAAGAATCACCCTAACCCTCTTATTGTATTGACGTCATTCCCGACATGATCGGGAATCCATACTATTATGCTTGGATTCCCGCTTTCGCGGGAATGACGTCTACGAGGATAAGAGGAGGAAACGAAGGAGGATTTATTTTCCATTGCAAATTTGCATCAAAAACATATCCTCTCTGTAACCTTAATAAGATAACAAGATTATCTTATTTTTTATTTACTCAAAAAAAACATGAGATTAGATGGAAAAAGCATTCAAGCCGCTATTATGGCTCTTGTAGATGATTATAAATTCGATCCGTACCAAGTTCTTGAAATCGTGAAAGCAGGGATCAAGTCTGGATTCAAGAAAGATTATCCTCAATACAAAAAGTCTGAAGTCATGGTCAACATCGAAAACGATGGAACCGTTACTATTTATAGAGAGCTTGAAGTATCCAAAGAAGTCGAAGATGTTGAACAACAAATCACATTGGCTGATGCGAAGAAAATCAGAAAAGATGTCACTTTGTGAGAAAAATTATTGATAGATATCACTCCAAAGACACTTGAACTTTCTAGAATCGCTGCTCAATCTGCGGCTCAGACTATCAAACAAAGCCTAAAAGCTATCGAAAGAGAAAGGTTCTACGAAAAATTCCAAAACAAACAGGGAGAATTATTGAAAGCAAGAGTCATCAGAGTGCATGCAGATAGCATCATCCTTGATGTGGAGGGAACTGCTGTAGTATTGCAACCGGATGGTCAAATCCCTAATAGGATGTATGAACCCGGAGAAGAGATATTCGTACTTTTGAAACAGATCTCAAAAGGACAAGGAGGTATCATCCTTGAAATCACTCAATCTACAACTGAATATATAGAAGCTATCTTGAGAAAAATCGTACCGGAACTTGAAGAAGGTATCGTTGCTATCGAAAAGATTGTAAGAATCCCTGGAAAAAGAACTAAAATCATCGTCTATTCCAACGAAGAAAAAGTGGATCCTGTAGGAGTGATGGTAGGAAGCAAAGGAGATAGAATCAATACTGTGCTTTCATTGCTTGACGGAGAAAAGATAGACTTTGTGGAAGATTCTGAAGATCCAGTACAATTGATCAAAAACTGTCTTAAACCAGCGCAAATCAACAACGTAGAAATCATAGATAACAAAGCTATCGTGACTATGGATGAAAACCAGAAAGCGCTCGCTATCGGAAAATGAGCTTCTAATGTGAAGTTGGCGACCCAGTTGACGGGATATCAGATAGAGATCAGATAGAACATGGAAACATTGAAAGATTGAAAGATGGAAAGATGATGATCCATTATATATAGTAGTAAATAATAGAAAAAAAATCGTTTGCGAAAGTGGACGGTTTTTTTTGTTATGACAAAAAACATTACAAAAACTCATATTTTTATAATATGTCAAGTATTATATTTTTACTATTTCATCAAAAATTGACAAATAAAAAATACTTGATACAATTAAGATATTTACAAAAGTTTCCTTTATATCCTTTTATTCCCCTATGAAACAGCTTCTTAACAAAATCACTAAACATGCTTCGCATGTAGTTTCTCACACAAAAAAACACAAACAGCAGTATCTGTTTGGTACGTTCTGATCATTTGCTATCATTAAAATGGTCCTCTTATTTGCAGCGTTTTTTGGGGTAATGCAGATCAGCAATAGGACTTATGCCCAAGTCAATGGAGAACTTAATAGTAGCAATATCGGTACTTATTGTGCTATTTGAGTTACTAATTGTGATTTAACCTATAAAGGTATCACAAGTATCGCTGAAAATACTTTTGTATGATATACAAATTTAGTTAATTTATATCTTTCAAATAATCCAATTACCTCTATTGAAGGTTGAGATTTTAACTGACTTCCTAATTTACAGTATATAAGCATTCAAGATGCTCCTGTTGCTTCTATTGCATCTGATACCTTCAGCTGACTTTCTAGTATAAAATATATATTTTTTAATAATAATCAGATTACTTCTATTGCTCCTGGTACTTTCAACTGAATTTCTACATTACTTCAGTTGACACTTTCTGCTAATCAGATTACTTCTATTGCTCCTGGTACTTTCGGTTGACTTTCTAATTTAACTAAACTATTTCTTTCATATAACCAAATTGCTTCTCTTCCTGAAACCCTTCCAACTGAAGTACCTAATATTACAAATGGTTTGCTACAGGTACACCACAACAAACTATGTACATGAAGTTGGAGTAGTACTCTTCTCAATTTTTTAAGTACTAAAGCAGGATGAGCTATCAATCTACTACCACAAGATACAAGTGCTTGTCCTATTCCTGGATGAGAACTCGGTATTAATAATAATGCTGCTTCTACTACAGACGTTAATGTAACTCTTAATATCTCCGGTACTCTTCTTACAAATATGCAATTCCAAAATGATACTACAGGAGGAACTCGATCATCTTTAGAAGCATTTTCTACTACTAAAGCATGGACGCTTTCTGCAGGTACGGGTTTGAAAACTGTATATGCACAATTTAATACAGGTACTCTATCTTCATCTTATAGTATCTTATATGAGCCAGGTACTGGATGTGTAGGATCTTCATGTGCAGATATCACATTACAGATTATAGCCAATGAATCATGATATTGTGAAATCGGTGACTCCGTAAACTTCGGTCTTACTTGATATTCTGCTTCATCTAGAGTGCTTCAATCAGCATTTCCCACTACAAGCGGAAACACTCCATGGTTCTGTAATGATATGCAAGGAAATGGTACAACACGAAATCTAAGCATCCAATCCAGTGATCTTCTCAATGTCTTTACAAACAATCCTAGCCATACTATTGCATGAAGCAATGTGTCTATCAAAAATCCTGCAGCAGCAGTAGTGCAATGAGCATGTACTCCTAACCCTGGATCTTCATTGAATGCACGAACTCCTATCGGTGTAGATACCCCTATCTTATGAAAAATAGGAGGTATAGGTGAAGTATGTAAGATACAGACATCACAAGTGGATCTCCAGATAAACATTCCTGCGTATCAAGCAGTAGGTCAATACTCTGGAACGCTTACCATCACCGTACCGAGTTGAATATAATTAATTTAACTACAAATTTTTAAGCAATCTTTTAATCTTTTAATTTATTAATTTATTCCCATGAAACATCTTCTAAAAAAAATCAGTACTCATGTTTCGCATGTATCGAAACACGTAAAAAAAAACAAACAACATTATCTGTTTGGAACGTTTTGATCATTTGCTGTTGTCAAAATGGTTTTGTTATTTGCTGTATTTTTTGGTTTGATGCAAGTAAGCAATAACACTTATGCTCTAGTCAGCGGACCACTCAATAGCGGTAACGTTACCACTTATTGTACTATTTGAGCTACTACTTGTAATCTAGCCAATCAGGGTATCACGAGCATCGTTCCAAATACTTTTGTGGGATATACAAACTTACAATATTTAAACCTTGATCATAATTCAATTACTTCCATTGAAAGTGGAAGTTTTAACTGACTTTCTTCTAACCTACTTAGTTTGAATCTTCAATATAATAGTATTACTTCTCTTGAAAATGGTGATTTTAACTGACTTTCTAAAGTAACTGTTCTGTATATTAATAATAACAACATATCTTCTCTTGAATCTGGAGATTTTAATTGACTTCCTAAATTGGCAAATCTATTTATGCAGTATAATAGTATATCTTCTCTTGAAGATGGCGGTTTTTCTTGAATTCCTCTTTTAACTTACTTAAATCTTCAATATAATAGTATTACTTCTCTTGAGGCTGGTGATTTTAACTGAATTCCTCTTTTAAATAGTTTGAGTATGAATAATAATTTAATTACTTCTATTGGGAATGATACTTTCAATTCAGTACCAAATATAACAGTTTTATCTCTTAATAATAATTTACTCACTTCTATTGATGTCGGAGATTTCAACTGACTTACTAATTTAACAATATTATATATACAGGATAATTCTATAGCATCCCTTCCTGAAAGTCTGCCCAATGAGTTAACGAGTATGATAAACGATCGTTTAAATATATATAATAATAGCTTATGTACGTGAAGTTGGAGTAGTGCTCTTTCTAGTTTTATGAGTATTAAAGGAGATACAAGTTGGGAATTTGCACAGGATACAAGTGCTTGTCCTATTCCTGCATGATCATTTGTCATCAATAATAATGCTGGTTCTACTAATACAACTTCTGTCACTTTAAATATCACAGGTACGTGAGTAGGTAGTATGAGATTCCAAAATGATGGGACAGGTTGATCTCGATCAGCTCGAATGCCATTTACAACAAGTCAGGCATGGACACTTTCTGCAGGTACAGGTATAAAAAATGTGTATGGACAATTTGGAAATATAAATGCCTTTGATGATATCCTATATACTACCACAGTTACAGGATGTGCAGGAACTTGATGTGGAGACATCACATTGGAGATCATAGCAAATGCTTCAGGATATTGTGAAATCGGTGATTCCGTAAACTTCGGTCTTACAGGATACTCTGCTTCATCTAGAGTGCTTCAATCAGCATTTCCCACTACAAGCGGAAATACACCATGGTTCTGTAATGATCTCCAAGGAAATGGTACGACACGAAATCTAAGCATCCAATCCAGTGATCTTCTCAATGTCTTCACTAATAATCCTAGCCAT
>CAZBWN010000030.1:0-13625 GCA_964495905.1 uncultured Candidatus Peribacteria bacterium
ATAGTATATTGTTTTCCATTGGGAGCCGTATACGTTTGCGGAGTGAAGCTTGTATCTACCTGATGGCTTCGCATAGCTTGCGGGATATTATTACTATCAATGAAATTGCGGAGCTCGCTGATGGATGCAAAATATTTTTTTACAGTAAATTCGGATGAAGTATATCCTTGGCTGCCTGATTGGATACTATATACTTTTCCATTGGGAGCGATATGCTTGATTGGATTGGTATTGGTAAACATCAATGAAGAAATACCATACATATTGATATGACAATCTCCAGGATTTTTGGAATCGATGTATCTAGCAAGTGAATCACGATTTGCAAAGTGAGTGACCACTTTAAATATAGGTGAAGTATAGGTCATTGTTGTACTATCATAATTTACCGGATATTCTTTACAGTTGGGAGCGATATGAGCACCTGTATTTATAGGCGCATTGCCTCCGATTGCTGTACTGATGAGATTTTGCAGATATTGGAGATTACAATCGTTGGTGAAATCGATCTGGTCAGCGAGCATGCTTTGCATGGTATATAAGAAAATATCAAATTTGTTTGCATCTCATGTATAATTTTGCACCAAACTATCGAAGATAGATTGGATAGTCGCTGTATCACCACTAGATAATGTACATCCGCTGCCTCGTATTTTAGTAGTCACTCTAAATGGTATCGCTCTGTTTGCTATAGTGAGTACAGAAGAAACTGTTGTATTATAAAGATCGCTTGATTTAAGGCTGATAGAGAGAGCATCACCGTTTTGTACAAAAGTGCCCGTACCGATATTGCTTCCATTTTTGGAGAGAGTCCCACTAGCACTGACCGTAGCCCAAAGCATCAGACCAGGTTTTATACCTGTAAGGATGATCTGATTTGAATCATATTGTGTCGTCAGATTAGCATTGTTTTTACCGGTAAAATTTCGATTATAAATATTATTTATGAGAGTGAGATATCCGGTATTGGTTCGAAGAGAGTAGTTACCATCTCTATCTTTCGCTCTCATCCTCAGATAATATGTACTGCTGGTTTGGTTCAATCCTGTATTTGGTGATCCTAGAGTTCATGTACTATTTGCTATGAATCACGTATTTACGATACTTATGAAGTTAATGTCATTTGCGATTTCATATGCATATCCTTCCAGTCCCGATCCCGTATCAGTACTTGCATTCCATGCAAAACTGACAAAGAACAATGCTTCACCGCTGAGTGGATACGTAAGTACAGGCGTAGTTGGCGGAGTAGAATCTGATCATTTAGTTGTGAGAGTGAACATACCTGTTCCTAGACCGATAGTCACATATCAAGTGACGAGTTGTACGAATCATGAACTGCTTTTTGCTAACGCTTTTACTTGATTTCCATTATATACAAGCAATCATACTGTTCATGAACGTAGCAATGTTGTTCCAGAATAGATTTCCAATCGTCATGAAGTGGCGATAGGATCAAAATTCAGTGATGCGAAAACACCTGTTTCAAGCCCTGCAACGGTTGTTGTACTGTCTATAAAAGTATTGAATGGCATGCTTGTAAAATTAGTGAAAGCGAATGATCCGGTAGTAGGTGTTTGGATAGGTCATCTTGTCGTCACAGTAAATCATGTAGTGACTGATCAGAGAGTTATCGTACCTGTTATCGTTTGATTGTATCCTGTTTGTGTGAGGAGAGTTATCTGTAGCATATCTCCATTGTTTACTATTCAGGTGAATCATACATTACGTCAGCTGATAGTAAGATATCCAGATGTTGTAGCAGGGACAAAAGTAAGTAAAGCAGCTACAGGAATGTTGAGTACTCCCGCAGTATATATATTAGTAGTATACCAGGTATTCAATTGTGCCGTTCCGCTTCCTATGAAATTAACGACTTCTGGTGTCGTATCTCGAATAGCGAATATTTCAGCGATATATTTAGTAGCATCATATTGTGATGGAATTTGCACAAGCACATCACCCATATCATATCTGACAGGAATTTTCTGTTTATACATATTCAAACCGAATGCATAATTGACATAGGTATTGTATGGTGATTCAAACAGAGTGATTCCTGTATGGGCACAGGTTCCATCAAGGAGCGTAAATGAATTCCCAGAAAGTATGGGATTGGTAGCATAGATACAGGACATCGTAGTGGTTCCTGTACTTAGTATCCCACCATAAGGGAAAAGACCGGATGCACCTGGAGATAAATACGTATCGTTACTATTTGTTCCATCCAAATTTCCTCATAAGTTATCAAACATCTTCAGATCTCCGTAAAATTTATTTCCTAGCGAACTATATAATGTTTTGATACCTACACCATTATTGTAGATTCTGACATCATTGAGCACATTCCCGGAAGCGTTTTTGAAATATATACCTGCAGTGCTATTATTGTAGATAGCAGCTCTATTGAGGACATTCTCTTTTGTAGTGAAATCTCAGAATATTCAGATATCATTGTTGTATGCTTGGAAGTTGTTCATAGTATTTCTGTTCGATCCATTGGCAAACCGGATTCCATATAAGCCATTGTTATAGGTCTGGGTATTGTTGATGACATTATAATTGGAAGCATAGTAGAGATAGATACCCGCAATACCATTGTTGAACGATTGGGTATTGATGACAGTAGTATGATGCGAACCTAGTCCAAGATAGATTCCATATAAGGAAGCATTATACACTTGAGCATTATTTATAGTAGTATTGTTGGTAGTTCAATCAAAATTTATCGCCATCTGTGCTTTGGGAGAAGAAAGCATTGAACTGAAATAGAACCCATCGATTTTTACGCCATCTATGATGAGATTGCGTTTATTGTTTGCATACAGCATACCAGACATACCCAATATATTTGATTTGGTGAATCTCGTATCTTTGTTTCCTATAAGTGCGATACAGTTTCCATTGAAGACAAACCCATTTCCCAATCAACCGATTGAAGATCTATATTCACCGCCGGTAAGGATGTATATTGTATGGTCTTGAAAATTATATGTGGATGAAAAAGTTCCTGGATTGAGATATGCTATCTGAAAAGCAGAAAGTGAACATCAGTTGGTCTGCCAGTTTTGAGTGAATGTGGATTCCAATCAAAAATATTGATTGACCAATAATTGTTGGATTGCAGGCAAAGTGGAATCAGGTTCAGTGATATATCTTGTAGTAGTATAATCAGCTCAATTTCATCAGTATTCAAAAAACTCATACGCTGATAAAAAACCGATAGGAGCGATTTGTTTTAGGATATTCCCTCCAAAAATATATCTGATGGGTTTTTTATTCTGATTGAATGAAGTTTGTATCCCTCTCAATAACGATCGATTGGTTCAATTTAGAAGATATTGTCCGCTTCCATTTTGTGGATTGGTGAATCGTTCATAATTCAAAGGAGTTGATCACGTATCTATTTGTCCAGCTGTTCGTGAAGCGACGGGAGGATTTGCATCACCCGTGATTGATCAATTAGCGATATCTGTAGTGTTACCAAAAAATTTCACCAATCAATATCAGGTGAAATATCCTGATGGGAACATATTTAATCCCGTATCGTTGTTGTAGAAATACGTATTGTTAAAGGTGACATCAAAAGAATATAATCAGAGATTATTATTATAGAATAAAGAATTATTTATTCCTCATTGTACAAGGTGCGGAAACCATCATCATATCCCCTCTACTCAAGTGGTATTATTAAATACCTGTGAATTATTTAATAAAAGGGTGATTGCTTGGATACCTACAGCATTGTTATATATCAAAGAATTATTTACATTAAAATAGAATCATAAGACTCATAAAGCATTATCATAGATTTTTGAATTATTTATCAGATTATTAGTAGATACTATTATTGATCCGTAAGAGATGATACCTCATCCCACGGTATTAGATATATCGGTATCATTGATGATGACATTTGTTGTATCACTGATATTTATTCAAGTATAAGCTCAATTTCAATCTATTTTTATATTATCTATGATTATTTTATCTTTATTCGTTGCATCAATAATCGATGCTATACTGCTACTTGCTGGTTTTATAGATACATCACCTTTACCGATAAGAGCAGAACATGAATCCATGACTATAGGAGCAGCAAGAGTATAGGTTCCTGGATTGAGGATATATATAGTATTGGCTGATCATACAAATCAAGCAAAACTAGGCGAAAGCGTTTGTACGGAAGTAGGTATGCAGCTTCCTGTCCATAGTCTTGTATATGCAGTAGAACCGGGTGTTCCATCTCCAAAAAGTGAATACATGATATTAGCATTGCTAGGGTTTTGATCCCAAAAATCTGAATTCAAAAATCATCACCATTGCCAGCTTGCAGAAGCTTGACTCAGAATATTAGATGCACCCCAAAGCATTCCGATAATCGCTAATGCAACAACTACAAAAGCATGATGAATATTCTTATTGAAATGTTCAAGGAGTCATTCGGGATGTCTGAGGTGTTGAAATGGTGACTTCATAACTCAAATGTTAAATGCTAAATATTAAATGCTAAGTTCTAAATTATTTGTCATTGCGAATCCGCCTTAGCGGACGAAGCAATCTTAGTTTTTTTTTAGATTGCTTCGTCATTTCATTCCTCGCAATGACCTATAAATTCTAAATTATTTTTTTGTTTCTGAATTCTACATTCTAAATTCTGAATTAATTAATATCTGCTTGGATTGTTCACATCTATAAGTCTCTTGATCTCAGAAAGCGTTGGATAGTATCTTACTCTCATGAGTTTGTAGGACATATATCATCTGTCAGTCTTGTAGATCTTATACTCTTTTCCGTTTGGCGCTGCATACGTAATCGGAGTGAATGCAGTATCTACGGTATGTGTCCGGATATCTTTTGCAGGATTTTTTAGATCGACATACATATTGATGCTTGAGAGAGAGTCGAAATATCTCGGACTAGTTAGCTCTATTGCAGAATATCAACCATACTGTCCTACATAGTGATAGATCTTTCCATTGGGAGCTGTATGTTTCATAGGATTAGAAGTATCATTTGTTCGGAAATTATTCAAGTAAGTATTGATATGACAATCTCATGGGTTGTAATAATCAAGATGTCTGATCAATGATTCACGATTGATAAAGAAATATCTATTCTTCATCTCAGGAGCATAATACGCTTTTTGAACGATATCATATCCGATGCTATATTCTTTGCAGTTTGGCGTGATATGATTACTGGTATTGATACCTCATTGGGATCCAAGATCATCTTCAATCAATGAAAGGAGATATTCTAGCGTACAGCTCTTACTGAGTTGTGCTTCATCTTTTACCATGCTTTGGAAGGTATTCAAAAAATCAGAGAGCTTAGATATGTTATTGTTATATTGTGATTTTAGATTTTGATACATATTCTGGACCACAAGTTTTTCTGCTGCACTCAAGATGCAACTACTCTTCTTGGTAGTCAAAGAGAATGTTCATGTAAGTCCGAGAACACGTATTTCTGAACTTACGGTAGTATCATAGGTATTGCTAGAATTCATTTCTATATAGAGTGTATCATTTGAAGTTACGATACCTGTAGTTCAGTTACCACCTGTAGCGTTGTTGATGAAGAGCATTCCTTTTGAAATATTTATCAATGTAGGTCACGTGAGTCCAAGAATATAGATAGGATCGGATCTATAGATTTTATCAAGATCAAGATTTCTCAACCAGAGGATAGGAGTTACGATCATCACACCCGTTCCTCAAGCACAATATTGTGTTGAAGCGGTAAAGCTGATAGGAGCAGAGGATGATGACATCCCTACATTATCTATGGCTAATATTCTCATATAATACGTTCCCAAAGGAAGCAATGAAACGTTGAGACTGATGCCAGTGATAGTATTTGAAACTACTCAGCTCAACATAAGTCCTGTAGCCATCCCATTATTATTATAGACTTCATATTTATAATTTGCGAGGCCGGCACCGCTATCAGTAGAAGCAGTTCGTGTCACGATAAGAGGTGAAGACGGACACATATTGGTTCATGTGATAGGTGTGATAAGAGATGGAGTGGTAGGAGGTAGGGTATCTACATATACTCTCTTGATAGCATCAATATAGGTACAAAGCACCATTCCTGATCATCCTCCTGTACTATAGGTGCTTCAGAAATAATTCCATCCATTAGTAGTGAGAAGGGTGACAGGTGCAGTAGCATAATTGAAGATTCCTGTGCCTGCATAATCGCCTGAAAGAGGATTTTCAATGAAATCGCCAGAGACATAAAAGTGTGCAGGTTCAGTAGCTCCCAATTGAAGCATGATACCAGTTTTATTTGTGAAGTATGTTCCGAGCGACTGATTGAGGACAGTGCTTCCAAAAGATGATGCAAAAGTGATTTCTCCTTGAAAGTTTGGATTACATGTTCCTGTAAGGGGAGGGGTGGGTATCGATATATCTCATACATGAAATGCTATTTGATTTCAACATTGAGGTCAGCTATACTGCGAATTAATTACGCTACATGTTGCTATATAATCTCCCGTAACCAGATCACCTCCTGTCAATCGGGTATTTAATCATCAATTATTTAATTGTAAATCTTGGATGATAGGTGATGTTCCTCAAGAAAGGAAAATATTTAAGATATATCAGCTTACATTAGTTCATCCACACGTAAAAGTCATGCCACTGCCTTGTGGGATAACGATAGGTGAAAGAGAAGGTGAAGAAGTAAAACTTTGACACCATGGTACATTCATGCTGAGTTCTGCAATACCTCAATTGGTATCAAACATAAATCCTGCATGCACTCATCAAGTATTAATGATTAAAGTATGATCCAAAACGGGTCAACCAATCTGGTTGTTGATAAAATCATACGTGATTCAAGCTATTATCCTAAATCCTGTCTGAGAACCCAGAGTATGATCAATCTGTCCGAAAACATCATTAGCATTAGCTATAAATGATCAAGTCACTGTAGTACAATTGCTATAAAATCAATTGGTGACTGTCATATTGCTATATCCTGTTGCAAGTGAAGATGCTTGTAAGGTCTGGAGATTGACTTGATCTAAAGGCCGGATTCTTCGCCCTCTTTGATTGTTATAATAGATTCCTCTGAGATGTGATGTACATGCAATCGCTTGTGCTCCACCATTGATAGTGATATATGTGGGAGCAACAACTTCAGGAGTTTGTCGGAAGATGATACCTACGAAGTTATTCCCTCCAAACCTAAAATAGGTATTGGAATAATATCATGCATTGAACCATCCAGAAAATATTGTAGGAAGATCATTTTCAAAGGGGATATTCTCCGCATAGAGAAGTTTGAAGCTCACAGCAAACACTCCCATAAACAAGAGTATTCAGAAAAGAATCTTACCTAGACTAGGCATTTTACGATAGTGATGAGTGATTGTTTTGATCATTATGATGGTTCAAACAGTAAAGACTTAATACATTACTATTATACCCTCGCTATATAAATAATCAAAAAAACACTGCCTTTGCTCCTATATTAGGTTGACAGTGTTTGTAAAATATATTTAATAGATATTAGGATTCGATTACTGGCTTATTATAGCTTCTGAAGAGATCTAATATGGTTTTTTTATGTTCTTCCGAACATTTTTGTTGTTCTTTGCATATATTTGAACAGTGTTCATTTATTTTTTTATGAGAAAAGAAGACACGAGCATTCTTTGGATCTGGATTGAGTACTGCTTCCAAAATAGGATTCCCTTGGATAATCCCGCCAGGACAGAGAGGTTCTCTTGGGTCTCTTTTCGATTTTTCCATAGTGATATGTTTTATGCAGATAAAACAGATTGGAATTTTTTTGGAATGTTAGTTTCTTCGGTATACAAAGTCAAAAGTTTTTTTTCAAGAATTTGGATATCGTTCGTAGATAATTTTGGGAGCACCTCGTTTTTGAAAAGTTCCATGATCGGAGGAATCTGTAAATTTTTTTCAATTTTTTTATAATATAAATACATCCCATAGATGACTTCTTCATTGGTTCCTACACATTCAAACGGTTTGATTCCATCGATACCGAGAAGCTCCTTATAGAGCTGTATCAATCCGCTATTGTCATATAATTCCTGACCAAAGATTTTTTGGGTATCTGCATCGCTGAGAAAGGGTCTCAAGGTCGTATAGACAAAAGCGCATTTTGGACAAATGCAACATCGACGATTGTCGGTCGTTTTATTGCTTTCTATGATTTTGAAATTATTGTTGCAGCTGCTGAAGACATCAAAATATTGCGGATACTGCGCAAAAAATTTTGCTATTTTGATTTCATACATCCCTCTCAGCAAGCTGAAATATTCCACATCCGGAGAAAGATAATTTTTGATATAATGATTGAAATCAGATTCAAACTGATAGCTTTTGCTTCGCTGATGATTGATTTCTATCTCATCCAAAAAGGTATTACCCTCATTGGCGCTTTTTTCATTGGACATGACGATGGAAGTGTAGTCATAGAGATATGCGGAAGTTGTAAGGACAAAAGCTATGATACCGCTGATAGGTACATGACCATTATAATATCCTTGCTGATTCATTTCAAAAAGTTTGGGATCCATATATCTCTTCATAAGCAATCTTGGAACTCAAACCGTATCACCGACTACCTTATGGAGATAATAGTCCTTGCCAAATGTAGAGGTGTAAAAAGGTATGTTCATCTGTTTGATAAGCTCTATGCTGACAAGGCTATCTTTACCTCATCCAAGCGCAACCATAGTCATAGCTGATGATGATGAAAACAGTGTGTGAGGCGTTTCTTTTTCTCAGTTAATAAAATTCATGAGGTTATGAGGAGAAAGTTTGTTGGTATAGAAAAATTCTCCTAGTCATTGCATATAAAATATGTTCCAAAATTTCTGTTGATCTGGATTAAGCTTACCGCTTTCTATCACCAGATTTTCGGTAGGATAGAGCTTATAATAGCTAATCCCTACAGCCAAAGAGAAGTGGAAGAGGAGAGTATTGATTACCTCATGATCTATATTTTTTATAGGCTGGAATCCAGGACAAGCGAAATCGATAGTTTCCGTAAAATCAATTTCATGATCAAAGGAATAGGAAAAAGACGCTTTGAGTGTTGTGTAGTCAAAGTCATATCAAGTGAAATAGAAGGTCTTGAAAGCTTTCATTTCATATGCTAGAAAAATAAATTGTCTGTAGGTATCATAGATATCAAGGCAAAAAAATCAAGGTATATGTGGCGATTCGCTAGTAGACTATTTTTATTTATTGCATTTTATGGGGAAAAAGCTATGCTCAAGACATATACGTCTTATATCTTAACGGTGATATATGATAAATTTTGATAAATTTCACAACAAGAAAATCGCTATTTTGTGATATGGAAGAGAAGGAAAATCATCTCTTCAATTTCTTTTGAAAATCGGTGTTTCACCTAGGAATATCACTATCTTGGATGGAGCGAAAAAAATAGAAGGATTGACAGCAAATTTTGAATTCATCAATCAGGCTTTTGGTACGGATTTAGATTTCAATATGATTCTTGGGGATAATTATTTAGATACCCTCAAAAAATTTGATTTGATTATCAAAACTCCAGGGATATCACTCTACAACAGCAAAATACTTCCTTACAAAGAGAGGATCACTTCTCAGGCGCAGATATTTTTTGATTATTATCAAGGCAAAATCATTGCAGTCTCTTGAACCAAAGGGAAATCCACTACATCTACCATGATCTACGAAATGCTCAAGCATGCTAAAAAAAATGTTAGCTTGATATGAAATATAGGAAGTCCTGTACTTGATGCTCTTGATATGAAAGATCTCGGATCGCAAAAAGATGAATACGCGGTATTTGAGGTCTCAAGCTATATGCTCGAGGGGCTCAAAAAAAATAATTATATAAGCATATTACTCAATGTATATTCTGATCATATCGATCGGCATGAGGGATTTGAAAATTACAAAAATGCAAAATTCAACCTTCTCAAGTGAAGCAAACACAATCTTGTGAGAGATGAAATCATTGAAAATGATGGATTTGATGAGGAAGATATCAAGGAATTGGGTATTCGTACATTCTGACATACAGGAGAGTATACGTACAAAGAGGGAAATTTTTATGTAAAGGAAAAAAAAGTTTTTGACAATCACACTATCATACTCAAGGGAGAACATAATATGATGAACATCTCTGCACTACTCGGGATCTGTGATATCATGAATATAGGATATGAGATATTGGAAGAGACGGTAGCAACATTCAAATGACTTCCCCATAGGATGGAAAATATATGAACATACGCAGGCATCACTTGGATTGATGATGCAATTTCTACGACACCGGAAAGCACCATCCAAGCGATCCAGACTTTTGGAAAACAGATAGATACGATTTTTCTTTGATGAACAGATAGAGGATATGTCTTTGATAATTTGATCAAATGCATCCGTACGTATGGTATCAGAAACATTGTTTTATTTCCGGATTCTGGAAATAGGATTGCCCAGCTGATACGAGATCAGGATATTCCTGTAGGCAAAGAAGTCGTATGGATCAAAATCCTCCAGACAAAATCCATGAAAGAAGCGGTGCAATTTGCATATAAAAATACCAAAAATTGAAAGATATGTCTTCTTTCTACCGCATCACCAAGCTATAGTATACGGAAAAATTTTGAAGAGAAGGGAAATCTTTTTCAAAAATATATCAAAGAATCAGCATAATTTTTATCTGCTTATATTTTTTAGGTATGAAAAAATTTTTCGTGATTGTATTTTTTCTATCATGCATCGGTTTCACTTTTGCTCATCAGCCGAGACTCGTATTCACACAGCCTATAGGAGAGACGATACAGGTACAGGATCCTGAAATTTCACAAGCATTTTATGGAATATTATCAGGACAGGAAGATATCTATCAAATAGTTTCTGATACTGGATTTTTGCTGTATGTAAATATTCTCGTGCCAGAGCTATCTGGCAGCAGGACTGATTTTACGGTAGATGTTATAGAGTGAAATAATGCAGTATATACCAGGCTTGATGGAAAGGCATTTGCATGGACCGGGTTTTTTGAGCCATTTGCAGGAGATAGGTATCTTGTATGACCTAGTTTAGAAAAGCAGGTAGGACCAGGAACGTATACGATCAGAGTCTCCAATCCAGCCAATCAAGGAAAATATTCGCTCGCTATAGGAAAGCTAGAAAGTTTTCCCGTCAACGAAATAATCAATACCTATAAGGCATTGCCAGTGCTCAAAATGGTGTTTTTTGAGAAACCACGATACACCATACTCCGAAATATTGTAGGAATATTTTTATTAGGAAGTATTGTCATTATCATATTGATGGTATTTGGAATCATAAGATTTGTGAGATATATAAACAAAGATAGAAAACATTGACTTTACAAGAGAAATAAGTAATAATAGCATACAAAAAACAAAAAACAAAAACAAAAAAAATCAAAAAACATGACAGAAAAAACAAGCGGTGATATGTTCTCGCTTATTCAAACAAGAGGAGCCATGGGTGCTGTTCTAGAAGTTCTTAGAGCTTCATCAATCCCCAGAACTAAGGCAAATTATGAAAGAATAAAGGCAAAACTTCTTTCATTTCCTACCGACATGGTAGATGTTCGTATCTTTCAAGAGCATTTACAAGAGGTATTGGAAGAAGAAGAAGCTATTATTGTTCTCTTTAAAAAAAATAAAGGGACCAAAAATGAAAAAACTGAAAAAATCGGTTACAAAAAGGAGTTTCAAAAAGGATTGTCTTATTATATTGGAACAAATCATGCTGCCCTTTCCAAAATTTATGTGCATTGGAATGAAGACAAAAAGTTTCTTTTTGACAATATCGACTGCCTCAAAAAACAAGGTTTTTGGGTGAAACAAAATGGGAATGATTGCATCCCCAATGTGTTTTGTTTGACTATTTTCCTTTACAATCCGGAAGATAAAAAAATCATGGAAGGAGAAATATCCATATACATAGGATATGCGTCATCAAAAAACTAACACACTTTACCAAAGAGTCCGTTATTTACGGACCTTTTTTTTGTTTTGAAAATGAATAGTGAATGAGTATACTTTATCATACGAATTTACTTGATGACTTAGATATATGACAGAAACTGCATTAGTGTTGATAGATTATCAGACAGAACGGACCAATCCAGAAAGTGAATATTACGTAGGTGACGTACAAGAAGTGATTGCAAAAGTGAATTATCTTATTGAGCATTGCAGAGTGAGAGGATATAAGATCATCTTCACCAAACATAGAGAAACTGATGGATTAGAATATTTCTGACCAGAAACGCAGTTTATCCCTTGACTCAAAGGAGAGGATACGGATACGATCATCACCAAAAACAAGATCAGTCCTTTTTATAATACTTCATTGGAAAAAGAGCTTGAGGGGATCAAACAAGTGATTGTCTGTGGAATCCTTACCAACTTATGTGTAAGAAGCTTTATCCAGGATGCGTATGACAGAGAGTTTAAAATCACCGTCATCAAAGACTGTTGTGTGGCGCATAGTGAAGAGATACAGGAATTCACATTCTATGATCTCGCTCAGACGAGAGAAGAGATAGACTTCACTAATTTCAAGGAATTTGTAGAATAACAAAGACTTGACATTTACTATAAAATATGTAAAAACAAATAAACAAATAACCAAAACAAAAAACCATGAATACAAAACAGTTATCCCGCGCAAACATGTTGAATTTACATGCACAGTCCAAATTCAACATCCCCCTTACATCAACCCAGAAGGACGAATTTTTCGACCTAGCTGAAGGTACAGGGCAATTTAATGAAATAAATAGCAATAGAAAAGAGGCTGGAGAACCACCGCTTTACGAAACACGAGATGCGGTTCTTACAATTGCTGATCTGGAATTAGCCAGGGAAATGAATTAAACCAAAAAAAAATTAAAAATGCTTGTCAGAAGGTTATTTACCTTCTGATTTTTTTTTACTCCCTAAACCTGCCTGCCGCAGGCAGGTCCCTCTGAAACAGAGGGAATTTTAATTTTTTTTAAAAACCCTCTCTGTTTCACGGGGTCCCATTTATCGTGGGAGAGGAAGGGGTGGGGGGATGGAGTAAATAAGAATTGACATTTATGTAAAAATGAATATATTATAGAAAATATAAAAACACAAATATATGATAAAATTATTTTTGTCTCGACTTAATGGATGGTTATTTGGCCTTGGTTATATAGCAGGAGTAATTGTTCTTATTCTTCAAACTATAGAAATAATCATTACAAAAAATGCAACAGCGATATCAATACCGTCCTATATTATAGTCATTATCTTCCAATGGAATGCTGCTCTCTATAGTAAACATAAATTGAAAAGTAAACTTATGATGTGGGGATGTATTGCTCAAGGCTTAGCTGCTCTTATTATATCACTTGTTGCATGCTACTACAAATAATACTTATCAGAAGGTTTTTTACCCTCTGATTTTTTTTATTTTTTTGTCCTCCTTTTTAAAGGAGGAGTACCACGAAGTGGGGGAGGATTTAAATCCCTTCCCACAAAATGTGGGACCTTCCCTTCATAGAAGGGACACAAAAAGGGGGAAAAAAAAAGTCCCTTTGTGGAAGGGGGACTTTTTCCCTTCCTCTATTTT
>CAZBWN010000031.1:0-17158 GCA_964495905.1 uncultured Candidatus Peribacteria bacterium
CTCAAAAAATGAAGAAAAGATTTTTTTCCTATGTTTGAATATGGGATAATTTCGTTGATAATCTCACCCACCGTCTATCGATTAACCTTACTCAAAATAGCAGTCTCTGGAGGATTACATGGCAGTTTCACCATATTTTTACTGATTCTTCGATTTGGAGTAATGACGCTTATAAATTGTCTCAAAACATATACGAGATATATCATAACTTTGGAAGGAAAATGAGTTTATGATGCCTTGATCAAAAGTTTCAATCTATCATTTAAGAGTATAAAAGAAAGTTTCAAATATATGAGGATACAAACCATACTGATCATAAATTTTTCAATTAATCTCTTGATCATCATATTGATACCTATCATCCTCATCTATCTCGCAATCGTATTCAATATCATCCAATATCCTGGAGTCAAACGAACAATGTATGGATTATTCTTTCTGAGCATCCTCTTTGGTTCTTATGCAAGTTCTATGGTAAGAGCATTTTTTGCCTATTTCTGGAAAGAAATCTACGACAATATCACTAAAAAATAGCAAAGTAACCATTATTACATAACTTTTTGCAAAAAATGGCTTGAAACAGTTTCCAAAAGCTGTTTTTTTTTGTACAAAAGACCATTTCTGACTATACTTGATTAAGATAATATATGAGTGAAAAAATTATAAAAAAAATACCATCATTTAACACTTAGCATTTATAGAAATGGAATTGTGATTATGTGAGCAACTTATCCAAGCAAGTTATGAAAAAAATCCAGCATGACTGGAAAATATTTCGCAATTGACAAGTATCGCACGAGGTAAAGATAAAGTTACGTGTATGCAGATGATGTGAGGAACTACTCAGATCAAGAATTTTTTATTAGGAAATAATTATACACCACCCAAAATAATCCAAGGATCAGGATTTACAACAGTACCTAGCCAAAAAGATCAACAAGCCACACAAACTACCACAACAGCAACGATACAAACAGGACGAAAAGCTACCGCTACCACATACAGCCATTATGCATTGAATGGTTTACTGATTTTTGTTGTCTGAATATTATTCTTGGTAATTATAAGAAATATGTTGAGATTTTTTTATGATGTTTTCAATTCCAGAAGGATCATTTACCTCAAAGTATTGCTTCCAAGAGGACAAAGCAAACTTGATCGTGAACAAGAAAAAGAGCTTGCCAAAGATATGAAAGAGAAAATCTGACGTATGGCACAGGTATTTCACAATATGCACAAAATATGATCACTAAGTATGAGAGATACGGTTATGAAAAATATTTTTGATAAACCGAAATTTACACTGATCTATCATTATGAAGATGGGATACTTGATTTCATGATAGGTGCATATCCAGAATATCAACAGATTTTGGAAGGTGCTATTTCTGCACAGTTTCCTAACTGTTCGATAGAAAAGACGACAAGACCGCATTTCTTCAAAAGGAAATATCGGGATATCATGCCTTTAGAACCAAAAAAAGATCCTATTTTCAATATCAAGATATACAAGCAACAACCCGATGATCCGATAAATAATATCGTAGATGCGATAGGAAAAGTTTCAAGATACGATACACTAAGCATTGTCATCCCCATCAAACCGGTAGGACATAAATTCAATCTAAGATCACAAAAAGCGGTTGATAGATTATACAAAAATCTTTCTGTCTATGAACATAGAAATCAATGGCGGAAATATATCATAATGCCACGAAAACTGATTTGATTCCTTATCAGCGGACCAAGCAAAGAGATGATGACATCAAAAAAAGAGGAAGAAAACGTAACTATGGTACGTATGGTCAAAGCAAAAGAGGATTATCTCAATTCTATGGGAGAAGAAGCAGCATTACCATTTTTCGATTCTGGGATGATGATAGTAACAAGTTCTGATGAAAAAGAGAATCTAGAAAGCAATATCGACAACATCGTAAGCGGAACAACCGTATATGGAGATGAATATGGAAACGAGATAGAAGATCCACAAACCAAAGCAGATATGTTTTGATGGATATTCAAGCCCTTACGAAAGATGGCATTGAATAATTTCATCATAGGATTCTTCTACAAAAAATTTGATTTTGGAATCAACGAACTTACATCGCTCTTCCATTTCCCTGATGCGACCTACAACCGTACGCCGATCATTTCTTGGATGCAATACAAAGTGCTTCCTGCACCGGAAAATCTTCCGATACCAAAAGATTTCAACGGATATATCATGTGAGGAGTATTGGCAGAAACGTATAGATGAGGAAAACTCGATACCATACTTGCTGATTACAAAAAACATCGGGCAGTAGCAGAAACAATGCACAACGAAGAAGTATGGGAACCGATAGAAAAATTCACTCAAACACAATTAGAAGGAAAAGAAATCGTAGAAAAAAAAGATGAAAAATGAAATATGAAAAAATTCGTCAGATCCATGGTTCAGAAAAAATGATTCTGATATAAATTATATAAAGATGCTATCCTCCTTGGAACGAATATCTACAGAAATATGCTCTCTCCCGTATATATGAAAAGAGATGATAGGATGAGACATCATTACTGTATCGGAAAATCAGGTACGTGAAAATCAGTATTTTTGCAGACGATAGCAAGACAAGATGTCCGAAATGGTGATGGATTATGTTTGATCGATCCGCATGGAGATCTTGCAGAAGACATGCTTGCTTACATTCCAAAAGAAAGAGCGAAAGACGTCGTATATTTCGATGCAGGTGATGAAAATAGACCGATGGGATTGAATCTCTATGAAATTGCTACCTTGGATGAAGCAGATAGAGTCGTAAATGACGCTACAGAAATATTCATCAAGATGTTCGGTCCGGAAATTTTTGGTCCGAGATTACAGGAATATTTTAAATACGGAAGCTTGACGCTGCTTGAAGACTTCGAAGATAGGCCTACCCTCCTCGATATCGTAAGACTCTTCACGGACGAAGGATATAGAGAATACAAAGTAAAGAAAGTGACAAACCCTACCGTAAAAAATCGACGGGAAAAAACATTTAATGCGATGGGTGAAAAAGAGAAACAAGAGATCATCCCATATTTCTCAGCAAAATTCGTATCATTCAATACCAATAGACTGATCAGAAATATCATTGGACAAACAAAATCAGCATTCAGATTTGAGGATATCATGGACAATGGAAAAATTCTCATTATCAACCTCAGTAAAGGTAGGATAGGAGAATCAAACGCCAACTTGCTCGGTATGATCATCGTATCAAAGATTTATACAGCTGCGATGGCGAGAGCAAGGATGAAGGAAGAAGATAGAAAAGATTTCTTCCTCTATGTCGATGAATTCCAAAACTTCGTATCAGGTACATTTGCAGATATCTTGTCAGAAGCGAGAAAGTACAGACTCTCACTCATCATGGCTCATCAATATATCGCACAGCTCGAACCGCCAAAAGGACTCGGTGATGTAGGAGGTGGAAAAAACGATGTAAAGGCTGCAGTATTTGGTAACGTGGGTACGATGCAATCATTCAAAGTCGGTGCACCCGATGCAGAGTTTCTTGAAAAAGAATATGCTCCGGTGCTTTCAACAGAAGATATCGTAGGTATCGCAAACTACAAAGCATACATCAAACTCAACATCGACAATTCGACTTCTCGTGCATTCAGTATGAATATGATCTACACAACAGATTATAAAAACAAAAAAATAGTAGCTATCCTCAAAGAATATTCAGGAAAGAAATATGGAAGAAAGAGAGAATTCGTAGATGCTGAAATGGAAGCAAGACTAGGAGGAAGCACTGACGAATCTAAGCTTCCAGAAAAGACTGACGCAGAAAAAATAGCGGAGCAGGAAGCAGCAATCGTCGCAGCCAACCAACCAAAACTGGAAGCTCCGCATGTGCCGATCACACAAGAAAGGATAGCAGAACCTACTCCAGCAATATAAGCATACAATTTTATTTCTTTATTTTACACTATGAGTTTTGGAGAAAAAGGCAAAGGAAGTAGTATAGAAGATACCAATAAAGGAAAAACAAAAGAAATGCAGAATATACAAGCGAAAACAAAACAAGAATTAGATACCTTAAAAAAAACATTAAACATAGTTATAAAGGACAATCCATATTTTTCAGATCCGTATTATCAAAAAGCCAGCAAACAAATAGGAAATTGACCCTATGGACCCACTCCAGACAACGCAATCAAAGCCTATGCAGAAAAAATGAGATCAAAAGATGAATCAAAAGCTAAAGGATATGTTGATGTAAATGATTTATGAACAATAGCATTTGTAGGAAATGAAATTTTCAAAGGTTTACCAGTCAAGCTATATAATACTTTCGTAGACTTCTATCACAAAAGAACAAATGAAAAAATGACAAAAGAAGAAATAGATTTTAAAGAGAATATAGCACAAAACATATTTCCATGAGGATATGATATATTTCCAAAGATGATGTCTTTTGTGAATAACGAAAAGAAATACACGAAAGAGACAATAGGAAAACTCACATTACCGATGCAAATCCGTGAAGACATGTTTAGAAAATATTTATGATTAGACCAATATTCTAATTTTATAGTAGAAAGCACATCTAAACCAACTCAATCAAAGGAGAAAACAATATATTATGATTTCAATGAAACATTAAAAAAAAAGATTATTTTAGATACAAAAAAAGAATTAAATACTGACAGTTCTTTTCAGGGACTGATAAATCATATATTAGACGATACATCTATGCCATTGTCATGAGTATATACAAAAAAGATTGAAAATTTTATGGATGGTATTCCAAGTCATATAGTTTCACAATTAGCTCGCCATAAAGTATGAATAGCATATGATCCCATAAAAAAAGAAAGATATGTAAGTTATTATGATTTACGAGATTTAGATCCTCAGATGTTAAAAAATAACTGAATGGATTTGGATAAGTACAATTCTCCCTTCGAAATATATGGCCGCATCTATGAAAATGATTTCAATGCAGTACAATAAACATTTTTAATATGCACTAATATCATCTGTATTACAATTCAAAGGATCGTCTATACACTTATCAAGTGAAGTGGTCCTTTTTGCTCTTTCTTCAGCGACTTTGATTGTTGTTTCAAACGTAGCATTAGTGATTTTGGAAATCGTACTCCCAAAGACAGGGACATATTCTGTCACAGCAGTAAGTCAGTTTTGAAGCAAGACCGCTCATTTGATGACCTTAGCTTTGTCTGCAGTCAATTTACCTTGAGCAACTAAAGTATCAAGACCATCCATTTTTGTATAGATACCATTAACCTGATCATATACTCATTTTATTTTTTCATATTTTTCATTGATTGAATTATATGCTTCAGAACCTTTTTCATATTTATCTTTCATCCATTCCAAGTTTTTCAAACTCCATTTCAGCTTATCTCCACCGTTTTCCTTAATCCAATCAGCGGCTTTTTCTTTCATAATATCAGTAGCTGCATCTTGTCCTGCTTGAGCGACACTAGTCATTTGTGCCTTAACTGCATCAACAAGTGCATTTGCATCATCATCTATCTGTTTGATAGCTTCCTGTTTGTCAGCGATAGATTTCATCTTATCTAGAAGCGTAATAACATCAGCCGTAGGATTCGCAGCTCTAAATGCAGTATATTCTTTAGAGATTAATGAACTTACATCTGTATCATCTATACCTTCCATGATTTTTAATCTTTGTTCTTTGATATAAATATTTTTTTCTTCTGGAGTCAGATACGGGAACATTGCTTTCTTGGCTTCCATTTCTTTTTGAATTTGTGCTTTGAGGTCAGCATTATCTGGATCATTTTTACTTTGTTCTATAAGACTTTCTATAGTCTGATCTTTCATTCCCAAAGCGGTAGCAGAACGGAATGTTTGATTACATTCTTCATATCTATCTTTTCATTTTAGCAGATCACATCCTTTTGGATCATCTTGTGCACTGATTACTTCAAAAATACAATCAGCTTTTGAATAAGACATTTCACCTCATTTGATTTTATTACACAATCAGTAATCACCATTGCTTGCAGCTACCATCATATAACATTTATCTTTAGGTGGATTTGAGCCATATTGTTTAAAATCTGATCAATCGATATTTTTACATTGACTAGGATCATTATTATCAACAGCTTCTTTTTGATAACAATGTCTGCTATCTGGATCATCAGCACAAGGATCATCATCCCAGCATCAGCTTAATAAAGGCAAAGTAGTCAAAACAATTAATAACAAAAGTAATTTTGATTTCATTGTCTCTGTAAAAAAATAAAGATTTTTTAGTATATAAAGAAGTGCAAAAAAAAGACAAGGAATAAAAAAAATTGGTACACTAGTAAACACTAGCTACCAATTTTTTAATATTTTAATGTTTTAATTTTGTAATACTCTGTTATTTAGCACCACAACATTTCTTATACTTCTTACCGGAACCGCAAGGACATTGATCGTTAGGCCTTACCTTTCCTCCTGGCTGTGGAATCATCGGTTCATCAAATACGTTTGGTACTCATTTTGGTTTATTATTACTATCTACTTCAAATATTTCTACACCATCGCTATTTTCATATACCATCGGTTCTGGTTTTTTAGCTCTTGGCCTTTCAGTCTTTATCTCTTTGACTTCTGAACTCACTTTTTGAAGCATCTTGAGATATTCTGCTTCGCTTTGTGAACTCGCCATAGAAACTTGTTGTGCTTGATCTTGCTGTTGCACCATATTAAAATCGATACCAGCGATATAGGTAGTCACGTCGAATTTAAGTCTGTATAATAATATTTGGAATTTTTCAAAAGCTTCTGATTTGTAGATGACCAAAGGATCAAGTTGTGCATATCCTACGAGACCTACTTTATCTCTGAGATATTCCATATCATCAAGATGTTTGACTCGTAATTTATCTAAGTGATAGAGATATACATCCTTGAATATCTGATACAATCTATTGATATCCATCATCGCAAATTTTGCTTTGAGCTGATCCAGCATGAAGAGTGAAAGCTCGGATTGAAGTTTTTCAAAAGCCATCTCTTCAAATGTCTGGAATTGCTGATGATCAAGTTTGAGAGAAAATTCTTTGTCTATCACACGGAGAAATTGTGCAACAGATTGATCCAATACTTTAGCATTTGCTATCTGTTGGCGAACGATATCGCTCATATTAGCTTCGATTTCAAGCTTGATGAGTTCTACAAGATATTTTCTGAGATTTTCATCAGTCTCGCTTGCAAGGATATCATCCCTTTTTTTGTAGATCGCCTGTCTCTGTTTATTGATGACACTATCGTAATCAAACAGATGTTTTCTCGTACCAAAATGTCGTCCTTCCATCTGTTTCTGTGATCTGATGATAGAATTGCTGAATTGTTTTTGACTCAATTCTAGATTTTGCAGATCATCTGCTCCAAGCAACATAGCTGCTACGGACTGGATTCTTTCACCACCCATCTTACGCATGATCAAATCATCAAGCGCTACGAAGAACACAGATACTCCAGGATCACCTTGTCTACCTGCACGTCCTCTCAACTGATTATCTATTCTTCTTGATTCATGTTTTTCTGTTCCCAGGATGAATAATCCATAATGGAAATCTTGTTCTATAGTTTCTGTAGCTGCGAAATCAGAAGGTTTGCAAAGTAATTCAGCGAAAGCATCAATATTCACTTTTTTGCTACGATTGAATTGCACCTTCATCATGATACCGTCATGACTGACTCGATCTTTTTCAGCTTGTCTGATAAGTTCATCAGTCATACCGAGTTCACGTCTCATCCCCTCCATCGTAAGTTCATATTCTATAGATGAATAGATATCAGCGGATATTCATTTTTTTTCAGTAAGTACCTGTTTTTTGATCCATTTTGCATAATTATTTGCAAGAGTATCATTGAGTCCTGATTCAAGTTTGATATCCGTTCCTCTACCCGCCATGTTGGTAGCGACTACTACGCTCTTGTATTTTCCTGCTTGGGAAACGATATGCGCTTCTTGTTCATGGAACTTAGCATTCAATACATAGTGATTGATTGCATCCTTTTCTAGGGTTCTGGATACATATTCAGATGTAGCGATATTTGCTGTACCGATAAGAATCGGTTGTCCGATATCGTGAGCGAATTTGATATGTTGTTTGACGAATTTCCATTTGATGGCTTCATTGTAATATACCTTATCATTCCTATCTACTCTGATAGTCGGCCTATTGGTAGGGATTTCCAAAACGGAAAGTTCATAGATTTTTTCAAATTCTTCTCCTTCAGTCAATGCAGTACCCGTCATCCCTCCAAGTTTAACATATTGTTTGAAGAAATTCTGATACGTGATGGTTGCAAGCGTTTTAGATTCTTTTTGTATTTTTACACCCTCTTTAGCTTCTATCGCTTGATGCAATCACTCAGAAAATCTTCTTCCTGGCATCGTACGACCCGTATGTTCATCGACAATCAGAACCTCATTATCTTTGACGATATATTCCTTATCTTTTTCGTAGACGGCTTGTGCACGAAGCGCATTTTCGATATGATGGATCTCCTCATATCCAAGATCCTTATAAAGATTTTCCACTTTGAGTATCTCTTCCAATTTTGTTATACCTCTTCCACTCAATGATGCTGTTTTAGTCTTTTCATCGATATAATAATCACCATCATCTTCTTGATCTTTTCCTGATTTAGCATCAGTAAGTAATTCTTGAAGCAATCATTTGGATACTTTTTTCTTGTTGGTGCATGCAACCAATCCTGTCGCTATTTTTGAATAATAAAGATATTTATCTGTCGCTTCGGCATTAGGTTCAGAGATGATGAGCGGAGTTCTCGCTTCATCGATCAGGATACTATCTATTTCATCCACGATAGCATAATTGAGCGGTCTTCGGAGAAGTGATCTCTCTTTCATAGACTTGACCAGATTATCTCTCAGATAATCAAATCCAAGTTCTGAATTTTCTATATACGTGATATCTTTTGAATATTCTTCCCTTCTTCTTTGAAGCGCAACAGTTTTGGTAACACATCCAGAAGTCAATCACAATCGATGATATACATGCCCCATCCATTGTGCATCACGAGAAGCAAGGTAATCATTTACAGTGACTACATGCACTCACTTGCCTGCCAACGCATTCAAATATACCGGCATCACGGCAACCAAAGTCTTTCCTTCTCAGGTTTTCATCTCAGCGATGATTCCTTTGTGGAGAATGATTCCTCCGAGTAATTGCATATCATAGGGGACCATATTCCAGGTAAGCATTTCGCCTTTCACTTCCACTTGTGATCACACCATTCTTTTACACGCTTGTTTGACTGCAGCAAATGCCTCAGGCAAGATGGCATCAAGAGTTTCACCTTTAGCGATTCTCTCTTTAAATTCTTGTGTCTTCGCTTTTATCTGATCATCAGAAAGTTCATCAAACTGGGTTGAATATCCATTTATTTCTCTGATCAAAGGAAGATGTTTATTTAGTTGTTTCTGATTATAGTCTCAGATTATCCAATCAATGAATCTTTTAAACATGTTTTTTGAAATTAGTAAAAATCTGCCATTGCAGATAGTGTACCGATGATATAAAATTTAGAGGCTAAAACAATGGAAAAAACACAAAAATTACACTTTAGTTGGCTTGACTTTTATTACAAAAAATGTATAAAATAAATACAAAAACAAAAAGTTAAACTAAAATTTTTTATTATGAGTCTAAGAATAGCATACACAGATGAAAGACGGATCCTTGCAATCGCTCGTCCAACGGACGAAGCAAAACTTTTAAAGACTAAAGAGGTTATTGTGAAAAACTGGTATTACAAACAGCCACAAGAACTTGAAAGCTTTTTAAAGGCATATCCGGACAAAGAAGATGATATTCTCAAAGCATTTGCCTATTGGGTGATGCAAAAAGTTATGGGATTCAATGAAAATCAAAATCAATACGGTACTCTCAAACGAGAACTCCAAAATTTCAGTAAACGCCTTTTTACGGCACTAAGATCAATCGCAGGGAGAATTGGCGAACAAATCAAAAAATTCATTCGCCCCCAAAAAAAAATCAAAACGATATATTAACCTAAAAGGAACCCCCGGCATTTCCGGGGGTTCAAATAGTATCAATGAAATTAAAATAAATAAACAAAAACAAACAAAAACTAAATAAAAAAACAAAAAAAAACATGAAAAGAACATCAATCATCACATTAAGAATCGGATTAGGAGTCATGGGATTCGGAGAACAGATATTAAGATTTGATATCCCCTCAATACCTCTTGATCACGACAAGAACAATACAAAAGAAAATCAAAAAATTTTCAATCAAAAAAAATCAAAAAAGAATATCAATCGCAAACACGGAAGCGATAGAAGAATAAAAGCAGGTATAAACTAGTATAACAGAGGAACGTATTCGTTCCTCTTTTTTTATTTTTCTCTTGCATTTATGATCAAATAGCATAAAACTGATGTGTTATATCTCTTTTATCTTTTATTATTACTCAGAAATGGCTAAGAAAGTTGCTAAAAAAGTTGCTAAGAAAGTAGCAAAGAAAGTTGTTAAAAAGGTTGCTAAAAAAGCTGTAAAAAAAGTAGCTAAAAAAAAGGTAGCTAAAAAAGCAGTTAAAAAGGTAGCTAAAAAGAAGGTTGCTAAAAAAGCTAAAAAAGTTGCTAAGAAAAAGGTAGCTAAAAAAGCTAAAAAAGCAGCAAAAAAAGTTGTTAAAGCTGTTAAAAAATTAGTAGGACGAGCTGCAGCAAAAAGAAGATAATATCTTTTTGCCTCAGTCAAAAAACTCTGCTTAGGCGGAGTTTTTTTTATTCTCTTGTAATCAAAGCACAAGAAGCTATATATTTTACATACGTTATTTTATTTTTTTCATATATCTCTTATGGCTAAAAAAGTTGCTAAAAAAACAGTCAAAAAAGTTACTAAGAAAGCAGTCAAAAAAGTAGCTAAGAAAGCAGTTAAAAAGGTTACTAAAAAACCAGCTAAGAAAGTGACTAAAAAAACTATCAAAAAAACAGTAAAAAAAGCAATTAAGAAGGTAGAAAAAGCAGTTAAGAAGGAGTTCAAAAAAGATGTTAAAAAAGCTAAGAAAATTGCAAAAAAAGTAGTAAAAATAATAAAAAAAGACGCTAAAAAAGTAGTAGGACGAGCAGCAGCAAAAATCAAGAAATAATTTCTGCTTCAATATAAAAAAAAATCCGCTTAAGCGGATTTTTTTTATACAGAATAATTTTTTATATTTTCTCAAATACAATTTCAGTAGTCTTGCCTCTCTGTAACAACCACATCAATCTTTTTTCTCTTTTCAATATCTCTACATGACCTGTATAAGACATAGTTACAGAATATGTTTTGGATTCTTTAAATTTAAATGAAGCAAAAATTGTTTCCAATTTTTCTAGTCCATGAAAACGGATTTTTTTGAAATTCAAAAATTTAGTGATGGTATTTTGATAATGGAAAAATCCATAATTCAAAGGGATCAACGTATCGACCATTGCATCCTTGAAATATCTCAGATCAAATTTTATGATTTTGTTTACAAGGATATTAGAATAGGAAAGGCTAGTGAGATAATACTTCCAAAGCGGGGTTTTTTTGACTCGATAGGCGAAAGGAGAATGAAATTTCTTGATAGCTTTCTGATTTTGAGCAAGAACATATTCTTTTTCTGATTTTTTTATCAATGCTTGGGCTTGTTCCACATCAGCAAAATCTCAGAAAAGACCCAGCTTACCCACTAAAGAATATTTGAAGCAATATTCTAATAAATAATTTTTGAACAGAGGAAGAATTTTTCAATTTTTCAATCTTTCAATCTTTCAATCCAATAAAGCGAGTTCATACACAGGAGGAAGTATGATATAATCAACATTTTGCGTAGTCAAGTAATCGATTCATTTTTGCACACAAGCCAATGATTGCTCAAATGTCTTGTCGCCATACGGCCGATGCAAAAAATCATAATACACGACATAGTCGTGATCATGTTTGGAAAGGAATTTGAAAAGTGTCAGTGTTTCAGATCAAGAAGTGATTATTCAGATTTTCATTGTATTTCTTTTTTGAGATAAACATAAGTTTTGAGCAGATCAGTAAGTTCTCCCTGAGTTGTGACTTTGCTCAACTTCTCTATCACAGCTACCTGTGCTCTAAGCAGAAATTGATAAGCATTAAGTTCTTGAGTAGCAAAACCACTAAGTGCCTGTATTTTGACCAAAGATTTTTGAAGACTGATTTTGTAAGGATTGACTTTGATGATAAAATATTGGATTGATTTTTGAAGAAGATTAGATTGGAAAGTCTTCATATTAGTGACAATAGTAGTTCTAGAAAGGAGTAATCTATCCAACAATGCTTTCTTCTCTATTTTGACAGTTTTTCGATATTCTATATCACGTCATCTATTGAGATAAGTTTGTACTTTCATGAGATCCTTTGCAGTTTCAACAATGAGATGTTCCAATGAAACTATAGTATCTTTACATTTATAATATCACGTAGTCTGTTTGAGTGAAATAGTGACCGCATCCTTTTTTAATGAACAGAATAATCAATCTGACAGATCCGCACTCACGGTTCAGATACCTAACAAAATAAATATCATTATCACGACTATCTTCTTCATCAACTGAAATACAAATAAAATCTATCATTTATAATCTATCATTTATCATTTTTTTAACTCCTAGCCAAAAGTAGGTATCAGGGAATTTTCACGATTTGATGCCCGTATCAAGTTCTATCAATCCACTATAGAATTTTTCTATATTTTTCTTATGGGTTTTCAATACTCAGATTTTTGCATACTCATTTTTGACTTGCCGAGGATTCATCTTGAGGAACGAGGCGATCTCTTTGCTATCTGTGATTCAATATTCATCAAGATCTATCATAAAGAGATAGAATTTGATTGCTCGATAGAGCATCCCAGCAAACTGATTTCGATCAGCTCCCCCACTTTGGATTTTTTCCAATATCTGAATCGCTTTTATTTTATCAGTAAATAAGGTCTTGAGTAAAGCAAACGAGTCAATCTCTACCTGTCCAAAGACAATAAGATCGATCATCGCTTCGTCTATTTTTTTCTGTTGTTTGACCTGAGTTCGAATTTTGAGCTTATCGCATTCAAACCAGATACGATAGAGATCTGACCCTACTTTGGTAAGGAAATATTGGATGGTCGCATGATCTATGATGCAATCGCTCAGTTCCTTTTTGACGAATTCTTCCAAAGAATTATTTTTGAGTTGTTCAAATGTTTTGACCGTAGCATTCTTTTCCAAGAATTTATACAATTTAAGCCTTTTATCAGGTGTAGAGCTGATGAAAACAAGCAAAGAATCCTCAGGGATCTTACCCTCAGCCTTGATAAGCGCATCTACAAATACCTGTAATTGCTCAGTTCTTTCTTCCCCAAGCTTAGTGCTAGCATCCAGAGGCAATCCATTGACTAAGATAAGTTTTTTGGTCGTAAACAAACCACTACTATATATAGCTTGTTTTATCTGCCCGATATCTAAGTTGTCCAGACTAAATGAAAATATGCTCTCTGATCAGTATTTTTGGAGAAAATTCTCTTTTCGTCTCAAGAGTTCTTTGTCCAGGAGATAGGTCTCCTGCCCGGTGAATAAGTATATATTGTTTAACATATAAGCCACAAAAAGAGGTATAAATAGGATTATATTCCTAGTAATCATAGAAGTAAAGCAATTGTATCATTTCAGCAAGCAAATTCAAACAAAAAAAATTCTCCGTAAAAAAAGTCCTTCAAAATTTGACAAATAAAAATTTCTGGTTATAATCAGGTTATATAAATTTTAAATCCCTTTTACTTTTTTATTCTAATACAAATGAAAAAATTCTTCTCTAAATTTTTTAGTCTAACAATGATTGGTATTTTATTGTATTCTCAAGCATTTGCCAATCAGGCAAGTATAGATCCTAGCTTTGATACTAAAATCCCAATTGGATTTAATAACTATGTCTGGGCTCTAACAACGCAAAGCGACGGGAGAGTTATCGCAGGATGAGCCTTTACAACATACAAAGGAATACCAACAAACTATATTAGCCGTATATATGCTGATGGAACGAGAGATACTTCTTTCAATATCGGAATCTGATTTAATACTTACATACGTGCTTTAGCAGTACAAAGTGATGGGAAAATTCTCGTAGGAGGAGATTTTACATCATATAATGGATCAGGAGTAAATAGATTTGCTCGTTTGAATAGTGATGGAACATTAGATAGCGCATTCACTGCTGGCGGTTCATTTAATGGTACCGTCAAAACTATACTAGTACAAAGCGATGGGAAAATCCTCGTAGGGGGAATATTTACATCATACAATGGGACAACAGCAAATTATATCACTCGTATAAATAGTGATGGAACCATAGATACAGGATTCAATGTCGGTGGAGCCTGATTTAATAGTACTGTCCACTCTCTAGCAGTACAAAGTGATGGAAAAATTTTAGTTTGAGGGTATTTTACAACGTATAATGGAGCAACAAATAATAGAATCATCCGTTTAAATACCGATGGATCTAAAGATACAGGATTCAATGTCGGTGGAGCTTGAGTTGCAGGTAGTATAGGTACTGAGGGGGGTATACGCAGTATAGCAATACAAAACGATGGGAAAATCATCGCTTGAGGAGCTTTTACGACATACAACTGAGTGACTACAAATCATATTGTCCGTCTCAATACTGATGGAACCAAAGATACCAGTTTCAATAATGGTGGAGCTTCATTTACTATTTCATATAATGGTGGTGTTAGAATCGTAAAAATTCAAAGTGATGGGAAAATCCTCGTAGGAGGGTATTTGCCATCATATAACTGAACACCAATAGGTAGTATTGTCCATCTAAATACTGATGGATCTATGGATACTGGATTCAATATCGGAGGTATTTGATTGAGTGATGCTAATTGAAATACTAATGGTTATGGTATCGATGCAATGGTAGTACAAAACGATGATAAAGCTATCGTAGGTGGAACCGCTAAAAAATATAATTTAGTAGGAATGAATAGTATATTACGTATAAATACAGATGGAACAAGAGATCCAAGCTTTGATATCTGAAATTCCTTTGATCGAATTGTCTATGATCAAGCATTTCAAAACGATGGAAAAGTTATAGCCGGAGGAGCCTTTGCAGCATATAATTGACTACCAGCAAGTAGAATTGTTCGTCTCAATGCTGATGGAAATACAGATACGAGTTTCAATGTAGGATGAAGTTGATTTGATAGTAATTATGTAACTTCATTAGCAATTCAAAGCGATGGAAAAATAGTTGCCTGAGGGTATTTTGCAAAATATAATTGAGTGACAGCAAATAATATTGCTCGTCTAAACAGTGATGGAACAAGAGATACTGGTTTCACTACAAGTTTTGGTACTGTAGTCAATGCACTAGCAATTCAAAGCAATGGAAAAATACTTGTCGGAGGTTGATGATATACTCTAGTTAGTTTAAATACGGATGGAAGTATAGATACATGATTTAATGTCGGTGGTGCTTGATTAAATGCTGGAGCAGTTGCCATAAAAATTCAAAGTGATGGAAAAATACTTATCGGAGGAGGTTTTACGACATATAATTGAGTACCAGCAAATAGAATCATCCGTTTAAATACTGACGGAACAAGAGATGTAACTTTTGGTTCAAATGGATGTGGTAATGGAAGTGTTACGAACATAGACATTCAAAACGATGGAAAAATAGTAGCTTGATGAGTTTTTGCAGCATATAACTGAACAACAGTAAATAATTTAGTACGTATAAATACAGATGGAACAAGAGATACTAGTTTCAGTGGAGGAGTTTGATTTAATAGCAATGTTGTTGGAATGGCAGTACAAAGTGATGGAAAAATCATTGCTTGAGGGTATTTTACAACATATAATTGAACACCAGTAAATTATGTGGTCCGTATAAACGCTAATGGATCTATAGATACTGGGTTTGATGTTGGAAATTGATTTATTGGTCAAATCGACAATATAAAAATTCAAAGTGGTGGAAAAATTTTCATAGGAGGAGACTTTTCAACATATAACTGAGTGGCAGCATGAAACCTTATATCATTCTATGGAACAAGTCCGCTTATAGGACTTCCAAATACTGTTAACGCAGCTGTTTTAGCGAGTACGTTTACAGGTAATTGATATACTGTATCAGGTGGAAATTTCGTTTGATCTAACCCATTTTCATTAGAATTAACGAATGGATATATCCCCTTGGGATTTAATATAAAAAATCAAGGTATGAGATTATCATTGCCTACAGGTATCCAATTTAAAAAAGCAGATAATACAACTAATTATAACGGTACAATATGAGTTCCAGTTCCTAAGACACTCAGCAGTTTAAATAGCCAACAAGTGATAGCAGCATTTGCTCTTGGTAGTACTTCAGAATCACTTAAATTAGTAGGATGATTAGCTACCCTATTGATTCCTACTCCTACTAAAAACACAGGAGACGCAGTAGATGTATTGTATTCAAATGATAATAGCGTAAGTCGGTATCATCATACTACAACAGCAGTAATATATACTTGATGAATAAAATGAGTACTATTTACAACTGACCACTTTACCGATTTTGCAATCGTTGAATGAATATCTACAGGATCATTCGTCATCAATAATGATACGGGTACTACCTTAAGTACATCAGTAACGCTTAATATCACAGGTGCTTGACTTACAGATATGTCATTTTCTAACGATAACGCTACACGATCATCTCCCGTATCTTTTGCAATAACCTATGCATGGACGCTTTCTGCGGGTACAGGTACCAAAACCGTATGGGCAAAATTTAACGGAGGTACGATAACTACATCAGATGATATATTTTATGATGGAACTGTTGGTACAGGATGTATATGATCTTCATGTGCAGATATCACATTACAGATTATAGCCAATGAATCATGATATTGTGAAATCGGTGATTCAGTAAACTTCGGTCTTACAGGATACTCTGCTTCATCTAGAGTGCTTCAATCAGCATTTCCTACTACAAGCGGAAACACTCCATGGTTCTGTAATGATATGCAAGGAAATGGTACAACACGAAATCTAAGCATCCAATCAAGTGATCTTCTCAATGTGTTTACAAATAATCCTA
>CAZBWN010000032.1:0-2971 GCA_964495905.1 uncultured Candidatus Peribacteria bacterium
GTAGGTACCTGTCGTAAATGGTCAGAATTTCGCTTGGATGAACGGAATGATCTCCGCTTTTTCCCTATCTCCCATTTTTTTATAGGTCTTGTTCCATCGTGCTGCGATGATGGGATTCTTAACGTTTCTGATTTTGGATTCTGCGAATGCATCGTCCGTAAAGAGTCTCATGATATCTATGATAGTTCCTCCTTCCGGTTGTTCCATGAGTAGGAAACATGCATTACGGAAGTAATCCTGTATTCTTGGTCCGAAAATCTCTTCTCCATACATGGAGACAAACATCTCTACGAGATCATTGGTCACTACATCTCTTTCATCATCATTTTCTGGTCCGTCCAAAGGATTGAATGCAACCGGATAATCGGTATTTGAGAGATCAAAATAAATCAGATCATCTATCCTTTCTTTAGGAAAATGCTTCATTGCAAATTCCACCAAATCTCCATGGGGATCTATAACACAAAATCCATTACCCATCTTGATGTCTTCAAGTATCGCTGTAAGCATCAATGTAGATTTACCTGAACCTGTCTGTCCGAGGACATACATATGTCTCATCCTATCGTCGTTATCTGTTCTAATCCTGACTTCTTTTTTGATGCCGGCATAGGTATTATATCCGAGAAGAATCCCTTCATTTGGAATATTGTCCGGTGCCGGGATTATCTTGTATTTTTGTCGGCTTATGCGTGGGTTTCTGTTGAATTTTGCATTGGGTATATGAAGGATAGAGGAGAGTTCTTTGATATTTAGAATCGTTTTCTTTTCCCATTTATTGAGATTTGCTAGTGTTCAATGATCAGTATAAAAAATCCTATTGATGAATTCTTTTGCAAAGTCTTGGATGTTTTTTGATTTTTTGAATTTGAATGCATTGAGTCCTATATAGCTATACTGACTGAATCCTCTTGCAAGATCATCAATGATCCTTTCTGGTCTGTTGGGTTCCGGTGAAGTGACCAATGCTCTGATTTTGATTGAGAAGATTTCATCCTCGGTTTTTTTATCGAGATCTCCTGATTGTTGCTGGGAGAAGTCATTTTTTTTCTCCTCATCTTTTGGTTTCTCTTTGGAATCGCTGTTTGCACCTATGATTCCTTTTCGAATATCTTTGAATAGCATCTCTATAAATCATTTATTTTTTCCTTCCTTTATGTTTTTTGATTCTTTTCTGAGTGCTTTGAGCTCTTTTTCATCAAGAGGAGAAATAAGTATCTGCAAGCACATCTTTTCATCATTAGATACTTTGGAATATGCAGATAGGATGCTATCCATCGGATCAGCTTCAAATGATTCATACGTTTTGATAGGGTATGCATTGCTTTTGTTCAAGACAAATTCACCTCCTGCCATATATTTCCCTGCTTCGAGAAGTTTGGGTACATCAATAGGATCTACTACGGCGCCTATATAAAATGATGAAATAAGCTTTTCCATATTCTCTACATGTTCTTCGGGTATTCCCATGATGAATTTGATTATCTCTTTTTCTATGAACATCTCCATGCTGATATAATTGTGACCGAATTTTTTATGTGCTCGTTTGTCTTCGATGATTGCATAAAAATTTTTATAGATCTGGTTCATGATCTGCATATTCTGTTTCATATCTCTTATCGTATCACCTCCATCGTCTCATTTCGTTGTCACGCTTTTTGGGATCTTGATCTGCAGATATCTAAGTTTAGCTGCTTGCTCTGTCCTATGTTTTTTGTGCATAGAAAAACGTACTGCTTTGATCGTCAATGATCCTATCAGCCGTAGTGCTAATGCTATACCTATAATGATAAGTAGGTTTGTCATCCATTTCTATTCTGCTAAAATCCCTTTTACGATTTCATTATAAGTATAATCAATAGGCTCAAAAATGCAATTTTGTTGTTTTATTTTGCGCTTTACCTGTCTCTTTATTCACCAAAATTGCAAAAATGTTATCTAGTATGTTTTATTTTCTGGCTTGTTCTTTTTGCTGGCTTTATTATATATTTAGGGACGAGGATCAAGGTACAAGGTACAAGGACCAAGAAACTGTCTCATATTTATTTTGTTTATACTTATCCTATGATACTTTCGTGAAAAGAATTGTCTGTCGCTTTCAAGCAAGAGCTTATCCAAAAAAGGGCTCAGTTTTTTGCTGATAAACAGGCGTATGTAGCTATCGTTTTTCTTGGTGATGATTATTCATCCGCTATGTATGTAAAACATAAGAAAGCTTATGGGGAATCTATCGGGTTGCCGGTCATCGTCTTCGGACAAAACCATGTCGCTGACTATGATAGGAATCAAGCGGGAAAATTTGATGATGTAAGCATCTATATCAATCAGAATTATGATACTGTCGGAAAGGTCATGGAGCTCATCAGATATCTCAATCATGATGATGAATGTGTCGGTATCATCATCCAGCTTCCTTTACCGCAACAATTTGAATCCTATAAAGAGCAGCTCTTGGCTGCCATCACTCCTCAAAAAGATCTTGACGGGCTTGGCGGTGTCGTAGTATGATTGTCATGAATAGGGCTTATCGACTTCATTCCTGCTACACCCAAAGCTGTATTATATATCCTTGAACATTACAAGCTTGATGATTTTACCGGGAAGACCGTCGCTATTTTGTGACAAAGCAATATCCTTGGTAAGCCGCTTGTTCTGGAATGCATCAAGAGAGGAGCCACCGTCTATACCTGTAATGCCGATACTCCTGTCGAAAATATCAAATCAATCACCAAAAATTCAGAATATATCATTTCTTGTACGGGGAAAGTGCATCTGATAGATCAAAGTTTCCTTCGTGATGATGGTTCACAGATTGTTGTGGATGTAGGATACGGACATATCGATGGAAAACCTGTCGGTGATGTGAATATCGATACGATAAAAGATAAAGTGGCGGCATATACACCGGTTCCTGGAGGCGTAGGACCGATTACGGTCGCTTGCATATTTGACAATGTTTTTGTATTGCAGT
>CAZBWN010000033.1:0-3125 GCA_964495905.1 uncultured Candidatus Peribacteria bacterium
ATCACCGGCAAGACATTGTTTCCATGTTTATAGAGAGGATCTTGAGAGTTTAATGGATTATAGCCATAAAGGGCCAACCCTGGTCTATACGCATTGAAGAATTCATCCTTGATCTTGAACATAGCAGCGCTATTGCCGATATGTCTCCATTTAGGCGTAAATCAGACATCTATGACTTTATAGTACATACGTTTGAAACGCTGGATCTGTTCATTGAGCGTATAATCAGACATGTTATCTGCATCAAAAAAATGCGATAATACTCCCTCGACGATAAGATTGGGATGACTTTGAAGTTCCTTGATGAATCCAGGCAATTCGTCTTCCTGGATACCTTCCCTATTCATGCCCGTATTGAAGAAAAGATGGATTTTAGTCTCTTTGCCGAGCCTTCCTAGATGCCTGATAGTTCAGACATTATATACACAAAAGGTGGTTTTTTTATGATCAAATTTCCTATAATTTTCAAGCAAAGTCTCTCCCAAGATCAAAATAGGAATATTAGAGTTTTTTTTGACGATGACATATTCTGGATAACTATCTACTGCGATATAAGGGACATCAGTTCTTGAAAGCATTTTAGTCACTTGCTTGAGTCCATGCCCATAGGCATTGGATTTGAGTACAGGAAAAATAGCAGATTGAGACTGGATGGATTGGAGATATTCTAAATTTTGAAGTAGCACTTTTTTACGGAGCCGGATGATATTCATAGGCTTCACGCTCGGACTGAATAATGATCTCAAAAATGACAACATAGTAGCAAGTAGAAAGTATAAAGACTTGTATATAAGTAATTATCAGCACAGTATAATCAAGAAAAGCTTTCTTATATCTTGTATCATAAATCATGAATCATGCATCCAATTTTATTTTAGTTCTATTGAATTTTATCACAAAAAATATATCCTAAAAAAAAGAGAATTTATATTAACTTTGAAAGCTATGGGAGCACAGATAAAAACACTGCTTACAAACCACTCTAACTCATGCATAACGCACGCAAATAAACTTGCATTCACCAACAACCAGAAGACAATCCATGGAGAAGATCTTTTCTGGTGAATTTCCATGTTTCTCAAACATCACGATTTCAATACTATTTTTTGGAAACTCCTCGGTATCTCAGAAGAAGTATTAGAGCAATATTTTCAAAAAAAATATGAGAATTCTATCGGTTTAGGAGCATTTAAAACATCAAAAAAACTCCCCTTCAGCAAAAAGGTATCTCAAGAGCTTCATAAGCATATCAGCAAAGATACCAAGAAACTAGACCTCGATATACTATTCTCCGTATCATTTAACAATTTGTCAAATCAATTTACAGACCACCTTCAGACCTACAATATCAATACTGATAGCCTAGTTGAGAACTACAAAAAGCTTACCAAAAATGCTATCATAATGCAGATGTGATTATTTGCTTTTTTACAAGTCTTGAGTAAAATATTCATAACGTTCAATTTAGATATTAACAAAATTAAACTTATGGACATCGAGAAGATGAAAAAGATGAGCGATATCAATATGCTCTTGGATGCGGTAGAAAGCGAAATTGTTGAAAAAGAGAACAATACGGCAACAGGAGAAAAAGGCAAAAAAGAGGAAAAGAAACTTACAATAGAATACTTCGGTACTGACCTCACCAAAGAAGTGAAAGACGGGCTTATCGATCCTATCATCGGAAGACAGAATGAGATCAACCAGATCATCTACACACTTTTGAGAAAAAATAAAAACAATCCCCTCCTTATCGGAGAAGCGGGAGTAGGTAAAACCGCTATTGTAGAAGGATTGGCACAAAAGATAATCCAATGAGATGTCCCTGAAAAGCTCAAAAATAAGAGAATATTTTTGCTCGATATGGGAACATTGGTTGCAGGTACCAAATACAGAGGAGAATTTGAAGCAAGGATGAAATCCATCCTTGAAGAAGCGATGGATCCTACCAACAATATCATCCTCTTTATCGACGAAATCCACACCATCATCGGTGCAGGAGGACAGGAAAATGGTGATGCAGCACAGATGCTCAAACCGCTTCTTGCGAGAGGAAAGATCAAGCTTATCGGATCTACTACATTCAACGAATACCAAAAATATATCGAAAAAGACGCCGCTCTCAAAAGAAGGTTCCAAGAAGTAATCATCAATGAACCTGATATAGAGACGACTAAACAGATCCTTGTAGGATTGAAACAGACCTATGAAGATTTTCATGGAGTCCAAATCAATGATGAAGCTATCGATGTAGCGATCAATCTCAGCAAAAGATTTATGATGAACAAATTTTTGCCAGACAAAGCCCTCGATATCATCGATGAAGCATGTGCAAGAAAATCTACTATGAATCAAAAACTCGGTAATGATAAAGACTACAAAAAATTTGAAGAGACACTTGCAAAGATCCAGAAAAAAATTGAAGACGCTATCGAAAAACAAGATTACTTCGGAGCTGCAGAACTCAAAGCAAAAGAGGAAGAAGCTAAGGTACAGATGCAAAAGATAAGAACACACAAAAATATCCCTACGCATCTCAGACAGATTATCAGCAAAGAAGATATTGGTAACGTATTAGCGGACAAAACAGGTATCCCGACAAATATCGTCAACGAATCTGAGATAGAGAAACTCAGAAGACTTTCTGAAGAGCTCAAAAAGAATATCATGGGGCAAGATGAGGCTGTTGAAGCGATCGTAAAAACGATTACAAGAAGCAGATTATCAGTAATCAAATATACCAAGCCTATCGGTTCGTTCTTGTGCCTAGGACCAAGTGGTGTAGGTAAGACGTACTTAGCGAAACTTATCGCAAAAGAGTATTTTGGTAACCCTGACTCAATGATCAGGATAGATATGTCGGAATTTATGGAAAAATATTCAGTCTCCAAACTTATAGGTTCTCCTGCGGGATATGTAGGATATGAAGAAGGAGGTGGACTTACCGAAGCAGTCAGAAGAAAACCCTACTCAGTGATATTGTTTGATGAGATAGAAAAAGCATCTAGCGATGTACTCAATATCTTATTACAGATCTTGGATGAAGGGCATCTCAAGGACGCTAAGGGAAGGATGATTGATTTCAAAAATACGATCATCATCATGACGTCAAACATCGGATCAGA
>CAZBWN010000034.1:0-11621 GCA_964495905.1 uncultured Candidatus Peribacteria bacterium
ACTGATAACTCAAAAAAATAGCAGCTAGTTAACAAACTATCGTGGTAGATATCCTTATATATGCCTTTTAGACATGGGTTCGAATCCCATCATCTCCAAAAAGGAAATTAATTTGAACCATATATGATCATCCCGTAGTACTACGGGATGATTTTTTATTAAATTTTTAATCTTTCTTAAACACCCTCACGCATTCCTCAAAATTCTTTGGTTGATATCTATCATAGTCATCTTGCTTTATATATAACATTTCATACCTAACTTTTTTCTTTTCTCTTGCATTTGCATCTTCGCAATATTGTTTTAATCTCTTAACTTTCAGAACATCATCCAAATCTTCTCTTCATTTTAGTTCAATAATATAGATTGTTTTATTGTCTTTTTTGATTAGAAAATCTGGGTAGTAATATGAAATATTCCCATCTGTATTTTTATAATCTATCTTAAATTCTACACCAAAATAGTTTTTGGCAAAAGAAATAATATCATCACATCAATCGAGAAATGAAGCGAATTGTAATTCATAATGACTATCTCAAATGATATTATTAAATATAGATTTTTTTGGTTTGAAAATAGATTGATCATTTACAACAAAAGGTCTTGTCTTGCTTATCTTAATATAGTTTTTGATTTCCGCATCTCATTTATCTACCACAGTAAGCTTGTTTATCTCTGTTTTAAATGTTTCTACTATGGTTTTTGTTACTTCAAGTTCTGATAAATTCCTCAAAACATTAAGATCATCAAGATCTACTTCTTTTTCGAATAGATTGTATTTTACAAAGTGTTTTACAAATCCGTAAAGAATATCATATCAACTAAACAACCTCAGCTCTTTCATAATTGTTTTGGTAAAATATCCAATAACGTTTGTGGCATTTGGTACTATATTTCCTTCCATAATGGTCGTATGAGTTCTTTCATCCGTAGTAATGTCTTTAAAAACTATTTCTTTTTGTTGTTCCATTGTAAATTGCCTGATGGGAATTTTTTTGAAGACAAAATTATTTAATTGGAGATTTGAAAGATTTTTATATTCTCTATAAATTCTTGGTGTTAGTACAGGTAATTCTATGTCCAACTTATCTATATCTTTATGTACATTTTCATTATCTACTTCTATGACAATAGGCGTTTTTGGTCCTGTTCATCAACCCATAGCAACCTTTTCAAGCTCTACTCATTCTTCTTTGATAGTTTCTACAAAATCCATAAAAGCATCTGTTCCTACAACGCTTAAATATTCTTTTACATTAGATGTTCATCTAAACATTTTTCTCAATCATCTTCCTAATGTTTGTTCTGGTAAGATATTACTCTTAGATTGATATGCCCTCAATCAAACTATGGTTGTTACATTTTTAACATCTCGTCATTCTCTCAGCATTAAAACTGATATAACTGCCTTATGGGGACTTTCTCGAGTATCAATTTCATTTGATTCTTTTCTTAGTTTCTCAAGTTCTTCTTTATTTTTTCCACTAATAGTCTCTGATATTTCTCCATTATTTTTTGTATGAATCACTAAAATACTATTTTTATCTTGAAATTCTTTATAGGTTTTTTGTAGATATTCTGCTACTTCATCACAATTTTTTGTATCATCGGTCATCACAAATAATACAGCTTTTTTACCTGCTTTTTTCATTTCTTCAGAAGCTTTCTTCCATTCAAGATATCAAAGTTCAATATAATCTCTATACATTTCAGAATATTTAGCACTTTTATTTTCTTTAAGTTTTCATCTACTTGCTTCATCAGGTAATACCGGTGTTTTCACAACATTTTGAGCAATGGCTTCTACAAGAGGATAATCACAAATTGTTTGCACAAATATACCTCCATTTTCATGTTTTGGAGTTGCTGTCACATCGAGTTGCAAACTTAATTCCTTTCCTTTTTGTCTTAATTGATACGTAATATCTTGCATAGATTTAAACCAAGCTAATTCTGAGTCATGAACGTGATGTGCTTCATCATTAATGATCATAAGTTCATCTACTCATCTTATGATATCCCCAAGATCAATTTTACTTTGATTGGTTTTTCCGACAGGTTTTTTACCAATAAAATAACTTGATGTATCTTCATCTTCTGCACTTGGCAAAGTATTTCAACTATCAAAAACACGATGAATATTAGTTAAAAATATATTTCCTGTATCGGAAATTACTCACACCTCATCTTGAATATGTAAAGTTATTTGAAAATCATCTCTTCGATTTTGTCCTTCATATCAATTATCAGGTAAGATTGGATCTTCGAAGAATATTTTGAGTCAATCGAAATCTGCTCTCAATCTATCAAGCACGATAATATTTGGAGCTATTACCAAAAAATTTTTTGACATTGTAGAATTTTCTTCATATTTTTTATGAAAATAACTCCATGTTAAAAGTAAGCTAATAACTTTGGTTTTCCCCGATCATGTAGCCATTTTCACGACATACCTTGTCCAATCTTCTATAAACATATTTGCCGATACTAAACCACTACCATCATATTTCATTAAATCGTATTTATCTTTTGCTTGTCCTACTTCATAAAGATATATTACTGTTTCCACAGCCTCTCTTTGAGCAAAATAATATTGAAATTGAAATTGTTGTCATTGATCATTCGTCAAAATATGTTCATTTTTGAACCAATGATTGAGTAATGCTTGAGAAGTTACACTAGCTCATTCATATCACTTTTCCCTCCGTTCATGAACTTCAAGTCTTATTTTTTGTACGAGTGGTGGAAGTAATTTGAAATGTCAATCTGTAAATAAATTTTCATCTCCAGGAAACCATCTGATTGAGGGATCAAGAATTTCATAAGGAGATTTTGGAAAGTTTTTATTAAGTGCCATATGTTAAAATATATTATAAAGAATTAAGTTTGGACTTGATTTTTTCTATAAATTTTCTTGTTATTTCGAATATATCATTGATATCTTTTTTCGTGTAAACTTTATCTTCCTTTAGTGTATGTAAATGAATTTGATTGCGTTTATCTCTTATTTCATCTAATTTTTTTGCTAAATCATCATCATAAATTCAAACATCCTTTCAACAGGGGATCAAGTCATTAAATTGTATTTTATCATGAATTCATTCTCGACTTATGGTTTTTATTCCTCGAAAAATACTTTCCATTTTATCTAAATCATATATTTTCTTTTCATCTCTATATTTGTGTTTTCTTATTGCTTTTTTGTTAAGTATATTTTTTTCCTTTGTTGATCACTTTTTTGATATTTCATTTAAAGTATAAAACAAAATACTTTCTATTGTTGATGCAGTATTAATAATCACATCCTTAAATAATCTATATATAATACCTGAATCTAAATCATACTTAAGTTCTAATCAAATCAAAAAAAACATATAATTGAACGAAAGTCCAAGTTGTTTCTTTAACAATGCATCCTTGATATAATCAAATTTATTTCATATATCTGGGATATTAAATATGAGTTTTGTCTTTTTATCTGCCATGTAGATTATATTGATTTAATTAATTTAGATAAAGAGTCATATCCTTTTTCTTTTAAATAATTTCAAATCTTTTTGTCAGATCTTGCTCCTAAATCTTTTCAATAAGTTTCTTCAATGGTTTTTACTAAAGTATCAGCCCTTTTTTGTCTAATTGTTCAATCATTACCTCTACTTCTAGTAATAGGTTTTGGTGCTGTTTTTGTCATTTTTTTAAAAAAATTATATATTTAAAATCTAAATATTTATTTCAATTATTTTCATATTATCATTACCAAAAATATCAATTACTTTGATTGCTATCTTCCTTTTACCCTTCCCCATATATTCTCGTAATGGAGTTTTAAACTCTAAAGTTTTATTCTTCTTAGTTCTAAATGACTGCCATTCATTTTCAAAAATAAAATTTCCTGTTCGCTCTTCTTTTTCTTCTCATGTATCGCTTATCGTTCTGATTATCTCCTTCTTGCTTTCAAAATCAAAATCTACAGATCGATAATCAATCCAATCTGACCATTGTTTTGTAAGAAGCTCTTTTGTTGCAATTCAGTCTTTATCCTTAGTTATCTTATAAATTTGACCTCAATCCATAATTACTTTAGTAGATGCATTTTTCATTCAATCAATTGTAGCATCTATATCTTCTTGTGTATAAAAGACACTAAAATCAGTCAGTTCTATACTGATATTTTTTCATTTAATCTCTGGTTTGACCTCTATAAACGCTATATCAAAAAATTTGACTTGATTTTTCTCTATTGCTCTTTTATCAAAAACATCCTTTGGAATAAATTTCAAAGCTAGGTCTATTCATCTTTTTTTGGCATCTTCTATCACGTGAGGTCCGATACTCATCTCATATTCAAATCCCAATATATCAACTTTACTAAGTCATTTTTCTATACATTCAACCAGAACTTTTTCAATCAATTCCCTACCCACAGCAAAGTCAATTGGACCTATAGCGAAGATTCTACCAGCTTTTTTACCATGTAACGTATTGAAACTATCTACCTTTTCGCCTTTGTATGCTTGGATAATAAGATGAATGAAATCCTGTTGTTTCTTTTCAAATATCTTCTGCTTAGCATGTTTAATTCTAGTTTCTATATCTTCTTCATTATGTCCTGCAGTTGGCAAATCATCAGGGACAATATTCGCTTCGGTAAGATAGAAATTTCTTTCATATTTTCATAAATTCAATATTTCAAAAGCTCTGTAATCTTTCTTATCTTTTTTCAAATCTCTTTGAACATTAATCATTCTTTTACGAGTAGTATGTATCCCAAATTTACCGATATCACTACCTATCCATTTTCTACCAAGTTTTTCAGCCACTGCAAGAGTAGTTCATGAACCACAAAAGAAATCACAGATAATATCTCATTCATTAGATGATGCCTTGATTATTCTTTCAAGTAATGTCTCTGGCTTTTGAGTTGGATAATTTACACTTTCTCAACTTTGGGAATGCATCATAAGTTCCTTACTAGACCAAATATCTCCTGCCGAAACACCTTCTGTTTCATATCTAACAACCCTTGGAATACCATTTGATGTGAACTGTATAAGTCCAAATTTCATCCCTTCATCTATTCTTTCCTGCGTCCAAATCCAATGTTTTCATGTGGGAGGAAAAAGCGTACCATATTTTTCTCAAAAATATTTTGGAGATCATTGTCCAGCCTGAGTAAAATTATCTAAAACATAACGTTTGCCACTCTTATCTATAAGAGGAAATCTTTTTTCTGTTGTCTCCTGCGATCTTGCTTCAAAAATTACATTGAAATTATTTTGATCAGATTTTGAATATAAAAAAATACTATCATGTATATTGCCAAATTGTTTGCTTTGTGCTTTTGACGAGAGTGTTTTTTGCCAAATTATTTCATTTCTATAGCCATCTTTTCCAAATATCTCATCTAAAATCAATCTCATGTAACTATTTACTCTCCAATCACAATGTACATAAATAGTCCCATCATTGGCTAAAAGGCCATATATTAGCTTCAATCTTTCATAAATCATAGAAATGAAACTATCAGCTCATTTTCCCCAAGTGTCACGATATGCAATTTCTTCCAATACTGTTGGATTTTTAGTAAATTCTTCATCGCCAATTTCTACCTTCATAGAAAAATCAGCTCCCACATCAAAAGGTGGGTCAATATATATCAATTTAATTCCTCATTGTTTTTCTATCTCTGTTCTCAGTGGACCATTTTTGAGTGAAGAGAGAATCAGTTTATTATCTCACCGTATTAGCTTGTTTGTCCATCAACCAATTTGCCTACCCCTATCATCAAAATCAAAAAGCGATTGCATGACCTTATGCCCTCACTCTTTTCTTGGTTCATCCACTTGTTCTATAATTTGGAAAGGAAGCACGATATTATTTACTTCATTGCTTTTCCCATTCCAGACGAGTTCTACTTCTTTTTTATCGTCAAAGAGATAAAACCTATACTTCTCAGGAAGAGGCTTTCCTTCTTCTAGGTATCTATTGATGTCACGAATTTCTGATTGTAGGAGTTTCATAAAGATAAATGAAAGGAAATAAATCCACCCCCATACTATCCTTCCCTCTTCATTTTTCAATCAGAAGAAACAAAAGAGATGTTAGCCTTTTTACAAAAGAAAATTAAGTTTTAATACAGTATTTTTTGTCTTATCTATTCTAACCCTTTCAATTGATTTCTTATATTTAAAAAAAGGAGAAACCATCTTATTTCTCCGATTAAAAACGATTATTTATGCAAATGGATTTAGTGTGTCATAATTAGATCATCGTTAGACTAATTGAGAGGGGACAAAGAAATTTAACTTTAGAAAATATAGAAAAATTAGCAAAGGCTCTCGATGTGCCAATTGAAGATTTATTCAAATGATTGAAATAATTCCTATTTGAAACCATTAGAAAAAAGATTACTACTATTTAGTGATATTTTTTTTAGATATACTATTGGAATACAATTCTTAAGTACAAAAAAAAGCGATCTAGGTTTTATTATCAGAAAAATGTAATGTATTAGATGATTTTTTATAAATAAAAGACAATATGAGCGCATTCCAAAGGAAACGAACCCAGTACCAAAATAGACTTTCTCAGCTATGGAATGAGAAAAAAGAATTGAAAATTATGGTATCAAAATTTATAGAAAAAGAAGATATGGAGTTTCTACTCCAAGAATTTGATAAATATAAAAACAAAACACATTATATAGAGTTGTACAACCTTTTAACATTAGTTTCTGAGAAGGATTTTATCAAGAAGATAAAAGAAAAAAAGAGTATTTGATCAAAAATAAAAAAATTGTTTACTAGTCAGGAATATGGTGGAACAATCAGAACAATGGCAGTTAAAATTTATCTAGAAGATGAATTTTGAGAATATGAAACGGTAAAAAAGATATACAATGGGAAAGTGCTTCACGATAAATGAACATCAGTTGAGAATTACTTATTCATGAAATATTTTATTAAACATGATGATAAGGATCTTTTCACAAAGGCCTTTCTATTATCTCTTGAAGTAAAAAGCAGACAAACAAAATTTTTACATGGAATAGAAGAATACGTTATAGCCTACATAGGTAAATATGATGAGTTGTTTGACCTATATTTAGAGAATATTAAGGACAATGGAACATTAATCATAGATTTTTTCAAAACATACATAATAGCAACCCATGAAACAATAATAAAAGAATTTAGTGATCCTCAAAAGAACAATCAAAAAATTCTATTTAAATATCTTGAAAAAGTTTCAAAAAAATCATTTTTGAACATAAAAAAAATCTTTCTAAAGATGCTACAAGTAGATCCACACTGAACTGACTATCATTTTGACATAAGAGAGATTCAAGAAAGTGATTTCTTTTTTGCTCTGCTGATTTTCATAAAAAATAAAGACACATCTTTTTTCGAAGAATTTGTAAAAATTCTGCTAGAAGGCAAGGTACGATTAGATCAAATTATTAGAAAGATGTCTTGAATAATGAATATCGATGATATAGATACATTTTACAAGGCTGATTTTGGAGAGATTAATTATCCTAAACGATATTTGTATGACTACATCAAAGATTCTAATAGAAAAAAGAAAAGAGAACTATTAGAAAGGATAGAAACATACTTATGAAAAGAATCAATCCTCAAAAGAGAAAAGCACATAAGAGAACAAAGAAAAGCGCTCCAAGCAAATCAAGAAAAGCAGGAGAATAAAGAAAAACAAGATATTCAAACAGCAATTAATCGGATTAGAGAGCATAGTTGATACCACCCTTGGTTAATACGCGAGTATGTCGAAAATGAAGCAGCTTTTAAGAAGTACCATATTTCAAATAAGGAAGTAAAAGAACAAGTGATTAAAATACTATCTGAAAAAAAAGATATTTTACCAGAGAATCGAGAATTTCATATTACTAAACAGGAAGAATGACGCTCAACTTATACGACAAATTCATTTGTATGAACAATGAGTGATTGCATACAACTTGCCGTTAAAAGATTCAAGATAGATATTAATCAATACAAATATAAAATAATTACATATTTGCCCTATACTTATGGCGAGGACGTCAATCTGGTTTTGGAAAACATAACTGCTTTATGAGAAAAGGAAGTAGATTATTTATTGGGCATATATAGTAAGGAAAGAGACAAAAAAGACGATTTAAGGAGACACTCTCCATATATCTTCATTAGTATTTACACCAGATACCAGACCCTTTTTGAGAAATATTGAAAAGGGAAAGCAAAAGGGATTTTGAAGGAATTGTTGGAATGAGATAGAGACACAATATGATATGACGATAAAGGCAGGATATTAGACATATTAAAAGACAAAGAAAAGAGTACATACTTTAAATGACTCTTTAACAAATTAGTTGACAAGAATCTAAATTATTTCAATGATATTTTAGACAATGAAGCTATTTACGATAATCAAGTAAGAGACAACTATAAAGTCGCTATAAAAATAAATGATATATTAATACATAAATTTAAAGACCAAGAGGCAATTAAATGGAAGATCAACCAATTATTAGAAAGTAATATCATAATTGCATCAAAATATGATTGAGAAATCCACAATGTAACAGCAGTTATGCACGAAATAGAACGAGATAAAGATTTTATAAAAACAATTAAAGACATTAAAGATAAAGATCGTAAATATAAAAAAAAATTCTTAAAGTTACTAGAGCATTCTTTCATACTTTCAAAAAACAATAAAGATAACAAGCTAGTGTGATATTTATGGGAAGCGATACATTTGTACTTTAAAAATATTTGATACCAAAAGTGAGGAACAACAAAGGAAATAGAGGAAATTTGTAAAAAGTACCCTGAAGAGTCTCCTTTCTTTGCCTCCACTTATTTAAGTGTCCAGAAGAAAAATGAAAAGATAGAAATTTCTAGATCTAAATATGATAAAGAAATAGAGGCAAGAGATAAATTAAAGTTAGAATTATCTGAATTAAAAGCCTTGCATGATGAGCTAAAGAAAATAAGAGGCCCCTTATTAATTGTAGAGTGAAAAACCGATAAAATTATACTGCAAGAAGCTTACAAAAAACTTTATAAATGAGCAAATACACCATTCACCATAATAGACGGTGGTTGAGCATGAACGGTCCTTAAATTATTGGAAAGTTATAATACTGCATATAAATCATGTTATTGAGATGAAATACCTGTATTTTGATTGTTTGATTTTGATCAAGAGGGGTATAAACAATGGAAGATATTGTTTAATTGAGAAAATAAGGAAATAACTCCTGATTGAACGGCACATACTTGCTTTTTTAAGAAAGCAGAGAGAAAAAAGATTTACGGCATGTTACTACCAGTACCAGAAAATTGAGAAATAAAAACATTAGCTCTTGGTAGCAAAAAGAAAGAAGGAATACCTTCGAATACTGAACTAAAAGAAAATATAGAAGAAACAACTACTGAGTCATTAAAACATGATGCAAAATTACCTATAGAAATGTTATTATATTATGCTTGAATAAATAACATTCTATTTAAAGATGCACAGACGAAAGAATGCTATTTTGTTAAATGATTAACTGCATGATGATGAGAGATACGACTCTTTAATTGCACAGATAAGGCAAAAACAAATTTTGCAGGTAAAATAACAAACAACACAAGTCTAGAGATACCCCGAGAAAATTTTAAACCAATATTTGAATTCATAAAGAAGCATAAAAAATAGTATCATTCATTATAAACTTGTAATATCTCTCAATGAAAATGGCTAGGATTGACTAACTCCTTATACGGAGTAGCTATTACTATTTCTTTTGATTATTGAATCAAAGATATATTTTACATCAGGATGAACACCAGAAATTTTCACTTTTATCCTTGATTGATTTGCCCAGTTTCCTCTGAATCTATTATTTAGCAAATACGCTACATTTTTTCATTGTGCTAGTTTTTGTTCGTACCTACATTCAAAAACGGTCAGTATTCCCTCAACTATGACGGAATATTCTTGACTTTTTTTATGTTCTGTTAAATATTGTCTATGTAATCATACATAAACATGAAATCAAGAAATAACTATTTCTTCTCAGTTCTTATTGGCTCGTTTGATGTACTGTACAAATTTATACCGAAGTTCTTGTGGTGTATAATTGATAGTTTGATAATTCATTGGTAATCATCAGTATTTATGCTTTAACAATCATATTATATTTGTCATCTACTAGAATATGGATATAAAATTTTTTTTATAAATCCAATTTCATACAAGCGTCTTCTACTTCATCATTTGTAATTCACAAATACCTTTTTGTTACTGCCATATTACTATGATTGAGTTTATGTTGGATAACCTCTAAAGATATCCCCTTCATCCTAGCTTGATACCCTCGTGTCTTTCTAAGTGTATGTCATCAGTAATTACCGACCAATCATGCATTCTTACATCGTTGGTTAAGCATAAGCCAAGCCATTTTTCTCCCTATTGGTTTGCTTCAAGTTACATTATCTCTCCTATGGAAGAACACATAGAAATCTGGATTTCTAACTATGTTGGGGTAGGCTTTCTGATACTCTCGCAAAGTAGCTTTTACCTTAGGAGTAATAGTCACTCTATGTGGTTTAGAGGTTTTAGTTTCTTTAAGATCAAAATATTCTTTCACATTCTCCTGTTCATCAAACAGATCATTTACCTTAATAGAGAGCAAATCTGAAATTCTCAATGCCGAGTTGATACCAAGTTCAAATAAAAGTAGATTTCTTATATCTCACTCTCACCTGAGCGTATTTTTGATTTGAGCTATTTTTTTCAAATCTCTGATAGGTTCTACAAATTGCATTCAAGATTTACTGTCTTTCCCTTTCTGATAATCAGTCATTTTTATTAGACATAATAGCGATAAAAAATAGATACGTCTAATAGATAAGAATTTGAAAGAATAAATCAAGATGAGATTACGTTATTATAAGCATACCTCAATAATCTATTAGACAGAATACCTATTGTGTCTAATAAAAGAAATCAAGCCTACTAACATATTACTTTATTATCTATAGTGTAACTCCTATCTTCTGTCTACTTACTACAGCAAAACTACAAGGTGTTGATTTTCACCTGGTTATCACTAACAAATATACTGTTATAGAGAGTAGCTATTAGAAACTGCTTTTGAGCCAATTCTTGCTCTAGAGGGTGTAACAAATTAAGGCTTATCTCCAAATGATGAAAATTAATTTGAACTATATAGAATCACCCCGTAGTACTACAGGGTGATTTTTTTATTTACCTATAATTAATCATTGATAAATAAGCTATGCAATAAGAGGAAAAGAATAGAACATGAAATTATAAATAGTGATATATAAAGCAGAACAGAACGATTTTTGTTTTTTATGACAGCTATGATTCCAGTGACAAAAGCGCTTAAAATGAGAATAACTGAAATACCAACAGTCCAATCCCACCAATGACCTTCGTTAAATGTAACTAAACCAAATAACATGAAAGCAAAAAAAACTATAAGTAACAATAGATAAAGCATAGTCAATCCTATTGATAACTTACCTATCCGGGTTTTGGGTGAAAAAGTGATTTTCATCTTTATCATAAGTTATGAATAAAATTAAATACTTAATTTCCTA
>CAZBWN010000035.1:0-13748 GCA_964495905.1 uncultured Candidatus Peribacteria bacterium
AATCCGTGATACTGCCCTAATGGTGCCGAGGGTTTTTTTGGTTACTTTTTTCACCTGGAAGGAAAAAAGTAACGCCCAGCCGGCAAGGCGATAGAAAAAGAAATAAATTTTTTTAAAAAAAGCCCAGGAAACCTGGACTTACTAGAGTAAATAACTTACAATCAATTCATCCTTGTTATAGGATTAGCGAACTCGGCCGTAAACTCATGAGTTTTCCCCTGCAGATACTGTATCCCCTGAAACAAAAACAGGTTTGCCTTTTCTGTATCTTTGTATTCTTGTTCCAGGATAACATAATCAGGGTCACGAGTTCCTAGTTGATTGATATGCTGCCGTAGAGTTTCGTGTAATTGCCATACCAGTTCTTTGGCTCTGATGGTATTGGCTAACTGTTTTGATTGATCTGAATAATCCATCGCATTTAGTAATTCTTTGATTTTTTTACTATGGGGATAGATAGCATCATCTATTACGATGCTGACTTCTTCATCTCTGAAAGAAACAATCAGATTCTCATTATTGATAAAATTTATTGTTGTCATGATTTGGCGGTTTTTGTTTTGATTGTTTTTACATATTTAAGTAGAAAAGTCAAGGTAGATAAAAATTTGATAATAAATTATTATTTTGATATTACTACTATATAATAGAATAAAAATCATAAAAATCTCTTGCAATCACCCCCAATTTTCCTATAAAACTTACATCACCACCAAAGACAGTAGGTTGCTAAACGCATAAAATACAATCCCTACCTAGGTTCCCATACAAACAATATTTTTTGTATAAGAGCCTCGCTAAGAGTCTTTTTTTTAAATTCGGGGTTTAAGTTTAAAAATTCTGAATTCATAATTTTAAATTCTACATTCAAGATAATGACTATAACCAAAGGAAAAAAAGACGAACTATTCGCGAAATACAAAGCAGATCTAAATGGTGCTACAAATGCTGTGATCGTACAACAAAAATCGATACCGGTAAATGTTGCTAATAAGATCAGAATTGATATGAAAGCGACTCATGGAGACATGAACATCATCAAAAAGAGAATCTTCGTAAAGGCAATCAAAGATGTAGGATTGGAAGAGATCAACGTAGATGCATTAGAAGGATCTGTATTTGCATTGTACGCACATGAAAATGAATTCGGCCCACTCAAAGTGATCAACAAATATTTGAAGGAATTGAAAAAAGACAACAAAGGATCAGAATTCATATTTTTGGGAGGATGGTTTGAAAAGAAATGGCAAGGTGCTGAATACGTTAATGAGCTTGCCAACGTTCCTACAAAAGAAGAATTGTTATCTAAACTTTGTTATCTATTCAATTATCCATTACAATCATTCGCTTGTGTACTTAGCGAGATTGCAAAGAAAAGTGGGGTAGTAGTAGAAGTTAAAGCTGAAGTTAAGGTTGAAGTAAAAGAAGAAGTTAAAGCAGAGGAGGCTCCTACAGCAGAAGCAAAAGTTGAAGAAATTCCAGCTGCCGAATAATCTAGTTATTTAGTCTCGAGGTATGCTTGCCTGTACTATATAGTATATGGCACAGATACTCGTCACAAATAAAGTCTTTATATTATAATTGTTTCAAGAAATGGAACTTACAAAGAACGCACAGAAGATAATGGATCTCATAAAAGAGATGAGTGCAGTAGAATTAAACCAATTAGTAAAAGCTATTGAAGAAGAATTTGGAGTTAGCGCTGCTGCTATGGTAGTTGCTGGTTGAGCTGCAGGAGGTGCTGAAGCAGGTGCTGCTGGAGGACAAGCTGATACTGTCAATATTGAATTGACTGATATTGGACAACAAAAAATCTGAGTTATCAAGGCAGTTAAAGAACTTCTTGGACTTGGACTCAAAGAAGCTAAAGATTTAGTAGAAAAAGCTCCTACACTTATCAAAGAAAAAGTTAAGTATGAAGAAGCTGAAGGTATCAAAGCTAAATTAGAAGCTGAAGGAGCAACTATTTCTTTCAAATAGGCAATTTAGAAGCTTAGAAAATTAGAAGCTTAGATATTTTAGATATCTAATAATCTAAACATCTAAATAATCTAAAAGTCTAATTTATTTTATCAAAAAATAAATTATTATGAGTATATCTGTAAACGATGTAGTCGAGGCACAAGCTCATATTGGTACGCTCAAAAGCGAAGCTCATCCAAAAACTAACAAGTATTGGGCGGGTGTTATCAATAATCTAGCAGTGATTAATCCTGAATCCATCATAGAACAGATCGAAACTGCCAAAGCTAAGATCCTACAAGCAAAAGCTGATGGGAAAGAGATTTTGGTTGTGTCTGAAAAGAAAATGTATGCAGACGAACTCGAGAAGTTAGGTGAAAAATATGGGTTTAATTATCTCAATTACAAACTTCCTTCTGGATTTTTGACAAATTTTGAGACACTCAAAAAAAGAATAGAATCTATGAATACTATGGCTCGTTTTGTAGGTACTGAAAATTATCTTACCTTGACCAAAAAAGAACAATTAGTATACAAGAGAAAGCTTGAAAGAGTTTTGAAAATTTACAAAGGAGTAAAAAATCTTAGTAGAAAACCAGAATTGGTGATCGTACTTGATGGTCAGATGATGGATAACTTCATTAATGAAATTACTAAAACTCCTGGAGTTCAAAGCATTATCATTGCAGGAACTAATTTTTCTAGACGATGGGCAGAGGATAGTATCATCCTTGCAAATGTATCAAGCCACAAAAGTGTAGATTTTGTCTTAAATAATATGTTTAAAGCTTAATTTTTACGCATAAGAATTGCTTAGGCAATTTATCTTCTCTATTTAATGCATATGGAAGAAACACAAGCACCAGAAGTTGCTACTCCTACGATAGTTGAACCTTCGAAAGAAGTATATATACCTAGTAGTACAGAGAAAAAGAGAGCAGTCATGATGTATCTCCTTATAGGGATCATCGTTACAGCCTTCAATAATCAGAAAAAAACTGATTTTGAACAATTTCATCTCAAACAATCATTGGGATGGTGGGCGATATTTCTTCTTCTTATAGTCGTAACATCAATATTCATGTTTATACCTTTCATCAAATATATTCCTATAATCGTAGTGCTAGTTATGGTAGCTTTCTTGGCTATCTTCACCAAAAGTGCTCGAGACGGTAAATATAGTATAGACCAAAAAAACAAATTAGCGATATTTGTTGGATTGGGAGAATGGATTATGACACTCTTTGAGGTAAATAAGGAAGAGAAAACAGAATGAAAAATGAAAAATGAATAGTGAAAAATGTCGGAAAAATATTTATTAATAAAAAAAATACCTACATTATTCATTATTAATTTTAAATTATTAATTATATTGAATATGTGAAATATAGAACTATTGAAAAAATTGAGAGAGATGACTTTTGCTCCTATCAAGGATTGTAAAGAAGCTTTGGCTGAAGCGGGTGATGACTTAGAAAAAGCACAAGAAGTGCTCAAGAAAAAAGGAATCGCAAAAGCGGGAACTAGAGCAGAAAGAGAAACTAAGGAAGGTATCGTCAAAGTAGTTGAAAATAACGGAAAAATAGCAGGACTTAAACTTTTGTGTGAAACAGATTTCGTAGCAAAAAACGAAAACTTCCAAGGATTATTTGATTCTGTCCTTAGTCAAATCGCTAAAAGCGACAAAGAAGTCTCTTCATTTGAAGATCTTGATCCTACTATAGCAAAAGCTATTGATGATGAAGTAAAAGAATTTATGGGAAAAACAGGTGAAAATATGAATATCAGTGGAGTATTGGTGACAACACAAAAAGCGTTTGTCTATAATCATCCAGGAAATAGAGTCTCTTCACTTATTTTCTTCGAAGGAGGAAATGATGAAATAGCAAAAGAACTTGCTTTGCAAGTGACTGCTATGAATCCTACCTATGTATCATTTGATCAAGTAGATGAAAAAGAAATAGCAAAATTGAAAGAGGAATTTAGCGCAGAGCTCAAAGCTGCTGGGAAGCCAGAAGCGATGATCGCTCAGATCGTTGAAGGAAAAATTAAGAAAGCATTAGCAGATAATGTTCTTCTAGAACAAGAATGTATCAGAGACGGTTCAAAAAAGGTAAAAGAGATTTTACCAGCTGATATGAAAGTGACTAAATTTATTAGAATGGCAATCTGAAGTTAATATTTAGAAAACCGTAATATATTAATCTTTTAATATCTTAAAAGTATAATAATGCAAAAGTATGATGTAGTATTGTTGGTTGATGCGTCTTTGTCAGAAGTTAATCGCAAAGAAGTGGTTTCTGAATTTGAAAAACTCATCAAAACAAATATCGTAGCAGAAGATGCGTTAGGACTTCAACAATTAGCCTACGATCTAGGAAGCAAAGCTTGAAACGATAAGGCATATGTATATTCATACTGCATCCAAGCGGAAGCTGAAGATTTGGATATGATCAAAAAAAATGTCTTATATAACAAAGCCATTAAGAGATATTTCATCTTCAAGATGGACAAAACTGAAGAATTTCTTACATTTGCAAAATTAGATAAAGAGCTCAATACTGTTATAGAAGCATGGGATGCTAAAAAACTTTGACAAAAAGTAGATTTTTTCAGCGACAAAAAAAATGCTAAATATCTCAATCGAAAATCAGTAGTGATGTTGAAAAAATATATTACGAGATTTGGTGACATCAAACCAAGAGAATATACTTTCAATGCAGTAGGAACTCAAAAGAAACTCAAAAAAGTTATTCTTAGAGCTAGAGAACTTGGATTTATAGCATACAAAAAATAATCATAAAAGCATTCAATGAGTAAAATTTATAATTTAACATTATGATAAAATGGCTAGTAAATTAAGAAGAATAAGGAAGTATTCTCGAGATAAAAGAATAGGTAAACATGGATTTAGGAAAAGAATGGAGACTGCAGGATGAAGAGCAGTGCTCAGTAGAAGAAGACAAAAAGGAAGAAAACAATTGACTCCTCAAAGATCGTAACCCGGTTTTTGAATTTTTTTGTTTTTTAGATAAAGAAAATTTTTGACTATCTTAGTGTAGTCCACATTCATCGTTTATTTTCTTATCCCCAATAACCTTATGAAATCAAAAAAAACTTCTCAAAACAAGAAGGAAGCAAAAAAAACAAAGAAACCCGTAGCAAAAAAAGTGAGCAAGCCTGTAGCAAAGAAAGTGAGCAAACCTGTAGTAAAAAAAGCTAGCAAACCTGTAGCAAAAAAAGTGAGTAGACCTGCAGTAAAGAAAATTAGCAAACCTATAGTAAAAAAAGTTGCTAAACCTGTAGCTAAACAAGCTAAACCTATAGCTAAACAAGCTAGTACACCCATTGCTGCACCCAAAAATATAGAAAATCTCCATCATACGGCAATAAATAAACAAATCAAAACTTTCAGCAAACAAAGCAAAAAACAGATACCAGAAATATTCAAAGACTTCTATAGAGAATGAGATAGGATATTTTTGCGTAGTCCAAAAAAATTCGCTGCATTCCCTGATCTTCTAGATCTTCAAAAAAGAGGGTATGACGACTTTATCAAAAAATATATCAACAAACTTTTCAACAATATCAACCCGGTTTGGGATATTGCATGAGAAAAAATGTATGTAGAGATAGATGATATCAAAATATCTGAACCTATCGATGATGCAAAAACCTGCAAGAAAAAAGAATTGACATATGGAGGGATCATCACAGGTAAAGTGAAATTAAATGAGATCCATGATGATGGAAAGAAAAAGACAGAGAAAACATTATTCAGCAAACGTGCAAATATAGGTATTTTGCCACTTATGACGCCATCAGCTTCATATATCATCAATGGAGTGGAAAGAGTAATCATTTCGCAGATCATCAGATCATACGGTATATTTTTTGCTAAAAAAGAGTTTAGATATTCTTTCAAAGTGATCCCTGAAAATGGACCATGGTTGGAGATACAGACAGAAAAATCAGGAGTAGTGGTAGCAAGGATCAACAAATCAAGAAAATTCCCTATCACGACATTACTTAGGATTTTCGGAATAGAAAATGATGAAAGCATCAGAGCTCATTTCAAAGATAGTTTTGATGAAGAAGATTTCAATTACCTCGAAGTCACCCTCAAAAAAGACACTACTACTGATGCATTATCAGCAGCAGAATTCGTATATAACAAGATCAGACCAGGAGAATTGATTGATCCGGAAAGTGCGCTCAATTATATCAAAAACCAATTTCTTTCTACAGAAAGGATTTTTGTCGGAAGAATCGCAAGAAGAAAAATCAACGCAAAATTGGGAATCAAAAAACCATTGGACGGTGATATAGCGAATATTTTTGATGGCGAAGATCTTATAGGAGCACTTAAATATCTCTTCAATATCTCAAATTTCAAAAAATGATATCATACTGATGATTCAGATCATCTTTCAAATAAACGTATCAGATCCATGGGAGAGATTCTCTATGCACATCTTCAACCCGTGATGAGAAAATTCGTTAAGAGTATCAAAGGAAAATTAAGTATCTTGAATCTTGAAAATCCACTTAAGATCACCGACTTGGTAAACTTTAAGATTGTTGATAATGCAGTGAAGAGTTTCTTTGCTACATCCCAGCTTTCTCAGTTTTTGGATCAGATTAATCCGCTATCAGAAATTGAACATAAGAGAAGAATTACCGCCCTCGGACCTTGAGGACTCAAAAGAGAAACCGCAAAATTTGAGGTACGTGACGTACATCCTTCGCATTATGGAAGAATATGTCCTATTGAAACACCAGAAGGACAAAATATCGGACTGGTAATTTACCAATCATTATATTCTCGTGTAAACGACGAATGATTTTTGGAAACTCCAGCACTTAAGATCTATCGCGAATTACCAGCAAAAAGAGAGGTGTTGATCAACAGAATCGCTCATCGTGATATCCATGAATTAGATGCAAAAGGAAAAGAGCTCAAGGGGGTGATCGTAAAAGAAGATCATTACATTGATGACAAAGCAGCAAAAGAGATAGAGAAGACATATGGTAAACTTTGAAAATCTATAGGTGTAAAACCATTCTTTACAGACGAAGTAGAGTATATTTCTCCAGAATTGGATGAAAAATGCTGTATTGCTGATGCAACAACGCCTATCGATGCCTACAATAATATCACAGAAGTACGTGTAGCTGCAAGACAATTCAACGAGATGGGAATGTTCCATGTAAGAGATGTTACGCATGTAGATGTCAATCCATCACAGATATTTTCACCAAATACCTCATTGATTCCATTCGTAGATCATAACGATGCGGTGCGTGCCTCTATCGCAACAAATCAACAGAGACAAGCATTACCATTACTCAAAAATGATCCTCCATTGGTAGGTACAGGACTTGAAAAAGATATCGTACAGATGACTCATGCCGTGATCAAAGCTGAAGCTGACGGAGAGGTTATATATGTAGATGGAAAAAGAGTTAAAGTAAAATACAAGACAGGTATCAAAGAATACCCGTTGATTGTTTTTGCAAGATCAAATAGTAAATCATGTATGACACAGATACCTAGAGTTTCACTAGGAGAAAAATTACAAAAATGAGATCTTATCGCAGAAGGACCATGTTCTGTAAATGGAGAAATGGCACTCGGAAAAAACCTCAGAGTAGCGTTTATGCCATGGAAAGGATATAACTATGAAGATGCGATTGTAATCTCTCAGAGATTGGTAAAAGATGATGATTTGAGTTCGATCCAAATAGAAGAATATGAAATAGAAGTAGCAGATACTAAACTTGGACCTGAGGAAACTACCAACGATATTCCAGGAGTTTCTATGAACAAGCTTAGGAATTTGGATGATGAAGGAGTAATCAGAATTTGATCTATCGTCAAATGATGAGATATCGTTATCGGAAAAATCACACCAAAATCTGAAGGAGAACTTACTCCAGAAGAAAAGCTTATTCAAGCTATATTTGGAGACAAATCAAAAAACGTCAAAGATACATCATTATATGTCCCATCAGGAAGTAGTGAAGGAAAAGTCATCGATGTTGTTGTTCTTGATGCAAAAAAATGAGATAATCTAATGGCAGGAGTAAGAAAGAAGATCAAAGTATATGTTGCAAGTACAAGAAAAATAGAAGTGGGAGATAAACTCGCTGGAAAACATGGAAATAAAGGTATTATCTCTATCGTGGTGCCAGAAGAGGATATGCCATTTACAGAAGATGGAAAACCGGTAGATGTAGTGCTCAATCCGCTTGGAGTAATTTCTCGTATGAACATGGGACAGTTATTCGAATCACAACTCGGATATATCGCGAAACATTTTGGAGTGCAATTTGCAGTTCCTACCTTCTCAAAATTTTCATCAGAAGATTTGACGGAATTCACTAAGATGTGTGGTATGGAAGATTTGAAATTCAATATCTACAACGGAGAAGACGGTAGAAAATATGATCAGAAAGTGACGGTAGGATACATGCATATCCTTAAACTTGTACATATGGTGGAAGATAAGATACATGCAAGATCTGTTGGACCATACTCATTAATCACTCAACAACCGCTTGGAGGAAAATCCAGACAAGGAGGTCAGAGATTCTGAGAAATGGAAGTACGGGCACTAGAAGCGTATTCTGCAGTATATACACTTCAAGAGATGCTTACAGTAAAATCTGATGATGTTATCGGAAGAAATAAACTCTACGAATCTATCATCAAAGGTCAGAAACCAAAGATCGGTGGATTACCGGAATCATTTAATTTACTTACATTCCTTTTCAAAGGATTGTGTCAGAATATAGAACCATTGAGTATCGAAGAACTTGAGATCGTCCAAGAAGATAGAATCAAAAAGATAGTAAATCTTGGACTTTCATGAGTGATGAAGAGTAGTGCTGTAGGAGAAGGTGAAGAAACTGTTACAGAAGAGGATGTAGCTCAAGAAAAAGAGGAAATCATAGATAACGTAATACAAGAGATGCAAGATTTCTGAGAACTGGAATAAAAAAAATAATTAAAAATTAAAAATGAAAAATGAATAATGTTGGAAAAATATTTATTTAAATAAAAAAAATACCAACATTATTCATTATTAATTATTCATTATTCATTGAGTTTAGATATTTATTTTCTTACTAAGGAGATTAGTATGAATAAAACAAAATTTGAAGGATTGATCGTAAGACTCGCTTCTGTCGAAGATATAGAGAAGTGGTCACATGGGGTAGTGGATAATCCTGATACGGTCAATTATAGGACAGGTAAACCTAAACAAGGATGATTGTTTTGTGAATCCATTTTTTGACCCGTGAAAAATTATGAATGTAGTTGTGGAAAATATAAATGAGTGAGATATAAGGGAATAGTCTGTGAAAGATGTGGAGTGGAAGTAACAAGTTCTAGAGTCAGAAGATCAAGGATGGGACATATCGAACTAGCAGTTCCATTACTTCATATCTGGTACAAATCAAGCCCATCAGGAGGAGTCAATCAATTACTCGGTATCTCTGCAAATGAGATCGATAAGATATTGAGCTTCGTAAAATATATCATGGTCCAAAAAGTGGACAAAGATTTTGAAAAGAAAATCAAAGAAAAAATCAAAGAGGATTTTGATGTAAGGATCAAGGAACTCGAAGTGCTCTACAAATCAGAACTTGAAAAAGAGAAAGATAATTCAAAAAAAACTAAAGAGATAGATAAATTATTCAGTGATAACAAAGATTCTCTAGACAAAGAATTCAATAGGATCAAATCCATCATTGCTGATTTAGCGGTAGGTTCTACTATTTTCGAAAACGATTTTAGGAATATCTTCGCAAGATTTTCACATTTGATTGTGTTCCAATCAGGTCCTGAGGCTATCTTAAAATTGCTTCAAGTCATAGATGTAGAAAAAGATATCAAAAAGAATATTGAGATATTCAAAAATACTAAGTCAGAAGAACAAAGGAAAAAGCTTATAGCATTGATCAAATTACTTATCAACTTACATGTTTCTGGAGTAAAACCGGAAAATATGATAATAAGGAAATTACCTGTAATTCCACCGGATCTTAGACCGGTAGTACAGCTCGAAGGAGGAAAGTTCGCATCATCAGATGTTAACCTATTCTACAGACGTGTACTGATGAGAAATATCAGATTGAAGAAAATGATTCAAGTAGGGATGCCTGATGTCGTAAAGAAAAACGAAATCAGACTTTTGCAGGAATCAGTAAATAATCTTTTGGTTGGAGAAAAAGCCGGTGCTGGTGGAAACAGCGGTGCAGGTATCAAAGTCTTCAAATCGCTTTCAGATATGCTTTCTGGTAAAGAAGGTATCTTCAGAAAGAATTTGCTTGGAAAGAGAGTGGATTACTCAGGAAGATCTATTATTACTGTAGGTCCTGAGCTCAAACTTAACGAATGTGGATTACCGATCTATATCGCGGTCAAGATGTTCACTCCGTTCATCATCGGAAAACTTATTGAAAAGAAAATCGTATATACTCCAAAACAAGCTGAAAAACTCATCAAGGAAGAATCTCCGCTCGCGTTGAAATTCCTCGAAGAAGTGATTAAAGACAAGTGGGTGTTACTCAATCGTGCACCGACATTACATAGACTTTCTATCGAAGCGTTCAAGATTATCTTGATGCCAGGAAAGACTATCAGAATCCATCCGTTAGTGTGTCCTTCATTCAATGCCGATTTCGATGGAGATCAGATGGCGATACATTTGCCGATTTCTGATGAAGCGCAAAGAGAAGCAAGAGAATTGATTGCTGCCGACAAAAATATCTTGAAACCGGGATCAGGAGAGCCGACTATTGCACATTCACAAGATATGGTGCTTGGTGTCTACTATCTTACAGATTTTTATGATCCAAGAACTCCTCAATATAAGAGCGAAGAAGAATGGACAAAAAAACCTATCACAGGAATATTCCCTGATATAGAAACAGTGCTCAATAGTTATGATAATGGAGAAATTTTTGTCAAAGACAAGATCATCTTGAATTACAATAACGCACCGATTGAAACTATGGTAGGAAGAGTTATCTTAAACTCCGTACTCCCTGAAAGGATCAGATTTATGAATAGCAAGCTCAAAAATAAGGATATCAAAAAATTATTGAGTAGGATATTTGATGAATATGATATGCAGACGACAGTATATGTAGCTGATGATATCAAAAATCTTGGATTCAAATATGCAACTCTAGGAGCTACTTCAGTTAATATCCTTGATATGAGGGTACCAAAAGAAAAAGAGGAAGAACTCAAATGTGGAGATAGTAAAGCGAATGAAGTCTATAAATATTTCTTCAAATGATTCTTTTCTGAAGAAGAGAAACACAGATTTATCGTTAAGATATGGACTGACGTCAAAAAGAAGATTGAGGAAAGTCTCAAATGAATCACGGGACCAGGACAAGATCTTTATACGATGGTAGATTCATGAGCGAGATGATCACAGACACATATGACGCAGATTGCAGGTATGAAAGGACTGGTAGTCAACCCACAAGGAGAGATTATCGAGCTTCCGATCAAAAACTCATTCGTTGAATGATTGAGACCTATCGAGTATTTCATCTCTGCACATGCAGGAAGAAAAGGAAAGGCAGATACAGCATTGAGGACAGCTGAATCAGGATATTTGACAAGAAAACTCTGTGATGCATCACAAGAAGTGATCATCAGAGAACATGATTGTGGAACTGAAAAATATGTGACGTTTACCAAACAAGAGACAGAACTCAAGGGAGATAATTTCTACACGGTCATCAGTGGTAGAGTACTCACCGAAGATGTTGTGGATAAGAAAAAAAATGTCATCTTAGGTAAAGATGATCTGTTAGACAAAGAGAATGTACAATTGCTCCAAGATATGGGAGTAGAAGAAGTGAAAGTAAGGACTCCATTGGTATGTTACAGTATCAGCGGAATCTGTCAAAAATGTTATGGAACTGATCTTTCAACAAGAAGGATTGTAGAAGTAGGAGTGCCAGTGGGAATAATCGCTGCGCAATCTATAGGAGAACCATCAACACAGTTGACGCTCAATACCTTCCATGAAGGTGGAGTAGCAAAATGATGAGAACAAACACAAGGTATAGATAGAGTTAAACAATTATTTGAAGTAAGAGATCCAAAAAATCCTGCTATCATCGCACCATTTGATGGAAAGGTTTCATTCTACGAAGCGAATAAATTGAGATATATCAAAGTCGTATCCGAGTATCAGAAAAAAACATATCTTCTCAAATCTGGATATAAAGTGGATGTCAAAAAAGGAGAAGAATTGGCAAAATGATGAGTATTTGCATCCAAAGGGAAAAGCAAACTCAAGATCAAGGAAGCTGGAAAAGTATTGGAGATCAAGGCAGATCATATCATCCTCGGTATCCAAGACGAATACATCAAATCTATGACAGGAATCAATCCGATCAAAAAAGACGGAGAAGAGGTATTCAAAGGAGAGATACTTACCAATGGATCATTGTCTATCAAAGAATATAAGAATGTCGTAGGTGATCTGGAAGCGCAAAAATATATCATCAAGGAGATCAAGAAAGTGTATGGATCTCAAGGACAGGATATCAATGATAAGCATATCGAAGTAGTGGTAAAACAATTATTCTCTAAAGTCTTCATCGAAGATTCTGGAAATAGTAGTTTCATCCCTGGGACATACATCAAATACGAAGAATTCATCAAGGTGAATAAAGAACTTGAAGCTGCAGGTAAGAAAGCGGCTAAAGGGAAAAGATTGGCGCTTGGATTGACTAATATCGCTAAGGAGACAGATTCATGGCTTTCTGCAGCATCATTCCAGGAAACTATCAGAGTCATGGTATCATCATCACTCAAAGGAGCTATTGATAAGCTATCTGATCTTAAATCAAACGTTATCATAGGAAGACTCTTGCCAGTAGGTGAAATTTACAGAAAAGATCATGGAATAGATATCCAAGAATAATCAAAAAGTCAAAGTAAGGCTTGAAAATAGTATCGAAATTGCTATACACAAGCCTACAGAATTTAAAATAATGAAAAATGAATAATGAAAAATTAATAATGGTGGAAAATATCTATTTAAATAAGAAAAAAAAACCAACATTATTCATTATCAATTATTAATTATTAATTAATTTTTTATTGTTAGTTATATTGTAATGGCACACAAAAAAGCTGGTTGATCGGCAAAAAATCTTAGAGATTCGCAACCAAAGTATAGATGAATCAAGGTATTCGGAGGACAACAAGCTGTCGCTGGTAATATCATCATCAGACAAAAAGGATCAAAATATGAATGTGGAAAAAATACGTATCTAGGTAATGATTTTTCTGTTCATGCAAAAATCGATGGTACGGTTATTTTCAGTAAGAAAAAGATATCTAGATTTGACGGAAGAAAATACCTCAAAACTGTTGTTGATATAACAGCTGCTGCATAATATAAAACGTTGTCATTTCGATGAACGAAGTAAGGAGAAATCTTATATAAAAATAGAGATTTCTCATTCCATTCGAAATGACAGAAAAATAAATAATTTTTTAATCGCTTAGAATAAGCTAATGACAATCGGACCAAAAAAGAAAATTTCCCAATCACAAGGACGCAAAAGGCATTCTACATGGGAATCGATAAATATCAAAAGAATGGTGAATTCACACAAAATATCTACATGCAAAAACTGTGGAGCAAAAAAACTTTCTCACAGAGTATGTCCAGTTTGTGGATACTACAAGGGAGTACAAGTGATCACAATCAAAAGCAAAAGCAAAGATACAGTAGTAA
>CAZBWN010000036.1:0-1935 GCA_964495905.1 uncultured Candidatus Peribacteria bacterium
TTTTGGATTGATAAGCTCTATCGTTCTATCATTGGTGATCATATAGAGCGAGCATCCGGATCATGCACCCGTAAGTGTATATTCCGTAGCCGGATCTCCACAGGTACCACGAGCAGAAAAACTTATCTGGCCATCTTGTCCGCTGAGATATAAGACTTCAGTGATTCATTGAGTATCAACCAAACCACCACTGCTCTGTTCAAAATATTTTGGATAATCGATAGTATTTCTGTCAGAATAATTTTGTATAAGTTGTGATATCTGCAATATCTCTTGAGAGACCTCTTTTTCTTGCTGCACACGAAAAACCATAGTCGCAATCCAGTTATATGTCCTGAGAAGCAATACAAAAAGGATACCAAGGATTGCCATCACGATTAGTAATTCCAACAGAGTGAACGCTTTTTTTGTTTTCATATATCAAATATTTTTTATATTCTAAATTTTTTATATTCTAAATTTTTTATATTCTAAATTTTTTATATTTCTAATTTCTAAATTCTAAATTTTATTTGTTTCTAAATTCTGATTTCTAAATTTTAAATTCTAAATTAATAATTCCCTATAAAGCTTTCCAGGACCACTTCTCACGTTTTCGTTCCTTTGACATAAGACACATGCGATTCCACTTTCATAATACTTTCACGTGGCAGTATAGTATTTCATTCACGGACACCCGTAAAGAGGATATATCTTGAAAAGAAGGTGGGATCCTGTTCCGCTACAGGACGTGAAGAATACCGGAATATCTGATGTCATCAAACATCTCAAGTAGCATACCGCAATCTATTTTCACCCCATAGATCAGCAAAAGTAGGTCAAGCAGGTACAGGAAGCGTATACGTATATCACTCAGGAGAAAATGAGATTTGAAGGACCTGATTCTGGTTTCATGAAGAGAAATTCCAAGCACAGACTTGCTCCGGATCAACAGTTCCGAAAGCATCGATAACAAATCCGGTTTTGAGGACACAATCCCATGACAATCATTTATTGATATTTGAATCTCTCATATTATAGACAAGTTCCATGCCTTCTTTGGCAAGAAAAGTCGCCATAGTACGAGATTGCGTGGTATCAAGCGTCACTAGATTTTGCGTGATCAAACGCAAGACAGCCAGCACACCGATAGCAAAAACAGTGATGGCGATCATCACCTCAATAAGAGTGAATGCTGATTTATTTTTCATATATAGACTTATAAACTAAATTTATACATAGTAATTTACTCACTATCGTTCGCGTAATAAACCTTCGGTGTAATTTATTTCGTGTAATTAATTACAATATATTACATCCGTTAGGATATATTACGGACGAAGTCCAAATTACTATTCATTACATTTCATTTCTACCAGTTTACAGGTTTCCGACTTAATTTCAAAACAATATTGTTTCCCGTTTTCAGGGATGACAAGATTGAAACGCAAAATATTTCAGCTCAGTGAACCATCAGTGATAGTGCATCACAATTGATAAGGGACAAAAAATAGATTAACTGCAGGAAAGGAAGTTCCTCATGTTTCAAAACGTAGATTTTGGAGAGCTATACCGGATATCTTACTATCAATCAGCGATGAAGCATCTACACCATAGGAGATACCGGTAGTAAAAACTACTTTTAACTCTTGATATCTTTTACCATCACGAAAACTTGAAGTCATATTCTGACTATAGATATCAGTATAATATCCGACAAATTGCTCCTTGATAGACTGCGCTTTGAGATCTATGATACGGTTAGATCAAAATTTCATAGTCGCTGCCAGCAAAATTCAGATCACCAGAAGGACGATAACCATTTCTATCAGAGTGAATGCTTTTTTCATATAGAAAAATAAATAAAGAACAGTCTATATGTATGGATTGCTTACAAGCTTTCAACAAAATTAAAATGATATGATTTTTATTGTCATTGCGAGGATTCCGCACAAG